>JAZQQH010000133.1:0-85435 GCA_045628985.1 Bacteroidales bacterium | reverse complement strand
CAAGAAGGATATGATAGAACAAATGCTCGAATACAATAAGCAATTCGTTGAGACGAAGGCTTATGAGAAATATCAGACAAGCAAGTTCCCAGACAAGAAGATTGCCATCGTTACTTGTATGGACACTCGTCTCGTAGAACTGCTTCCTGCTGCTCTTGGCATCAAGAACGGTGACGTGAAGATTATCAAGAATGCAGGTGGAACGATTACGAATCCGTTTGATTCCACGGTGCGTTCGCTGCTTGTTGCCATCTATGAACTGGGTGTCAATGAAATCATGATCATTGGTCATACGACATGCGGAGTACAGGGTATGGACAGCCAAGAGATGCTGCATCTGATGCGTGAACGCGGCATCGACGAGGAACATATTAGTTTAATGAAGCATTGTGGCATTGATCTTGACTCGTGGCTTCATGGTTTTGCTGACACAGAAGCTGCTGTACTTGAAACCGTTGATCTCGTAAAGAACCATCCTCTCGTACCCAAGGATGTAGTGGTTCGAGGCTACATCATGGATAGTGAAACTGGAGAACTGACGCCAATCAGAGTTCAATGAAGCTTGGGGGAGTTTTTACATAGAAACAGTAGAATAAGATGAAAGAGATTCTGATTACTGGCAGTAGTGGTTTCCTTGGCAGTAGATTGGCTTATTACCTGAAGGAAAAGTATGAGCTCTTATTGCCCTCTCATGCAGAACTTAATGTTAGCCGTGAAGAAGCTGTCAGGGCTTATATGGAGGAAAACAGACCTGATGTAGTTCTTCATTGTGCTGCTCTCAGCAATACCTGGTACTGCGAACAGCATCCCGAAGAATCGCACAGGGTAAATGTGCAAGGAACTGTTCGCATTGCCAAGGCATGTAAGTTAACCGGAGCAAAATTCGTGTTCATGTCCAGTGATCAGGTGTATAATGGCACTCCCCTGTTGGGGGCACTCAAAGAAGAAGATGTGTTGCAGCCAGTAAACGTCTACGGTCAGCACAAACTGGAATGCGAGCAAAGAGCTGGGTGGAACAACCCTGATTCTGTAGGATTAAGGTTGACATGGATGTACGATCTGCCAAGCAGTTCCATGAAGCTGAACTCAAACATATTGGTCAACATACAAAAGGCATACAACGAAGGTAATCCCATCAAGGCGGCTACGCATGAATATCGTGGAGTGACATACGTATGGGATGTGGTAAGAAACATTGAGAAAGCCATTTCTCTGCCACGAGGTATCTATAACTTCGGTTGTGGCAACTCATTAAATAGTTACGAGCTTTACCAGAAAGCTGCAGGGATAATGGGTATAAAGGACGCACAGAATTTGATTCTGCCAGACGATGAAAGATTCTGTGAGGAGCCTAGAAACCTAACAATGGACTGCTCACTAATTGAGGCACATGGTATTCACTTCAATAATAGTGTCGAGGGTATAGAGGAAGCCCTCAAGCGACCATACCGCACAGAATAATCATCATGAATGGTAAAAAGTTTCAAAATAAATATGAATATGAAGAAAGTAATCGTAATATCAACAAGCCTTCGCAAAGGCTCAAACAGCGACATGCTCGCTGATAAGTTTATCGAGGGTGCAAAAGCTGCCGGACACAATGTAGAAAAGATTTCTCTTGTCGGCAAGGAAATGAAGTTCTGCATCGGATGCCTTACCTGTGGAACCACACATAAGTGCTGCATCAAGGACGATGTTCCTGCTATCATGGAGAAGGTACTGGGTGCCGATGTAGTTGTTTGGGCAACTCCTATATATTATTATGAAATGAGCGGACAGATGAAGACACTCATTGACCGTATGAATCCGATGTACTCGCAGGATTACAAGTTCCGTGAGGTTTACATGCTCTCAACGGCTGCTGAAGATGAAGAATGGGTACCGAAGCGTGCTGAAGCAGGTCTTACAGGTTGGATTGACTGCTATCCAAAGTGCGAACTCAAAGGTACTCTCTTCTGCGGTGGCGTAGATGCTCCACGTACCATTGTGGGCAATGCAAAACTTCAGGACGCTTACGAGATGGGTAAGAACGTATAGTAACAGCTGCACATGGTGAGCGAACTTGATGATGGTTCAAACGAAAGATGGGACACCTTATTCGGGTGCCCCATCATTATTTTTATAGGTCAGTTGCTGAAAGCATCTGTTACTGGATGTCTATCATCCTGCTGGTATCAACCACGGGTGCTGGCTCCTTCTTCGGGATGTCGATGGTCAGTACACCATCGTTCATCTTGGCGGAGATCTTGTCCTTCTCTACATCTTCAGGAAGGGTGAAGGTCTGCTGGAACTTAGAGTAGCTGAACTCACGGCGCAGATACTTGTGGTTCTTCTTTTCGTGCTCTTCGGTTTGAGCCTTCTTCTCCAGAGTGATGATGAGGTTGTTGTCCTGGTCGAGCTTGATCTGGAAGTCCTCCTTGGTCATACCCGGAGCAGCCACTTCTACTTTGTAAGCCTTCTCCTCGTCAATCACGTTGACGGCAGGAGCTGTTACATTCTTCTTGGTGTTGGTCATCCAGAAATCGTTGTCAAAGAAGTCGTTGAACATTGTTGGAAACCAGTTCTGATCATTGAATCTTGCAATCATTGGTAACATAATTGTACCTCCTTTCGGTTGATTTTAAAAGTTAAACATCAATTCTGGACGTTCGGTTTGGAATCGTTTAGGATTCTTTCGCTTTCGCGTTCACTTATCATCCTGCAATCACCGTGCCAAATGGGATTTGCGGATACCAATAGGTACAAATTGTCCCGATATTGAACAAATTGTCCTATTCGAGAGATCAATTTGTCCGTATCCGCTGTCTTCAAAGGTTGCCCACACCAGATGGTTTGGATTTTTGTGTTTGAAGTCCAAAATATCTGCAAGAATAACAACAAATTGCAGTTTTTTGCCCCTAATTGATTGTGTTTTGAAAAAAGTCATTATCTTTGTCCCACGAAATGATACAGGAAGAAATAATACAATACGATGTAGAATATGTCAAAGCTAGAATCCATTACCATGGCGAAGAAGCGACATCTTGAGAAGGTTTCGGCTGCTTTTAATCTGGGATGGGTTATTGAAATTGTAAAGTAAGTCTCGTGTAATATAGGCAAGCAGATGAACTATTGGATATTACCATCGAACGAAGACAAATTCAGGTTGTCGGATTTGTTAAAGGTCAGCAAGTTGGTTGATTGGAAACAACACAACAATTATGAGGTTGGAGATGTTGTATTCATTTATAACTCTCACCCTTTACATAGGATTCTCTACATGATGAGTGTGGAACGCATTAATGTGCCAAGTTCAGAGTATATAAATGACCATAGATTTTGGAATGATGAGAGTGAGTGCGAAAAGGGATTGAAAGTGAACAAATATGTTCGTTTTCGGTTGTTAGCATTTGCTCCAAGTTCTGCCAAACTGACTTTGGATGATCTCCGAAAGAAAGGATTGAAAAGCAGTCTTCAGGGTGCAGTTAAGGTAACTGATACGAAGTTGCTATATTATATTAAATGTGAGTTGCAACCTGAAACGAAGGAAAAAGTTGCTGGAATATACAGGAACACAACTGTAGTGGACAGCAATTCTGATAGTATCATCGATCCAAGCAATCAGATTCCCGAGGGTGCAAAGTTGAGGGTTATTGTAAACAGATACGAACGAAGCCAGGAGGTGAGAGAAAAATGTCTCAAGGCTAAAGGTTATTCATGCTCTGTATGTGGTATGAACTTTGAAAAGATGTATGGCAACATCGGAAAGGATTTTATCCATGTTCATCATGTTGTGCCTATTTCCGAAATTGGAGAGTCGTATATTGTCGATCCTGTCAATGACTTAGTTCCAGTTTGCCCGAATTGCCATGCAATGTTACATAAAGGCGTAGAAGGAAAGGTACTTACCATAGAAGAGCTGAAGATGCTCATGAAGAAATGAATGTATTTGTGTTTAAGTTGCCGATTCTTATTATAGTGATTAATCAACTATTTTCTTGCCTATGACTACACCTACATTATTCAAAGAGTATATCTGGTTGGCTTAGATATGAATACAACAAAGACAATATAACTTAATTACATTCTTACAATGAAGAAAGTACACCGCAAACCATACACGTTCTTCTCGAAGCATACGATATCGCTGCTGTTCCAAGACTGACAGCGTACCAAAGATTTATCATTACAGTAAAACCATAGCTTCAATGACAAGTAGGCAGAAAATGACTCATGACGCATCTGCATATCAAGAAAAAGGTTATAACTCCCCAAGTATGGGTATAGTCAATTATAAATAATGTGTGTATCTTTGCACACGAAAAACTTTAATCAATATACAAAACTATGAAAAGATTATTTGCAATTTTGATTGTCGCTATGACAACATTGGGTTTATCCGCCCAGACAAAGAAAACCGTGGTTGCTTATTTTTCAGCCACAGGTACAACAGAAGCCGTTGCCAAGCAGTTGGCTAAAGAGCTGAAGGCCGATCTGTATGCTATCGAGCCAGCAGAGAAATACACTGCTGCCGACCTCGATTGGCATGACAAGAAGAGCCGTTCGTCGGTCGAGATGAACGACAAGAAAGCTCGTCCTGCCTTGAAGAGCAAGAAATCGCTTGCCGAGTATGATGTCATTTACATCGGTTACCCTATCTGGTGGGGTGTTGCGCCTCGCATCATCAACACCTTCATCGAGCAGGCGGAACTGGATGGCAAGACCGTCTTCCCATTCGCTACCTCAGGCAGTAGTGGTGTCGAGAAATCCGTAACGGAGTTCAAGGCTGATTATCCGAATGTGAAGTGGCAGAAGGGCATGCTGAAGAACTAGAGTGGCATCTCAACGAGATTTGTAGTATCTTGTCCAATACTGACACTTTTATACTCAAATGTCGAAAAATGTGTGATGCAGTTTTGCCAATATAAATATAATATGTATATTTGCGGGCGTAATTACAACTAATCATACACTACACATGCAACATCTTTTTTCTATTACCCTATTAGCACTGTCTGCACTTTGTACAGCGAATGTAGCTACTGCACGCACAACAACGTGTCTCAACGATGGCTGGAAGTTTCACTTCGGACATGCCGCAGATCCGACCAAAGACTTTATGCAGGGAACCGAATACTTCAATTACCTGACAAAAGCCAAATCGATCCACAATGAAGGACCTTACATTGAGAAGTTCGACGATTCTGACTGGCAAGACATTCGTTTGCCACACGATTGGGTAGAAATGCTCCCTTATCACCATCAAGCTAGTCATAGCCACGGCTACAAAATGGTAGGTTGGCGATATCCGGAAAACAGTATCGGATGGTATCGTCATACATTTACTGTCCCGCAATCAGAATTAGGGCAACATTTTGAGTTGCAATTCGACGGAATTTTCCGCAATGCCATCGTATGGGTGAATGGCTTTTATATGGGGAATGAGCCGAGTGGCTACGCAACACAGGTATTTGACATTACTGACTACCTGAACTACGGAGAAGGAGAAAAGAATGTCATCTGTGTACGCGCAGATGCATCGCTCGAGGAAGGATGGTTCTACGAGGGCGCTGGCATCTATCGCGACGTATGGATGCATCGCACACCCATGGTACATAGCGTAACCCATGGTATCTTTGCATACAGCACCCTCAACTCTGATTTCAGCCAAGCTACGCTCACGGTCGAGACAGAGATAGAGAATAGTGATATAACTCCACGCGAAGCACACGTAACGCAAATCCTCGTTGACAAAGAAGGTAATGAAGTGGCTCGTTCGGTGCAACAGACATTGCGTTTGCAAGCCAAAGAGACGCTGAAGTCTTCGGCACAACTGACCATCACGATGCCACATCTCTGGAGTGTAGATGATCCATATCTCTACACGGTACGCACGGAGATAATCAGTGGTGGCGAAACTGATGCGACTTGCACTCGGACAGGTATGCGCCAAGTCTGCTTTGATCCAGAAAATGGTCTTTCGGTCAATGGAAAGATGATAGAACTGAAAGGTTTCAATATGCATCAAGATCACGCTGGCGTAGGAGCAGCCATGCCCGAAGGACTTCAGTTGTGGCGACTGCGACAACTCAAATCCTTGGGATGCAATGCTTATCGTGCTTCGCACAACCCGATGACTCCTGCCACCCTCGACATGTGTGACTCATTGGGGCTGTTGGTAATCGATGAGCAGCGTCTTTCGGGTGTCAACGCCGAGCATCTGCGTCTGCTTTCATCTCTGATACGTCGTGATCGCAACCATCCGTCCATAATCCTTTGGAGTGATGGTAACGAAGAATGGGGCATGGAGAACAGTCAACCGGGCAAACGCGTTGCTGCCTCAATGCGCGAATACACGCATCGTCTGGATCCGACACGTCCGGTATGCATGGCGAATGCCGGAGGCAACGTGATGATCGAATCGCTCGAAGTGCACGGCTACAACTATATCATACAGAATGACGTTGATAACCGTCATCGCAATCACCCGGAATGGATCATCGTCGGAACCGAAGAGACTACGGCTTGTGGCACACGTGGCATCTATTATCCAGAGGAGGGACGAATGCCTTCTATCAACCGCACCGACACAACCTACGAAAACATCATAGAGCGTGGATGGAAGTTCTATGCTGAGCGTCCATGGGCCCAAGGATTATTCTATTGGACCGGTTTCGACTATCGCGGTGAACCTAATCCTCTTGGATTCCCTGCTGTCGGCTCTCAGTTCGGCGTATTGGATTATTGCGGTTTCCCGAAGGACGAAGCCTGGTATTTGCGCTCTTGGTGGACCGACGAGCCTGTGCTCCATATCTTCCCGCACTGGAATCTGCAAGGTCACGAAGGAGAGAGGGTGAGCGTATGGGTTTATTCTAATTGCGATGAGGTAGAACTGCGCGTCAATGGTAAGAATCTTGGCCGCAAACCGATGCCACTGAATGGACATTTGGCGTGGGATGCCGTCTATCAACCTGGCCGAGTCGAGGCCATTGGCTACAAGAACGGTAAACGTGCGATGCGCCAAGTCGTTGAGACTACGGGAAATGCCACCCAGTTGCAAGCTAAGGCGGACCGTTCGCTTGACTTGAGCATTGTCTCCGCTTTGCTGCTCGATGCAAAGAAGCGCTTTGTACCTACGGCTTGCAATGAAATCACCATTGCTGTCAGTGGCCCTGCTCACATCTTAGGTGTTGGCAACGGCGATTCTGCTTATAAGGGAGACGAACATCCCTCTGGCCTTCACTGTCAGCAATGGACTGTTCCTGCCTTCAATGGCCTTGCACAAATTCTGGTGGAGCATGAGGACGTAGGCCCAGTCACGCTGACGCTCAGCGCCGATGGCATGAAGTCTGCCAGCATCGTATTGTCTCGATAATTTCCTTCGCTTTCTCGTTCACTATTCACGTTCCCCATCGTTGAAAAGTGTGAAATTTGCAATATTGGGTTGGATTTTTGAAAGATTTTTATGCTTATTGGGTTGGATTTTTGAAAGATTTTGGTGTTTATTGGGTTGGATTTTTGAAAATTCATTATATTTGTGCCATAAAATCAGTGAATTATGGCTTACTACAAACGTCTTGTTGACCAAAAGCTTATTGAATGGAAAGAATCGGACTCGCATAAGCCTCTGTTGATCAGAGGTGCGCGTCAGGTAGGAAAGTCGTCTGCGGTCAGGGAACTTGGTAAATCTTTCCAATATTACATAGAGCTGAACCTCGAGAAACAACCGACGCTTTGCGCCTTGTTTACCGAGGATATTGACGTACATAAGACCTGTGAGAAGATTGCTGCCACGTTTGCCATTCCAATTATTCCGGGAGAAACTTTGCTCTTTATCGACGAGATTCAGGTGTCGCAACAAGCCATTATGTCGCTCCGTTATTTCAAGGAGGATTATCCCGAATTACACATCATAGCGGCAGGTTCCTTGCTAGAATTCGCCCTACAGGAGATTCCCTCATTCGGTGTCGGCCGTATCCGTTCTGTCTATATGTATCCTTTCTCATTTGATGAATTCCTGATGGCACAGGGATTGGAGCCGCAAGTTGCCTATAAGCAGAAGGCATGCAGCATAGATCCTTTACCTGCAAAGATGCACAACGACCTTATCGAACAACTGAAGACTTTCTATTTGGTGGGAGGCATGCCATCAGCTGTAAGTGAATGGATTGAGACTCATAGTTATCAGGCGTGTGCTGTCGTACATAATGACATTTTGGACACCTATCAGGATGACTTTACCAAGTACAAGAAGCGCATCTCTCCAGTTCTATTGCGACAGGTGTTCCGTTCAGTTACTTTGCAGACGGGTTCAAAGTTCGTGTTCTCGCAGGCAGCGGCAGATGTCCATACCTCTCTTGTCAAGGAGGCTCTACTTCTGCTGGTATTAGCAGGTTTGATTATTCCTGTCAGGCATAGTGATGGTAATGGTCTTCCCCTTGGTGCAGAAGAAAATGTCAGTTACACCAAATATTTATTCCTGGATCTCGGCTTGATGATGACGTTGCTTTCTATTCCTGCCGCTGATATTCTTCTTGCTACCGAGACGGAGTTAGTCAATCGTGGCCCTGCTTCGGAGATGTTTGCCGGTCTTGAACTTCTGAAATATCAAGATTGCTTCATTCGTCCCGAATTGTATTATTGGCAGAATATGTCAAAGAATGGAAATGCAGAGGTTGATTATCTGCTTGGTCATCGGGGAAAAGTGCTGCCTATGGAAGTCAAGGCTAACACCAAGGGAAGCATGCAGAGTCTTTGGCTTTTCATGCGCAAGAAACATCTGGCTTCTGCCGTTCGTGCCTCTCTTGAAAATTTCTCGTCTTTTGAATATCGAGACAAGGAAGATTCCGATGCCTTACGTCATGTGTCCGTCATTCCATTGTATGCGTTGAGCAATATTGCAGCTCAAGCGGGACAAAGGACGTTGCACCAAGAACAGTAGTAGAATTGACAAGTAATCTTGAGTTAAATAATCAATGTTCGTATGAAGCAAAGTAGGAACAACCAAATTACGAAGGTAAGCGTCGTAGGAATTGGTGCAAATGCTGTGATTGCCGCATTCAAGGTCGTGGTCGGCATTCTCTCCAACTCTGTAGCTGTGTTGCTCGATGCCATCAACAATGTGTCGGACGCTTTTTCATCTGCCATTACGATAATAGGCGTCAAACTGGCGGGACGAAAACCTGACAGCAAGCATCCTTTCGGTTATGGCAGAGTGGAGTACTTCAGCGCCATCCTGGTAGCAGGAATCATCTTTGCTGCTGGTATCTCTTCATTGATAGAATCGGTCAAGGCCATCATTCATCCAGAACCGACCTCGTTCACTTGGGTTTCGGTGATGGTTATTGTCGTAGCCATTGTCGGAAAACTGATACTTGGAAGATACTTCAAGATTCGTGGTAAGGCACTCAACTCCGATGCACTTGTAGCAAGTGGCCTTGAAGCTTCGTTCGATGCGGTCCTTTCTGCCTCCACGCTTCTCTGTGCTGCTGTGTCTATGATCTGGAGCGTCAATATAGATGGTATCGTTGGTGTGCTGATTTCTGCCTTCATCATCAAGACGGGAATAGAGACTCTCCTTGATCCACTTGGTAAGGTTGTAGGCAAGAGAGTTCAGGGAGAACTTGCCACGGCCATCAAGAGCAAGGTGACGGAAGTGCCTGGTGTGCTTGGCGCCTACGACCTCATTCTTCATGACTATGGCCCTGACACAGCTATCGGTTCCATTCACATCGAAGTGTCAAACACATTGTCTTCGCATCAGATTCAGAAGATCTGTCGCAGCGTATCTTACCTTGTATATACGGAGTTCAAGGCAGTGGTGACTGTTGGTATCTATGTCTTGAACGATACCGATACAGAAGTGATTGCAATGCGCGAGGATGTACGCCAGATGGCAATGTCCCAAGAAGGCGTACAGCAGATTCATGGTTTCTTTGTGGACGAAGATGAGATTGCCTTCGACATAGTCATTTCCTTCGATCATGATGCCCCAACCATCTGCCATTGGCTTGAGGAGCAGATCACAAAGAAATATCCTGGCAGGAAAGTCCGCATCACGACAGATACCAATTATACCGGATAATTTTTATTGGCTTATTGTCCTTGATCGTTTATGATGGAATTATGTACGCAGAAATAAGTTCGTGGTCATATGACAGACATCCGGACCATAGTACAAACTGACAGTCACATCACGGAGTTCCAGCGCAAGGTCTACCTTGCCTTGTTGGACGTGCCTCGAGGTACAACCATTTCGTATAAGGAACTTGGGGAAAGAATCGGATGCCGGAGTGCCCAGGCCATAGGACAGGCCCTGAAGCGCAATCCCTTTGCACCCGATGTCCCTTGCCATAGAGTCATTGCATCTGATGGTTCCATAGGTGGATTCCATGGCCAGCGTGACGGAGAAATGGTAGAAAAGAAACGAAGATTACTGCGGGAAGAAACTGAATGATTATGATTACTTTCGGCAATGGCAGTAACTGTCATCGTAAATCGCCATAAAGTGTAGCTTTATATTGCAAAGATTGCAAGTTCTGTGAAAAAGTTTGCATATATAACAAATTTCACACCTCAAGTAGTGAATTATAGCAGATTAGTTGTATATTTGCGTTAGCCGTTTGAGGCTTAAGAAATAGGGAAAACATAAATCTTACAATCCAAATCCAATGAAAAAGAAATTTTTGACAACCTTTTGTTTGCTGTCTGCCGTCTCGGCAATGGCACAATCCGCCCGTATCGAACAGACCTTAAATACCAACTGGCGGTTCTGTCTTCAGGACAACGCAGAGGCGAAGGATCTGAACTTCGACGATAAGTCATGGAGTACAGTTTCCGTCCCTCATGATTGGAGCATCGACAGCGACTTCACCAAGGAGGCTGCTATGGGTAACGAGGGTGGCTATCTACCTGCCGGAACAGGTTGGTATCGCAAACAGCTGAACATGCCCAAAGAGTGGGAGGGTAAAGTAGTAAAGCTCATGTTCGATGGCGTGTATCAGGATTCCAAAGTGTATGTGAACGGCGATTCCGTTGGCGCGCATTTCTATGGTTACACACCATTTGTGGTGGACATTACAAAGCAACTGAAAGTGGGCAATAACGTGATTGCCCTGCGAGTCGATAATTCCAAGCAGAAGAACTGCCGCTGGTACTCTGGATCTGGTATCTACCGCAAGGTGCAGCTTATCGTGAGCAATCCTGTCCACATTGAGCCTTGGGGTATGGCTGTAACTACTCCGAAGGTGGACAAGGCTCAGGCAACGATAAATATTCAGACAGAGATAAAGAACGAAGGAAACGAAACGAAGACTATCATGGTACGTAGTTTTATTCCTGAACTCAAGAATATTCTCTATGGATTAGAACCCGTAAAGCTTGAACCGGGAGAATCAAAGATCGTTTCTTCTCAACTCGTCATCAATGAGCCTAAATTGTGGAGCTGCGATACGCCGAACCTCTACGAAGCCAAGGTGGAAATCAAGGAAATGCTGGACAGCAAACAACTTGGAGCAGTCCTCGACTCGAAAACCGAGACATTCGGTATCCGCACCATCGAATATGATTCTCAGAATGGACTCCGTATCAATGGAGAACAGACACTCATCTACGGAGGATGTGCTCATCATGATAACGGCATACTCGGAGCTGCAACCTACCGCAATGCCGAGTATCGTAAGGCGAAGTTGATGAAGGAGGCAGGCTTCAACCTTGTGCGCACCAGCCATAATCCACCATCAGAGGATTTCCTTTGTGCTTGCGATGAATTGGGCCTTATGGTCATCGACGAGGCATTTGACGGATGGGTTGTTCAAAAGAACCCTCACGACTATCATCTCCGATTCAAGGAGGAGAGTAGCGATGATGTGGCAGCTATGGTGCTTCGTGATCGCAACCACCCAAGCATTATCAGCTGGAGCATTGGCAATGAGATTATCGAGCGCAAGCAGATCGCATCTGTGACCACAGCCCAGCGACTCAAGAATGCTATCCTGAAGCATGATCAGACACGCCCTGTAACCGAAGCGCTCTGTGCGTGGGATCCAGAGTGGGAGATCTACGATCCACATGCTGCCGTACTTGACATCACAGGCTTCAACTATATGATGCATAAGGCAAAGAGTGATCATGAGCGAGTACCTGAACGTGTGATGTGGCAGACGGAAAGTTATCCTCGTGATGCTTTCAGCAACTGGGAGATGGTGAACGATAATCCATACGTGATCGGTGACATCGTCTGGACAGCTATCGACTACCTGGGAGAATCGGGCATCGGTCGATTCTTCTACGAGGGTGAGACGGATGGCGAACCTTGGATGAAACTTCAGTTCCCATGGCATGGCGCTTACTGCGGAGATATTGACCTTGTCGGCTGGCGAAAGCCAATCTCTCATTATCGAGAAATGCTCTATTGCCCAGAACGTGCTAAACTCTATATGGCAGTGAAGGAACCAGATGGATACTTCGGCAAGGTGAAGGAGACGATGTGGTCTGTATGGCCGACTTGGGAGTGCTGGAACTGGAAGGGACATGAAGGCAAGAATATCGATGTGGAGGTGTATTCCAGCTATCCGAAGGTGCGCCTGTACCTCAATGATAAATTGATCGGCGAACGTCCGACGACTCGTGCAGAGCAGTTTAAGGCTACCTTTGGCATTCCTTATCTGGTAGGTACGTTGAAAGCTGTAGGTGTGGATGCTCAGGGCAATGAGGTGGAATCGCGCACCCTCTCAACCTCGGGTGAGGTGGCAGATGTGCGCTTCACGACCGACGGTCAACTCAAGCCAGGTGAACAGGATGTCTGCTTCGTCAACGTCGAACTGATCGACAAGGACGGTATCCGTGTCCAGGATGCAGATCAGGAACTCCGTTTCGAGGTGAAGGGCAATGCCACACTCATCGCTAGTGGTTCTGCTGATCTGAAGGACACCGTAGCCTACACCAGCAATGTCCACAAGACGTACAAAGGCATGGTGATGGCTGTAGTTCGTTCCAATGGTAAGGGTGGCAAGGCTACACTTACTGTCACTGGCAAGGGAATCAAGAAGCAGATCACAATCAAGTGATGTCGAAATAAATATGGGCGGCTATTCATAAGATTAGCCGCCCATATTTTGCAACTTTCGCATTTGCGAAAGTTGAGGGTAAAGGTGGTGATTCTAAACTGTTTCGAAGAGTGAAAAAGTAAAGGGGAGCCAGAAGCGTATGATATCTGAAGACAGCATTCCAATCTGTTGTGACAGCCTTCAGCCTTCTCCCTTTACCCTTTAGCCTCAAGTTGAGTATGCGAAACTTGAATTATTAACTTGAATCACTGGAATTACACATAATGTATGACTTACCAACTGGGAAGGCATCCAAAACTGACATCATAAATAGAAAAATTGCCGACGCGCAAAGGAAATCATTGATTGGTTGCAACTGACAAGCGGTGAAATGTGCAGTTTTTCGAGGAAAAATCAGTTTATTCAAACCAAGTGAGTGTAACTTTGGAAATAAATCCTTATCTTTGCGCCAAAATTAATCGTTAATACAAAGCAGAAGTTTGAAACTGAAACATATTGTTTACATCGTCATCGTATCGGTGCTGGCAATTCTGTTGCTACTGGAGTTTACCGTTAAGCAGTTTGCACTTGACCTCGGTAGCTGGAACTGGCTGACGAGCCTCGTATCATCGCCCGTAGCTCTGCTGTTGGGCATCATCTTTGCGCTAATCTTCGGAAGCACATTCGGTGACTTCACGAAACTGATGTCCAAGAAGATGCTCCAATACTCGGTCATCGGATTGGGTTTCGGCATGAATGTCAACCAGGCGATTGCCTCTGGCCGTGAGGGTATGCTTTTCACCATCGTGAGTGTATTCGGCACATTGGCCATCGGTTATCTCATCGGACGCAAGATGCTGAAAGTCGATTCGCAAACCAGTTATCTGATTTCATCGGGTACTGCCATCTGTGGCGGTTCAGCCATTGCAGCCGTAGGTCCTGCCATCAAGGCAAAAGCCGAGAGCATGTCGGTGGCATTGGGCGTTGTTTTTGTGCTCAATGCAGTTGCTCTCTTCATCTTCCCATACATAGGCGATGCCATCGGAATGACGATGAAACAGTTTGGCATGTGGGCAGCCATAGCCATACACGACACCAGCTCGGTAGTCGGTGCCGGTGCCACCTACGATAAGATGCACCCTGACATGATGCTGCAAGAGGGTGTTTCGGCACTTGATGTCGCCACCACCATCAAGTTGACCCGTGCCCTCTGGATCGTGGGGCTTGTGCTTGTCACTCCATTCCTCTTCCGCAACTCGTCCGGGCAAGAGGGTAACGCCAAGCCTTGGTATCAAACCATTCCACGTTTTATCGTCTGGTTTATTGTGGCAATTCTCGCAAACACTTACATCCTCTCCAATGCCGACCTGATCGGTAACGAGGCGGCACAGGCGGGTTCAGCCTTCAGTCACGGAGTCAATCAGCTGGCCAAGCATATCATCACGCTTTCGCTCTTCTTCATCGGAGCAGGCCTGACACGCAAGACCCTGCAGGCGGTCGGACTTCGTCCACTCATCCAGGGCATACTGTTGTGGATTACCATCAGCGCAGTTTCACTCATTTACATTCTTTGGATCGCATGAGCATGCAAAAAATAGACACTTTCAATTTCGTCTGTGAACCTTTTCACTCCGACTTCACTGGACATCTGACCCTGAGCATCTTGGGCAACCATCTGCTGAATTGCGCCGGTCAGCATGCCTCGCGCCGTGGATTCGGCATCGCCCGTCTCAATGACGAGGACCACACCTGGGTATTGTCGCGCATGGTCATTGAATTCGAAGATCTGCCCCGACAGTACGAATCATTCAGTATCTCCACCTGGGTCGAATCCGTCTATCGACTCTTCACCGACCGTAACTTTGCCATACGTAATCAGGAGGGAAAAGCCATCGGTTATGCACGAACCGTGTGGGCGATGATTGGTATGCAGAGCCGAAAACCCATTGAACTGACCTCCTTGTATGATGGTGCCATCCCATCGTACACCTGTCCCGAGGAACCTTGTCCGATTGCCAAACCCGAACGCATCAAGGTAATTGCCCAAGAGCCTTCGCTTGCCTTCACGGCACATTACAGCGACATCGACATCAACGGACACGTCAACAGCATGCGCTACATCGAACATGTCATGGATCTCTTCTCGCTCGACTACCTGCGTCGTCATGCACTCCGTCGATTCGAGATTGCCTATGTGGCCGAATCCTATTGCGGCGATACCATCCAGATCTATGCCGACCATTCCGCCGACGAGAGCTGGCAGGTCGAACTCCGCAATGCCGAATCGGGCTCCGTCCTCTGCCGATGCAAACTCTCGTTCAAGGTCGATGCCTACGAGGCTTTCCGACAGGCACAGATTGCACAGTTCGAAGATGACATCACCGAAGGACGTTGCTATCCGGAAATGCCCGAAGGTCAGTTTGTCCGAAGCAAATAATAACTACACCAACAATATTATCAACAACTCCGAATTATGATTTATTTTGACAGCGATTATATGGAAGGTGCACACCCAGAGGTGATGCAACGTCTCATGGAAACCAATCTTGAACATACCGTAGGCTATGGCAGCGATCCCTACACACAGAAGGCCAAGGAGGCCATCCGCCAGGCATGTGGATGTCCAAACGCATTGGTACAGTTCATGGAGGGTGGCACACAAACCAACGCTACGGTAATCGATGCGCTTCTGCATCGCCACGAAGGTGTATTGTGCGCAGAATCTGCCCACATCAATGTACATGAGAGTGGCGCCATCGAACATAGCGGACACAAGGTGCTCACCCTGCCTGCCACCCAGGGCAAGATCTCGGCCGAACAGGTCGACAGCTACATCTCCGACTTCTATCGCGACGAGACCTACGAGCACATGGTGGCACCTGGTATGCTCTACATCACTATGCCGACCGAATATGGCACCCTCTATTCGCGCAATGAGCTCGAAGCCATTTCGGACGTCTGCCACAAGCACCACATTCCACTCTATATGGATGGCGCCCGTTTAGGTTATGCATTGGCATCGCCCGGGTGCGACGTGACCCTACAGGATATTGCCCGCCTCTGCGACGTATTCTACATCGGTGGCACCAAGTGCGGACTTCTCTTTGGCGAAGCAGTCGTAGCTCGCGATCCTCAGGTATTGCCACACTTCTTCCCTATCGTCAAGCAGCATGGCGCACTCTGTGCCAAAGGTCGCATACTCGGCGTGCAGTTCCTCACGCTGTTTACCGACAATCTCTACACACGCATCTGCCGCCATGCCATCGGGTTGGCGCAACGCATCCGAGAGGCATTCGTCGCCAAAGGGTATCGTGTAGCCATCGACTCACCGACCAATCAGCAGTTCTTTGTCTTGCCCAACGACACCATCGACCGTCTGCGCAACCTTGGCGTATCGTTCGAGGATTGGGGCGTTCGCGGTGAAAAGGAGACCACCGTGCGTTTTGTCACCTCGTGGGCAACCTCCGAAGAAGACATCAACGAACTCATCCAGAAGATCTGAGCAACAATAGAGAGCAATTTCTGGCATCTCAGAGACGAGAATTTTATGTTTGCCTTTCAGTTGCAAAACAAACATCGTACCTTTGCACCCGAAAATCAAACATAATCGGACTATGGAAGAAGTAATCAACCTCGTCAATGAAATGTCGCCCTACCTGCTTTTAGGTTTCCTTTTGGCCGGCATGATGCATGCCTTTATCCCAGGCATAGTATATAATAGGTATTTGGGTGGAAAAGGGTTTCGCTCGGTACTGTATGGAGCTCTGTTGGGCGTGCCCCTCCCCCTCTGTTCGTGTGGTGTCATACCAACGGCCATGTCGCTGAGACGTGAAGGTGCCTCGAAGGGTGCAACCACCTCATTCCTCATCGCAACACCCGAGACAGGCATCGACAGCATCATAGCTACCTACTCGCTGCTCGGTCTTCCGTTTGCCATCCTCCGTCCGATTGCAGCCTTCTGCAATGCTCTGTTGGGCGGTTGGCTGATCAACCGATTCGACGAGGACGAAACCGTTAACGATGGCGAAAACGAAAACGTTAACGAAAACGAAGGCTGTTGCTGCTGTCACAAAGAAAAGCCTGTCACCTTGGGTGGCAAGCTGCTCGAAGCTGTGAAGTTCGGCTTTGTCGAAATGATGGAGGACATTGGCAAGTGGCTCGTGGTGGGTCTTGTAGTGGCTGGATTGATCACGGTCTTTGTGCCCGATGAGTTCTTTGCCATTTTCCGAGGCAACACCCAGTTGAGTATGCTGCTGGTGCTCTGCATTGCCATACCGATGTACATCTGCGCTACCGGATCCATACCAATTGCCGTAGCCTTGATGCTGAAAGGGCTCACACCGGGTGCAGCACTCGTATTGCTGATGGCAGGTCCTGCCTGCAACATGGCTTCGATTCTGGTCATCAACAAAGTCATGGGACGCAAGGCGCTTGTCCTCTACCTCCTCTCAATCATCGCCATGGCTATCCTCTGGGGACATGTGGTCGATTATCTGTTGCCCGCAGAGTGGTTTGAGTCAGCACTCATGAATGCCACCTGCTGCCACGAGGAGGGAACCTCTTGGTTCAACATCGGATGCAGTATCCTGTTGGGCATTCTGCTCATCAATGCATTGTTGATACACAAGGGACACCATCATCACGAACATAAACATGCGTGCTGCCACCAACATTAAATAAAGAATAACACAACTATGGAATTTACGGATGTAATCAAAGACCGCTATTCATGCAAGAAATACAATCCTGCAAAACAAGTAAGTAACGAACAACTCAAGGCTATTCTCGAAGCCGGTCGCGTGGCTCCCACTGCCAAGAACCTGCAGGAGCAGCACATCTACGTCTGCCAATCGGCCGAAGCTTTGGCCAAGATCGATGCCTGTACCCCCTGCCGTTACGGTGCGCCTACTGTATTGGTTGTAGCTTTCGACAAGAACAATGTCTATACCTTCCCTACTGCAAAAGGCCCGGAAACAGATCATCGAAAATCGGGCAACGAAGATGCCGCCATTGTTGCTACACACATGATGCTGGCCGCTTGCAACGAAGGTGTTGACTCCTGCTGGCTGAACTGCGTGCACATCGACGACCTGCACGCTGCATTAGGTTTGCCAGACAACGAGGAGATACTGATGCTTCTGGATCTCGGTTTTGCAGCCGATGGAGCAGAACCTCTGCCCAATCACTTTGACCGCAAACCATTGGACGAAACTGTCAGCTACCTCTAATTGCCCCAAAAGTCACTTATTATGTGCCATCTTCAGATATTCTGAGGGTGGCATTTCTACAATAGTCTTAAATGGTATCTTATCAACAATCTGTTGCCTGAGAAGGATATGAACAAGGCGATCCGTTACTATTATGGAACCGACATCCGAACCATTCATATCGATGCACAACGCATTTCAAACAACAGCGATTACAGCGTGTGATTAAGAACCTGACCGGCATTGTTTCCAATACCTCTCTGGCCTTTGGCAGCCATCTCTTCGAGTGTAGCGTTGGCAAACTCGGTGTTGGCAATCAGATTATTCAGATTGTTGACATAGGCTTGCAGATGCATGCCATAGTGAATGGTCTCCTTGCTAATTACAGGAGCCAAAGCCTCAGCCCCGTAGCGGAGCGATGGCAGCAAGTCTCGACGACAAGCATTAACATTTTTATCAGGTATGTATTTTATTTAAATTGTTATTATGATAGGATATAGTTATCTGCGAGTAGGACAAAATCATCTATTTTATTTATATTTATGAATATTTATAGGATTTTATTACTCAATATAAAAAACTTGATGTAATTTTGCACCATGAAAATTGACTTGGAACGATATAATCGGCATCGCTGTCAATTTTGCATTGTAAACATAATATATGATAAAGGATTCTGAGAGAATTGCAATTATTGGGAAAGAGCGGAATGTGACTTTTCCCGAATTACTAGAGCATATCCACGTTTATGCACAAAAAAGTCCGGTTCAAAAAGGAGAACGTACGCTAGTCTTTGCTGAAAACAGTGCCGGATGGATTTATGCCTTCTACTCTGTTTGGGCCAATGGCGGCATCCCGGTTCCTGTGGATGCCTCTTCGACAGTAAGCGATCTGGCTTATATCATCAACGACTGTAAGCCGGTAAGCGTATGGACAAGCAGCCAGAAAGCGGGTGTACTACGTGAGGCACTCTCCTCGATCGGTCATCAGGCAGACATTTTGATAATCGACGACTACGAAACTGCGCCAACGCTGGGCATCAAGGCCAAGATAGACTACAAGGAGGAGGATACTGCGGTCATTATCTACACCAGTGGTACCACAGGCTCACCCAAAGGTGTAATGCTCTCATTCCTTAATCTCCTGGTAAATATCCGCCAGGTGACCGAAACAATCAGAATCTTCAACGGAGAGCGTCGCGCCCTTATACTGTTGCCACTGCACCATGTGTTGCCACTGGTGGGAACTGTCCTCATGCCAATGTATGACGGTGGCGGTGTAGCAATTTGTCCGTCGATGTCTGCGTCCGACATCATGGAGACTTTGCAACGTGGCAAGATCGGCATCATTGTCGGAGTGCCCCGTCTGTGGCAGACCCTCTACAATGGCATCAAGAAGAAGATCGACGAGAAGTGGATTTCGCGTACATTGTTCAAGCTTTGTACCAAAATCCAGAGTGAACGACTCTCCCGTATCATCTTCAAGGCTGTCCACGAGAAATTGGGTGGAAACATCGCCTATTTCGTCAGCGGTGGAGCCCCTCTCGATCGAGAAATCATCATTGGCATCCGAACTCTGGGCATTGGCTTCATCGAGGGTTATGGCATGACCGAAGCTGCCCCTATGATTGCCTTCTCCCGTCCGGGCGACCTGATTCCTGGCTCTGTCGGTCATCCATTGGACGAGATGGAGTGTAAGATCATCGATGGAGAAATCTGCGCTAAGGGACCAAACGTGATGCAGGGATACTACAACCGTCCGGAAGAGACGGCTGCTGTAATCGACAAGGATGGATTCCTGCATACCGGTGATTTGGGTCGCATGGACGAAAAGGGCCGTATCTACATTACAGGCCGTTGCAAGGAGATTATTGTGCTTTCAAATGGCAAGAACGTACAGCCGGCAGAGATTGAGTTCAAACTCGAGAAGTACCACGACCGCGTCAAGGAGGCTGCAGTGGTGCAGGACGGAGATCTGCTGAAGGCAATCATTGTTCCGCAGCCGGAATGGGCAGCCACCCTCAGCGACGAGGAGGCTGAAGAGGCCCTGAAGCGCGAAGTACTCGAGCCCTACAACCTGACCGTCACCAACTACAAGAAGCTGATGAGTCTCATGGTGTATCGGGGAGAACTGCCTCGTACCAAACTGGAGAAACTGCAGCGATTCAAACTCAAGGAGATTCTTGCAAACAAGGCATCGGTAACTCCCAACCGCACTACGGAGGCAGCACCAGAACCTGAGTTCGAAGAATACCGTATCCTCAAAGAGTATATTGAATCGGAAAAGAAAATGACCGTCAAACCATCCGACCATATCGAAACCGATCTGGCTTTCGACTCATTGGATATGGTGACGCTCGAAGGTTTCATCCAGCAGACCTTCGGCACGGAGGTGCCTGCAGGCAGCATGCCATCGTACCGGAACATCGAGGCACTGGCACATTACATTGCCGACAGCAAGACCCGCATGGAGGTGGAAACCGAGGATTGGCACACCTTCCTGCACGCTGATCATAGCGCACTCGAACTGCCACGGTCATCGTTCATGGTTCCGTTGTCAAAGTGCATCTCGAAGGCATGGTTCAAACTATATCACCGTGTGGAGATCAGGGGCACCGAGAACATTCCGCTCAATACCCCATTCATCCTGACTCCGAATCATCAGAGTTTCCTGGATGGTCCACTCGTTACAACCGGATTACCGACTCAGGTATTGAACAACTCCTACTTCTTTGCCAAGGAGGATCATGTGAAGAGTTCCATCCGCAAGGCTTTTGCCCGCAATACCAACATCATCCTCATGGAACGAAGCAATCTGCGAAACTCCATCGGCAAATTGGCTCAAGTATTGCGTGGCGGAAAGAATCTCGTCATCTTCCCCGAAGGTATCCGTACAAGCAATGGTAAGATCGGTACATTCAAGAAGACTTTCGCGATCCTCTCGACCGAACTCAATATCCCGATTGTTCCGGTTCGTATTACGGGTGCCTACGAAGCGCTGCCTCGCAACGGACACTTCGTCAAGCCTCACAAGATTATTCTGGAATATCTGCCAGCCATCCAGCCTGACGCCAACATCACATACGATGAACTGGCCGAAAAGGTAAAGGCTACCATTGTCGGATAACAAAAAAGCAAAACTAACGTCGATATAATGGAAAAACAATATTCTACTGGCGAAGAGATTGCCAACTCTTCGACCCATGCGGCTGGGTTCCTCATGGGCATCACAATTGGCATTATCTTTATTGTAATGAGCGTTAAAGGCGGGGATGCCTGGACAGGATGGGCCATCGGTCTGTACCTGTTCGGCATGCTTGGCTCGTATATTGCCTCAACGATCTATCATGCGTTGCCACAAGGAAGCAAATCCAGACAGATACTGCGCAAATTCGATCACGCCGCTATCTACTGGCACATTGCAGGCAGCTACTCTCCAATCACGCTTCTGGCAATCATGCAGAAGTATGATGTATGGGGCATCGGATTGTTCTGTTTCATCTGGAGTGCAGCCATTATTGGCAGCATCTGCAGTTTCATCAAACTCAAGAAGCACAATCATTTTGAGACCATCTGCTATGTGCTGATGGGACTATCGGTCGTAGTTGCCTTCGGACCACTTTGGGACACGGCAGGAGCATCAGCTTCGTCGTGGATTATTGCAGAGGGAGTCATGTACATCACGGGCGCAATCTTCTATGCTTTGTACAAGAAACCCTATATGCACACCGTCTTTCATGCCTTTGTCCTGTTAGGTTCTATTTGTCACATTGTTGCCGTTTGGGATATTCTCGTACAGTTCATCCACTGAGTTAGGAATTGCTCGACAGAGCTCTCTTAAACAATCTCTTACAAGACCTATTTTTAAGCGACCAAGGTTCATCGTCTATTAAGATAAACCTTGGTCGCTTATAAGACCCCAGAAAGGAAGGTTTTAATTATTCGCTGAAGAGTGCTGTCGAGAGATAGCGCTCGCCTGTGTCTGGAAGAAGAACAACGATGTTCTTGCCAGCGAACTCAGGACGCTGTGCGATCTGTGAGGCAGCATAAGCAGCTGCACCGGAAGAGATACCTACCAACAGACCCTCCTCCTTGGCCAAAGCGCGACCGGTCTCGAGTGCCTCTTCGTTGCCGACTGGAAGGATCTCGTCGATGACCTCACGATTGAAGTTCTTTGGCACGAAACCGGCACCGATGCCCTGGATCTTGTGTGCACCCGATGGCTGACCCGAGAGTACTGCCGAAGTAGCAGGCTCGACAGCAACTACATAGATGTTAGGATTGTGCTTCTTGAGAGCAGCAGCGACACCACTCACGGTACCACCAGTACCTACACCTGCTACGAAGACATCGACCTTGCCCTCTGAATCGTTCCAGATCTCCTCGCCTGTGGTAGCGATGTGGATGGCTGGGTTGGCTTCGTTCTCGAACTGCTGCAGGATGACTGCACCTGGGGTATTGTCGCGCAACTCTTCGGCCTTGGCAATAGCACCCTTCATGCCTGCTGAACCTGGGGTGAGAACGATTTCGGTGCCATAGGCAGCAGCCAACTTACGACGCTCGATGCTCATGGTCTCTGGCATGGTGAGGATCACCTTATAGCCCTTGACTGCACCTACGAGTGAGAGACCGACACCGGTATTGCCCGAAGTTGGCTCGATGATGGTGCCTCCAGATTTGAGGATGCCCTTGCGCTCTGCCTCCTCGATCATATTGAGAGCCACACGGTCCTTAACGGAACCGCCTGGGTTGAAGAATTCTACTTTTGCAATGATGTTTGCTTTTGCATTGCGCTTGGCAGCAAACTTGCTGATCTGAACCAATGGAGTCTTTCCAATGAGTTCGGTAATTGTACTGTAAATTGCCATAGTTTTTTTTCCTTTATTTATAGTTTTAATAGTTGCTATAGATGCTATAGTAGCTATAGAGGCGATAGATAGGATAACCGCTCATCGCTTATCATGGTGCAAAGGTAAGGGTTTTATCCAACTTATCCAAATTTATTTCCTAAAAAAATCCTCAACCACTACCAATATACCACAGGTGTGGTAGAGGATTATACCTTATTGGGTGTACCCTCCTCCCCTAAGCAGGGGAGGTCGGGAGGGGTCTTTAGATCTGTTCAAGAGCCTGTGAGAGATCGTCGATAATATCGTCGATATGCTCAACACCGATGCTCAATCGGACGGTAGCAGGTGTGATGTGCTGCTGTGCAAGTTCTTCTGGCGAGCACTGGCTGTGGGTGGTGGTGTATGGATGTACTACCAACGACTTGACATCGGCCACATTGGCGAGAAGTGAGAAGAGCTTGAGGGCATCGATGAAGGCCCATGCCTCTTTCTGTCCACCCTTGACCTCGAAGGTGAAGATGGAACCTGCTCCCTTAGGGAAATACTGCTGATAGAGGGCATGATCCGGATGACTGGCCAAGGCTGGGTGGCTTACGCTCTGTACCTTGGGGTGCTTGCTCAGGAAGTCAACCACCTTGAGCGAATTCTCGATGTGACGTTCGATGCGGAGTGGCAAAGACTCGACACCCTGCAGCAGGATCCATGCGTTGAATGGAGAGATGGTGGCACCAGTGTCACGAAGGATGACGGCACGGATACGGGTCACGAAGGCTGCTGGGCCGGCTACGTCGGCAAAGATGGCGCCGTGGTATGATGGATCTGGCTTAGCGATAGATGGATAGCGATCAGCGTTGGCCTTCCAGTCGAACTTGCCGCTATCGACGATGACACCGCCGAGAGAAGTGCCGTGACCGCCGATGAACTTGGTAGCCGAGTGAACTACGATGTCTGCGCCGTGCTCGATAGGACGGATCAGGAGGGGCGCGAAGGTGTTGTCGACGATGAAGACAATGCCATGCTTGTGCGCAACGGCTGAGATGGCTTCGAGGTCGGTGACGTCAGAGTTAGGGTTGCCAAAGGTCTCTGCGTAGATGACCTTGGTGTTGGGCTGGATGGCTGCTTCCAATGCTTCGAGGTCGTTGACCTTGACGATGGTGTTGGTGATACCCTGGGTAGCGAGGGTGTGGGTGATGAGGTTGAACGAACCGCCGTAGAGGTTGTCGGCTGCTACGATATGGTCGCCGGCCTGGAGGACGTTCTGCAAAGCGTAGGTCACGGCTGCTGCGCCACTGGCTACGGCAAGGGCTGCCACGCCGCCTTCGAGGGCTGCGATACGCTCTTCGAAGACGCCCTGGGTAGAGTTGGTGAGTCGCCCATAGATATTGCCGGCGTCACGAAGACCAAAACGGTCGGCAGCATGCTGTGAGTTACGGAACACGTATGAGGTGGTCTGGTAGATAGGTACAGCGCGTGAATCAGTGGCTGGATCTGGGGTTTCCTGACCTACGTGAAGTGCGAGTGTCTCGAGGTGATAATTTTTCTGGCTCATAATCTTTATTTTTTAGTTGTTAATAATATTCTTTATTACGAATTGAGGCTCTATAACATTTTGTGTGGCTAAGCAGAGCCTGGAAGGCTCAACACAACGAACATTGTGAGTTGTTAGTAACCGGGGACGAAGTCTCCGGATTGTCCATGCGACTTTCTATGACCTGCCTGGAGGGCAGTACCCACACAAACATGTTACAGGCCCCTAATTGATAAATGTAACTTTTGCATTTCATTTTATCAATTTTGACGGTGCAAAGTTACGATGATTTGATTTATCTTCCAAGAGAAATCGAAAACTTGGAAAATATTCCTATTTTTGCACCATCGAAAAGAATATTATTCTAAAAAGAGAAGATTATGGCTATAGAAACAGAATCGTATAAACTCGATGATCGCGATGAAGACATCCTGCGCGCACTGCAGGAGAATGCCCGACTGACTAACAAGGAACTGGCAGCGAAGGTACATCTCTCGACAACGCCTACCTATGAGCGTGTGAAGCGTCTGGAGCGACTGGGATTCATCAAGCAATATGCCACCATCCTGGACGCGGCGAAGCTCAACAAGGGCTTTGCGGTGTTCTGTAGTATCAAGCTGCGCCGCCTCAACAGCGAGATGGCCAGGGCCTTTACGGAAATGGTAAAGCAGATACCCGAAGTCACAGAGTGCTATAACATCTCCGGAAGCTTCGACTATCTGCTTCGTATTCAGTCGCCTGATATGCAATATTACCAGAAGTTCCTACTCAATGTCATCGGCCGCCATGACAATATCGCCTCGATAGAGAGTACGTTTGTGATGGAGGAGGTGAAGCATGAGTATGGAGTGTCGATATAAATTTCAAAGTGTCAAGCACTTTGAAATTTCCCCCGGCAGTTCCTCCACGTAGTGTGTCACCATGATCAGCGTCTTGTCCGGACGCTGGCAGAAGGTGGCGATGACGTCACGGACGAGGTTGCGGCGATAGGTGTCAAGGCCGTGAAGCGGTTCGTCGAGGATGAGCAGGGCCGGGTCCTTGACGAAGGCGCGAGCGAGAAGACAGAGACGCTGCTCGCCGCTGCTGAGTGTCAGGAACATACGGTCACGGAGGTGATCAATGCCGAAGACGCGCATCCAGAAGAGACAGGTATCGACCTGATCGGGACGTGGACGCTTGTAGAGGCCCACGGAGTCATGGAGGCCCGAGGCGACAATGTCGATGGCCGGACGATTCTCCTTATAGGCGCGGTGGAACTCGGGCGACACGAAACCGATGTGCTTCTTGATCTCCCAGATACTCTCACCCGTGCCACGTCGGCGGCCAAAGAGCGAGATGTCGCAAGCATAAGCGGCCGGATGGTCAGCACAGATCAGGCTGAGGAGGGTACTCTTACCAGCGCCATTGCGACCCTGGAGCGCCCATTTCTCGCCACGACGGACGGTCCAGTTGAGTCCGTTATAGAGGACACGGTCAGTGTCGGGCAATGGCAGGGAGAGGTTACGGATGGAGATGATCTCATCGGTCACCGATCCGTCCTGTGTGAGGTTAGCCACTTCATGAACCGGCAAATCGAGGATGGCCTGACGGAGGTTAGGAGTCAACTGGCAGGTGTAGTCGGGCTGCTGAGCCAGGTACTCCTCGCGAGTCTGCTTCTCCCCTACCTGCATATTATCGACCTTGACGACGTGGGTCATGAACGGTGGGACGCTATCGAGCATGGAGAGGATCATGATAATCTGTACCTCCTGGCTGTCAACGAGTTTCTGGAAGAATTCGCTGAGCTGATCGCGCATCGGAGCGTCGAGGCCGATGAACGGATTGTCGACGATGAGGACGCGCGGCTTCTTGATGAGGTACTTGAAGAGCTGGTAACGGCGCATCTCGCCGCTGCTGAGCAGGACCATGCGCTTCTGGAGGAGGTGGCGCATCATGAAGGTGTCGAGCAGAGGGTTCTGCAGGAACTCGCTGTCGTCCTCGCTACCAGCTGCGCGAGCCTCGTCTTCGGTCAGACCGTGTCCTGCCATGCGAGCCTCATCGGCCGAGAGACCCGTGGCGGTGACGTTGCCCGTGGCCATGGCGCGCTTGAGGACGGTCATGACGAGGGGCGACTCATCGCGGTCCTGGCTGTTGAAGCGCTGCTGGAAGTAGTAAGGCTTCTCGACCGAACCCAGCGCATCTTCGAACGTCAGCTGCACAATATTACCATAGGCGGTAGGCTTGACCCCAGGGCCAAAATCATAGGCAAGAGTACCCTGCATGAGGATATTCTTGCCTGTGATCATATCTATGAGACACGACTTACCACCACCATTAGGACCCATGATGGCTATATGCTCGCCAGCACCGAGACAGAAGTCAACAGGCTTCTGCATACGGTTCTGAGGCATACGGCCCAGGGCGTTAGTTAATTGGATAGTATTCATATTTTATACTTGAGCATCAATAGGCTCACGGAGGTCAATTTCGTTGCGGTTAGCATCGACGACCCTATACTGAAGAAGCTCCAGGGATTGGTCAGGGATGAGTTTCCAGCTCCAACCGAAACGGCGCTTCCACTTCCAGACGCGACTGCTGAAGAACCAGCCTTCGCGGAGGGTTGCTGCAATGAATGGATGTACGTAGAGGGTAAATCGCTTCACTTTCAGATCGTTGACCAGATGGTCGAGCTTCTCCTCCAGACGATCCGGGAAGAGGAGGCTTGGCTTGACGACATGCTTGCCGCCACATACCGGACACGCCTCAGCGGTCTGCGGCTCAGAGACCGGACGGACTCGCTGACGGGTGATCTGCATCAGACAGAACTTCGAGAGTGGCAGGATGTTATGCTTGGCACGGTCATTGGCCATGAGCGTACGCATGTGCTGATAGAGCTGCTCGCGGTGCTCGGGCTTCACCAGGTCGATGAAGTCAATGACCACGATACCACCCATATCGCGCAGACGCATCTGGTGCGCAATCTCCTCAGCTGCAGCCATATCGGCCAACAGCGCGTTCTCTTCCTGGTCCTCGGCCATCTTGCTCTTATGGCCTGAGTTGACGTCAATGACGTGCAAGGCCTCGGTGTGCTCAATGATGATATAGACACCCGACTTGCACGAGACGGTCTTGCCCATGGAAGACTTGATCTGGCGCGTTACTGCAAACTTATCCAGGATCGGGATTTCCTCCTCGTACAGTTTGACGACGTCCGCCTTTTCAGGGGCTATCAGACTCACATATTCCTTGATCTGATTAAACGTCGCTGGGTCGTTAACCCAGATGCTCTCGAACGAGGGGTTGAAGATGTCGCGAATTAATGCCGTGGCACGGTTGGTCTCCTCATAGCAAAGAGATGGCAACTTGCCTTTCATGAGAGTGCGAACAGTGGATTCCCAATGCTTCACTAAAGAATTAAGTTCCTTTCTCAACTCTTCCTCTCCAACGCCATTGGCCGAGGTGCGGATAATCACACCGTAGTTCTTTGGCAGCAATGGACGGATGATTTGCTTCAGACGGTTCTTCTCCTCCGAAGACTTGATTTTCGTCGACACCGACACCTTATCCTGAAAAGGTATCAGTACCATGAATCGTCCCGGCAGGGACAGATCGGACGTCAGACGTGGTCCTTTGGTACTGATAGGTTCCTTGGCAACCTGCACCAGAATCTCCTGCCCTACGGTGAGGACGTCGGAGATGGTCTCTTCCTTGGTCAGTTCGGCTTCGAACTTGAACGTCTCAATGGGAATGAGATGCTTCTGATCAGAGATCTGCTGCTTGACATACCTGGCCAACGTGCGGAACTGCGGGCCAAGATCCTGATAATGAAGGAAACCCTCCTTTTCGTAACCGACATCCACAAAAGCAGCGTTGAGACCCGGCATCAGTTTCTTGACACGGGCCAGATAGATGTTACCAACACTATAGGTGGCGTCGCATGACTCACGCTGGTACTCTGCCAGCCTTCCGTCTTCGAGCAAACCGATAGTGATCATCGATGAGTTAACATCTATCACTACTTCATTGGTCATATCGATATTGAATATAGGATTAAAAAATAAGGCGCCCTATACGGGGCGCCCAAATGCCACTGATGGCGCACTAATTAGTGCTTGTGACGATTCTTGCGAAGACGCTTCTTACGCTTATGCGTAGCCATCTTATGACGCTTGTGCTTCTTACCGTTTGGCATACCTTAATTATATTAATAGTTTAACAATATATTGTTCGGATTGATTTTGTGGACGTAGGATTAATCCTCCTCCTCAGTAACGAGCTCACCACTAACCTCAGCCATGAAGCTCTTAGCTGGCTTGAATGCTGGGATGTTGTGTGCTGGGATGATGATTGCCTTATCCTTGCTGATGTTACGTGCGGTCTTGGTAGCGCGCTCCTTGATGATGAAGCTGCCGAAACCACGGAGATAAACTGGCTCGCCCTCAATAAGAGACTCCTTGATGGTGCCCATGAGCTGCTCTACTACGGTCAAAACCTCTTCCTTATCAAGACCGGTCTTCTTAGCGATCTTGGTTACGATTTCTGCTTTTGTCATTTTTATGATTCTTTGATGTATTTTTTTAATTTTGGCATGCAAAGATAGTGCTAATTTTTGAATTTCCAAATAGCTACAACCTTTTTTTTGAAAAAAATACTATCTTTGCACCCGAAAAACTGATAATTGACAACTAAAATATAAGAAAATGAACGATATAAGTGCCAAAATAGGTCGATGGTATGACGATAATAAGCGCAATCTACCTTGGCGCGACACCAAAGACGCCTATCGTATCTGGCTGTCGGAGATTATTTTGCAGCAGACACGCGTAGCACAGGGGCTCGAATACTACCAGCGATTCGTGGAGCGCTTCCCGACAGTAAGGGATCTGGCACAGGCGTCGCAGGACGAGGTACTGAAACTCTGGCAGGGGTTGGGGTACTATAGTAGGGCCCGTAACTTGCATGCGGCGGCGCAGCAAGTGATGGAAAATGTAAAATGTAAAATGAAAAATGAAAAATTGAATGTTTTCCCTACCCGCTATGCCGACCTGATCAAGCTCAAAGGCGTGGGACCTTATACCGCAGCTGCGATTGCGAGCTTCTCGTCGGATGAGAAGGTGGCGGTGGTGGATGGAAATGTCTATCGCGTCCTGTCGCGTCTCTTCGACATTGACACTCCGATTGACTCTACGCAAGGCCAGAAGGATTTTCTGGCTCTGGCCACACAATTGTTGCCAGATAAGCATGCAGGACATCATAATCAGGCAATGATGGAACTGGGTGCGCTCTGCTGCACGCCTAACTCTCCGCAATGCGAGTCTTGTCCGGTGGCGGATCATTGTCTGGCGTTGGCTAATCACACCATTGGTCAGCGACCGGTCAAGGCTGGAAAGGTGAAGGTGCGTGAGCGTCATCTCCACTACCTTATTTATATATATAAGGACATGCTATGGGTACACCAGCGAGAAGAAGGGGATATCTGGACGGGGCTGTGGGAATACGTTCTTAGTGAGGAGTTAGGGGTGAAAACTGCGATGCAGTTTTCAATCAAGCATCAGCTCACCCATCAGACCCTCTTTGCCGACTTCCAAGTCGTTCCCGTCAAGACAGAAAAAGAGGCTGCAGCCTTGGATGAAAAGCTACAGCCTATGGGATACAAGCGTGTGACGTGGATGGAGTGGCAGGGACTGGCTGTGCCACGACTTATTGACGAGGCTAACCGACGGATAGCTGAAGCGTGGTTTTGAAACGATCGCCATCCTGATGAGCCGTGAAGCTATGTTTGCCCGCATAGAGAAGACTCAGGCGGCGCTGAAGGACGGTAAGTCCGACTCCACCGTGAGACTTCGAAGTCTCCCCTTTCTCCTTCAGTTGCTCCTCGGTCTTGATGTTGTTGTCGGTCGTGAATATGAGCTGATTGTCATTGAGCACCAGCTTGATATGGATGGCATTGCTGGCGTCTATCTGGCCGACATGCTTGAAACAGTTCTCGATGAGTGGGATGAGGAGCAGCGGAGCAATCATAGTATTCTTTTGCGCAGGGTCGACCTCCGTCTCGAAGACCAGACAGTCCTCACGAGAAGTACGCAGGCGCTGGAGCTCGACCAACTGAGACATAGCTTTGAGCTCCTCTTCGATAGATACTCTCTCCTGTCGGCTGCTATAAGTCATATATCGCATCAAGCTCGAAAGGCTTGTCACGGCTGCAGAGGCGCGCTCCTGGTCCAACCAGATGAGCGCGTCTATGTTGTTTAGGGTGTTGTAGAGGAAGTGTGGATTGAGCTGCGCCTTGAGCAACTGATTCTCTGTCTGTGCATTGCGCAAACGTATCTCCTGCAGGTTGACACTTCGGACGATGCTCATGAGCGCGCTGACCGTCAGGAAGATATCGCTGACATAGAAGAGAATGTCGAGGCTATGCAAGAGGTCCTGAATATAGTCGGCCAAGAGATCGTGCATCCAGTAATAGACGACTCCCAAAACCAAACCAGCCATGACGACCGACCAGCAGCGCAGATAGAGCCACAGCAAGTTACGGACACCATACTGGCGCATGAGGCTATCCTCGTCGATGCTACGATACTGTACCCAGACGTTGACCACTCCTACCACGGTGAGTAAAACCGTGACCATCAGCATGGGCAAAAGCAGGAAAAGCCACAACGGCTCTGCATAATTGACCACACGCTGCACGAGCATGGAGGTAACTATGCCACCGATTCCCAGGTAAAGGAGGGGGAGGATGAAGTAGCGGAGCTTTTGCATCGAAGATGAGGGAAGAAGGATAAAGGAAAAATAAAGAATACTCTATCTTTGGTTCTTATTTGAAGGTAATTGCTGCTTGTCTTTCCTAAGTCTTAGCAGAATAGCCAAGGCGAGGAAAAAGATCTCTGCGAGCAAAGCCTCCAGCCAGGAGGGATAAAAGTAAAGATGTCCTCCGAGGAGAAGTTGCTCGAGACGTCCAATGCTTTCGGCCATCAGTTCCATCCAGGCGCGGAGTGCTTCGACGATGAAGGAGAGCCAGGAAAAGGATGGGAAACAGAGACAGAGCAGAAGAAGTGTCACGAAAAATGGCATCAGTGGGACGACCAATAAGCCTTGCAGCCAACCTAAGAAAGGTACCTGATGAAAGTAGAAAGCCACGACAGGGATGGTCAGGACTTGCGCGGCTACGGACAATAGGATGGCACGAAGGCTCCAATGAATACTGCGATCATTGAGCCACGGCTGAAACAAGAGGATCCCTCCTACCGCCAAGAAACTCAGCTGAAAACCGACGTTGGTGATGAGCCAAGGATCCCAAGCCAGGAGCAATAAAGCCGCGAAAAGCAGACAACGAGCAGCTGACGTCGGACGATGGAACATCCAGCCAAGCAAACAGAGGCTGAGCATCAGTGTGGCTCGTATCGCGCTGGGAGGAGCTCCGATGAGCAAGACATACACGACAGTCAGCAGGATGACAAAGACGCGCTTCGTGTCTCCTATGATATACGCGGTCTTCGGACTTCCGACCCTACACCCCAACTGCGGTAAAGTCGTGAGATAGAGCACCAGCCACTCCAAAGGCTTGAGTAACAGCCAGACAAGTGACATGATAATGCCAACATGCAAGCCCGAGACAGCCAGCAGATGACTCATTCCTGCCGTGCGAAAGCTCTGCATGACCTCGGTCGAAATCTGCGACTTATCGCCAAGCAGGATTCCTTGCGCCAAAGCCAAGGTCTCTTGAGAAAGACCTAAAGAATCTTGCGAGAGTCCTAAAATCTCCTGCGAGAGCGTTACTGAGTAATCCATCCGCCAAAGTGGCCAGAAGCATCATAGAATGTCTCAGCCTCCTTGACCATCGTGGCAACGCCATCGGTCAGATCTACGGTTGTGAGACAGCAATTAGTATAGCGTGTGCGCCAGAAATCCTTGACTTCTTTCAAACCGAAAGCGCAGACGAGGCCACGAATCAAAGCGCCATGAGCCACGATGAGCACATTCTGCACGCCTTCTTTCTCAAGCGGCAAGAGTTCCGACTCGATGAAAGCGCGGCCACGACCTACGAGCTGGTCAAACGACTCACCGCCTTCAGCTGGGACATAGCTCTCAGGATGGTGCAGCAGGTTATACATCGGATGATTCGGATCCTGACCCGCCTCATCGATGTTGAGACCCTCGCACACACCGAAACTGAACTCCTTGATTCGCTCGTCAAAGTGGATTTTCTCTAATTCAGGACGGCCTTCGAGGACGATACGCGCTGTCTCAGCTGCACGACACAAAGGACTGCAATAGACGCGGTCATACGCCACGATTGGCCAGCTGTCACGCGTCACGACAGCCAGTTCACGGCCATAGTCATTGAGCGGGATGTCTATCTGTCCCTGGAAGCGATGAGCCTTGTTCCAGTCGGTTTCTCCGTGTCGCAATAAATAAATCTTCATAGTCGAAATTATTTACCGAAACGCTCCTTGATGACATTGGCAGCCTTCTCGAGCTGCACGCCACGGCTACCCTTCACGAGGATGGTGCCACCGAGGTTTCGCATCACGTCCTCATCATCGATCAAGTTCTGCACGTTCTCATAGCAGCGCACGTTCATGCCATTCTGAGCTGCGAGCTGCAATCCCTTGTTCTGGAAAGCCTTGCAGAACTCCTCTCCCACCAGCACGATCATATCGAGCTTGATACCCGACGTGAAGAGGAAGTCGAGGATGACCTCATGCTCCTTCTGCGACTCAGCACCAAGCTCGCGCATATCGCCGAGGATCACGCTCTTGTGTGGCGCCTCATTGAGCTTGAAGCTGGTCAATGCAGCGTTCATCGAAGTAGCGTTGGCGTTGTATGCATCCATGATGAGCTGGTTACCATGACCAAGGTCGACGAGCTGGCTACGCATATTCTGTGGCTCATAACCCTCGATAGCGGCCTTAACTTGCTCAGGACTAACCTCGAAGAAACGTCCGACGGTAGCAGCCGCCTGGCAGTTGATAGCATTGTAACTGCCAATGAGATGCGTCTCAATGAAGGTCGGTTCGTCGGCCTCCGTATCGAACAAGCTGAGCGACAGGAAAGGACTGCACGACTCCACGTTGGCAGGGAGATAAGGACGACAGCTGACGCCATACTCCATGGCCTTGAAGAGCAACTGCTGATTAAATGAGTCAATAAAGGCAATACCGCCATCGGCTGCCAGGCTCTTATACAGCTCTGTCTTAGCAGCAATGACACCTTCGAGGCTACCAAAGCCAAGCAAGTGCGCCTTGCCGACGTTGGTGATCAAGCCGAAATCAGGATGAACGAGTGCACAGAGCTCCGCAATATCCATAGGATGGTTAGCTCCCATCTCGACGATGGCCATCTCATGCTCCTTATTGATCTTGAGCAAGGTCAGTGGCACACCGATCTGATTGTTGAGATTACCCTCGGTGGCCAGCACGTTATATTTCTGGCTCAATACTGCGCGAAGCAGCTCCTTGGTCGTTGTCTTGCCATTAGTTCCCGTCACACCGATGACCTTGACCGGACGCTCCCAGGTCTTGAACTGCTGACGATGATAAGCCGACAGTTGCTGCAATGCAGTCAGTACGTCAGGAACGAGGAAATAGCTTCCCTGTTGGCCCTCAGCGCCGGTTCGCACGCCTTCAGGAATGACATTTGCATCATCGACCACAGCCAGCGAAGCGCCTTTCTGGAGCACCTCAGCGGCATACTGATTACCATCGAAACGCTCTCCCTTGAGCGCAAAGAAGATCTGACCTGCATCGACCTTACGACTGTCGGTGGTGATGCTGGGGTGCTGGAGGTATATATTATATAATGATGAGATCATTTTTTTATTATTAATGTGTCATGTTGAACGAAGTGAAACATCTCACACGTAAAATCGCTATTTACGAGATTCTTCGTTTCACTCAGAATGACATACTAGAAGTACTTCTTAATCTTAACCAGATAATGTGTCATCTCCTGACGCTGTTTGCTCCAGATACCCTCCGGACGCAACTCATCGAAGTGCAGGAACCCACTGACGTGCAGCACACGATTATTATCTGCCACAAGTCCCACATGCGTGATCTTGTCGCTACCCTCCTGCGAAGAGAAGAAGGCAAGGTCGCCTGCTGAAGCATTCTCGAACGAGATGTCCGAACCTACCAACGCCTGCTGCGAAGCGTCGCGTGGCAAACTGATACCGATGAAGCGGAAAAGCGTCTGTGTGAAGCCTGAGCAATCCACTCCGAAGGCCGCTGTACCACCCCAGAGATAAGGTGTATTGAGCAACATCTGCGCCTGCTGAAGCAAGTATTTCGAGAGCGCCTTGCGCGACATCGAGTTGGCATGCAGCGGATTAACGTAGCTCATCGCCGGCACGTCGAATCGCACGCCATGCATGCGGAAGGTGATACCCGTATCGTCCATATCATAGATGCGGCTACCCCACGACAGGTGAGCGCTACCCGACTGTCCCTGCTCTGTTCGCTGCACAGGATTGAATGGCAAGCGGAGCAACAGCGCGTTGTTCGACTCGTTGACATAATGCTCATACTCACCATGTTCGATGACCGTGGCTGTCTTCCAGTCGATCCAACCTTCATAACCGTCACAGTCACGTACGATGCGGTACCAGCGTGGCACCTCCTCTACGATCTGGAAGGTGTCGCCAAAAAGGAGCTGACTGATCATCTCCGAAGTCTCGGCAGCCGTAGCTCGCATCGGGATATATGGTTGTAAGCAAATTGCGTATTTCATATTTTTATTGAGAAATGTCTTTCTATGTGTTATTTATTTGAGCAATGCCGCGAGTGCATCGCTATTAAGTACTGTCATGACCGGATGTCCGTCCGGCGTCATCTGATGTTCAGGCAATGCCAGAAGGCTGTCCACCAGCTGTGTCATCTCCTCCTCGTTGAGCGAACGGCCATACGGGATGGCTTCCACGCTCGAGAGGCGCAATGCCAGACGCTTATCCAGCTCATCACCAATGCCATGCACCTCTTCCTTGGCCACCTCGATCATCTGTCGGATGAGTTCATGGATGTTGACCGAATTCTCGAGCGATGCAGGTTTCCCGTTGATGGCAAAACTTCCTCCACCGAGGCTATCGATCTCAAAACCGAGATACTTTAACTCTGGCAGGATTCCCTCCAGATGTGGCACATCAGCTGGCGTAACCTCCACAATCTCAGGGAAAAGCTCATGCTGCGAGAATCCCTGTCGGTGACTGATCTGATGATGATAACGGTCGAACAAGACACAGAGATGTGCACGATGCTGGTCAATCAAGGTCATTCCCTGACGATTGCCTGTGACGATATAACGTCCTCCTACCTGCAGATAAGTGGCCTTACGCTGAGTCGTTGGCTGCACCTCGGCCATCAGATCCATCGCACTCGGGATGTCCTCCATCGTGTCACTTACAGAAGAGAGTCGCGAAGGAACCTCTGCTGACGGATAATCTACGCTATCGAGGCGTGAGACGAACTCATCGGCTGGTGCGAATGACTGCATACGCGATGGAATCTCTCCACCTTCAGCCGAGAATCTCTCCGACGCAAAGTCCTCATACAGAGACTCCCAATGATCCGCACTCTTCATGCGGAAAGGATTGTAGTCGCTGAACTGTGGCTTTGGCTCCGACGCCTTTCCTTCGCCTCCAGCATTGCGATTATAAGCAGGGATGATCTCCGGTGCATCGGCCTGATCAAAGTCGATGGTTGGCGTAGCATTGAACTTTCCTAACGCCTCACGGATCGTGGCTTGCAGGATGTGCCAGCGAGCAGGTTCGTTCTCGAACTTGATCTCCGTCTTGGTCGGATGGATATTGACGTCAATGGTCTGTGGATCAACGTTGAGATAGATAAAATAGTTCGGCTGGTTACCCTCCGGGATCAGGTCCTGATAGCACTCCATCACCGCCTTGTGGAAGTAAGGGTGCTTCATGAATCGGTCGTTGACGAAGAAATATTGCAACGCTCCCTTCTTGCGCGAACCCTCCGGAGCACATACGAAACCGGAGATGTGCAGCAGATCATTATCGACCGAGAGTGGCAACAACTGCTGGCCGAGGCTCTTGCTAAAGAGCTGAATGATACGCTGTTTATGGCTACCACTGGTAAGCTGAAGGAGCTGTGTGTCATTGTGGATGACCGTGATCTCGACGTTCGGATTGGCCAACGCTACATGCTGCACCTCGGTCATGATGTTCGAGAGCTCCGTCTGGTTGCTCTTGAGGAACTTACGTCGCGCAGGTACATTAAAAAAGAGATTACGCACCTGGAAGTTAGCACCCACCGGACACGCGCAAGCCTCCTGACGCGTCAGCTGACTGCCAGCAATCTCGATGCATACACCCGTCTCGTCCTGCTGTCGGCGCGTACGGAGCTCCACCTCAGCCACCGCTGCAATCGACGCCAGCGCCTCGCCACGGAAGCCCATCGTATGCAGGTCGAAGAGGTCAGCTGCCTGCTGAATCTTGCTGGTAGCATGCTTCTCGAAGGCCATACGCGCATCGGTAGCACTCATACCCGAACCGTTGTCGATGACCTGAATCAGCTCTCGACCCGCCTCACGCAGGATGATCTGCACCGAGGTAGCATGCGCGTCGATGCTGTTCTCAAGGAGCTCCTTGATCACGCTGGCAGGACGCTGCACGACTTCGCCGGCAGCTATCTGGTTGGCTACACTATCGGGTAAAAGATGTATGATATCCATGCAAGACAGACTTTATTTTGAGAAGAGAATGAAATACTTATCAGTTATTTATTTGACAAGATAATAGAAGATGATGCAGAGCAAGATCAAGGCCACGCCGAGCTTGACGTAGCGATTATTCTTCGAGTTACCCTCTTCCTCATCACGCTCCTTACGGCGCTTGAGGTGCTTGGTTCCTTCGATGAAAGTGCCACGGATCACCTCCTCCGCTTTCAGTTCCTCGTCTGGCAATTCACCCATCTCACGCTTCACTTTGCGGATACGAGCTTCGAGCCATTCCTTGCGCTCATTGCCGAAATAAGGCTTACGCTCGAAGCGGCGTGGCTTGCTGGTGGTAAATATCGTTGCCATAATATGTTTTTTCTGTTTACTTTTTAAAAGTAGTCATTTTTCTTGCTCGCATCCTTCACTCGGTACGCGTTGGAGGATCCCGTCGCCACGGCATCCTTCACCGGGTACCCGTTGGAGGATCCCTTCATCACGGCATCCTTCACCGGGTACCCGTTGGAGGATCCCTTCATCACGGCATCCTTCACTGAGTACCCGTTGGAGGATCCCTTCATCACGGCATCCTTCACCGAGTACCCGTTGGAGGATGCCGTCATCGTGGCATCCTTGCCACGGTACCGTGGAAGATATGCCACGAATCAATAACCGTTCAACTCATCGTCATCAAAGAGTTTCACTGGGATGACCACGTCCTCCTCCTTCATGTGGATGCCTCTCAATACATCGAGAGGACTCTTCGGACGGAGATAAGACATCCATCGGAAACCATCGAGGTAAAGGATATCGTCGGTGACGAGCTGGATAGGGGTCAATGAACCTACAACATTCGGCCAGAGGAGGAGTTTCTCCATCTTCTGATCCTGGAACCAGACTTTGAGGTAGTTACCCACCATCTGGTTCAATCCGATCATCGACTTGTCCTTCTCTTCCGGATAGTAGATGATCTGCACGTTGCCACTCATGTCCATCTCGCGGATCTTGCCATCGTCGAAGAAACAGACGAGGTCGTTGCCCGAAATCTGGTCATAATGGAGCGTATCGATGCGGATCTTCTCTCGCTCTCGTTCGGTCAAGGTATCCATATCGACGGTCAATGACTCATCGTGACTCTGTGTCAGGAACGCGTTCGGATGGATCATCGCACGCCTGATACCTCCCTTCAGGACAATAGCCTTGATGGTGTCACCGGTGATCTGATACTGATTGTTCCACATCACTGGATTGCCGACGAAGGTGGCCAAAGTATCCTTCACCGAATAGATCAGCGAGTCGCAAACACCCTGTAGGTCACTGCGGTAGTATCGCACTCCATGATAGGCCTGCATGAAGCGGAGCGTATCATTCTTGGCTGGGATGATGGACTTGATGCGACGCTGTGGTTCCTTGGTCTTTCCCTTCTTGCCAGCCTTCTCGTTCTTGTCGTTTATCTTGGCAGATTTCTCAGCCACAGGTGGTTCTTCGACAACAGGAGCGACAACAGGTACGGAATCAACTTGGATGGCGGGGATAGAATCTATCTGCAATGCAGGTATCGTATCCGGCAAGATAGCAGGAACAGTGTCCGGCAATATCGCAGCTAATGTGTCTGGCAATATCGCAGCCAGAGAGTCAATCTGCACCGGTATGCTATCCACTGGCAACGCTGGTATAGAGTCTGAATCAACAGCGCTTACCTCCTCTGTTATAGCCTCGGTTTTTGGCGCTTCTGGAGCCACAGGAGCCACGTTCTCATCCTCGAAATAGATAGTATCTGACTCGGCCAGGACATTGATAATAGAATAAGCTCGGAGTGTATCAGCATGCAGGTAGAGCGTATCGCCAGTGCTATATTCCATCGCCAGTGCATGACCCGTGATAAAGCCGCTCTGTGGGATGGAGTCATTGTCGATATAGAAGCCATAGTCGCCCATGACGCTCATATAGTCGGTCGAGTCGATGGCATGAATGTTTCCACGAGCCTCACCCCAGTTCTGCTTCGAGTCGTAATACATCGTATCAGCGATGGCATAACGACCAGGAGCGGTGATGTAGGAGCGACGATAGAGGGTGGCCTCGTTGGTATCGGTATTGAAGTAACCTCGACGAGTATGGATCTCGGTGCTGTCCTTCAGGATGCGCGACGGACCGAGAACCGTGGCCAGACGCTGCTCAAAGTTATATCGCAGCGTATCGCTATAAAGATAATGAGTAGGAGTCAGCTTCTTGTCGTCAGGATCATAGACGTGTGGTGGCATGCCTCCGATGGCGTGCCATGCTGAATCGCGCTCATAGACACGGCCTTGCACATCGAACTGGAAGAAAGCCTCCTGCGAATTAGGATAGTACCAACCGATCTGGCTACGAAGATGCACGAGCGAATCGACCATGACACCCGTCTCGGGATACTGCGCCTCCTCGATCTCACGGTCGTAGGTCAGATAGTCGGTGTAGAGGTGTGTATTGCTCTTGGTCTTCTTTGAGCGATGTACCATGTGGACGTTGTCATAGAGCTGGCCATACATGGTGTCTCCGTTGTAGTCGAGCGAGTCGCAGTAGAGGAAGAGCGTATCGCCCTGTTCCATCCTCACGTTGCCAAAGGCGCTCATCGAGTTGGTGCTCTGGTAGAAGTAGGCCGAGTCGCAATACATGTAGCAACCCTCCTGACGGAACTTGACATTGCCACGCAAGGTCTGTCGCTCCGAGTCAGCGGTCTTGCTTAACGTGTTGGCATGCAGCAGGTGAATCATCTTTCGCTGCTGAGCGTCAGGAGCTGTAACTGCTCCCTTTTTCTGCTGCTGAGCAAAAGATGTCACGATAGCCACAAAGGCCAGGAATATGCAGAGATATTTCTTCATCAATGATTATTCTTGTGTTTCCTGCTTGCCCCAACCTGGGTACTGGAACTCAAAATTCTCCCAACCTGGTTTGATGCGGACATAGGTGGTACGCTGCTTCTCGCGGATGAAATTCTCGATGATCTCCTGATTGAGATGAGCCTGGTACATGTCCTTGATCACTTGATAGTCATCGTAATAGGTAGCCTTATGACCGTCGATGCGGTTCTTCAGCTTGACGATGACCACCTGATCACGGCTGGTCTTAGGATCCTTCATCGAGAATGGCTTGCTGATCTCTCCGATCTTCAGCGTAGCCACCTGACGAGCCACCTCAGCAGGAAGCTCCTCCATGGTCATACGCGATGCACCTGTACGGCTACTGGTCATCAGGCCACCACTATTACGTGTATCCTTGTCGCTTGAGAGATAGCGTGCAGCCTCCTCGAACGAGAACTTGACGCTATCGAGATCCATACGGAGGGAATCCATACGGCCACGTGCATCGGTCATCTCCTTGGCACTCACCTTTGGAGTAAGGAGGATGTGACGAAAGTTGGCACGATCGCCACGACGCTCGATGAGCTGGATGATATGATAACCGAACTCGGTCTCTACGACCTTAGAGATCTTGCCTGGCTCGGTGAGCTGGAAGCCGGCAGCAGAGAACTCAGGGACGAACTCTCCCTTGCCCTTGAAACCGAGCTCGCCACCCATGGCTGCACTACCTGGGTCCTCGCTATAGAGGATGGCCAAGGTACTGAACTGGCTCTCACCATTATTGACACGCTGTGTGAAGTCACGCAGACGGTTCTTGATGCCATCGATCTGCTGCTTGCTGACCTGTGGCTGCAGAGAGATCATCTGTACCTCCACCTGTGTCTCGACGAATGGGATGCTATCCTTTGGCAGACGCTCGTAGTAGCTGCGAACCTCACTTGGAGTGACGGTCACATCCTCACAGAGCTTATGCTGCATCTGCGACTGGATACTCTGGTTCTTGATGCCGGTACGCCACTCGCTACGCAACTGGCTCATTGGCTTGCCGAGGTACTCCTCGAGCTTCTCCTTCGAACCGATCTGCGAGATGAACATATTCATCTGTGCATCGACCTGCGCCTCGACCTGCTCGTCGCTGACCTCGATAGAGTCGATGATGGCCTGGTTGATGAAGAGCTTCTGGATGGCCATCTGCTCAGGGATGACAGCGTATGGATCGCCGTTGATCTTCTCGCCACGGTAGAGCATGTTCTTACGCTCACTCTCCACCTCACTGCGGAGGATTGCCTCATCACCTACTACCCAGATGATCTCGTCGATGATGTTGTCGGCCACTTGGGCCATCAGCTGCACGCTGCCGATGAGCAGCATTGCCAAGAGGGTTGTGAATTTTCTCATATCTTGTATTTTCTTTTTGCGATTATGTTGGCAGGAATGTCTTTGTGCAAACAGAACTCCTGATTACCTGCGAAGCTTGTCGAGTTCCTTCTGGTTGATCTTGACCTTGAACTTCTCTTTGAGCTGTGCTACCCACTCCTTCTCGAGTGCCATCTGGTAATCACCAATTACGGCGCCTCGCACGTCATTAACGCTCTCTGGCGCTGTGATGACACGACCGTAAGTTCTGGCCAATGGCATACGTTCACGAGCGGTGAAGGTAGCGCCTTCGATGCGGAACTGCTCCACATCGACCAGGTCATTGTCGCCACGCGAGAAGATTCCGTTGAGGATGTGGAAGCGTGGAGCCTGTGGATTAGGTGTCAGGATCGAATCAGTCAGGATCGTGCTACGGACGAGGTCTGCTGCCTCGATGGCGTCGTTGTTTTCGTAGATGTTGGTCAATGCATTGTAGAGCAAAGAGTCATCGACACACTCGACGAATGCTCCCTTGAACTTTGGCTGATCGTAAGCGTACTTGGCACGATTCTCTTCGAAGAACTTCTCCTGACCAATAGAGTCGAGCTGCGCCTTCTCCCACACGGCCTTGTTGCTGACCTCGAAGAGCATGAGACCGTCATGGTACTCGCGATAGATGTTACGGAAGTCCGGTTCGCGGTCTTCCAGGTTCTTGTCGAGCCAGTTGAGCAAGCCTTCGTCGCTCCATTGTGCTACGGTCTTGGCAAGTTTCTTGTCCTCCATAAGTTCCTGACGCTTCTGAGCGAGGAACGCGTCCTGACCAGCCTTCATACGATCCTCGTCCTGCATCAGCTGCTGCTTGAGACGCTCGTCAGTTGCACTGTCGTGAGGGATCTCGGTACGCTTGTCTACGAGCTTAAGGATGTGCCAACCGTAAGGAGTCTCGAAAGGTGCGGTGATCTCGTCCTTCTCCTTCAGCGTGAAGGCGGCATCGAGCCACTCTTGAGGGAAACGCGCTGAGCGACTGATCCAGTTATACACGCCACCGTTGGCAGCTGTACCCTGATCATCGCTCGTGGCCATGCAGACCTCCGCGAAGTCAGCGCCATTTTTGAGCACCTGATAGATAGAGTCGATCTGCTGCTTTGGAGAAGCTACTCCCTCCTCTGGAAATTGAGGATTCATCTTCATGATGTGAGCTACCATCACCTCGCCTTCGGTGCGACGCTTGTCGTACACCTTGATCAGGTGCCAGCCGAAGCTCGAACGTACGATGGTCGTCTCTCCTACCGGAGTAGTGAAGCAGGATTGTTCGAAAGGATAAACCATCTGAAGTGCACTGAAATAACCGAGGTCGCCGGCATTCATTCGAGCTGAAGGATCCTGGCTAAAGTTACGAGCGAGGCTATCGAAACTTGCTCCGGCCTCCACCTCATGCTGATAGCCGAGGACTACGTTATAGAGGCTGTCGACAACCTGCTTAGGAGTCTCCTTGTCGCAAGTCAGCAACAGATGTGAAGCCTTGACTTCCCACTTGAGACGGTCGTAAACTTGATTGACTAAGGTGTCTCCCCATCCGGCCATGGTGAGATAAGGCTCGGCCAACTGCTTGCGATAGCCAGCCAGCTCCTCGATGTAAGCCTGGGTAGTATCGACGCCCTGTGCATAGCCTTCAGAGACCTTGAGACGATAGTTGATGAAGAGATCGACGTACTCGTCAAAAGACTTATCCTCCAACGACTCGAGCTGGTTGTTCTTGTTGTAGAAGTACTCGAATTCAGACTTCCTGACATCACGGCCACCGACGGTGAAGACGACCGGATCTTTCTTGTCGGCCTTCTGTGCAGACAAGTCCTGTGGCAGCGCGCTCAGTGCCATCAATGATACCAGGCTCAGTATGGTTGCTTTCATTTTCAAAATTACTTATTTATGTCTCGCTCACACGCTCATAATGCGCCTCCGCACATACGCGTATAAAACGGCGCAAATTTACTTCATTTTCGCGACAAATCCAAATCTTTCGTTTTTTTTAACTAAGATGAGATAAATAATAAATATTAAATGATAAATTTTAAGCCACCCTCGCTACAAATGCTGCAGCGAAGGTGGCTTTTGACACAGCCTCATTTCACACATTTGTTGGCAACGAGCCAACGAATGTGCAGCGTCTCTTGACGCGCTTCGGTTCGAACCCGACCCACATGTTCTGAACCTTCATATTGGTCTCCAGTTCATTGGTCGTCTCAACCCATTTATACCCGCACTTGATAAACTCCGGGATGAGTTCGGTGAAGAGCAACGCGTTGAGTCCCTTGCCTTGAAGATCAGGACGGATTCCTACCAGATACAGCTCGCAGGTATCTGTCTGTTTGCGACACATCAGTGTCTTCAAAAGCGGTATCCAACCGAATGGCCAGAGGCTTCCTTTGGCCTTCTGAAGCGCTCTGCTGAGCGATGGATTCGCCACTCCGAAGGCGGCCAGTTTTCCCTCTGCATCAACAATCAAACGGATATGATCCAGACGGACCTGTGGCAGGAAATAGTTGATATAATAAGTAATCTGCTCTGGAGTGAGCTTAGCTGTGCCATAGAGTGGATCGTAGCACTGATTATAGAGTTCGAAGACCGGCTTACCCCACTCCTCCACTAGTTTCTTGCTGCTGGTAGGTTTGATGATCTGGAGGCCGAGTTTCTGTTTTACGATCTCTCCGATACGCGAATAACGCTCAGGAATTCCGTCGATCATCTCCATCCTATACTCGCTCCAGTAAGCCTCAGGATGCAATCCGTAAGCCTCGTAGTGATCACGATAATACGGATGATTATAGATGGCGATAGCCGTGCAGAGACGGTCGAAACCTTCGATGAGACAGCCTTCCATATCCAGATCGGTGAAACCCATCGGTCCTACGATCTCGGTCATTCCGCGTTCCTTACCCCACTGAGCTACAGCGTTGAGCAACGTGTGGCTCACCTCCTGATCGTCAATGAAATCGCAGTAACCGAAGCGTACGCGCTTCTCTCCTGTCTTCTCGTTGACGTGAGGATTGATGATACCCGCTATCCTACCTACCGCCTTGCCATCGCGCATGGCCAGCAGGCAGATAGCATCACAGAAGGCAAGCGAAGGATTCTTCTTAGGATCGAACAGATCAACTTCGGAATCGACGATAGGAGGCACATAGCAGTCATTGCCACGATAAAGATCTATGGCAAAGCGCGAGAACTTCTTCAGCTCTGCACGCGTCTTACACTCCTTGAGTACAATCTGCTGATTCATTCGTCCCTAAAAATCCCTTAGATTCCCTTAGGATCCCTTAGAATCCCTTAAGATCCCTTACTTATTATACTTGCGATGATGTGTCTCCGGATCCTCCACGACCTCACGAGCACGCGCCAACGCGCTGTTGATGTTGTCGTAGATATTCTTCTCGCCTACCTCCTTATAGAGCGAAGTATGTTCGATGACGCGCATCACCTCAGGACGTACACCAGAGAGGATGACGTGCATGTGATCCTGGTGGCTCTTCTGTACGAAAAGCTCGAGGTTGTGCAAACCGGTAGCATCGACAAATGGAACCTTACGCATACGGATGATACGCACCTCAGGAGTCATCTGATTCTCGAACATGGAGGTTGCTGCCAACTCATCGAACTTATTAGCAATACCGAAGAAGAATGGGCCATCGATCTCATAAACCTGCACGCCGTCAGGAATGTGGAGGTGATCGATCTCAAGGCTACCAGAAGCGATATCAGTGTCGTCAGAGAGCGATACCTCACCATTGAGCAATGAGATATGAGAGGTAGAAGCCACACGACGGAAGAGGAGCAATGCAGCAAGGATCAAGCCGAACTCGATAGCAATGGTCAGGTCGAAGATCACTGTGAGCAGGAAGGTGACGATCAATACCGACACGTCCGACTTAGGATTGTGCATCAATGCACGGCAGGTACGCCAGCCAGACATATTATACGATACGATGATCAATACGCCAGCCAAGCAAGCCATAGGGATGTAGTTAGCGTATGGCATCAGCACGAGGAGGATGAGCAACAGCACCACAGCGTGTACGATACCTGCCACTGGAGTACGGCCGCCGTTATTGATGTTGGTCATTGTACGAGCGATAGCACCCGTAGCAGGAATACCACCGAACATAGGACAGAGGATATTCGCAACACCCTGGCCGATGAGTTCCGTATTAGAATTATGACGATCACCGATCACACCGTCGGCCACAGCTGCAGAGAGAAGACTCTCGATAGCACCGAGGATAGCGATGGTGAAGGCGATTGGCATCAGGTTACGTACCATATCGTAGGTGATGGTTGGCACGACCATATCAGGCAACTTAGCCTCGATCTCGTAGCGGTCACCGATGGTGTCGATACCGTCGATACCCAGGAAGTACTTGAGCACCAATACAATCAAAGTCATCACAATGATGGCATAGAGCGAGCCAGGGATCTTGTTGAGTCCTGGCACCTTGCCTACTACCTTAGGACTGTAGATGATGATCAGTACCGAAGCAATGGCCACGACAAAGTTCCAGAGGTTGAAGGTCTCGAAGTGCTCGAAGTAGCAGATCCACTTACCGATGAAGTCTCCAGGAGTCTTCAGTGGAGCCATCAAGGTAGCACCTGTCTCAGGATCGATGACTACGTCACCAGTCATTGGATCGATGACGCTCTGCTTGAGGCCGAAAACGTCGCCCATCTGTGTGGTGAAGATAGTCACAGCGATACCTGCCGTGAAGCCGATGATGATAGGATAAGGGATGAACTTAATGACCGTACCTAACTTGAACACACCCATAAGCACCAGCAATACACCGGCCAGAATGGTGGCAATGGTAAGGCCAGGCAAGCCGTAAGCAGGATTGCTCACGATGCCATAGATAATCACGATGAAGGCGCCTGTAGGGCCACCGATCTGCACCTTGCTACCACCCAGCAGCGAGATGATAAAACCTGCCACGATGGCAGTGATGATACCTTCCTGTGGCGACACACCACTGGCAATACCAAAGGCAATGGCCAATGGCAAAGCTACGATACCTGTGATCAGACCTGCCAGTGCATCCTGGCTGAACTTCTGCTTGTTATAATCCTTCAAGCAGGTGAAGAACTTAGGTCTGAAGTCAACGAATTTCAAAACGTTTCGCATAACCGTTTCCTTAAATAACGCTATTTATTAATAATTTTTTCTTTTGTTCTTTATGAGAATTACTCTTTTGTTCCAAAACTGAGATCGCCCGAATCACCAAGGCCAGGGACGATATATCTATGCTGATCGAGGAACTCATCCACAGCGGCAACATAGAGAATGGTATCCTCTGGCAGACGCTCCTCGAGATACTCCAGAGCCTCACGGCTCGCAATCACTGAACAGACAAACAATCTTTCTGGGGTTCCCTTGGTAAGCAGAGCCTCATAAGCCAGGTGCATCGAACCGCCAGTGGCCAGCATCGGGTCACAAAGCACCAGCGTCTTGCCATCAAGGCGTGGCGAAGAAATATACTCGATGTGGATATCAAAGTTCAGGTCATCGTCAGTCCTGCGATAAGTGCTGACAAATGCATTATCGGCATCATCAAAGACATTCAGGACACCTTCGTGCAAAGGAAGGCCAGCACGCAGAAGCGCTGCAATAACCATCTGATTCTGTGGCAAAGAAACCTCAGCGATACCCAATGGACTTGTCACGTCCTCGGTCTCATAATCAAGTTCCTTACTGATCTCATAGGCCATTACCTGTCCAATACGCTCGATGTTTTTACGGAAACGCATACGGTCTGTCTGAACGTTCACGTCACGCAATTCGGAGATAAACTTGTTTACCACCGTGTTAGTCTTTGAGAAATCTACGATTTTCATCCGCGTTATAATTGTTAGAGAGTTGTTTTTATCTGCCTTAAAACGCTGCAAAGTTAACTAATTTTTACATCTTTTCAAAGAAAAAGCGCGTTTACTATTGCAAATTCAGCGCAAATACCTTAACTTTGCATCGCATAGTTGCTAAAATCGAGCGATATGCATAATCAATTATACTGACTACTAATGAAAAAGATACTCTATATCCACGGCTTCAGCAGCGCTGGCAGCACCGGCACCGCCACCAATCTCCGAAACTATCTCTATGACCTCGGCGTAACCGTCGTCTCTCCTGACGTCCCTGTCTCTCCAGCCGCAGCGCTCCCTTTCCTCCGCGAATACGCCGCACAGGAACAGCCAGATCTCATCATCGGCACCTCGATGGGAGCCATGTACGCCGAACTCCTCAAAGGTTACACACGCATCTGTGTCAATCCTTCTTTCCACATGGCCAAACTCCTCACCTTCAAGTGGCTCGGCAAGAATGTTGAGTTCCAGAACAAGCGTCAGGATGGTGCCAAGACCTTCAAGGTCGACAAGCAGATGATCGCCGAATTCAAGGAGATCGAGAAGCTCAGCCTCAAGGATGTCACTCCCGAGGAGAAACAAAAAATATGGGGTCTCTTCGGAAAAGATGACCCCATGGTAAATTGTCGTGAAGAATTCGTCAAAGCCTACGGTAAAGACCACTTCCGTATCTTCGAAGGCGAGCACCGCCTGAGCGACGTCATCGTCAAGCGCGATCTGCTCCCGCTAATCAAACTTCTGCTTCAATTATAAGAAGAATAAGCAGACACCTGAAATACTTATGATAGCTCCTAAAACTTCGAGGAAGGTCACCTTCTGATGCAACAGGAAGTACGCTGGAGCGAGGATGAAGATCGGCGTCAGCGCCATAATCGTCTGTGCGATACCAGCATTGGTGTAGAGCGTAGCCATGAGCGAGAGGCTCACGCCGATGAAAGGTCCGAACATCGTAGCACCGAAGGTAAACAGCATCGCCTTACGGTCATGCACCGCGTAGTCAAGGCGCTTCTTGCCATTCTTCGTAAACACGAGCAAGGCGACCGTAAATCCGATGAATCCCATGATGGCACGGATCAACGTCGAGGCAAATGGCATCATCGTACCTAACGCTACAGGGATCACAGCATCCGGAGCCACATACGTAGCCATATCCGTCACCCCCTGTACAGCGATCGACGACTCATAGTATCCCATACCTACCTTACTCAGTACCAATCCGATACCCTGTCCCATACCGGCACAGACACCCATGATGACACCTTTCACCGGAAGCTTGAGCTTCAGCTTACGCTTCTTGCCATTTTCATCCTCACCACCTTTATTGAGCACCGAGATACCGATACCCGTCAAGGTCACCAGCATACCCAGTAAGGCCAATGGCGTCATCGCCTCACCAAGCAGTACCCATGCTGCAATAGCAGCCGATGGAGCCGACAGTGTCATAAAGAGCTGACCGAAGCGTGAACCGATGAGGATATAGCTCTGGAAGAGACAGTAGTCACCCAATACATAGCCGACGAAGCCAGATGCACACAGCCACAGCCACGCCTTGCCATCAGCAAACAGCGGATAAGGTACGCCTAACGTCAGCCACAGCGTAGCCGCCAGCAGGATCAATGACATAGACATTCGCACCACGTTGAGTGGCAACGAACCGATACGGCGCGATGCTACCTCTGCAAACAAGGCCGTAGCCGTCCAGGAGAACGCTACTACGAGTGAGATAAGTTCACCAGTATACATTATAGGGGCTTTTTAATTCATCCAATCTTCTCAAACTTATATCCCATCGCTCTCAGCTGCACCGCCGCACCCAGCTTATACATCACCTTCACACAGCGAGCGTATGCATAGAAAGCCATCGGACTGGCTGGCTCGATCTGCTCATGACGAATAGCGTCGAGCGTATGTTGCGCGCAGGAGCGTACCAGGTCCTCACAACGCGTATAAGCCTCACCTACAAGGCCTAAGACGTCGCCACGTACTACCTCATCCAGATAGTCGAAGCCACGCTTGTCGCGCACGTGTTCATAAAGATTTGGCAGCTTGCTATATACCTGCCAGTCATCCTCCCAGTACTGAGCCACCGCCATACCTACATACATGGCCCATCCCATCGAGACGAGCGGATAGTCATGGATCTCCTTCATCGCGTCAGACACGTACGATGGCGCCATATCCGTCCACTTCTCGTCGATGTCCGGCGTATTGAGCCACTGACCATCCAAAGCCTTATAGCCAGTGCAGATCTGCAGGAGGTTCTGCTGCAGGTTATTCTCGAACTGATCGAGATATTCTTTTTGTTCCATATTGCAAAAATAGGGTCAAACCCAAACGGATTTGACCCATTTATATAAGTGTTCTGAATTTCACAGATTACTTAGCGAGAGCGGCCTTAACCTGATCGTTAGGAACCATCTCCTCCTCGAATACGTATGCACCAGTCTTAGGAGACTTTACCATACGGATAACCTTAGAATAGGTACGACCATCACCCGTCTTAAGGGTTGCAACTACTTTCTTTGCCATTGTAGTAAATAATTTAAAAGTTATTACTTAATCTCCTTGTGGATGGTGTAACGCTTGAGGAATGGGTTGTACTTCTTCAGCTCAAGACGCTCGGTGGTGTTCTTACGATTCTTAGTGGTGATGTAACGTGACATACCTGGAACGCCACTACCCTTCTGCTCAGTGCACTCGAGAATAACCTGTACGCGGTTACCCTTAACTTTCTTTGCCATAGTTTATATCTTGTAGCTTAAGATTATTCAACAACATAACCTGCATCCTTAAGGGCTGCAGTAATACCCTTCTTATTAATAGTACGAATACCAGCAGCTGAAACCTTGAGATATACGAAATCGTCAAGCTCAGGAACGTAGAACTTCTTAACCTGCAGGTTTACGTTGAAGAGACGCTTTGTGCGACGCTTAGAGTGTGAAACGTTGTTACCCGAACCTGCCTTCTTACCAGTGATCTGACAAATCTTAGACATTTTTGTAAGTTTTTGTTTTGTTTTTAATAATTCCCAACCGCCAAAAGGCGGATGGAAGCCACCTTTGCAAAACCGGACTTATAATGGAAACCCTGACAGTCGGGCGGTCCGATCTAAATGGTTGTTCTTAAGTTTGTTTTGAGTTTCACCCCTCAAAACGGCTGCAAAGGTATAACTTTTAAAGTTATTACGCAAGGCTGCAACCTATATTCTTTTCGTTTTCAGTTAATTTTTCCTTCAATAAGCGTAAAGCGGCATCTGCAGATTGCAAAATCACATCTTCTCTATCGCCTTCGAAGTGATAAGTACGCGCCGTGATACCCATTGGCGTAAGCGCTGCCATGCACACCGTACCCACCGGCTTACCTGGTTCAGCGCCTCCAGGTCCTGCGATACCCGTCGTAGCCACTGCACAGTCGGTCTGACACACACGCGCCACGCCTTCGGCCATCTGTAGCGCCGTCTCCTCGCTCACCACGCCTCCACGGCTCACATCCACGCCGAGTACCTGCTCCTTCACGCTCACCGCGTAGCTCACCACACATCCTTTGAAGTACGCCGAACTACCAGCGATCTGCGCAATCATCGAAGCAATCGTACCACCTGTCAGCGATTCGGCCGAAGCCACTGTCCAGCCTCGCTGGAGCAACAACTGACCCACATCCCTACCTAAATCAGAGAATTCACGTCGTTTTGATGCATTCTTTTCCATACCTTTTAAATTTAAAGAGTTTAGAAGTGTATTGTCACGTCAACTCCCATTTGGCGAGGCTTGGCGTGCTGCTCGAAGCCGCGACCAGCGCTGATGAAGTAGAGGGTGTTGTAGTGAGTGTCGGAGAGGTTCTTGCCCCAGAGCGTCACGGTGAAACGTCGAGCGTCGTAGGAAAGACGAGCACCGGTGGTCCAGTAGGACTTCTGCGAGTCGAGGTTATCCTCCGTCCAGAAGATACGGCCGGCACTGGTGGCATTGGCGCCGAGGGCGAGTCGGTTATCGCCGAGATACCAGGTGTATGCTGCGTCAAGGCCCAAATTATAGCGTGGCACGTACGGGACAAAATTGCCTGAGTAGTCATTACCCTTGCCGTCGTCATAGTCGAGGAAGGTGGCGTGGGTGTAGCCATAACTACCTGTCAATGACCAGTGTCGGTCAGGCTGCCAGCGTGCCGACAGTTCGCCTCCATAGCTCTCGCTCTCACCGGCATTGACCATCATTCGGCCGAGGCCAGAAGGAGCAAAGCGCGAGATCTGCTGGTCGTAGATACGGCTGTAGAAGAGAGCCAGATCCATCGTGAGGCGGCTCTCAGCAAGGGAGAGGTGGCTGCCGAGCTCATAGTTCCACGAGTACTCGGGTTTGTAGGCCACGCTGCTCACATCGCTCTGGGAGAGGAGCGACTGGTAAGCCTCGTCACCCATCATCTTCTGCACGACGCCTTTGCCAGCCTCGTTGATAGCGGTGATCATCTGGGTGCGCATCTCACCCTGCACGAGGTCAGAGAACATCTGCACGTTATAACCGCCGCTGCGATAGCCCTTGTTGATGCTGGCGTAGAGGTTGCTGTGGTCGGAGAGCTCGTACATGAGGCTGAACTTAGGGAGGAGCTGCCAGTAGTCATCGTCCATCTTACCGTCGAAGAGCGGAGAAGCCTTGAGGTCGGGATAGTTCATCGACATGGCAGGCGACATCTTGATGTTGAAGTCGAAGAGCAGGTCGGCGTTGGAGTAGTAGTCGAGACGCAACTGCTCATGCTCAAGGCGCAGGCCCAGGGTGAACTTCCAACGATTCCACGAAAAGGTGGAGTTGTGGAAGAGAGCCAGATCAAGTGTAGGAGTATCCATGAGGCTCGATACGACGAACTCCCTGTCTTGCATCACAACGCCCATGGTCGGCATCTTAGGATTGGCCTGCTGGAGGCGTTTGAAGATGAGGTTGGTATTGTCTTCAATAAGGCTTCTCACACCATCTGCGAGGAAGGTGACAGGACCATCGGTATGAAGCCACTGATACATGGCGTTAGCACCCACCAGCCATTGCCAGTGACCCTGGCGCGTACCTTTGAGCGTCACCTCTTCGGTGAGCGTGTTGATGCGCTGGCGCTGTTCAAGGGTGTAGATATCGTCGCTGATGAAGTCCTGATCCATGAACATACGGTCACCGATGTGCTGATAGCCGGTGATGGCGTTGAGCTGCCAGCCTTCGGCCTTGTAGCCGAGGTTGAGGCCTACATTGAAGAGGCTGCGGCGATAACTGCTCTCGCGGTTGTTGACGATCTTGCCAAGGCTGCCGGCGTAAGGATCCTCGCCCGAAAGGGTGCCTGTATAATAATAAGGATAGGCCCCTTCGTCGGAGTAGTCATAGCCGAGAGTGAGGTCGGCCGTCCAGACGTCAGACGGGAGCCAGAGGGCGCGAATACGACCACCGCCGGCCTGCATCTTATCGGCCTTCTTGCCGGTGAGATCATTGCGGAAGAAACCGTCGCTCCCCTCATAATAGCCGCCGGCTGAGAGGGCGAACTGGTCGGCAAAACGGTGATAATGGGTGAGCGAGGCGCTGCGGTGTGCATCGGCCGAGGCAAGGCTCAGCTTGACGTCTGTGCCACTATAATAGAGCGGATTGCGCGTATAGATCTTGACGAGTCCTCCCATGGTGTTTCGTCCATAGAGCGTACCCTGCGGGCCACGGAGTACGTCGATGCGCTCAATGTCGTAGAAGTTAAAGTCGAAAGCTGACTTGTCGGCATAAGGGATATCGTCGACATAGAGGCCTACAGCTGGAGTATTGATGCGACTGCCAATACCACGGATGTAGATGGCACTGGTGAGTCGACTGCCATAGTCAGGAATAAAGAAGTTAGGCACCAAGGTAGAGGCGCCTTTGAGTGAGGTGACATGAGCCGCCTCCATCTCCTTCTGTCCGATAAGCGTCACGGCCGATGGTTGCTGGCGCATCAGTCCGTTCTCGCGGATCATCGGTACGACCTCCACTTCGTCGAGCCGGATAGTATCACGGACAGCCTCGACTGGGGTCGTGTTGAGGAGCGATAAGATTGAGAAAAGAAGAACCATAACACTTTTGTATTTTGCGGGTGCAAAGGTAGTGTTTTTTTCGGAAATAGACAATCCTTATTTTTGAGGATTTATGCACGGAAAGGGAATAATTGGGACAAAACATACTAAAAAGTGATGATTTTGGCACAAAATTTTGTAGGTTTTCGGAAAAAGAGTTATATTTGGGGCGATTATAAAACACATTACCTTAATGAAAAAGCTATTTTTTACACTGATGATGCTTGGTACAATGCTCAGTGCCATGGCTCAGGAACTCAAGAGTTTCGAAATTGACATGTGGCCTAATGGCCTACCTAACAGCAACGGTATTGACAAGACACAGCCATACGATGCTGAAGCGCGAAACTTCAAGCCGATGATCCGAGTCTACCAGCCGGAAGATTCGGTCAAGACCGATATGGCCATCTTGGTCATCCCTGGTGGCGGCTATCGCGTGCTGTCATTGGGTCAAGAGGGATATGACTGGGCCAACGTCTTCGTGCCACAGGGAATCACCACCGTGGTGCTCAACTATCGTATGCCAAATGGCGTGACCGAGGTACCTATCAGCGATGCTACCGAGGCTATGCGCCTAATCCGTGAGCATGCTACTGAATGGGGTGTCAACCCAAAGAAAGTAGGCGTGTTAGGTTCGTCTGCCGGTGGTCATCTGGCTTCGACCATCTCTACACACAACGATTCGCTGACCCGTCCGGACTTCCAGATTCTGTTCTATCCGGTTATTTCGATGAATAAGGAGATTACCCACCTTGATTCGCATAATTGCCTGATCGGCGAGAACGCTAGCCAAGAACTGGAGGAACTATATAGCAACCAATTGCAAGTCACTTCACAGACCCCTCCTTGCTGTCTGATCCTGGCCGATGATGACTTCCTCGTCTCGCCACGCAATGCGGCAGAGTATTACATCGCATTGCAGAAAAATAAGGTCAAGGCCGCCATGCACGTCTATCCTTCTGGTGGTCATGGCTTCGGATGCGGACAGTGGTTCAAGTACCGCAACGAGATGCTCCAGGACCTGATGGGTTGGCTAGAGACCATCAAGCATCCAGAGGCCGCCATGCCACCCTTTGGCAGATTGCCTCGTAGAAACTAAATAAATCTTATGAATCTTCGTCGAATTACCCTACTAACCCTGCTTCTGACCTTCCATACCCTGCTCGCCCAGCAGGTGCATTCCGTACGCACTTTTGGCCTCTCCAACGGACTATCGAGCTCCATGACGTTCGATATCTTCAAGGATCAGTACGGCTTCATCTGGACGAGTACCCGTCTGGGTATTGACTGTTTTGATGGCCAGAACTTCAAACATTTCTCGCTCAATAAGAATGATATGCGCATGGCGGACGATGGAGTTCGTCATGATCTGTTGTATATCGATAACTCGATCTATGTCTTCTCTGACTTAGGCGAGATCGGGCAATACTGCGAGGACACGGATACATTCGACGAAATCTATAACGTTAAATCGCTACTAGGAGGGCACAGCCTACATGACCTCTATGTCAGTCAGGACAAGCTCATTCTGGGCCTTTATAATGGGCTCTGCATCCTCGACAGAAAAGACCTCTCGGTGCTCTCTGAACCGTGCAAGGGAGCCAATGTGCACTGCATCATCCCGTTTGCCGATCAGTCGTTTCTCGTGGGAAGCAATCAGGGACTCTGGTGTCTGGATCTGACACATAACACTTGCGAACACATGGCCTGTGAGCAGCTCGACATCAAATGTCTCTACTACGATGTGGAGCAGCGACAGGTGTGGATGGGAACAAGTGGCCAGGGACTATGGACTCTCCGTCTGGACAATCTTGAAGCTCAGCAAGTACCTAACTATGAAAAGACTATCATCACAAGCATCTATCCCTATGCAAGCAATCAGATCTTGGCTGGAGCCGACGGTGATGGCATCCTCAAGACTACCCGTCTCTACACCTCGCCTTTGACCCTCCTTTCCAGCAGTTCGCCAGACGCTCCTCTCACCATTCCCTCAACGGCAATTCAAGGCGTATATGTAGATGGTCAGAACATCTGGTCCACCACCTACGACAACGGAGTAGTACTATTAGGACCGAACCAGATGACTGGCCTCCTACAGATCCCGCAAACCAACACCGTGTCGGAGACCTTCTGTCGCGCCATCGACTATGACAAGGACGGACACATCTGGGTTGCCTATTTCCACTCCATCTGCGAATATGTACATGCCAATAGCCAGCCTCGCATCTTCCTTGACGATGTTCCTGGACTCCTCGCCGTCAAGGCGGCCAGCGACGGTACGGTGTGGTGTGGTGGCTATAACACGGGCCTCTATCACTTTGACCCGAAGACGGGCAAGAGCGCTCATATCGTCTCACTCAAAGGCGATAATATCAGCAGTAGTATTTACGACATTCACGAAGACCAGCACGGCGACATCTGGGTAGGTGGACTCAACATGCCATTGACCCGACTTCGCGACGAGAAAGAAGTGGGACAGTACGACATCACTCGCATCAGCGACATTGACCAGCTCAATGACAGCATACTGGCAGTAGCGGTGGTCAATGGTCTCATGCTGCTCAATATGAACACGGGACAAATTGACCATCTGCTCGATGAGAATGACCGCTTCAACTGGAAAGGCACCAACTACGTCTCAAGCTTGGCTGTCCGTGACTCTCATATTATATATATGGGTACCGACGGTGCCGGACTTCTGGCTTACGACATACTGACCGACCAGTTGACCAACTATAACACCCAGAGCCACCGATTACCCGACAACTACATCCGTGGCATGGCCATGCAAGGCGATAGTGTCCTATGGGTCAGCACCGCTGGTAAGGGTGTCTTCTCGTTCGATGTGATCAATGAGAAGGTCAAGAATCGACTCATGCACAGCGGCAATCTGCAGTCCGACGAGTTCTTCCAACACGCTCAGCTGACGTTACCTAATGGAGACATCCTCTTCGGTAGTAAAGGTGGAGCTGAGATCATCTATACCCACACGATGGATAGTTCGCTCAATGAAGTGGAGATCTTCCTGGGAGAAGTGAGCGTAGGCCAGCAGGAGCGTGTGTCTCACATCTCACACCCCGAGATCCTAGACAAGTCCGTATTCCATTCAGATCATATCCGCTTGCCATACGGAGAGCGCTCATTAGTACTGAAGTTTACGACCAATGACCTTTATCATCAGGCCAACCACCTGATGCTCTATAAGCTTGACGACAACCTTGAAGAGTGGACGGTCCTGGATCAGAGCCGTACCGTCTCGTTCTACACACTCCCTACCGGTACACATCACCTGAAGGTCAGATGTGTCCTTGACAATGGCGAGTATGTAGAGCGTACCTTCACCATCGAATCACTGCAGTCCCCTTGGCTTCGCTGGCCAGCCATCCTTTGCTACGCCCTGTTGGGTTTGCTCATCATTGGTGGTCTGGTTCTGGTGTACCTCAACCACATGGAAAAGATGGCTTCGGATGAGAAGATCCACTTCTTCAGCAACGTGGCACACGACATCAGAACTCCACTCTCGCTCGTGGCTGCACCGCTGGCTGACCTGGAGCGATATATCTTGCCTGACGCTCCTAAGGGCCTTGTGGAGCTCATCAACCGTAACTTGCAGCACTTGAGCGACGTGATCGACCAGTTGTCGCTCTTCAACAGTAGCCAGCTCAATTCGAAGCACCTCAGCCTTCAGCCAGTTCTGCTCAGCCAGTTCAGCAAAAGTCTCGTAGCATTCTATGAACCGTTGGCCAAACATCACAAGCTCACGCTCACCCTGGAGTGTCCCGACGAGGATATTTGGGTACTGGCCGATGAACATACCCTACGCCGCGTGTGTGACAATGTTTTAGGCAACGCGTTCAAGTTCACCAAAGAAGGTGGCGTGGTGGTACGTGTCCGTGCACGTGGACATAACGGCATGTTCGAAGTACAGGACACGGGCATAGGCATGTCCGACGCTACACGCAAGAAGCTCTTCCGTCATTTCTTCCGCGGCGAGAACGCTCTGGAGGAGAAAGTCTCAGGCTTCGGCTTGGGAATGATGTATAGCAACAAGGCTGTACGCCAGATGAATGGCCGCATCATCTGTCAGAGCCAAGAGGGCAAGGGGTCCACCTTCACCATCTCATTGCCACTCACTGTGGCTCCACAGCCAGGTACGGTCCCTCAAAGTTCTATGTCTGCGATTCTGCCAGAAGTATTGCCTGTGATTGGCGAAGAGGGAGGCGACGAGGAACACAACTATTACTCAGGCTACCGTCATGACATCCTGCTGGTGGAGGATAACGCCGAGCTACTCGACTATCTCTGTCGTACGCTCAGCGTGGGGTATAACGTCAGCAAGGCTTCGTGTGTCAGTGAGGCCAAAATCTTCCTTAAGTCGCACTCTGCCGACCTGATCATCAGCGATGTGATGATGCCAGGCATGCGTGGCGATGAATGGTGTGAGGAACTGAAGAGCAACTTTGAGACCTCGCATATCCCAGTGATCCTTCTCACCGCCATTGCCGATAAGGATCAGCGTCTGCACGGTCTCTCGGTAGGTGCCGACGATTATGTCACCAAGCCATTTGACATCAATATCCTCCTCATCAAGATACGCAATATCTTCGAGGCTCAGAAGCGTCTGCACGCGTACTATATGCAGAATGTAGGTGCGACAAGCACTTCGGTTGCAACAAGCAAGGAAACTTCTGTGACCGCAAAGAAGGAAGGTCAGCCGGCTGCTGAACCACAGTCACAGACACAGCGTTCTATGGATGACCAGTTCATCACTCAGCTCATGGCACTCATCGAGAAGCACCTGGCCAATCCGGACCTGACAGCCGATGACATAGCCAGCGAGATGGCCATGAGTCATACCCTCTTCTACGAGAAGGTACGCAAGCTCCTCGGTGTTCCACCCGCTAACCTCCTCCGCAACTGTCGCATGCGCAAGGCCAAGGTCCTGCTGCTCGAAGGTGGACACTCCATCAATGAGATTGCACTCATGTGCGGATTCTCCGATCCAAAATATTTCAGCACAGTGTTTAAGAAGTATTATGGGTGTCCTCCTAGTAAGATAGAGGAATGAAGATTTAGGGATATTAGAGATTTTAAGGATATTGGGGATTTTAGGGACGATAGTGTCGGCTGCTAAGAAATAATCAGAAAAAAAGATTACTTGGCAAAACCGATGCTATTGTCCCTAAAATCCCTTAATTCCCCAATATCCCTAAAATCCCTAAACATACCAAATTCAAAATTGTACAATTTTCAACCCACAAATGTAGGATTTTCACCAAAACTTACCCTAAAAATCACCATCTTTGCGCATCGAAAGTACCATTTCGAGATATCGGATGTATAACTTACCGCGCTTTTTATCATCGCATTATCTATTATTATTAACTCTTAAATAACGAAAACCATGCCTAGAAATTTAACATGGAAGCATTGTCTGATGCTGCTTGTTCTAAGCATTATGAGCTTTGCTCTGTATGCACAGACACAGACTGTGAGTGGCATTGTCAAAGATCAGTTGGGTGAAACTGTTGTTGGCGCAAGTATCCTTGAGAAAGGAACCTCCAACGGCTGTACCACCGACCTCGATGGCAAGTTCTCTTTGAAGACTAAACCAGGAGCAACCCTCCTGATTTCCTTTGTCGGTTATGAGACACAGGAAGTAAAAGTAACCCCCGGCAAGTCGATGGAAATCACTCTCAGCGAGAATGCTGAGCTGGTAGAGGAAGTCGTAGTCGTAGGTTACGGTACCCAGAAAAAGAAGCTCGTGACGGGTTCTACCATCCAGGTAACGGGCGATGACCTCATGAAGCAGAATACCTCTAACGCCGTAGGTGGCCTCTATAGCTCGGTCCCTGGCGTTAACATCGTGGCTTCTAACGGTCAGCCAGGTGCTGGTTATACCATTACCGTCCGTGGTTTGAATACCACCGGTAGCTCTGGTCCTCTCTACGTTATTGATGGTGTAGCTGGTGGCGATATCAACTCGCTCAACCCATCAGACATTGAGACCATCGATATCTTGAAGGACGCTGCTTCGGCTGCCATCTACGGTGCTCGTGCATCGGCTGGCGTTGTACTCATCACCACCAAACAGGGTGAAAAGGGTAAGATCAAGATCAACTATGACGGCTATTTCTCAGTACAGAAGCCAAACTTCAACGGTGTACACTCTGTCTCTGGTATGGAGTATATCGACCTCGTTGATGAGGCTTTCCGCAGCAATGGCGCTAAGTTCGATGGCGGTGACCACTACTTCAACCTTGAAAAGCTCATGCCAGTGCAGTGGGCTCAGATGAAGGCTGGTACCTTCACCGGTACTGACTGGCTCCACGAGTCGGTCAATCCAGATTCTTATTCTTTCAATAACTCGCTCACCATCACCGGCGGTAGTGACACCAACCACTATGCATTGGGTATCACCAACAGCCAGAGTGACGGTACCCTCGGTTATCCTAAGAAGACCTATTACGACCGTACCACCATCCGTATGAACTCAGATTATGTACTCTGGAAGTACAAGAATCGTGATATCGTACGTTTCGGTGAGAACCTCACTACTTCTATCTACGAATCTAACAGCGTAAGCCAGGGCAACATCTACGATAACTCTATCCACACCGCTCTGACCTATACCCCTTTGCTCCCTGCCTATAAGTCTGATGGCTCATTCTATACCTATGAGGATCAGGTAGCTGACGGCTGGCAGCAGGCCGATGGTGCTTACAACCTCCTTGAGAGCTACTCTATCGGTGAGTCAGAGAATAAGCGTATCCGCCTGCAGGGTAATGCATGGCTCGAGATCAATCCTCACAAGGACTGGACACTCAAGTCAACCTACGGCTATGGCCTCTATATCAACAACCGTCGCTACTATACTCCTACCTACCAGCTCTCTGGCACCAACTCAGAGATCAAGGATAAGGCTCAGCAGGAGTCTAGCCTCAGCTACCGTTGGACATGGGAAAACACCATCGCCTGGAAGCATAAGTTCGGCAAGCATGCAGTTGACGCTCTCTTCGGTACTTCTATCGAAGGTACCGGTTGGGGACAGAACCTCGGTGGTTCGCGCAAGGATACCAAGTTCGGTACCTGGGAGTCTGCTAACCTCTCTTCTTCTGATAGCGATATCGACTCAGAGAACGTAAACATCTGGGGTGGCAACACCGTACCTTACAACAGCATCGTCTCTTTCTTCGGCCGTGCTAACTATAATTATAAGGAGACCTACCTGCTCACCCTCATCATGCGTGAGGATGGTTCTTGCAACTTCGCCAAGGGTCGCCGCTGGGGTTTCTTCCCATCAGTTTCTGCAGGTTGGGTATTGAGCAACGAGAAGTTCATGGAAAGCACCCAGAGCTGGCTCGACTTCTTGAAGCTCCGTGCAAGCTGGGGTGAGAACGGTAACTGTTCTATCAGCAACTTCCAGTACGCTGCTACCGTTTCGCTCTCTGCACCTTACGACTTCACCATGGGTGGTACTTCTACCTCTACAGGTGCATATCCTGACATCATCCCTAATCCTGACCTCACTTGGGAGACCACCGTTCAGACCGACCTCGGTATTGACGCTCGTTTCCTTAGAAGCCGTCTCGGCTTTACCTTCGACTGGTATAACAAGGAGACCAAGGACTGGCTCGTCAACGCTCCATCGCTCGCTTCTTACGGTACTGGTTCTCCAGTCATCAACGGTGGTTCGGTTCGTAACCGCGGCTTCGAGATTGGCTTGACCTGGAACGATAAGGTTGGCAAGGACTTCCGTTATGGCGTAAGCGCTAACATGTCTTATAATAAGAATAAGGTACTCTACATTGACAATGCCGATGGTATCCTCCACGGCGGCATCAATGTCATTGCACAGAATATCTCACAGTACAACACCTTCGAGGCTCGTCCTGGCAAGCCTATCGGTTACTTCACCGGTATCGCCAGCGAGGGTATCTTCCAGAACCAGGCTGAGATCGACGCTTGGAACAACGCTGGCAAGGCCTTCATGGATGGCTACGAGGCTGCTAAGCCTGGTGACGTTAAGTGGATCGACCAGAACGGTGATGGCAACTTCAACAACGATGATGTCGTCGAGATCGGTAATCCTCATCCAGACGTAAACATCGGTTTCAGCATCAACCTCTCATGGAAGGGTATTGACTTCTCTGTCAGCGGTTCAGGTGCATTCGGTCATCAGATCCTCCAGAGCTACCGCTCATTTGCTAACAGCGACGTTGAGAACTACACCAACAACTTCGTAGATCGTCTCTGGACAGGCGAGGGTTCTACCAACAGCTTCCCACGCTTCACCTACGGCAAGCATAACAACTTCTATGCTAAGGGTTATGTAGGCGACGTATGGTGCCAGGATGCTGACTATGTCAAGGTGCGTAACATCACCCTTGGCTATGACTTCAAGCATCTCTTCCCTAAGATGCCTCTCCAGCAGTGTCGCATCTACATCACTGGTCAGAACCTCCTCACCTTCACCGGTTATGACGGTATGGATCCTGAGGTCGGCTACGGCTATGGCTACTCTTGGACATCGGGTATCGATATCGGTTCTTACCCAAGTCCTAAGACCTATATGGTCGGTGCAAGTCTTAAGTTCTAAAAGAGCAATCATTGCTTGAAACCAAAAACAGAAAAACAGTATGAAAAAGATATTCTATTCATTGGCAATTGCTGGCGCTCTCTTTGCTACAAGCTGCGATGACCTGCTGGATACCGAAAACTACAGCAAGGCTGATACATCGAGCTTCCCAAAGACCGAGACCGATGCTGAGCAGATTGTGACTTCCTGCTATAACGCCCTGATCCTGCTTTGCTCAAACAAGGTGGAGTCGCACACCGTATTTACACACCTTATGATGAGCGATGACCTCTATGGCGCAGGCTCAACCTCTAATATCGGCGCGCAGTCGTTCGACCGTATGATGACCAGCGACACCGAGTTCTTTGCCGACGCTTGGGCAGACTACTACAAAGGTGTCTTCCGTTGCAACTACGCTATCCAGGCGCTCTCTGAGCTCCCTGATGCGACCTTCAAGAGCAAGGAGAACAAGGACTACCTCCTCGGTCAGGCTTACTTCCTCCGTGCATGGAACTTCTGGGAGTTGACCAACAACTTCGAGACCTTCCCACTCCTCACCTCTCCTGAAACCGTCAACGTGCCACGTGCCAGTGTCGACACCATCTATACCCGTATTGCCGATGACCTCACCCAGGCTATCAACCTGATGCCAGCTCGCTATGGCTACAGCACCGAGGCTGGCCGTTCAGGTCGTGCTACCAAGTACGCTGCAGAGGCTCTGATGGCTCGTATCTGGATGTTCTATACCGGCTTCTACAAGAAGAGCGATATGGCTGGCGTTAGCAAGCAGCAGGTCATCTCATACCTCCAGGATGTGACGGGTGGACAGTCAGGCTTCGGCCTTGAGGCTGATCCTCGCGAGATCTGGCCTTACACCAACGACTATTCGAGCGGTGTAGCCTACGACCAGGACTTCGGCACCTATTCTAATAAGGAGAACCTCCACTGGGTAGGCAATCACTCTAAGGAGACCGTCTGGGCCGCTCACTTCAGCTACGTATGGGTTTCTAACGGCAACGCTGGTCACAACCGTCTTGGCGAGTACATGGGCCTCCGTAACTCGGCTTCTTCTCCTACCGCTGAGTGCTATCCTTATGGCATTGGCTATACCAACGGTTCGGTCAATCCTAAGCTCGTAGAGGATTGGGTTACCGATCCTGACTACGGTACCGCTGACAAGCGCCTCTGGGGTTCAGTCTTCGCCGTCGACAATGCCGCTGAAATCTATAGCGGTGGCGATGGTGGCAACTGGTGGAACGAAGGTTGCTACGTCGAGCTCCCTAACCACCCAGGCAATGACTCTAAGGAGGTTGAGAAGTCTATGTTCCACAACAAGAAGTACAACGTCAACACCGCGTACTCTGATGGCAACAAGTCACAGCTCTACAAGAACTTCTTCTACGCCATCCCTGGCTTCAACGGTTCTAACAGCAACCAGTTCGATAACCGCAACGACCTCATCTACATCCGTTATGCAGATGTACTCCTCATGCTCGATGAGCTGACCGAGAGCACCTCTGGTATGAATCAGCTCCGCACCCGTGCAGGCCTCAAGCCATACGATGGCTACACCTTCGAGCGCCTCCAGAAGGAGCGTCGCTTCGAGCTCTGCTTCGAGGGCGAGCGTTTCAACGACCTCCGTCGCTGGTATCCTGAGACCGCTGGTGCAGTGATCTCTAAGAACCAGGTAGGTGGCTTCATCGAGTACCGTGGCAAGACTGTCGCTGGCGGCTATCAGGAGATTGCAGGCAATGGCCTTGACAAGCGCTATCGTGAGACCCGTGGCTTCCAGATGATTCCTAACACTCAGATCATCCTTTCTGAGGACGTGCTGACCCAGACCCCTGGTTTCGGTGGCGATGACACCAAGTCTTGGCTCTTCAGCAACGGTAATCTTCCTTACAAATAATGATCAAAAAATTCTTACTCTCTACTCTTGCCTCCCTGTTCCTCTCCGCTCTTTCTGCACAGAGTGTTGTTGAGCAGTTCAGGACAGATCCTGGCAAGAGTGGAGGCGTCTATTACGCCTATCCGGCTCCATCAGAGCTCCAGATGACAGCGCCTCCTAAGGGATACAAGCCGTTCTATATCAGTCACTACGGACGTCATGGCTCGCGCTATATGCTCAGTGACTCCGATTATACCAAGCTGCTCCATCTGCTGCAATCCGCTGACTCGGCTCAGGTCCTTACCCCATTAGGCAAAGAGAAGCTGTCTCAGATGCAAGAAATTTGGGCCGAGGCCAATGGTCACACCGATGAGCTCGCACCCCTTGGCAAGCGTCAGCACCGTGGCATAGCCGAGCGTATGTACCTGCAGTATCCTAAGGTCTTCGCCAAAGGTGCAGAGGTCTCTGCGCGTTCCACCACTTCGCTTCGTTGCTGTCTGAGTATGGTGGCCTTCTGTGAGCGACTCAAGGAGCTCAATCCGAAGCTGCACATCGACTGGAATACCAGCAAGAGCGACATGTCTTACCTCAACTACCACAGCAAGGCGTTCAACGACGTCAAAATGGGTCCTGACGGTTGGATGATGAAGCTCGGCAAACTCAACGAAGAGGCGCAGCAAGCCCTCGGTGCCGTCTCTCCTGAGCGTTTCGCACAGCAGATTTTCACCGATGCAGAGTATGTCAAGAAGGTCAATGCACGTACCGTGATGCAGAACTTCTACGACGTGGCCAGCGACTTGCAGGACATGGAGGTCAACATCTCTTTCTGGGATCTCTTCACCCCTGAGGAGCTCTATTCCTGCTGGATTGGCGGCAACCTCTGGTTCTATACCGGCGATGCCAACAGTCCTCACAACCAGGGTCAGGCCCTCGCCAGCTGCCGCAATCTCGTCGACAACATCATCGAGAGCGCCGATCAGGCCATCGCAGGCAATGGTCCTGCAGCAACTCTCCGTTTCGGTCATGATGGCAACATCATCCCACTCGCAGCCTCCCTCCACCTCGCCGGCTGTGACGTCAGCGAGGCCAACGGAGCCAAGGCCTGCGAACTTTGGCAGAACTACCGCGTCTCACCGATGGCAGCCAACATTCAGCTCATCTTCTTCCGCAAGAAAGGCTCTGACGATGTCCTGGTCAAATTCCTCCTCAACGAACATGAGACCACCATCCCTGTCTCGTCTGACGTAGCTCCATACTATCACTGGAGCGACGTGCGTAAGTTCTTGAGCAATTAAGTAAAAAACAGGTTTCGGAACAAATCCGAAACCTGTTTTTATTTGTTACTTCTTCTGTCCCTGCAGATAAGGCTTGAAGTACTTACCCTGTGTCGACAGCGTGAAGTCCCAATCCTCGATAAGCATAGGAGCCCACTGTGGATCGAAGCACCATACGGTGAACGAGATGCCACGAGCGTCGAGGAAGTTGGTGATAGCAGGACCGTAGTCATCGGTAGAGATGACAGGGATGTGCGAACCGCGATCGTTCTCATAGCAGTAGCCGAGCTCGGTGCAAACCACAGGATAGGTCTCAGCCACGTAGCCGTAGTCCTTCTGCCAGTTCTCCTCCCAGTTCTCGGTACGTTTCATCGGATAAGGATGTGACACATAAGCCACGTTAGGACGCTGGATAGGATCGGTAGCCACCGGAGTCAGGTCGTAGGCCCAGTTGAAGCCTGCACACAGACACACTGCATTTGGCTGGATGGCACGGATCGAGTCGATGATCTGTTCCTGCATCTCACGCCACTCTCCCCAAGTGATCTCACCGAGGCCTGGCTGCTGATAGGTTGGCTCATTGAAGAGCTCGTAGAGCGCCACGGTAGGCTCGTCCTTATAGCGCTGAGCGGTGGTCTTCCAGAAGCGGATAGTCTCCTCGAACGTAGTGTTATACATCTCGTTAGTATACTTTTCGGTGCGGAGATTACCGATCGAATGCCAATCCATGATGACATACATATTACGCTCACGTGCCCACTCCACACCCTGGTCGTAGAGCTCGAAAGCCTTCTCCCATCCTACCCGATTGAGCATCGATGGATGAATGGCGAAACGTACGATGTTGGCACCCCAGTCGGCCATCTCATCGAAGTAACGCTCGTTCCACATGCTGTCGCCGACGAGCTTGATAGGATCGGCGCAACAGAGGCCGCGGAAGACGATGCTATCGCCTTCTGCATTGACGAAGTGATTGCCGCTGACGCTGATGCGGCTCATAGCGGGAGTTGTCTCCTCTTCCTGATTCGATGCAGGACGAGAGGTACAGGCGGTGGCTGCAATGGCCAAGGCTGCCAGGATAGATAAGTGTTTCATTCGAAATTTTTTAATGTGTATACGTTAATTACTTTTCCAGAATTTCTGATTCCACGTTCCTTCCATCGCATTCTCAATATTGTCCGGAAGGTTATAGAAGAAGTCATGACCTGTGATTTCCTCAACCTCATCTACCGTACAGGCATAATCCCAGATCTTTCCTGTGCAATGAGTATTCGGGAAGATAAAGCCAACTGCATGATAGAAGTTTCCTTTCTTGATGCAACACACCTTGAAAAAGGCTTTCGGAACAGCTACTGCATTCTCTCCTATGGTTTCAAAAGTCTCATCCATGATCGGACCACAGCAGATATAAACGCCTCCATGGAACTTGGCCCAACCTCTTGCTCTCTCCTCCAGATCTTTCCAAAGGCCATTATTCAGAGGTTTGCTCTGCGGACAGATATTCGATAGATAAAAGCTCTCCATCATCGCCTGCACGCTCCATTTCATATCACCTGCAGGAGCCATGTGACCACGATCCCAGCCAGAACCGCTATAGTCATAGGTCAAAGCCGACATTCCCTTCACATCAGGATCAGGACCGAAAGCTCCTTTTCTCGGACAAGTGCCATTCACCTCCTCCCTAGTCAACTCCCATGCCACCCAATTAGGTTCGCACCACATCTGATTATACGACGTGGTGTAACCATAATGAGCTATCATTTGCTCTTCTGTCCCCGCCTTCGTCTTTGCCAGCTCTATCTTCTGAGCATTTGCCTGACCGATAATCAATAAAAGTAGAAACCACGCGATTCTTTTTTGCATAAGAGTTATTTATTACGCTGCAAATTTACACATAATTTCTCTCTTTTCCAAATAAAAGTCAGATAATTTGCATGTATTACGCTTAACAACATAATTATCAACAGAATGTATCGCAGAAGCCGTCGTCGGGAGCGTCAGATCTTTGTCCAGAAATTGGATTAATTCATGATCTTATCCACCGCCTCCAGCACCGGCTGAATACTCAGCGGTTTGCCTACGGCCTGCTGCATCCACACATCTGGCGTGAGGCTACCGAGCTGATAGATACGCTGGTACTCACGTGCGAACTCTGAGGTCGACAATGCACCAAGATGCTGCTCCAGCTGGTAGTGGATGATGTGACCCAATGGGTAGTTTGGCAGATACATCGGTGTATCGATCATGTGCGAATAGATGGCCAGGAGAGGCGTGTTCTCCTCGCCGAGTACTGGCGCATAGTAAGCGTTCCAGACGTCGGCTGCAATGTCGAGCACCGCCTGCTTGAGAGCTGCTACATCGGCCTCAGGATGCGCGTAGAGCCACTGCCACATGCGCATATCCACAAGGCTCACACCCATGATCTCGTACATATTCCAGAACATATCGAGCGTAGCCATCTGATCCATCTCCTGACGACCGTAGCCGAGGAGCTGCAGGTCGCGCTGCTGGAAGATGAAGGCCGAAGCCTCGGTGAAGCCGGTATTTGGCACGCCTTCGAGCATGTAGTAATCCATGTGATAGAGGCTCGTTACCTGCTCCACATTGTGACCGAACTCATGCACGGCGATGTTGTATCCTTTGTAATCCATACCGTCCTTGCCGATGCGGGTACGCAGACGAGCTGGCGAATGACGTCCTGCCGAACCACGTGCATGACCTGAGCCACGCGCAGGTTCTACGACCACATGATCAGAAAGGAATTGAGCCTCCTCGGCCGAGAATCCAAGTTCACGGAGCATACGAGGTGTGTCCTTATGAAAGGCCTCTGCATCAGGATACTGGCTGCGCGTCTGTGCAGTCAACTTATCTTCTGGCAATGCAGAGCGCGATTTGAAGCCATCGTACCAGATGTCGTACGGACGCAGGTCACGACCGAGACGCTCCTTGATCAGCGCCGCCACCTTCTGGATCTGAGGCGAGCTGACACACTCGATGAAGAGGCGCTCCACCTCCTCGGCTGGCAGTTCGATGCTGCTGTCGAAGTTGCGGATCACGGCCGTAGGTGCTGCAGGACAGTACTTATCGACCATCTGATAGGTATGGAACGCGTTGAGAATGTGCTGATAACGCATGTCGGGCTCTGATGGCGCTGCGATTGTCTCACCCCCACGCTTCACCTCATTGCTATAAGGCGCCCAGTCGACATCACCGCTGTTGATCACCATCTCAGGGATCTCCTGACGTACGATGCGGAGCATGACCTCATAGATCATCTCCTGCTTCTCACGTGCATCTGGCAGGTCGGCGTAGTTGGCCTTGAGTTCGTCGCGCAGGTTCCAGTGCGAGAGGAGTACCATATCCTCAGGCCACATCTTACGGCCGTCAGCGGTAAGGAGGTGACCCATATAGATATTATACGATGAGATATAATCCTCTGCGGCCGAAGCCACTGCACTACGTGTCGTACTGACCTCTCCTGGGATGCGAGTCGTGAACATATCGCCCATTCTGGCCTCGGCCCATTGCTGACGGCTCCAGGTCTTGCCAAGTTCGTTCTTCTCTTGGAGGGTGAAGTTCGGGAAGTTGAGCGTCAATACGAACGCCATCTTGTTGGCATACATATCGTCACTGAAGTGCGACATCGGGCTATAGCCTCCCATCATATAGTCGAGGCGAGTAGGCGCTCCGGCGTTGGTCAACACGGTAGGACGACCGAGCTCCACGTTGAGCTGATCAGAGCTCTCGCGGATGGTCTCCATGATGCGGCTGATACTCTCGAAGAGCTCCTTTCGAGCCTCTGGCGTGGCTGCATAGTTCTTCTTAACAAACTGTGCGAACTCCTCAGCCGTACCATCGGCCGACGTCCAAAGCGCTGCACACTGCTCGATACCTCGGCGCATGAGCGAAGTATCGGTCGTTGGGGCCAAGGTCATGGCCGAATCTACAGCCGCCTGAATGGCGGTCTCTGGTAAACCAGTAGTCGCACTCTGCTCCTCTGGCTGACGGGGGCAGGCCATAAGGGCAAGTGAAGTAGCAAGAAAAGTAGTATATTTCATTACAGCTAAGTAATAGTTTTTTTATTTGCTAATTACGAGATCCTTTGTTTCACTCATGACACAAAATAAATTCGTACAACGCTGCAAAGATAATAAAAAAAACTGACAAAAACAAGGAATCAGCCCATTTTTCAACAAAAAGCTTGAAACTGACATGCATATTTCGAGGGAAATATTTGGAAATATCAAAAAAAATGACTATATTTGCAACGTAAAAAGTGATAATTTTATGATTGAAAATAACTACATAAATAACACGACCTATATAAAGTTATTAATTAAAAAGTTCGATATTAAAAAGAACTTTAATAATAATAAAATCTAACATTCCATTTTCCCCCTTGGATGGGGGAAAGGAATGTTGATTTTCTAACTAACTGAAACAAGAAAGATTACCCTGCTAAGAACAGAGATATGCAGCCACGCAAATTTACCGCATCGCGCCGCGCCGCGAAGAAAGAGTTAGGACTGGTGTTCGACTTTGCCAACTTCCCGATATCCATGATGGCGGGATTGCTGGAGGAGCCGGGGAAGGTGCTGCACCAGATATTTTACAAGAGTCTTTTATTCCAGACTTGGAAAGCGTGCGAACCAACACCTGAAAAGATTAAAATAAAGACGCCACATCAACTCAACAAAAGAGACCTTAGTGATCCTGATGTTTGCTATGACACATTACTACTGTCATTGACTAAGATAGAACCGGCATGGCCAATTGATATAAGAAGCCACTGCTTGACCATGAGTAGAGCGGATGAATATGACATGGAGCTCCACAACAAATACATATCTGGTGATACTATCACCGCCTCCCTCCCTACCGTCAAGCTGAAAGACTTCTTCATGCCCGACGGTGAGAATGCCAAGCTCAACCCCGCCAAGCAGGAGTTCGACTACGCCTGTCTGGCAGCCTACATCGCCATCCGCAGCATCGTAGGCAATGCATCGTATAAGAAGATCACCAACCTCTTCATCCTCTCGCGTATGGATGGCCGTGCCACCTGCGTGGAGTCGGTAGAGGAACTGAGTCCCGCCATCCAGAAATACGCCAAGGAATACTGGATGAAGCGAATCAAGGCGCAGCTCTACGACAGCTATGGTGTGAAGTTCTATGGCTCAAAGACCCGTGGCTGCTACTACAGCCTCGTCATGCCAATGGAGAGACTGATAGAAGAAGTCGAGAAGCAGAAGGCCTCTACCCGATACAAGATCCAATCCAAGAAATATAAGGATGACGTGGCTGCGGCCAAGGAGAAGTTGCTCGGGAAGAAATAGCCGAGCGCAAAATTGCGCCCGGCTCAAATCTGAGCCCGAGGGAATTCCCTCGCGAATAGCAAAAACTCTATTTGTCATATTTACGTACTGAAATAGGACAAACAGAATCCCAGACGTGCTATCCGTGTACGCAGATAGGACGCCAAGGAGTCCGGACGTGCTATCCGTGTACGCGGATAGGATGCCAAGAATTCCGGACATGCTATCCGTGTACGCGGATAGCACAAACAGAACTCCAACCATGCTATCCACGTACACGGATAGCACAAACCAACTTCAAGACATGACAAAATCTTTCAAGACATACACCTTCGACGAGTGCTACGTCCCCGTCAAGTATCACATCCTCATCGACGAGGAGAAAGACCTCCTCGCACAGATTCCCGTAGAGGCGATTCCCGTCCCAGAGGTCGACAACAGCATCCTCCACGCCGTCCTGACCGTCTACGTGACACGTCATCGCACCAAGACACCCCGTGAGGTGGCTCGTGCGATGAAGCTCGATGCACGCGAGCTCAGCGGCGCCATACACATGCTCACCGGCATGAGCCACGAAGACTTCCTGCGCCAGTATCGCCTCCGTGCCATCCGAGAGTTCCTCACCGGCACCACAATCTCCGTCCAGACCCTCGCCACCCACTTCGGTTATTCCTCGATCCACGCCCTCAACCGCTTCCTCTCCGACCAGACAGGAGGATTGTCGGCTAATATGATCAGGAAAGAGGGGAAAGACGCTATTTCAAGCTCCTTATTATAATAATATGATAGGATGAGATAATGTTTTGAGCACAGAAAGAGAAAATTTAGATAAATATTGAAATATTTGCTAAAAAAATTTGGAGGAGTTAAGATAAGTCCTTATCTTTGCAGCGTGCTCTTTAGGAGTGCACCAGAAAAATAAAAGGCTTGCCCGATGGCGCCAACCACCGAACAAGCCGTGAAATTAGACTTCAATAGAAACTGAAATCCGAGACTTGGTAATTGTTACACGAAATTTTCTACCAAGCCACCTAAATGAAATTATTACTTTCATAAAAGTTACTATATTAGGATTTTCAGTCCCAAGGTAGCGAAATTCGCTCGCAAAAAGCCTTTATTTCACGCAGCAAAGATAGCGATAATCTATGGTATAACCAAGATTCCGCTATCTTTTTTTCTTGTATCGCCACTTTTTCCGTAGTTTGGTCCTCAACCTTCTTTGTTTGATATTTCTATGTGGCAAGAGCTATGATATAGAGGTCTTATTTATGAAATTTAGGGCCAAAGTCAATGCCAAGCTTGGCTCCTCCCAATTTGATAAATGGTTGTATGATTGGTGCCACATAATTGCCAGTCATAGGGTCATGACTCCCCTTGACACCAATATCGATGCCAAGAGGTATTGCTGTGTCTGTTTGGAATGCAGCATAGCTCCCCCATTGATAAGAAGGAGCAATCTGCATTGAAGACATGAAAGACCCAGACTGATAATTAGCAAAGGCTATGGCTTAATACCATCAAAGAAAATGGGGAGATAGTCTATGATGGATCGTCATAGAAGTTCAGCATCTCGCGGATGAATTGAGGACCGTGTTGCCAGAAGATATTCATGGCAAAAGACAAGGTTTTCAGAACATTCTGCAGATAAAATCAAACGAAGAGCACCCACTTCTTTTATCGAAGCGGGTGCTCTAAACGGAAGGTTCTCCTCTCGAGAGAGGTTTATCGAACCTAAAGCCTTGTATGCGGGATAACCGATTATGCCTCTGGCATCATATCTGGAGTCTCGCTGCTGACAGCAACCTCCTTGCTAATCTTGCCGACAAGACCCTGGAGGACCTTGCCAGGACCACACTCAATGAACTCGGTAGCGCCATCGGCAACCATAGCCTCAACAGACTTGGTCCAACGTACAGGACTGGTGAGCTGTGCTACGAGGTTAGCCTTGATCTCGGCTGCATCGGTATGAGCCTTAGCGTCGACGTTCTGATAGATTGGACACTTAGGAGTCTGGAACTCAGTAGCCTCGATAGCCTCTGCGAGCTCTGCACGAGCTGGCTCCATGAGTGGTGAGTGGAAAGCGCCACCGACCTTGAGAGGAGCTACACGCTTCACACCCATCTCAGTGAACTTAGCACCAGCAGCCTCAACAGCTGCAACCTCGCCAGAGATGATGACCTGACCAGGACAGTTGAAGTTGGCAGGAACGACCTTACCCTCGATAGCAGCGCAAATCTCCTCCATCTGCTCGTCGGTCACAACGATGTTGCGCTGGAGGACAGCTGCCATGGTGCCAGGATTAGCGTCACAAGCCTTCTGCATGGCCATAGCACGCTGAGAAACAAGCTTCAATGCAGCCTCGAAAGTGAGAGCGCCACAAGCAACAAGTGCAGAGAACTCACCGAGTGAGTGGCCTGCTACCATATCAGGATTAACACCATTGACGATGGCAGGAATTACCGAACAAAGGAAAACGGCTGGCTGAGTAACCTTGGTCTGACGAAGGTCCTCGTCGGTACCTGCAAACATCATATCGGTGATGCGGAAACCAAGAATCTCATTTGCCTGCTCGAAGAGCTGCTTGGCCTGATCGTTGGTCTCGTAGAGGTTCTTACCCATTCCTACGAACTGTGAACCCTGACCAGGAAAAACGTATGCTTTCATTGTCTTTATTATTTAAAATGTGAATATTATTTTCTGGATTCAGCGGCAAAGATAGAACATTTACGTCAAACTGCAAAATAGCACGACACGATTTTGGCAAAAATGTGCACATTTACGGATTACACGTGCCAAAAAGCGCATGTCTATATGGCAAATAAACAACATATTCATGACAAACACGATTTTTTCAGCAGCTAAGTTTGTATTTTTAAATAAAAAGCATTATCTTTGCGGCAAAATTTGGTGACAAAGCACCTATTGAACATTACAAAAATACCTATATCATGGCAACTAACAAGTCAGGTTTGAATCCTGAAAACTACGCATCAGTCGTAGACGGCAAGAAGACCGCCCTCTATGTTCTCACCAACAAAAAGGGCTCTGAAATGTGTGTTTGTAACTACGGTGGTATCATCGTGTCTATCATGATGCCAGACCGTGACGGCAAGCTCGACAACGTTGTTCTTGGCTTGAGCAACATCGAGGATATGAAGAAGCGCGTTGACCCATATTTGGGTGCAGCTATCGGCCGTTATGGCAACCGTATTGCCAATGGTAAGTTCACAATCAATGGTGTAGAGTACACCCTGCCACAGAACGATAACACCAACTGCTTGCATGGTGGTATCAGTGGTTTTGAGTCAAAGGTATGGGATGCAGAGCAGACCGACGAGCAGACCCTCGTTCTCCGTTATACTTCAGTTGACGGCGAGGAAGGTTTCCCTGGCAACCTCAGCATCGTAATGACCTACAAGCTCACCGACGAGAACGAGGTTTGCATCGACTATAAGGCTACTACCGATAAGCCAACCCTCTGCAACCTCACCAACCACTCGTTCTTCAACCTCAATGGTATCAGCGGCAAGGCTGAGGCTCCTGTGATCACAAACAACGTGCTCACCTTGAACTGCGACAAGTTCATCCCAGTGGACGCAATCGCAATTCCTGTTGGTGTCAAGACTCCAGTTGAGGGTACTCCATTCGATTTCCGTCAGCCAGCACTTGTCGCTGACCGTATCGATGACAACGACACTCAGATCAAGTATGGTTCAGGTATCGACCACAGCTTCTGCATCAACCAGAAGAACGCTGGTGAGATGACCCTCGCTGCAGTATGCGAGTGTCCAGCTACCGGTCGCGTACTCAGCACCTATACTACTGAGCCAGGTCTCCAGGTTTACTCTGGCAACTTCCTCAATGGTACCGTAGGCGTTGGTGGCACCGTCTTCCCACGTCGCTCTGGCATCTGCTTTGAGGCTCAGCACCACCCTGACTGCATCAACCAGCCTAAGTTCGAACAGTGCATCCTCAATCCAGGTGAGACCTATAGTCAGACAACAGTTTATGCTTTCTCAGTAAAGTAAGAAATAACAACAACAATTTAATAAATTACTAACCAAAATGGCAAAGTCAGAAAAGAAGCGCAAGAAGGTCTTCGGTTTCCACACCCCATTCAACAAGCCAAGCAAGTTGCAGCAAGCTAATGCTGCTTCTATGGCTGCCTATCTTGCAAAGAAGGACTAATTAATCATGAGGTCTCGGCCTCTGGCTGAGACTTCAAAGAAATTAGTAGCTAAAGAGTTAAAAAGTGAAACCAGTTATCCTCTTATGGACCAAGTGCACTTTTTAGCTCTTTACGCTTTTATTACTACAAACCATGCTATTTTTTCGGACCTTACCATACCTAACACAAAATCTTCACACCCATGGACGTTCAAGTAATCCGCGAGAAATTCGCAAAGCACCTCAATGGTGAACCTGCTGCTGTCTATGCCTCTCCAGGCCGTATTAACCTCATCGGTGAACACACTGACTACAATGGTGGTTTCGTATTCCCTGGCGCTGTTGAGCAGGGTATGATGGCCGCTATCCGTCCGAATGGCACCCGCACTATCAAGGCATATTCCATTGACCTCAAGGACTATGACGAGTTCTCGCTCGACGATCCTAAGGGTCCACACGCCAGCCATTTCCGCTATGTCTATGGCGTAGCTAAAGAGATGGAGAAGCGCGGCGTAGAGGTTCAGGGCTTCGACTGTGCATTTGCTGGCGATGTACCTCTCGGCGCAGGCATGTCTTCATCTGCTGCACTGGAGAGCTGTTTCGCATTCGCTATCAATGACCTCTTCGGCGACAACAAGGTCAGCAAGATGGAGCTGGCTAAGGCAGGCCAGGCTACCGAACATAATTATATTGGTGTAAACTGTGGCATCATGGATCAGTTCGCTTCTGTCCATGGCAAGAAGGGTTGCCTCATGCGCCTCGACTGCCAGAGCGGTGAGTTCCAGTACTTCCCATGGGAACCAAAGGGTTACCGCCTCGTCCTCATCAACTCTTGCGTCAAGCATGAGCTCGTAGGTTCGCCATACAATGATCGTCGCAAGAGCTGCGAGAATGTCGTTGCTGCCATCAACGCTAAGTTCGGCATCAACGCGGAGACTCTCCGTGACTGCACCTGGGAGCAGATCGAAGCCGTGAAGCCAGAGTGCAACCCTGTAGACATCCAGCGTGCTAACTTCGTCATGGGCGAGAAGGATCGCGTCCTCGCTGTCTGCGACGCTCTTGAGAAGGGTGATTATGAGACCGTTGGCCAGAAGATGTTCGAGACCCACCAGGGACTCAGCAAGGACTACGAGGTAAGCTGCGAGGAGCTCGACTTCCTCAACGACGTAGCCTTCGACTGCGGTGTCACTGGTTCTCGTATCATGGGTGGCGGCTTCGGCGGCTGCACCATCAACCTCGTTAAGAACGACCTCTATGAACTCTTCACTACTAATGTAGTTGAGAAGTTCGAGGCTAAGTATGGCAAGAAGCCTATCGTCATCCCTGTGGTGATTGGCGATGGAGCTCGTAAGATTTGCTAATGCGATATTTTATATTTCTACAATATGACGGTACCGCTTACCACGGCTGGCAGACACAGCCGGATTGTGTGAGCGTACAGGAAACCATCGAACAGAAGCTCTCGCTGCTATTGCGGCGAGAGCTCTTTATCGTAGGTGCTGGTCGCACGGATGCTGGTGTGCATTCGCGCCACATGGCCGCTCATTTTGAGTACGATGGCTTCGATGAAATTGCTGAAGTCTCCTATTCTTATGAGGAGAACCGCGACGCTGAAGGCAAGAGAGTTTCCGACTACACCATCGGCAACCTTGAAGCGCTGAAAGAGAAACTCAGCACCCTGACCTTCAAGCTCAATGGCCTTTTGCCACCAGACATCTCTATTGACAAGATCGTCCCTGTCAAGGCCGATGCACACGCTCGTTTCAGCGCCATCAGCCGCACCTATAAATATTATATTACGACCAAGAAGTGTCCGTTTGACCGCTACTTCTCCACTCGCATCTACTTTGACCTTGACGTCGAGAAGATGAACGAAGCCTGCGAGAAACTTTTCCTCTACCGCGACTTCACCTCCTTCGCCAAATTGCATACCGACGTGAAGACCCATATCTGCAAGATCATGGAGGCGCACTGGGAGAAAGAAGGCTCGCTCTACGTCTTCACCATCAAGGCCGACCGCTTCCTTCGCAATATGGTCCGCGCCATTGTCGGTACCATGATGCAGGTTGGCAAAGGCAAGATTACGGTCGATGAATTCTGCAAGATCATCGAGCTTCAGAACCGCTGTCAGGCCGGAGATTCCGTTCCTGCACAGGCTCTTTTCCTTGAAGATGTGGGGTATCCTGAGGACATTTTCATCTAAAAGACTTTATATTGCTACTTAATTTCTATTATTTGCAATAATAGTTTGCAAAAACAAAAAAAAGTGCGTATCTTCGCGTCGGCGAAGTATGCACTTTTTTTGCGCTTGCCATTTACTGGCCTACTCTGAGGCCTCCAATAATAGGAATTAATGATATGAAAAATATACGTAACTTCTGTATCATCGCCCATATTGACCACGGCAAGTCCACACTCGCAGACCGTCTGCTGGAGTGTACCAAAACAGTTGCCGAGCGTGATATGCAGGCGCAGATACTTGACAACATGGATCTGGAGCGAGAGCGCGGCATCACCATCAAGAGCCACGCCATCCAGATGGATTATAACTATACTCCTCGCGAACTCAACGAGGAGGAACAGGTCATGCACGTCGGCGAGCAGCAACCAGCTGGCATGTATGTACTGAACCTGATCGATACTCCGGGTCACGTGGACTTCTCTTACGAGGTTTCACGTTCTATCGCAGCTTGCGAAGGTGCATTGCTCATCGTCGACGGCACCCAGGGTATTCAGGCGCAGACCATCTCGAACCTCTACATGGCCATCGACCACGGCTTGGAGATCATCCCTGTCATCAACAAGTGCGACCTCGACTCGGCTATGCCAGAAATGGTGGAGGACGAGATCATCGAGCTCCTCGGCTGCGACCGCTCAGAGATTCTCCGTGCCAGCGGTAAGACCGGTATGGGTGTACCTGAGATTCTCGAGGCCATCGTAGAGCGCGTTCCTGCTCCTGTCGGTGATCCTAATGCACCGCTGCAGGCGTTGATCTTCGACTCGGTCTTCAACTCATATAAAGGCGTTATCGGTTACTTCAAGATCGTCAATGGTACGCTCAAGAAAGGCGACAAGGTCAAGTTCGTCAACACCGGTTCGGAGTATGATGCTGACGAAGTAGGTATCCTCCGCATGGACATGGAGGCGCGTCCTGAGGTCGGCTGTGGCAACGTAGGTTACATCTGCTCGGGTATCAAGACCTCTACCGAAGTGAAGGTTGGTGACACCATCACTCATCAGTCGCGTCCATGCGACAAGGCAATTGCGGGCTTCGAGGAAGTCAAGCCAATGGTCTTCGCAGGCGTCTACCCTATCGATCCTGAGGATTATGAGGACCTCCGCGCTTCGCTCGAGAAGTTGCAGCTCAACGACGCTTCGCTCTCATTCTTCCCTGAGTCATCATTGGCTCTCGGTTTCGGTTTCCGTTGTGGCTTCCTTGGCTTGCTGCACATGGAGATCGTCCAGGAGCGCCTCGGACGTGAGTTCAACATGGATGTCATCACCACCGTACCGAACGTATCTTATAAGGTGTTCGACAAGCACGGCGTTGAGAACGAGATCCACAACCCATCGGGCATGCCAGACATCATGACCATCGAACACATCGAGGAGCCATTCATCCGTGCTACCATCATCACTCAGACCGAGTATATCGGTGGCATCATGAAGCTCTGTCTCGACAAGCGTGGCGTGCTGGTGGAGCAGAAATACATCTCTGGCAACCGTGTGGAGATTTACTTTGACCTGCCACTCGGCGAGATCGTCATCGACTTCTACGACAAGCTCAAGTCTATCTCTAAGGGTTACGCTTCGTTCGACTACTATATCCACGACTTCCGTCCATCAAAGCTCATCAAGCTCGATATTCTGCTCAATGGCGAACAGGTCGATGCACTCTCTACCCTCACTCATGTCGACAATGCAGAGCGCTTCGGTCGTCGTATGTGTGAGAAGCTCAAGGAACTCATTCCACGCCAGCAGTTCGACGTGGCCGTCCAGGCGGCTATCGGCGCGAAGATCATTGCTCGTGAGACCATCAAGCAGGTACGTAAGGATGTGACTGCCAAGTGCTACGGTGGTGACGTCAGCCGTAAGCGCAAGCTCCTTGAGGCTCAGAAGCGCGGCAAGAAGCGTATGAAACAGATCGGCAAGGTGGAGGTTCCTCAGACCGCCTTCCTGGCGGTGCTGAAGCTTGACTAAGAGACCCACCCCCTAGCCCCCTCCCGTTAAATAGGGAGGGGGAATAGAATGTACCGACAAACTAATATTTTTCCCTTTTCCTTTATCCCTTTTCCTTCTCATGCTCCGTCATCGTGCTCAACGCAACCAGACACTGACACTCAGCGACGCTGAGCGCCATGAGTTGTCTGCACAGTTGATGTTCGTGAAAGAGTCTGCCAAGAAGGAAGAGATTGAGGACAAGATTCTCTGCCAGGACGTACAGAAAGCGCTCCCTCTCCTACCCGAGGCCTGTGCAGACCTGCTGATCATCGATCCTCCCTACAACCACTCTATTTCTTTCGGTTGGAGCAAATTCAAACAGCAGCAAAGCGGACAATATGAGGAGTATCTCCGTAGCTGGCTTCCTCTGGCAGTCAAGTTACTGAAACCCAACGCTTCGATTTACGTATGTGCTGACTGGAAGTCCTCTGCCAGCGTGCAGCGCGTCCTAGAAGAATGTGGCATCACACTCCTCAACCGCATCACCTGGCAGCGTGAGAAAGGCCGAGGTGCTTCACGCAACTGGAAGAACGCCATGGAGGATATCTGGTTCGGTGTCTGCAATCCGAAGGACTATTACTTCGACCTTGAAGCCGTCAAGCTCCGTCGCTACGTCAAAGCGCCTTACACGAAAGACGGTCAGCCTAAGGACTGGCAGCAGACAGAGAGTGGAGAGAAAGTCCGCGCCACCTGTCCTCCCAACTACTGGCTCGACTGCGATCCGACCAACGCCATGGACGATCTGGTAGTCCCTTTCTGGTCCATGCCAGAGAATACCGACCATCCGACGCAAAAGCCAGAAAAGCTCATTGCCAAGCTCATCCTCGCCTCATGTCCAAAGGGAGGATTGGTTATCGACCCATTCCTTGGCAGCGGTACCACAGCGGTCGTAGCGAAGAAACTTGACCGTCATTACTGCGGTATCGAGCTCAATCCAGAATACGCCTGCTGGGCGCTGAAACGACTAGTAAAGGCCGCAGAAGATACCCGCATCCAGGGTTATGAGGATGGGGTTTTCTGGGAAAGAAACGCTAGATAGGCTTCGTTAACGAACAATATATCAAAACAATTAATAATAATCGATTATGGAAGAACATCTCATTCCTGCATGGATGCTGATCCCCTTCGTAGCCATGCTTCTTTGCATTGCTATCCTTCCACTGACAAAGATGGAAGAGTGGTGGGAACACAACCTGCACAAGCTCTACGTTTCGCTCATCCTGGGCGTCCCTGTAGGCATCTGGCTCTGTTTCAACGGCATGAGCCACGAGTTGGAGCATCAGATGATCTATGACTACGTGCCATTCATCCTCTTGCTCATGGCCCTTTTCGTCACCACCGGTGGCATCTGTATCAAGGGCGATCTCAAGGCCACACCGGCCATCAACACCACCATCCTTGGCCTGGGCTACATCCTTGCCTCGTTCATGGGTACCACGGGTGCTGCCATGTTGCTCATCCGTCTGCTCATCCAGACCATCTCTGAGCGCAAGTACAAGGTCCACACCATCATGTTCTTCATCGCTACAGTAGCCAACTGTGGTGGTCTTCTTACCCCACTGGGAGATCCACCGTTGTTCCTTCTCTTCCAGAAGGGTGCTCCATTCACCTGGTTCATGAACCTCATGCCAGAGTGGCTCGCAGCAGGTGCTCTCCTCCTCGGCATGTACTACTTGGTCGATCTCTACTATTTCAAGAAGGAGCCTATCGAGAACATCAAGGCCGACATCCGCAACCAGACCCGCATCCACGTCTCTGGTTTGCTCAATGTCTTCTGGTTGCTCTGTGTCATCGCTTCGACCATGTTCATCAACGCAACCTACATTCCTGCTATGGGTGAGCATGACGCGCCATTCTATGTCAAGCTCCTCCGCGAGTGGGCCTTCATCGCTATCATCATTGCCAGCATGGTTACCACCAAGAAGCATACCCGTAAGGAGAACAACTTCTCATGGACTCCAATCCTCGAGGTTGCCTGCGTCTTCTGCGGCATCTTTGCTACCATGACTCCAGCGCTGATGTACCTGCAGCAGAACCCATTGCCTGTCACCGAGCCTTGGCAGTTCGTCTATTGCACCGGTTGCCTCTCAGCCTTCCTTGACAACGCTCCTACCGCTATGGTCTTCCACGCTACCGCTACCACCCTACCTATGGGAGAAGGTGCTATCGTAGCTGGCATCAGCGAGGTCATGCTCAAGGCTATCTCAATGGGTGCTGTGTTCTTTGGAGCTCTCACCTACATTGGCAATGGTCCTAACTTCATGATCAAGTCAATTGCTGAGCAGTCAGGAATCAAGATGCCATCGTTCTTCGGCTACATGGCCAAGTACTCTCTCATCTTCTTCCTGCCAGTCTATATCATCGTTCAGCTCATCTTCTTCTGATCCTGATATAACGACATATTCATCTCAAAAAGAATGGTTTCGCAATTGCGGAGCCATTCTTTTTTTGTACACATCTATATACTATCAAATGAATAATCTCCGCCCATCCCACAATAATTACCTTCTCTCACAACTTTATTTCACCTCTTGTCATGTATTTAAAACTAAAAATATTTGGTAATTTCAGAATTTATATATAAATTTGCCGCGGAATAATTACTCGATGATCAAAGAAACTATATGGATTTCAACGCTTACTGGGCCTCGCCATTAGTATACACAGTCCTACTTATCATATTTTTCATCAACGAATCTGTCTCCAAACGCCTCAATACAGCAGTGGAGAGAGCCTTCCGTCTCATGACACTCTGGGTGATCTTCTTCTGTATGCAGGATTGTGTGTGGGGATTATTTGATAGTGGAATCATCCATAATGACACAGGTTTCTTCACCTCGTCTACGGTCTTTCATCTGTCCACCGTCATCACGACGTTCTTCTGGCTATATTTTGTCCTAAACTATCTCAATGTCCATCCTAAGAGGCGCAAGGTCTATCTTCTTCTCGATGCAGCCATCATCGTGTTCGAAGTCATTCTCGTTATCTGCAACTATTTTACTCCGACGCTATTCTCCATTGTCGATGGCACCTATATAACAGAATACTTCCGACTGTTCACATTCATCAATCAGTATGTCATCTATCTGGCATCAGGAATAGTTACCCTGTTGTTTATGACTGGCATACTCCGTCGAAGCAAGCAAGATCAGACAGAGGGCTATCTCACGGTGTTTGTCGCGTCGATGGCACCTATCCTACTGGGAATCTTCCAGTTGCTATACCCCAATGCACCATTCTATAGTCTCGGATACTTCCTGGCATGCTACCTCGTGCATATCTTCGTCATTGCCAAAGATCGTGAGCATGCCGATATGGCCTCAATCTTCCAATCCATCTCAAAGACTTATTATTCGATGCATCTGATCGATCTGGAGAACGACAAGGCCACCCGATACATCGAGTCATCGATCCTCTCCAGCCTGATCAAAGAGTCAAAAAGCGCTCAGGAGATGATCAATCGCGTGGTCATAGGTACGGCCAACGATGACTATCGCCAGTTGATGCTCGATTTTGTTGACCTCTCTACCCTCTCGGAGCGAATGAAGGATAAGTCGATGATCTCCTGCGAATTCATTGGCCGCAACTACGGCTGGACTCGCCTCTCGTTCGTCTCCATCGAGAAGGCTGGCGATTTGCAGAAACAGGTCATGGTCTATACGCAGATTATCGACAATTCTAAGCGTCATGAGATAGAGCTCATCTTCAAGTCGAACAACGACGAGCTTACAGGCCTCTACAACCGTGCGGCCTTTGAGAGCGAAATCAAGAAGCTGCCAGAAACCTGCACCGATGATACACTGGTACTGATCGCCATGGACATCAACGGCCTGAAGCAGGTCAACGACACCTTCGGACACGCTGCTGGCGACGAACTGATCAACGGTGCAGCCACCTGCATGAAACAGTGTTTCAGTCCTTATGGCAAGATCTTCCGCACCGGTGGTGACGAGTTCTTCGCCATCATCAATGCCAATAAGCATCAGATAGAGCCACTGCTCCGCGACTTTGAGGACGCTACCCTTATCTGGCATGGCGAGATGAACGACTCGCTGGCAGTCTCATTCGGCTACGTAACCTGCATGGACGTGCCAGAAGGCAAGATCCGCGACATGATCACTCTGGCCGACGAACGTATGTACAAGCATAAGTCCGAGTATTATCGCAAGAAAGGTGTGAACCGCCGTGGCCAGCGTGATGCACATATCGCTCTCTGCGCCCTCTACACTAAGATTCTCAAGATCAATCTGACCGACGACAGCTTCCAGATCATCAACATGGAGATCAACGAGAAGTCTGCACAGAAGGGTTACGCCGAGCATATCTCCGAGTGGCTGCATAACTTTGGCAAGGCTGGCATGGTGCATCCTGACGACCTTGACGAGTACTTGTGCCAAACTTCTATCGATTATATCAAGGACTACTTTGCCACCGGCAAGACTTCCCTGCATATCATTTATCGCCGAAAGATTGATCAGGCCTTTAAGCAGGTAATGATGGAGATTGTCCCTACCAACGATTATGCTCAGGACAATCAGACATTCTACCTTTATGTGAAGAATATTGATAACTAAAGCTCGAATAGCAAATATCAAGAAACAAATATCACCACCCTCTAGCAGAAAATGATTCGCATGAGGGTGGTGATATTTGTTATTTGCTACTTGATATTTGAGTAATCTATTACTTCAGTAGTACCTTGGTCTTGCCTACCAGATAGATACCTTCAACCTCCTGTGTGAATCGGTTGGTACCAGGCTTACATTCCAACTTACCTAAGAATGCGCCATTCAAACCAAAGAGGTTGAAGCTCCGGATCTTCGAAGTCTCAACGACGATGTCGCGGCCCTCACCCCAGATCTTCAGGTAGTCCTCACCGAGCTCGTCTTCAGGATGAACCTCCTCTCCTATCTCGGTGATATAACCATCGGAGATCAGGATGGCACGAGTCTGAGGAGCATTTTCTGAGCGAGTCATATAAGTGCGGAATGGCAGGACAGGAGTAGTATCTGACTCTGGCGTAAATGCACTACCTGTAGAATTGACACCATAGATATATGCCTTTTCATCATCTGATACCACACGCATATAGGTTCCTACGTGATAATAGTCATTGACATAGCTCTTATTACCTGCAATTTCTGTATCACTTACATTGATCTGGATAGGAGACTCAGAATCAAGTACTTTATTTTCGAAGGTCACGAGCTGAGGATCGCCAGACTTTTTGTGACCATCACCCAGTTTCTTATCATCTGCCGTCTGACCCTCCAGAGAGAACTCATAGAAGTCATTGCCAGGGAAGGCGATCAGATAAGGTACCGAAGCCGTAAGAGGTACATAGTCTTCATATTCGTGCGAAGACAGGTACCATTCAGCATCCGAACGGATCCATTCGTCACCCTCGGTATCCGACTCGTCAAAGTTCTTGTCGTGGTAGTCCGTGTAGTTGACCAGCGACGTGAAGTAAGAGTTGGCAGGATAGGTATAGTCGAACTTCTCATTCTTCTGCTTGTCATTCTCGAATAAGCCAGCGACAGAAGGACGAGAGAAGACCGCCGTCGTGGCATCCTCCATCTTGGTAAAGCCCGTCAGCCAGTACTCGTGATGGACCGTATTGACATTATAGGCCTTGTCCCCGATGGTCTCGGTCTGATCGCCCGTACCATAGAAGTGAGAGAGCTCACCGTTTTCCGTAGCCCAAACCCTACGTGCAGTGAATGGCAGGCAGATGCCCTCCCATGCCGAAGGAGTGGTATATGACTCATCCGTACCCGTGACATTACGCCAACGTTCAGGCATACGCTCATACCAGGCACGGTTGGCGACATTGAATGCAATAGGCGCATTGAAGCACTGCTTATCGACGAGGTGGAAGTAGTTGATGCGATTGTTTACAATGCTATGGTAAGTGATAGCACTTTCCGCCGTCTGGTCTGCATAAGTACCAGCGTCAAAGACAGATTCTCCAGCATTATATACAAGGAGGTTCTGCGATACGTGACCCTCGGTAGCATTGCTATAAGAAGAGACATCCTTATTGCTATCCACACTGAATGAGGCAGGCAGCGTCGCAGCACCATCACCCTCTTCGGTCATCTTGGTATAGTCAATCGCCGTGAGTGTAGGTTGCAATGCCCACGCGTACTTATTATAATAGAAGCCATCGTTCACCTTGCTATGATAATATCCCGCCGTCTCATAGACGCGGTTACCACCCTTCGACCTGTCTGTATCACCCGTAGCGATATCCTCGATGTGCATTGGATAAGCATCCGCACTGTTCTTATCGAGGTGCTGACCGTAGAAGAGGTAGTCGTTGGCATAGCTTTCGGGGAGACCGTACTTTTTGTCTATAACATCACCATAGGCATCTGTTGTAATTTTGTCATCAATCGTCTTTGTACCATTATAGAGAGGCACATTCGTTCCCTTTTCAGAAAGGATGTCAACGTCAGCAGTAGTGTCATCATCATTCCAACGATTTTCATCGTGAGCATGTGACCTATCATGATGTGTTACAACTTGACCATAGTTTGGAGCACCCGTACGCAATGACCACACTCGATCGGCA
>JAZQQH010000132.1:0-64043 GCA_045628985.1 Bacteroidales bacterium | reverse complement strand
GCTATCCCCCACTTAGAGGCAGGTTACATACGCGTTACTCACCCGTGCGCCGGTCTCTCCCCGAAGGGATCTCCCTCGACTTGCATGTGTTAGGCCTGTCGCTAGCGTTCATCCTGAGCCAGGATCAAACTCTTCGTTGTATTTCTTATCGTTTATATGTCCCGAAGGACTTATAGACTTGTTTGATTCTGGCAATTCAATTTCCAAATGGAATTTTGACGGTAGACTCTTGAGCATTACTGCTCCTTACTCTACTTGTACTACTTGCTATTCTATCAATCTTTAATATTTCAAAGAACTTAGTTTTTGCCAAAAAGATTGTTGATAACTCAACTATTTCCTTGTTAGCGGGTGCAAAGATACGACCAAATTTTTGTATCTCCAAATTTTTCGACAACTTTTTCCGTTTTTTATTAAAATCTATTAAAAATCGTCCTAATTACGCCATCTTTTGCCATTTAAACATTCCAAGACGACCTCGACGAGAGGACTTTTTCAGAAATCCAGATCGAGGAATCGCAAAATGACTCATTTTTCAGCAAAAAATCGCCAAAATATCGCACGCGTACCTTATATATATTATAAAGGAGTCGATTAACCCTGTCCCCATGAACTTCGATCCAGATTGCGATATGAAATTGCCTCTGCAATATGCGCAGATGAGATATTCTCGCAACCTTCATAATCTGCAATGGTACGCGCGACCTTGAGGATTCGGTCATAAGCGCGAGCGGAAAGGTCGAGTTTGGTCATCGCTTTCTTCAGAAGATTCAACGACTTCTCATCGAGCACACAATACTCTCGGATCATGGCCGATGTCATTTGAGCGTTATTATGAATCAAAGGATGATCCTTGAATCGCACATCCTGAATCTGTCGCGCACGAACCACACGTTTACGAATCTCTTCAGAAGATTCAGCGACAGTCGTCCTACTAACTTCTTCAAAACTGAGCGGGACAATATCAATCTGAAGGTCGATGCGATCAAGCAAAGGACCAGAAACACGCCCTAAGTACTTACGGACCTGAGTCTCCGTGCAGACACAAGGATGAGTCGGATGATTGTAATAGCCACATGGGCATGGGTTCATCGAGGCCACAAGCATCAACGACGAAGGGTAGGTCACGGTATTCTTTGCACGGGCAATGGTGATCTGTCGGTCTTCAAGCGGCTGACGCAACACTTCGAGCACCGATTTTGCGAACTCAGGCAGCTCGTCAAGATAAAGAACTCCGTTATGAGCAAGAGAAACTTCTCCCGGTATCGGGTTCGTTCCACCTCCGATCAAAGCAACGGAGGAAACCGTATGATGTGGAGATCGGAATGGACGTTGTGTGATCAGTCCTGTCTCTGAGCGAAAGCCTGCTACGGAATGAATCTTGGTCGTTTCGAGTGCTTCTCCTAAAGATAATGGAGGAAGAATGGATGGCAGACACTTGGCCATCATGGACTTTCCGGCACCAGGAGGACCTACCATGATGAGATTGTGACCTCCGGAAGCAGCTATGGCAAATGCACGCTTTACAACCGCCTGGCCTTTAACATCTTTAAAATCACAAGAGTAGTGACGTTCTGCCTGACGGAAAATCTCACGTGTATCGAGCTGAAGGAGTTCAAGTTCCGACTCTCCTTTCATAAAACCGATTACGTCACGCAAACGATCAGCAACACGGACCTCCAGGTTGTTGACTACCGCAGCCTCAACGCCATTCTCTCTTGGCACAATGATACCCTGCAGGCCCATCTCTCGTGCCAGGATCGCAAACGGCAGGCAACCCTTGACGGGTTTAACCGCGCCATCGAGCGACAACTCTCCCACCAGCATGTATTTATCAAGCTTGTCGGCCGGAATAACGCCATCGGCAGCCAAAACTGCCACGGCAATCGGGACGTCATACAAGGCACCTTCCTTGCGAATGTCGGCTGGCGCAAGATTAATTGTAACAGCCTTGCGCGGGAACTTTACTCCAGACTCAAGCATAGCGCTTTCCAAACGGTCACGACTCTCTTTGACTGCCATATCGGGCAATCCGATCATGATGCAACGTATACCTGGAGCAGTCACTGTCTCGCAATGAACCACAGTGGCATTGATACCCTGAAGGGCAGCAGTAATTGTTTTGACAACCATCTAAGGGGGTAATTATATAATGTGTTATTTCTTCTGGTATCCAATACGGTTTGGCACACGATCTAGCGCTTTACGCAGTTCGCCTCCCCAGACATTCTTCTGCATCTGATTGCAGTACATATCCATCAGAATCACCGATGGAACCTGCTGAATGTTCCAAGCTCTCATACGCGAGTCACTGAATCCGCCTTTGACCCAAGTATGCTGACCGTCCAAGAAGTTGATGCGGATACGCCACATCGCACTATCTTCGGCATGGAGACAGCATGACATAAATGAAAGTCGCTTGCCTTCATATTCTTTGCTGAGCAGATTAGCCAAAGCGCGTAATGTATCAATCGAAGGTTTTGAATAGTCGGCCCAAAAGCAGACCAGCATATAGTCGGAGCGAGATGTTGACAGATCAATGATCGTATCCTTAGTCTCGAATGTGGCATTAAGGAGTCGTCGATTAAAGTTATTTTTACCAGCACTCATAGCACTGAGCGTAGCATCGAAAGACTTCTTCAGCCAATCTGGTTTGGCCTCATCCTTCAAACCTCCTAAAGTCTGACGAATGTACAAAGAATCATTGATCAATTCTAACTGGTCACGTAGCAGAAGCGCAAGTCGCACATCCATCGGATTCTCTGCTATTTTTGTTTCCAACCACTGTCGACATTCCTTAGCATCATTCTTAATAATACCGCTATTCTCCTGTAACCAACCATTAATGGAGTCAAGCGACGAAGCTAAAAACTGCGTCTTTACACCATTCTCTGCTGAGACAGAGACAGAAAGATTGACTTCCATGCCACCTGATGCATAGAATCGGCAAAGTTCGCCCTGTTCGCCACACAAATACAGTTCATCGAGACCCAAAGTATGACCTTCAAACTCAAAACTACCCTCTGGAGACAGTTCAATTGTGTCCATCTTCAGTGCACGATGATTGTCTGCGAACAACACCAACTTGTTATTCATTACCCAAGAACTGTCCAACATGACAGTTCCTTTAACCACATAAGGTTGCCCTATCTTCTCAGAGTCTTCACCCTTGCTGCACGACCACAGACAGCAGAGAGTCGTTAAGACCAGAAAAAAAGGTAATATAAATCGATTCATAGGATATTCGTTAGAGTTTTTTCGAGCACAAAGGTAGTAAAAAAGCGTTGGAGAACAAAATATTAGTTCCTATTTTCGCCAAATAATATGCTCATTTCGATTTTTTTTCGTATCTTTGCGCAGTTTTTCAAAAGATAAGTTAAGAATCGAACAGAAATAATGCCACTCGTGGCACAAAAAATAAAGATAAAAGATGGTAAGCGTAGACGGATTAACAGTCGAATTTGGAGGCAGCACCCTCTTCAAGGACGTATCATTTGTAATCAATGAGAGAGACCGTATTGCTTTGATGGGCAAAAATGGTGCCGGTAAAAGTACCTTGCTGAAAATTCTTGCAGGCGTACGTACCGCCACTCGCGGCAGTGTGTCAGCACCTAAAGACTGCACCATCTGTTACCTGCCTCAGCACCTGATGACCGAAGATGGCCGCACCGTCTTCGAGGAAGCAAGCCAGGCCTTCTCGCACCTCCACGAGATGGAGGCGCAGATTGAGGAACTGAACAACGAGCTGGCCACTCGCACCGACTACGAAAGCGAAGATTATATGGCATTGATCGAGAAAGTCACTGCCATGAGCGAAAAGTTCTATGCCATCGATATGACTCACTTCGAGGAAGATGTCGAGAAGGCTTTGCTCGGACTCGGCTTTAAGCGCTCAGACTTCAACCGCCAGACTTCAGAGTTCAGCGGAGGCTGGCGTATGCGTATTGAGTTGGCCAAACTGCTGCTCCAGAATCCTGATGTATTGTTGCTCGACGAGCCAACCAATCACCTTGACATCGAATCCATCGGCTGGTTAGAGGATTTCATCACCAACTCTCCGATGGCTGTGGTCCTTATCTCGCACGACCGTAAATTTGTCGATACTATCACCACCCGAACCATCGAAGTCACCTTAGGCCGTATTTATGACTACAAAGCCAAGTACAGCCATTATCTGGAACTTCGTAAGGAGCGTCGTGAACAGCAGCAGAAACAGTATGAAGACCAGCAGAAGCAGATTGCGGAAGCCAAGGAATTCATTGAGCGCTTCAAGGGAACATATTCAAAGACCTTCCAGGTGCAGAGCAAAGTTAAGTGGCTCGAGAAACTTGAACTCGTGGAAGTTGACGAAGAAGACACCTCAGCACTTCGTCTCAAGTTCCCACCTTCACCTCGCAGTGGCACCTATCCAGTCATTGCTGACAGCATGGGCGCCGGCTACACAAAGCCATTGACTGAGGAGGACTGCATCTTCCACAACGCCACCTTCATGATTGAACGCGGACAAAAGATTGCCTTTGTTGGCAAAAACGGAGAGGGCAAGTCGACCATGGTCAAGGCCATTATGAATGAGATTCAGCACACCGGCGAACTGACCGTCGGACACAACGTGCAGATCGGCTATTTCGCTCAGAACTCAGCGTCATTGCTCGATGAAGAAGCAACCGTCTACCAGACCATCGATGATATTGCCGTGGGTGAGATCCGCAAGAAGATCTCCGACCTCCTCGGTGCATTCATGTTCGGAGGTGAGGATACTCAAAAGAAGGTCAAGGTGCTCTCAGGCGGTGAGCGCGTGCGTCTCTGCATGGTCAAACTCCTGCTCGAACCAGTCAACCTCCTGATCCTCGACGAGCCGACCAACCACCTCGACATGAAGACCAAGGACATTCTCAAGCAGGCCTTGAAAGATTATGATGGCACACTCATCGTCGTCAGTCACGACCGAGACTTCCTCGACGGACTGGTCGAGAAAGTCTATGAGTTTGGCGAAGGAAAAGTTCGTGAGCACCTGTGTGGCATCTATGAGTTCCTTGAGAAGAAGAAACTGGAGAACCTGCAGGAGCTGGAAAGAAATAAGAAATGATTACTTTAAGTGCTGGGTGAAGAAATCCAGCACTTCTTTTTGTTGCTGCTTATTGAAAAAGTGCTTCTCTTCCCAAATCTTCGTCACCAGATTGTCTTTTGCTTTCTGACTATCCCAGACCTTTTGCATTGATTGATAAGCCTTTTCCACTCCCTCAACAGGGAACAGTTTATCGCTCGTACCATTAAAAAATAAGGTAGGTTTCGGACAAGCCATAGCTGCAACATCGGCATAATCAAGATAGTTACGCAAGCCCGGAATAAGCATGGAATAAGCAGAACCACCACGGTTCTGATTGTTGGTCAAGGTCATGAGGTGATCCGTATCATTCATCCAACAGATATTGGCGCTGGCCGAGATGACGTCACTGAGCGCAGCCAGCATCCAAGAGCGATAGCCACCCATCGAATGGCCACAACAGCCGATGCGCTTCGCATCGACAAAAGGCAGAGATGCCAGGAACTCGGCAGAACGGATGTCCTCGATATTGATGATGGAACCCCAATTGGTTCCCATCTGCAGGAAGTTCGACGCTAAGGCCTGCTGAGCGTCATAGTCAACACCTTCCTTACGGCCTCGCTCTCCCCAGAAGAGTGCATCTATGGCCAACACAACAAAACCCTGACTAGCCAGATAATCGCCAAAGAATACACCGTCATAATTCTTATCTGCCCATGACTGAGCGTCTTCCAAGATAGCAGAAGAAACCTTGAATGGACGGATCATCTTCTCCTTACCAATGCTGAAATGTGCGCCATGATCGTGGAGAGCCACGATGGCAGGCATCGGGGGGAGTGAGGAGTGAGGAGTGAGGAGTGAGGAGTTGTTGCCCGGAACGAGAAGATACGCAGGGATGCGGGTCCACTCGGAGATATTAAACTCAATCTTATAAGCCGTATATCCCTCACGCTGCTCCGCATCAACCACCTTCATGTCATAGTTCTTTGGCGCAGGAGGAAGATTTCCCATCAAATCAAAAACTGTCTGACGCGCCTTTGCACGCCAGACATTAAACTTGCGAATACCAGCATTTCGCCAAGCCATTGGATAAGTGAGCTGCGATCTCAGCTGCTCGTAGTAAGCTGGCATTGACTTCAGAACCTCATATCTTACAGTATCATTATTGGCCAAAGGGTCTCCTAAGGTTGCACCTGCGCCATGACTACCAGTCAGGAGTGCTGGCAGCTTGTCAGCCTTCTCGCGTATATATTTATAAGGTATAGAGAGCTGTCCCTGACTCGATGGCTCGAACTTCTCATTGACATTGTTGCTCTTATCCCACACCCAGATGGTAGCATCTTTCTGTGCAAAGATACGAGTGATACCTTTCTCGAAATAGTTACCTTCGATAAGCAGGGAAGAGTTCTTGCGAGCATTGATGCAAGGCGTCAGGTTACCCACACAGTTATAGTAGTTGTTGAGCAGATGCACCGTGCCAAAGCGAACCATAGGCATGCGGGCGCGGCAACCATGACCCCAGACATTATAAGCATAGGTAACGTGTAGAAGGCCATCGTCCATCTTGGAGTTGTCACTATGCCCCACCAGATTGGTGTTCTGATGGATGAAAGCTCGCTCAGTATAGCTGAACGTACACCACGACACGGTGATGAAGTCCGAGCCCTGCGTGATATCCATGTTGCCATCCATACCATCAGTCAAGTCACAATGGTCAATCCATACATGCTTGCAGGCGATGACCGAAAGGACATCATTGCCACTCACATCAATGGAACCAGGTCCTGCCAGCTTCAGGTTTCGGATAATGAAATTCTCACAATGGCTGAGTTTAAAGATGCCAGATTCTCGATAGTCCTCATTGCCCCATGCCTTATAAATCGTACTACGGCAAAGGAACTCACACTCCTCCGAGATCTTGACTTCTTCATCTCCGACCTTCAATGTTCCTCCTGTGCCAGACGAAGTAGAAGCCTCAAGCGCACCAACATCGACCAGCATCTGGTGAATCTCCGGAGTGATGTAGAACTGCGTGCAGATACGAGCTCCATTGATACCGACGATGGATTTATTCTGCAGATTGGAGAGCGAGATGGACGTAGAGACGAAGAAATCTCCCTTTGAACCATCCAGAATCACCACATCGTACTTCTTGACAGCGTTGGTAATCTCCTTGCGCATGTCATTGCCTGTCGACGTCAGAGTAATACGCTTGCCATCGCCGCCGCCAGTCAGTTGATAGTCATCACCCGATGTAGCAGAGCTGCTACAAGCCCAACCGAAAGGTCGTCCATCCTGTGCAATGGCTACAGAAGCGCAACAAAGGCAGACAAGCGCCAAAGCACACAAACGGGAAAGATTAGTTAAGAATCTCATAAGGGGTTTATTGCTGTAAATACCTTAAAAAAGAGGGCAAGTCTTTATAGAACTTGCCCTCTTGAATAAAGCATAGTCTCAATTAGAAATTACCAAGGCCTTCGAAGATTACATCCTCGTTGGTTACGAGATACTCTGCATTGTACTTAGGATCGAGGCTCTTGCTTGTGCCAGTAGCATCAACTACAGCATTAGCAACCTCACAAGCTACGAAGTTAGGAGCGTTGAAGTAGTTGTTGTTAGCAACAGACTCAATCTGAGTAGTCTTCTGGTTGGTATAGTATGCCTCTGTATTCGAAATCACGTTCTTGGTGAAGGTGATTGGGAAGGCTTCACCCAGACGGATGTAGAGGATACGCTTCTCCTTAGTAGATGCCTTCTCAAAGTTGTTGTTAGAGATAGTGATAGTACCTGCAGCAACGACCTTGTTACCATTAGCATCCATACGGAAGAGATCACGCTTGCCTACAGCAGCAACATTGACAACAGAGTTGTTGGTGAATGTGAATACTGCAGCAGCACCATTACGCATATCGAAGCCATCACCACCGCTACAATCGATGTCGTGGATGTAGTTATGATTAATGTCGACAGTATTGATAGCAGTCTTAGTATTTACATAAAGAACACCCTTCACGAAGTTCTTGATCTCGCTGCCAGAGATGACGATGTGGTCAATCTCACCATCCTCCGCAGTAATGATTGCCTGATCACCATGGCCATTACCATCGAGGATAACGTTCAGGAGCTCGAGAGAAGCGCCATTGTTGAGCTTGAGGTTGAAGCCCTTCAATACTGGCTTGTCAGTTGACTTAGCAGCCTTGATGCTTACACTTGCAGGGAAGGTAATATTGGTAACCTCTGCATTCTCATAAGTACCTGGCATGAGTGCGAATACATCGCCAGCCTGAGCATTCTTGAGCAAAGATGCCCAGTCATCATCAACAGTAACCTTGATAGCACCCGCAAGGTCGAGCTCAGTGGTCAAGTTGATAGAACCACGAGTCTTGCCATTACGCTTGAGGACGAAGGTATAAGTAGTCTCACCCTGGAGGTCTGTTACAGTAGCAACACCAGCAGCTGATTCGCTAGAAGAAACTGCCTGAGTCTTTACCTTAGTACCTGACTGATCAAGAACCTCGATAGACTCTACGACCTGACCTGGAGTCCAGCGCAGATTAACGCTAGTGGCCTGCAAGTCACCATCCAGCAATGGCAGATAGATATTCTCTGTATCGGTTGTAAACTTAGCCGAAGGAGACCACTTACTCTCTGCAATACCCTCAGCAGCAGCCTTGACACGTACGAAATACTCAGTTTCGCCATCCAAACCAGCGATGAGCCAAGGAGAAACAGTAGCGGTTTCAGTACGTGCAATCGAAGAGAACGACTCATCAGTTGCCAGCTCGATGGTGTACTGATCAACCTTAGCGTTACGTGTTGACCAAGAGATTTCAACATCAGTACGGTTTCTTACACGTGTACCAATCTCTGTAGGGGAGAACAAGCGATCGTACTTAACTGATGAGATGATATCGTCTGGCTCTGAGCATGAGGCTGCACCCAGAACGAGTGTACCCATGCAGAGATACAAAGATATTTTGTTAGTATACTTATTCATTTTGTTAGTGTGTTATCAGATTAATAACCGTAGTTGTTCCACAAATGGTTGTTACTTGTGTTGATGAACTCGTCCATGATTGGCCAGAACTGCTTGGTGTCTGGGTCATTGACGTAAAGTGCGTCGATGTACTTGGTGTCGAGCTTCATGAAGTTCTTGTTCTCAGTATAGCCATTGAGCTTGAGGTTCTCAGCCTCCTCTTCAGAGATAAGACCATGACCGAAGCCAACGAGATCAATAACCTCACCATTGTTCTTCCAATATACAGCAGTAGGCACGTCAGCATACTTACCCTCACGATTAGCGAGAGCAATCATATCCTTCTTAGTCTGAGCGAGAGCAGAACCGAGACGGTTCCAACGGATGAGGTCCATCTTGCGGAGACGCTCGCCTGCGAACTCGAACTTACGCTGATTTACGATTTCCTCGAAGAAAGCCTCCTTGCTTGCAGTAGCAGCCTTAAGGATAGCTTCAGCCTTAGCAGCAGGATAAGCGCGGTCGAGGATTGGCTTGAGGTATGGAGCAGCAGATGAAGGACCGTCGAGCTCGTTGATAGCCTCAGCAGCCATGAGATAGACATCAGCATAGCGCATAGAGAGGAAGTTGATACCGTCGTCGTTGGTAGAAGTTACGACACGCTTCATCCACTCGTAGCGGAGCTTACCGAAGTACTGAGAATAGAGTTTAGACTTGCTGTCAATAGTCTGAACACCATTGACCCAGCTATAAGGTACGCAAGTGATATCGCGACGTACATCATCTACATCATAGTCGAAGTAGAGGGTTGGAACAGGGCCATTGTAACCACCCTGCGCCTGGTTGGTGTACTTGTCGGTATTCTCGTGCTTTACACCCCAGGTGTAGAGCTCACGGCCACGACCGTCAGAGAATGGAATCTCGAAGATGTTCTCTTTACCAGCGGTAACATCGTCGTTGCAGAGCGCCTTGAAAGGAGCGTCGAAGGCACCGAGGGTAAGGCGGCCAGAGTTGATGATATCGAGACACTCCTGCTTTGCAATCTGATACATAGCAGCACGGCCAAGCTCAGGATCGTTAGAGAGGCGTACAGATGAGCCAGTCTTGTCATCGAGTGAGTTAGGACGCTGGCTATAACCACCAGCATAGAGAGCGAGACGAGCACGAAGACCCTTTGCGAAAGCCTTGCTTACACGCTCAGTAGTCTTGGTGATATCGCTCTCGTTTGGCCAGTAGCAGAGCTTAGAAGCTTCTTCAAGGTCAGCAAGGAGCTGCTTGTAGATATCGTCACGGTCAGACTTATTTACATATACGGTCTCAGAGGTGTTTGGCTCGAAACGGGCAGGAACATCACCCCATGCCTTGACAAGATCCTGATAGATCATTGCACGAAGGGTAAGGGTCTCACCGAGAAGCTGAGCCATCTTAGGATCGTTCTCTACGTTGCCGTAAGTGCGAAGACCACGGATGATCATGTTGGCACGCTCGATACCCTCGTAGAACTTAGCCCAAGCATTGTTGGCAGTATTCATCTGCGAGTTCTTGCTGGTTGGGTTGTAAGCCGAGAGGTCGTACTTGTTGCCATCAGGAATCTTGGTAGCATCGCCACCATTCTGCCATTCGCAGTCGGTATTCAGTCCGTAGTATGGAGAGAAACGGCCACGATAAGAGTTGGTCTCACCAAAAGACTGGTGAATGCCGCGTACAGCCGATTCAGCAAGCGTGTACTGCGAGAAGATTGTTGCTTCGTCCATTGAGCTCTGGGTAGGAGCATCGAGAACGTCTTCGCAAGAAGCCATCATGCCACCTGCGAGTGTGAACATCAAAATATATTTATTGAATTTCATTGTAATCGCAAGTTTTAGAAGTTGAGATTAATACCAATTACGAACTGACGGCTCTTTGGATATGCTGAGTAGTCAACATTAGGAGTCAAAGGAGTTTGAGTTCGAGTAGAAACTTCTGGGTCAAGACCTGAGTAGCTGGTGAAGCAGAGGAGGTTGTGACCGGTGAAGTAGATACGGGCATTGCTGATGTGAGCCTTCTGGATAAGGTTCTTTGGCAAGGTATAACCCAAAGTGATTGTGCTGAGACGGAGGTATGAAGCATCCTCGATGTAGTGGTCGGTAATAACATAACGGCCAGTGAGAGGAGACCACATGGTGGTGTTGGCATTCATCTGAGTCAACTCGGCAGGATCGTTAGAGATGGTGCCGTCAGCACGGAGGTTGGTCCAGCGCTTACCCATTGCCATATCGTCAACCATGCTGTAGTAGCGATACTTAGAAGTCTGGGTGAACATTACCTTATCAGCATTATATACATCGTTGCCTACGCTATAGGTGAAGTTAGCAGCGAAGTCGAAGTCATAAACCTTTGCACTTACATTGAAACCACCGATGAACTTAGGATTGGTGTTGCCGATGATAGAGTTATCATCATCATTGATAGCACCATCGCCATTGATATCAGCAATCTTCAAAGTACCAGGACGAACAGTGGTGCCGAGAACGGTAGTTGCATCAGGTACACCACTCTTAAGTACCCACTTCTTGCTTGCCTCATCATAACCGGTGAAGTCGCTTACCTCATAACGGCCAGCAGCTGTGTAGCCACGGATCTCACCGACCTGGCCACCCTTTGCTACCCAGAAGTCATTATTGATATCGGTAGAAGCCCAACCTGCAGTAGCACCGAAGTCTTCCATGCTGCCGAGGTCAGTGATCTTACCACGGTTCATAGAGATGTTAGCACCGATGGTGAGGTCATAGTGCTTAGAGCGGATAGGGTTCCAGTTGATAGAGAACTCAAGACCCTTATTCTCAGTCTCACCCATGTTGCGATACTGAGTATCGTAACCGGTACCAGATACAGGGAAGTTGATGAGAAGATCCTGGGTATTGTTCAAGTAAGCATCGATGGTACCATTGATCTTACCGTTGAGGAAGCTATAGTCGATACCGATGTTACGGGTGATGGTGGTCTCCCACTTGAGGTCTGGGTTAGACATGACCTTCGAAGGAGCCCAGTAGCTTGATACGCCGTTGATCCAGGTAGAGTTGCTTGCAGCGTATGACTGAACGATCTGACCCTCAGGGATACCGTTGTTACCAGCAGTACCGTAAGAGAGACGTACCTTCAAGTCGTCGAGCCAAGCCTTAGTACCCTCCATGAATGCCTCGTCAGAGAGACGCCATGCAAGAGCCGCTGATGGGAAGAAGCCCCACTTGTTACCCTCAGAGAACTTAGAGCTACCATCGGCACGGACGGTTGCGCTCAAGAGGTAACGACCCTTGAAGTTATAGTTCAAACGACCGAAGAATGAAAGCAACTTGTCGTCTGGGTTGTAGTAGTTGTTGATAGAACTTGCAGTACCGAGTGCAGAAAGCTTCCATGCCTCTTCAGCAGAGAATGAAGTAGGAAGACCCATGACGGTGTTGGTCATGTTCTTGCTCTTGGTAGTAAGATACTCCTGACCCAAGAGGACGTTCAAAGTGTGATCCTTTGGAAGGATCTTGCCGAAGTCGTAGTTAATAGTATTAGTGGTACGCAGGCGCTCGCGTGAACCGCGCTTGAGGATAGTACCAGGAGAAGGCTCACCAGCGTAACCGTTGTTCTTGATCCAGTAAGTGGTCATACCATAGAAGCGGTCATTCTCGCTGCTGTAGTCATCGTAACCGAACTCTGACTTGAAGCGGAGGTTCTTGATGATCTCCCAGGTCAAAGCGCCGTTGATGTTGAGCTGCTTCTTGAGCTGGCGCTGATCGTTGTCATAAGTAACATCGAGAGGGTTGTACATGTTGAACTCAGGATCAGTATCCATAGCATCAGCATCAGTAAGACCCTCGATAGGGATGATAGGATAGATGGTAGCATACTTCATACGAGACTCAGAGGTAGAGCCTGCATCGTTGATAGCATTAGCACCAGCACCACGAACCTTGGTCTTGCTGTAACGAGCAGTAAGGTCGAGGGTTACAGACTTGTTGAGCTTGCTCTGGAGCTTGAGGTTGAAGTTATCACGCTTGTAGTTTGAACCGAGCATGATAGCCTTATCATCCATCATAGAGTAAGAGAAGGTATACTTGATCTTCTCAGAACCACCGTTGATAGAAACGTTGTGGTTGAATGCACGACCTGTGCGGCCGAAGGTCTGATCCTGCCAGTCAATGGTCTGTACATTGTCATAGAGATCAATATCATCCCAGTTACCGAAGAACTTGGTATAAGCCGAAGGATTAGCATCGCCATTGCCACGGAGAGCAGCATGCTCGTATGCCCAGTGAGCGTAGTCAGAAGCACCGAGAACATCGTACTTCTTAGCCACATTCTTGATAGATACGTAAGCGTTGTATGCTACATTGATCTTACCCTCCTTACCGCTCTTGGTAGTCACGAGGATTACACCGTTAGCACCACGGCTACCGTAGATAGCGGTAGAAGATGCATCCTTCAAGATAGTAATATCCTCGATATCGCTTGATGGGATATCGTTGATGTTATCTACAGGGAAGCCATCGACGATGTAGAGAGGCTCGTTCGACTGGGTAATAGAACCACCACCACGAACGCGGATAGATACGCTAGCATCAGGAGAACCCTCGCTTGCGGTAATCTGTACACCGGCCATCTTACCCTGAAGTGCCTCTGCTGCATTAGCAACAGGGACTGCGGTAAGCTTGTCAGAACCTACGGTTGATACAGAACCCGTGAGGTCCTTCTTCTTCATTGTACCATAACCGATGACTACAACGTCCTCAAGCATCTGGCTGTCCTCAGCCATCTTAACGTTGATCGTGGTCTGATCACCGATCTTGATCTCCTGGGAATTCATACCTACAAATGAGAACACCAGGATGTCATTTGCAGAGGCGCCGGTGATGGTATAGTTACCATCGATGTCGGTAATAGTACCATTGGTGGTACCCTTCACAGACACATTTACGCCAATCATAGGCTCGTCAAGGTCGTCAATGACGGTACCAGTGACGGTTTTTGTCTGGGCAAAAGCCATCGCTCCACTGATGACGATAGTCACCAACAGAGTCGCCAATTTGCCAAGCCAGTTCATTTTGCATGCACTGCTTTTCATGTCATAAGTGTTTTAATTATTATTATTGATTGTTTTTTGACGATGTGGGTGTGTCGTTTTAACAATTTCAGTATAAGATTTGCTATTTTGACGCTGCAATTTTAGTTATTTTCTTTAACACTACCAAATTTTTTGCCACTAATTTGCTTATTTTACCTCATTTTTTGTAGAAAACCACTCTTTTGTCATTAAATTATAGATTTTCAACGCTTTTTTTTGCACTTTTTTCCGCTCTTTTCTTTCGCAACACGGCATGCGCAATATATTTCGCACCCTAATTTTGCACAATAAATAAAAAAACAAGAGTCAAAATTTGTAATTCTCACGGGAAACACTTATTTTTGCACATCAATAATTCGACTTACAAGCACTTCACCTACACTATTTTTACTCATGCATAAATACCTATTCGGAGTAATTGCCATACTGACGCTCTTTCTGACTGCTTGTGATCAGAAGAATGCAGCAAACAACTATCGCATCGGTGTCTCACAATGTAGTGACGACGCCTGGCGCACCAAGCTCAATGAGGAGATGCAGCGCGAGCTCCTCTTCCACCCCGAAATCTCACTCGAAGTACGTTCTGCCGATAACGACAATAACCGTCAGGCAGCAGATATCGACTATTTCATCGACAAGCACGTCGATCTGCTCATCGTCTCTCCTAACGAGGCAGCCAAGCTCACACCGGCTGTCTCCAAGGCGTTCGATGCAGGGATTCCTGTCATTGTGGCTGACCGTATGGTGACTGGCGAGAAGTACACCGCCTTCATCGGTGGCGACAACCGCGCGGTAGGACACCTCATGGCTCAGCACCTCATGATGATGATGCCCGAAGGCGGCAAGGTGCTCGAGATCCTGGGTCTTCCGGGTTCAACCCCTGCCGAACTGCGTCATGAAGGCTTCCTGGAAATGCTCGGCACAAAAGCTGACCTCTATGAGATTCATCAGGGTGTGGCCAACTTCTTCAAGGACCGCGGCGAAGTCGTAACCGACAGCCTGCTGCGCCTTTATCCTGACGTACAGATGATTCTGGCGCAGAACGACCAGATGGCCATCGGTGCACGCCAGGCAGCCAACCGCCTGCAGCCGGGCAACGACATCATCATCATCGGTGTCGATGGCCTGACCGGTCCTGGCAATGGCGTCGAAGCCATCATCAAGGGCGAGATTGAAGCCTCAGCCGTCTATGCCACCGGTGGCGACCGCATCATCCAGACCGCAGTCAAGATTCTCAATGGCGAGCCTTTCGAGCGAAACACTTCGCTCAAGACCTATATGGTCGACCCGCTCAACGCTCCGCTGATGGACAATATCTATCAGGAGGTTTTGCGCGAGGTAGACACCGTGCAGATGCTCAAAGGCCGCATCGACTATTTCTGGCAGCAGCACAACCTCGAGCAGACACTCCTCGGCGGTCTGCTGGTCTTCGTAGGCTTCATCATCATCTTCATCATCGTCCTCTATCGACAGTATTATATCAAGCAGCGACTCAACGAGAGCCTTGCACGTCAGCAGGAAACGCTCAAGCAGCAGCGTGACCAGCTGCAGGAGCAGAACAAGCAGCTCAAGGTACTGACCAGTCAAGTAGAGGAGGCCACCAAGGCCAAACTGATGTTCTTTACCAACGTCTCACACGACTTCCGTACCCCACTGACGCTTATCTCCGCTCCTATCGAAAAGCTGCAGAATGCCACCAACCTGACGACCGAGCAATCCCAATTTGTACAATTAGCCCAGAAGAATGTACAGGTACTTCTGCGCCTCGTCAATCAGATCCTTGACTTCCGCAAATATGAGAGTGGCAAGCTCGAGCTGAACCTCGAAGCCGTCGACCTGGCCGACTCTGTCTCTGGCTGGTATCACTCGTTCGAAGGCCTGGCCTTCAAGAAGCATATCCGCATGGCGCTGCAGCTCCAGAAGCAGGATGACGCCAACGCCTACCTCACCATGGGTGACCTGCCAAAGCTGGAGCGCATCTTCTTCAACCTCATGGGCAACGCCTTCAAGTTCACCCCTGAGAACGGTCGCATCGAGGTAGGACTCTCTCGCACGCGCGATAATATAATAATGAGCATTGGTGACACAGGCCCTGGCATCAACGTAGAGCATATACAGAAAATCTTCGAGAACTTCTATCAGATCGACTCAGCTCACCACGAAGGCTCCGGCATCGGACTTGCCTTGGTCAAGAATTTCGTCGAACTGCATGGTGGCCAGATCAGCGTCGAAAACCGCAGCGAGGGCAAGGGAACCATCTTCACCGTCACCCTCCCGATCCGTGAAGTTTCCGAGAGCCTCGAACAGCAGGAGAAGCGTCGCGCCGTGGCGCTCAATGCACAGCAGGTCGAGATGGAGCTGGCCGAAAGTGTTGAACCTCAGGAACTCGCAGAAGACGATCCAAAGCCAGCCGTACTGGTCATCGACGACAATGCTGACATCCTGGCACTTATGCGCACGCTGCTTGGCTCAACGTATCATGTCTTCACCGCATCTAACGGACAGGAAGGTATCCGCAAGGCCATGCGCCTCGTGCCAGATGCCATCCTCTGCGATGTGATGATGCCAGTGATGGACGGTCTGGAGACTTGCCGCCGACTGAAGTCGGAGGTCAACACCAGCCACATCCCTGTCATGATGCTCACCGCATGCAACCTCGACGAGCAGCGCGTACAAGGCCATCAGGAAGGTGCTGACGCCTACCTCTCTAAGCCATTCAACAACGAGGTGCTCATGGCTCAGCTTGAGGCGTTGATCAAGAATCATGACCGCGTGCGCGACTACTTCTCCGACTCGACTTACGCTCACCCTGCCACTGAGCGCGATGCGAGCAGCAGCTCTGCGACTTCTTCTACCTCAACGGAAGCAACGCCTGCCAAGGAAGTACATTACAACACCATCTCAAGCATCGATGAGAAGTTCCTCAACAAGATGCGCACCCTCATCGAAGCACATCTCAGCGACTCAGAGTTCGGCGTCGAACTCCTCGGTGACGAGATTGGCATGAGCCGCGCACAGCTCTATCGCAAGTGCAAGGCGCTGACCAACTACTCCCCTGTCGAGCTTATCCGCAATACCCGACTGAAGCGCGCTCAGCAACTCCTTGCCCAGGGCGATGATACCATCGCACAGGTAGCCTACGCCGTCGGCTTCACCGCCCCGAGCTACTTCACCAAGTGCTATAAGGAGTATTTCGGAGAGAATCCGAATGAACTCGTAAAGCGCAAGGGATAATCGGGTAATACCTTCATGAATCACGGCATCCTAGACTCAGTACACGTTGGAGGATGCCGAGGTCGTGGCATCCTCCAGCGCGTACTGAGTCTAGGATGCCATGATTGTAAAATTCGGCACTTTTTTTTGAGTGCCGAAATTATTCCATAAGGATATCAACACCTAGAAACAAGTGTTGATATCCTTTTTTTAAGAGACATAGAGCCAGAAACAGATCAAAAGAATAAGAAATATTACTCAATGACTAAAAAAAATGTTGCATAATACTTTTCTGCAACAATTTTCTTTCTCCTCGCAACATAAATTTCTAGTCGCTTAATTTTATATAAGTATCTTTGCGCCGGAAAATCGAGAGAAGAGAAACCTGCTTCTCCCTCAAAAGCACCTAGCGCACAAAAACAAAAAAAATCAACAAATATTATTCTAACTTATTAAAAACACAAGACATGAAACGATTCCTATTGATCGCTGCCATGATGCTCTGCACTACCATGCTGGCATTGGCACAGACAATCAAGGTTCATGGCACCGTAATGGACAAGGGGCTCGGTGAGCCTGTCTTAGGCGCCACCGTCCTCGAAGTGGGAACTCAGAACGGTACTGTTACCGATTTTGACGGAAACTTCGACCTCACCGTCCAGAAGGGAGCCACCCTTCAGTTCAGCTACATCGGCTATACCACCGTCCAGCTCCCAGCACAGGAGACCATGAACGTGGAGATGAGCGAAGACAGCCAGATGCTCGAAGAGTTCGTAGTAACTGGTTATACCGTACAGCGTAAGGCCGACCTTACTGGTTCGGTAGCTGTAGTATCTACCAAGGACATGAAGACCAACAGCAACCCTGACCCAATGAAGTCACTGCAGGGTAAGGTTGCAGGTATGACCGTCACCACCAACGGTTCGCCAGCAGGTACTGCTACCATCCGTATCCGTGGTATCGGCTCTATCAACTCTAACCAGGATCCTCTCTACGTCATCGATGGTGTGCCAACCACCTCTGGCCTCAACACCCTCAACGCTGCCGACATCGAGTCAATGCAAGTTTTGAAGGATGCGGCTTCGGCTTCTATCTACGGTTCGCGTGCTGCCAACGGTGTCATCATCATCACCACCAAGAGCGGTAAGAAGAACGAGGGCAAGATCAAGATCGACTTCAACGCTGCTTTGACTGCTAACTTCTACAACGGTCAGTCGAAGATGAAGCTCATGAACGCTCGTGAGTATGCTACCGCTATGGCTCAGGCTGCTCTCAACGATGGTATCGACCCAGTGGCTTATGCTTATAACTATGGTTTGAACCTCAACGCAAGCAGCGGCTTTGGCATCCAGGCTTACGATATTGCTACTGGCCAGTATAAGAACTACACCGTGGCTGGTGCATACGGCAATGGCGAGTTTATCAACGCCAGCGAGAAGATGCGTCTCAGCGATACTGACTGGCTCAGCGAGATCAGCCGTACTGCTATCACTCAGAACTATGACCTCTCGATCAGCAACGGTACCGAGAAGAGCACCCAGATGCTCAGCATCGGTTACAAGAAGGCTGAGGGTGTATTGAAGTACACTGACTTCGAGAACATCGCTATCCGTCTCAACTCTACCTATAATATTAATAAGATGGTAAGCGTGGGCGAGAACTTCACCCTCACTTACAGCGACCAGGTGGACTGCGCTCCTCTTGAGAACGCGCTCAAGATGCCAGCTATCATCCCAGTATTCGAGAAGGATGGTACAACCTACGGTGGCCCTGTCGGCTCAATGCGTGACCGTCAGAACCCAATGCGCGAGCTCGCTTACAACAAGGATAACCGCCTCAAGATGTGGCGTATCTTCGGTAACGGCTACCTCGACCTCAAGCCTCTCAAGGGCCTTACCCTCCGCTCAAACTTCGGTATTGACTACAACGCCAACTTCATCCACCACATGACCTACACCTTCATCTCTGACAACGTATCGGAGAAGACTCCTAAGACCAGTGTAGATCAGACCAACGACCTGAAGTGGAACTGGTCGAACACCGCTAACTACCTCGTACCACTGCCTGAGGATCACACCCTCACCGCTCTGGCTGGTTTCGAGCTCTACAAGCAGGACTTCGTCAACATCAACGGTACTGCTGAGGACTTCGCTATCGAGAACGAGCTCTATATGTGGCCAAACGCTGCAACTGGTACCATGCGTCTCAACGGTGCTAACGTTGGTTATTCACTTGTTTCTCTCTTCGGTAAACTCGACTATAACTGGCAGGACTTGATCCTCGCATCATTCACCATCCGTCGAGATGGTTCGAGCCGCTTCGGTAAGAACAACCGCTATGGTACCTTCCCAGCAGCTTCTCTCGGTTATCGTCTCTCTAAGAACCTCCACATCGACTGGCTCAGCGACTTGAAGCTCCGTGCTTCTTGGGGTCAGACCGGTAACCAGGCTATCGACAACTCTGCACGCTACACCATCTTCATCGCTGACTACGGTACAGGCCGTCAGGACGGTACTGCTTATGATATGAAGGGCGAAGGCGGCGGCCAGTATAACAGTGGCTACCGTGTACAGAGTACTGGTAATGACAACCTTAAGTGGGAGACCGCTGAGCAGTGGAACTTCGGTGCTGACTTCGGTTTCTTCAACAATGACCTCTACGGTACCTTCGATGCTTATATCAAGGACGTAAAGGATATGCTTATCAACCCAGCTTACCTCGGTTCTGTAGGTGAAGGTGGTGCAAGCTGGCTCAACGGTCCATCGCTCCGTAACTGGGGTATGGAGCTTACCCTCGGCTACCGTGGCACTACTTCATTCGGCATGGGTTACAACATCTCTGGTAACGTTGACTTCTTCCGCAACCGTGTAACCTGGTTGCCTGAGACCACCACTGGTTCTTATGCTCACACCTCTAAGCAGAACCTCATCGAGGCTAAGGTGCCTTACGGTTCAAGCGTAGGTTATGTGGCTGACGGCCTCTTCACCAGCCGTGAGGAGGTTCTCGCTTCAGGACAGGAGAATGCACGTCTCGGTGGTATCAAGTATGCTGACCTTGATGGCAACGGCGTGATCAACAGCGATGACCAGACCTGGATCTTCAACCCAGTACCAGACTTCTCTTACGGTCTTACTGTAAACCTCGACTATAAGGGCTTCGACTTCCAGATGTTCTGGCAGGGCGTTTCTGGTCAGGATGTCTACAACGGCCAGAAGTTCCAGACCGACTTCTACGGTCTCGTCGACGTAAACTCAAGCAAGGGTAGCCGTCTTCTCAACGGTTGGTTGCCAGGCGAAAACGAGAAGAGCTCTATCCCAATGCTCTCGACTATGAACAACTCTGACGAGGGTCGTGCTTCAACCTACTTCGTAGAGAATGGCTCTTACCTCAAGCTCCGTACCCTCCAGGTGGGCTACAACTTCCCAGAGAAGCTCCTCAAGAAGGCTAACATCGGCAGCGCTCGCGTATACCTCAGTGGCAACAACCTTGCTACCATCAAGAGCAGCAGCCTGACTTGCACCGATCCTGAGAACCCAGGCTTCGCTTATCCTATCTCAACCTCTATCACTGCAGGTATCCAGATTGGTTTCTAATCAATGTTAATATGTAATTATGTTCTTTTGTTCTTTTGTTAATATGTTCTTTTGTTAATGCTTAACACCACAACAAAACAACAAAACAACATAAAACATAAGAACAAAGTAACAAAACAACAAAACAACGAACTAATATGAAAAAATATATTTTCGGAGCCCTTGCACTTGCTGCAACATTGAGCATGAGCAGCTGCGATGATTTCCTTGAGGTTAAGCCTTCTGGTATCGTTGATGAGGAGCTCGCATTTGATGATCCAGATGCCATGGTGACTGCAGCTTATGCAGCTCTCGGTGCTGACTGGTATACCTATCCTTTCAACCTCTGGCCTTACGGCTCACTGGCCAGCGATGACGCTCTCAAGGGCGGTGGTGATACTGGCGATACTGAGTATCACGCTGTTGAGATGTGGAGCTCGCTCTCATCTACCAACCCTGGTGGCCACATGGATGAGCTCTGGTATCACCTCTATGTCTCTATCTCACGTTGCAACCGTGCCATCATGGCCGTACGCGACAAGGGTGAGGAGAAGCTCGGTGCTAAGGCTCAGAGCCGCATGGGTGAGGCTCGCTTCCTCCGCGGTCATTTCTACTTCAAGCTTGCACAGCTCTTCAATCAGGTTCCTTTCATTGACGAGGAGATCCTCGCTAATGCTACTCAGGAGCAGACCCGCAACGATGAACTGACTCACGCTCAGCTGATGGACAAGATCATCGCTGACTTCGAGTTCGCGTATAACAACCTCCCAGAGCAGCAGGACGAGAAGGCTCGCGTCAACAAGTACGCTGCAGCTGCTATGTTGGCTAAGTGCTACCTGACCAAGGCTTATGGTGATGGCTATGAGGCTAACACTGGCTACAGCCACGTCAACACTGCAGACATGGATAAGGTCAAGACCTATACTGGTATGATCTATCAGGCAGATAACAGAGGTCGCTATCACATGGAGGACGATTTCGGTGATATCTTCATGCAGGACAACCGCAATGGCGTAGAGTCAATCTTCGCTGTGCAGCACTCTAACTATGAGGACGATAACACCAAGTTCGGTCGCTCTAACTGGAGCAACATGCTCAACGGCTGCCACGGTATCTGGTCAAAGGGTTGGGACTTCCACAAGCCATCGCAGAACCTTGTCAATGCATTCAAGGTCGGTGAGGACGGTCTCCCAATGTTCAACGACTATGAGAAGGAGCACAACATCTATCCTCTCAATGGCGTAGAGCAGACCCAGAAGTGGGATCCACGTCTCTTCCACACTGTAGGTCTTCCTACCTATCCATATAAGTATGAGTCAGCTTATACTCTCGACAAGGATAAGAACGCTCGTTGTCCTTCTTCTTACGGCTACTATACTTCATTGAAGGAGGTTCCACAGCGCTCAAAGGGCGAGAGCTACACCGAGGGTACCTGGCAGGGCTTCGCAATGAACGACTACGTGGTTCGTTACTCTGAGGTTGCTCTCTGGCGTGCAGAGGCTCTTATTGAGCTTGGCGAGACTGGTGATGCTATCGAAATCCTTAACGCTCTCCGTCATCGTGCAAACAACTCTGTAGCAAAGTATATCAACTATGCAGCTGATAAGATCGCACACTTGAGCGATTATCCATCAACCACTGATAAGAATGTGGCTCGTATGTATCTCCGTTGGGAGAAGCGTCTTGAGATGGCTATGGAGTCAGAGCGCTTCTTCGACCTCCGTCGTTGGGGTATGGCTTCAGAAACCATGAACGCATACTTCGCAGCTGAGCAGAACTCTAACTACGAGGGTATGGATTACGCTGGCTACCTCGCTTCTGCACACTTCACTGCAGGCAAGAACGAGTACTGGCCAATCCCTTACCAGCAGCTCTTCTACGTTCCAGGTCTTTATACTCAGAACGCTGGATATTAATAGGAGACCCACCCCCCTTGCCCCCTTCCGTTAATAGGGAGGGGGAGTGATTACCACTTCTTTGGAAATAATAATCAGTTGGGGGAGTTTACTCATCAATTTAATAATAGAAATAAAATGAAAACAAGATATTTCTTCGCTATGTTGGCCCTTGCTGGTGGTATGACTGCTTGCAACGCTGACATGGACATTGAGATCGCTGATCCTGTTCTCTCTGCTCCTAATACAGAGGCTATCCAGGGCAGCCTCCAGGGCGACAACTACGTGCTGACCTGGTCAGACGCTTCTGCTCAGATGCAGGTAACCCGCTATGCTAATGGCAATAAGGCTGGTTCAGAGATCGTTACTGGCAACACTTACGTACACCGTGACATCGACACCAACGTACCTTATATGTACATCCTCAAGCTTGCTGACGGCAAGGGCAATTTCTCTAAGGGTGTCATCAAGGAGTATACCCGTCCGGGTGCTGGCAAGTGCTCGAACATCAGCATGGCTCAGCTCGAGAAGGCTGGTGGCTATGATGCTACCGTAGAGTGGAGCACCGCTGGTTCTAACGCTACTAAGGTTAACCTCGTGGCAGACAATGGCGCTGGTCGTCAGATCAAGGAGTCTCTTGCTGCTAACCAGACCTCTTTCAAGATTGAGGACGTCAAGGAAGGCGAGACCTGGAGCGTAACACTCGTGGCTGAGAATGGTGAGGGTACTTCTCTCCCTGTCAGCTCTTCACTCCGCATCGGTAAGCTCGCTGTTGCTTACCTCAGCCTCTATGATACTCCTGAGGAGCTCATCGAGAAGGGTGATGATGACGAGGCTTATGGCTGGGTATGGTTCCACGCTACCTATCCTAACGGTGCTTTCGTTCCATTCAGCAGCATCACTTCTGCTGAGGTTCTCGAGCCATATCGTGTAGCATTCTTCATGCGCGATATTGACAATCCAGACGTTTCTGGCAGCGCTTGGGATTATCCTGAGGTTGTTAACAACGCTACTCCATACGTAACTGAGTGGTATAAGAACGGCGGCAGCATGCTCCTCTGGGGCCACGCTACTACTTATGTAGGTCACCTTGGCCGTCTGAGCCTCGACATGATGAAGCAGAACGACAACGCTATCGGCTACTGGGGTGACAACAACCCTGACACCTGGAAGATGGCTGTACAGCTTGCTCCTGGCGATGGCCGCTTCATGAAGGATGCTTCTAACCACCCAATCTTCCGTGGTCTTGACGTAGAGCCTGCTGGCAACACCAAGCTCATCGCATTCAAGAATGGTGCATTCACTGAGGACCATAACTGCTTGTTCTTCAACCTTCCTTCGGTTCTCACCGGCATCGGCAACCAGGAGGAGGCTTGCTACAACGTTACAACCAAGACCTACGGTATCATCCCACTCGGTACTTGGGACAGCCAGATCAACTGGGTAAGCCAGCTCAACGTATGGGAGGCTCAGCAGGGTAACACCGAGTTCCAGGGCACCCTCATCTGCGTTGGTAACGGTGGCTGTAACTTCTACCTCAAGCAGGCTGATGGCAGCTTCGACGTTCTCAAGCAGCCTTCTACCAATGTTTATCAGCCAAACATTGAGCGTATGGCTAAGAACGCTATCGAGTACCTTAAGACCCGATAAGCAAGTGTGAGATGTTTGCTTCCTTCAGTGCGCGTCTTAAGGATGCGCACCGAAGGACAAGTGAAAAAAATGCCACAAGAATTTTATGAATTGAAGAATTACAACCATTTTTGACATTCGTAAAATTCTTGTGGGTTTATTTTCTACACATTATATATTTAAATAGACACCTAATGAACAGACTTAACACTACTCTTGTGCTTGCGTTAGGACTTCTCTGCGTAGCATCTTGTAGTGAGGGTGGCAGCGATGATCCGATCATCAATCCTACACCGACCCCTACACCAGGGCCGAATCCAACACCCACGCCGACACCTACTCCTACCCCTACGCCACAGGGCGCCTACCATGAACTTTACCGTCCTCAGGTCCACTACACACCTATCAAGAACTGGGTGAACGACCCTAATGGCATGGTCTATGTCAATGGCACCTGGCACCTCTTCTATCAGTATAATCCATACGGCAACGTCTGGGGCAACATGAGCTGGGGACATGCTACCAGTACCGACCTGATGCACTGGACGGAGCAGCCAACCGCTTTGATCAAGGATAATCTTGGTGATATCTTCTCTGGCTCGGCAGTCATTGACAAGAACAACACAGCAGGGTTCGGCGAGAATGCTTTCATCGCCCTGTATACCAGCGCTGGCGACCACCAGCAGCAGAGCATGGCCTATAGCAAGGATGGCGGTTTGTCGTTCACCAAATATGAAGGCAACCCTATCATTGGCAACACGACTCGCGGTGACTTCCGTGACCCTAAAGTATTCTGGCATGAGGAGTCTCAGCGGTGGGTCATGGCACTGGCTTTAGGTTGGGAAAAAGCAGCAGAGTTCTGGACAAGTCCTGATCTTCGCAACTGGACTTATGCCAGCACATTCAAATACGAGACACATCTGAACAAGGGAATCCAGTGGGAATGTCCGGACCTTATCCAGCTCGACTATGAAGGTGGAAAGAAATGGGTCCTCATTGTCAACGTCAACCCTGGCGGACCTTTCGGTGGTTCTGGCATCATGTGTTTCATTGGCGATTTCGATGGTAAGACCTTCACGGCCGACGACCTTGATTATCCGATGTGGATGGATTTCGGTCTCGACAATTACGCGGGTGTAACCTGGAGCAATACGCCTGATGACCGTAAGATCCTGATCGGATGGATGAACAACTGGATGTATTCTGGCGACGTGCCATGTGACCCATGGCGCTCAGCCTTCACATTGCCACGCGAACTCTCGCTCGTCAACACTGACGGCAAGCCAATGATTGCTGGCCATGTGGTTAAGGAGATTGACAAGATTGCCGGTAAGTGGCAGCAGATCAATAATGGCTCAGTAGGTAATCCTGCAGCTTATCACTTGCAGCTCACCATCCCGACCAACGAGGCTTGCACCATCACCCTCAGCAATGAGGAGAATGAGGCATACGAGATTTCGACCAACACCATTTATCGCCAGTTGTGTGCCAAGCGCACCTCGGCTACTGGTGTTGCCGTGAACAACTTCTCTATTCCATCGGTGAATGGTAAGATCTACACCTCTGAGCCTACCATAACCTTGGACATCTACGTTGACCAGTCGTCTGTAGAGATCTTCTCTGCCGATGGAACACTGACAATGACCAACCTCGTATTCCCTAAATCTATCTATAACCAGATCAGCGTCCCAGCCTCAGCTACTAATGTGCAGTACCGCACATTAAGTAGCATCTGGTAATATTTGATAGCGAAAATGTAGAATAAGATACAATAAATCGTTTTATGACACATTTTTTGCACCTCGTGAACGATTTATTGTATCTACTAATATAAAAATGGTCTATCTTTGCACCGTGAAACACCGAAAAACATCAAAATTATTATAAACACAATGAAAAAACTTACAACCTTTCTTTTAGCAGCTTTGGCAAGCGTCTCTGCAGTATCGGCTCAGCAGGCAAATGCTAATGTCGAAAATGTAGGTCCTCGAAATGCCATGATCCGCGTTTCTGATGACTACAAGTATCTCCTCTTCCCAATTGAAGAAAAAGCTCCTGAGAGCCATGTGCGCCTGATGTGCGACACCAAGCTTGAGCAGACATTCACCGTGCGCCTGGCTCAGGAAGCCGTTGACTATTATATGCCACTCGAGCTCGATGCATTCAAGGGTCACAAGGTATTGCTTGACATCCGTGAAGCAGATTTTAACGTTGGCCGTGGCATGCAGCCTCTTTGGAAGGACCAGATCTGTCTTTCTAATACTTTCGATCTTAACAATACTGAGTTGTGGCGTCCTGGCTTCCACCACACCCCTCCTTACGCTTGGATGAACGACCCTAACGGTATGTTCTATGATGAGACCACCCAGACCTGGAATCTCTACTACCAGTGGGGTCCATACGATTCGAAGTGGAACAACATGACCTGGCGTCACTCTTCTTCTAAGGATCTTATCAACTGGAAGGACGAAGGCGTAGCTATTGCTCCTAATGCTTTGGGTACCATCTTCTCTGGCTCGTGTGTAGTTGATAAGGAGAATACCGCAGGCTTCGGCAAGGGTGCAGTCATTGCGCTCTATACTTCTGCCGGTGACAGCCAGCGTCAGAGTCTTGCATACAGCACCGATGGCGGCAAGACCTTCACCAACTATGCTGGTAACCCTGTATTGGCAGCTGGTATCCCTGACTTCCGTGATCCTAATATGTTCTGGAATGAGAAGATCAACGCCTGGAACCTCATCCTCGCTGCTGGTCAGGAGATGCGCATCTACTCTTCTCCAAACCTCATCGACTGGAAGGAAGAGTCACGCTTCGGCCTTGGTTATGGCAACCACGGTGGTGTCTGGGAGTGTCCGGACCTGATGGAGCTCGACGTTCTTGACGCTCTGGGCAAGAAGACCGGTAAGACCAAGTGGGTGCTTGTCTGCAACATCAACCCTGGCGGTCCTTTCGGTGGCTCTGCTACCCAGTATTTCGTAGGTTCATTCGATGGTCATCGCTTCGTCTGCGAGGACAACGCTTTCGAGAGCAAGTGGATGGACTATGGCAAGGACCACTATGCAACCGTTTCTTTCTCTGGTGCTCCTAATGGCCGTAAGACCGTAATTGCCTGGATGTCAAACTGGGAGTATGCTGACGCTGTTCCTACCAAGCAGTTCCGTTCTTCTAACTCTATCGCTCGTGACCTCTTCCTCTACGAGGCTCATGGCCAGACTTACGTTGGCTGCCGTCCTTCTCCAGAGTATGACAATGGCGTTCTCAACAATATCATCAAGGGTGCTGACCAGACCATCAAGGTAAAGGGTAGTGGCGCTTGGACCCTCAGCAACAAGTATGGTGAGCATGTAGATATTATCTATGATGATACAGCACGTCTCCTCACCGTGACTCGCACCAAGAGTGGCATTCAGGGCTTCTCTGCTAAGTTCCCTGCTTCAACCACCGCTCCTGTACACCGTCCATTGACCTCTATCCGTGTCATCGTCGACAATGCTTCTGTCGAGGTATTCGGCAATAATGGTGAGGTATGTCTTACCAACCTGGTGTTCCCACAGGCTCCTCTTACAACATTAACTGTTAACAAGAAGAAGTAATCAGTAATTAGTAATCTGTAATTATTTTTTCTCATGAAAAAAACTAGTATAGCAGTGCTCCTGCCCGTGATGCTCTGCTTCTTCTCAATGGGCTTTGTCGACCTCGTAGGTATTGCGTCAAACTATGTTCAGAAGGACCTCGGTCTTACCGACGGTGAGGCTGGTATCATGCCATCGCTCGTATTCTTCTGGTTCCTGATCTTCTCTGTGCCAACCGGCATGCTGATGAACAAGATCGGCCGTAAGAAGACCGTACTCCTCTCTATCCTCGTTACCGTAGTTTCTTTGGCATTGCCTCTCTTTGGCAACAACTACGCGCTGATGCTCACCGCCTTTTCTCTCTTGGGTATTGGTAACGCGCTGATGCAGACCTCGCTCAATCCACTCGTAGCTTCTATCGTGGGTGGTGACAGCCTCGCTTCTACCCTCACCTTCGGCCAGTTCGTCAAGGCTATCGCTTCGTTCCTGGCTCCTTACATCGCTATGTGGGGTGCTACTGCAGTGATTCCTTCATTCGGTCTTGACTGGCGCGTACTCTTCCCAATCTATGCTATCATCGGCATTCTGGCTATCGTTGCCCTGAGCATGACCTCCATCGAGGAGCCAAAGAGCGAGGGCAAGGCTTCTACCATCGGTGAGTGCTTTGCATTGCTCGGCAAGCCATACATCCTCCTCTGCTTCCTCGGCATCATGTGCCATGTAGGTATTGACGTTGGTACCAACACCTACGCTCCAAAGATCCTCATCGAGCGTCTCGGCTGGAGCTTGGACGAGGCAGCATTTGCTACCTCACTCTACTTCATCTTCCGTACCATCGGTTGCTTCACCGGTTCTGGCATTCTGGCCAAGATCTCGAGCAAGGCTTTCCTCGGTATCTCTGCTGCCATGATCGTAGCTTCTATGATCTGCCTCTCAGTAGGTGCTTCTCAGGTGCTTCTCTACATCGGTATTGCACTCGTAGGTTACGGCAACTCAAACGTTTTCTCAATCTGCTTCAGCCAGGCGCTGTTGCACGATCCTAAGCATCAGAACGAGATCTCTGGCCTCATGATCATGGGTCTCTTCGGTGGTACTCTCTTCCCTCTCGCCATGGGCTTCATGAGCGATGCGATGGGTACCCTCGGCGCTGTGCTTGTCATGGCTCTCGGTGCAATCTATCTCTGCTTCTTGACTGTTAAAGTTAAGAAGTAAAAGACCCTCCCCCTACCCCTCCACAAGGGAGGGGAGTATATAGTTCATCTTTTAAGAAAATATATTAACATTAAAATTTACCCTCATTACAACCTATTCCCCTCCCTTGCGGAGGGGCCAGGGGAGGGTCCATTATTATGAAAGATATTATCGTAGGCATGGGCGAGGCACTTTGGGATTGCCTCCCAGAAGGTCGTAAGTTCGGTGGCGCTCCAGCAAACTTCGCATATCATGTAGGTCAGTTCGGCTGGCACAGTGTAGTTATCTCAGCAGTAGGCAATGACGAATTGGGTGACGAGATCATGCAGATCGTCCGTGGCGTGAACCTCGACAACCGTATTGCTCGCGTGGCACAGCCAACCGGTACCGTAAAGGTTACCCTCTCTGGCGATGGCATTCCTGCATACGAGATCTGCGAGGACGTAGCTTGGGACAACATCCCTTGGAGCGACGAACTCGAGGACTTGGCCAAGAAGACCCGCGCCGTATGCTTCGGTTCTTTGGCTCAGCGCTCTGCTGGCAGCCGTGACACCATCATGCGCTTCCTCGACGCTATGGATATGGATACCGAGCGTATCTATGACATCAACCTGCGTCAGCATTTCTATAGCCTCGAGGTTATCGAGGACAGCCTCCGTCGCGCTACCATCCTCAAGCTCAATGAGGAGGAGATCGTAGTCGTAGCCGAACTTCTTGGCCTCACCGGTACTGAGGAGGAAATGTGCCGCCAGCTCCTGGCTCGCTATCCTAAGCTCAAGATGGTCATCCTGACCTATGGCGCTGTAGGTAGCTACGTGTTCTCTCCTGCCGTAACCAGCTATCAGCCAACACCAAAGGTACAGGTAGCTGATACCGTAGGCGCAGGCGACTCATTCACCGCAACTTTCGTTGCTCAGTATCTCAAGGGCAAGTCTATCCAGGATGCACACCACATCGCTGTACAGGCCTCAGCTTTCGTATGCACCCAGAATGGTGCTATGCCAAAGTTCCCTGAGGAGATTCTGAATGCTTGATGTTCATCAAATTCATTGTACTAAGTAATAGTCATATTACTAAAGGAATTTGAACTTAAATATGATTCTTAGATTCTTTTCTCCGTGTTTATTCTAAGGTTCGTTGTGTTATTAATAGTGTAGTATAAATAATTAGGTGTTTTTTACAAGCCTGGAGATGTGATATCTCTGGGCTTGTTCTTTTATTAATATCATCACCAATGATAAAGATATCTACGAAGTATATAACAAGTTCTTCGCCCTGTGGTTGGCAGAATAAAAAAACGATTGATTTGAATAAAAAAAATTAATTGTACTGCACCTATTTATGGCAAATAAAAGCAAAAATGAACCAAAGTTCTAAAAAAAAGGAAGAATATAGTTATTTAATAATTTAAAATGTGTATCTTTGCCAACGCAGAAATACTGAAAGCTCAGCAATACGATGAATAGAGATAATGACATTTCCTACTTTGTGGCGTTTTGTATCGAACAATACAAGCATACGAAAGGAATGGATGGAGTCGAGGTCGCTTCACTATTCTTTTCGACAGGTGTGTCATCATACCTCGCAGAGAATTTTGATGTACTCCACACGCAAAGTCGCCAGTGGCTAATGGAAGAAATTGATGATTTTATCGAAAGGAGGAAGGCAATATGAAGGTTTATCATGGAAGCTTGGAAATAGTGCGCAACCCAGAAATCCGCAAGCCCAACCGCACTCTCGATTATGGTGAGGGATTCTATACCACTACCGATTATCAGCAAGCAGTTGATTGGGTAATGCGGCACAAGAAAGATGCGGAAGAAGGGTATGTAAACGTCTATGAAGTTGACTTGGATGTGGTCAAGAACCTCAACACCCTTTGGTTCGATGAGCCCACTGATGAATGGATAGATTTTGTAGACAACAATAGAAACAAGACTGGGTTCACACACAACTATGACTTCGTGTATGGACCAGTTGCCAACGATAGAGTTTATGCTTGCTTTGCACTTTACGAAAGTGGAGTGTTCAATAAGGAAGACCTTCTCAGAGAGTTGAAAGTATATGACCTTGTAGATCAGCTGTTGTTCCACACAAATGCGGCATTAAAGCATCTGGCATTCAAGGAAGTTGAAACCATCAAATTGCGATAGAGAAGATGAACTTAGAAGTCACTCAGCAGAATCTGTATCTATTCCTGCCAGGAAAGATAGCAAACGTAGCTGGTATCATTGCCGCCAACGAACATTGTTCTCAGTTAGAGGCTTTACAACGCTTCTATGCCTCTAAGACCTATCAAGGACTTCAACGTGAAGAAACCAAGTTCTGGCATCTTGGAGCCGTAGCTCTTTACGAGATGTTCTGCGACAATGCGGCAAGCTAATTCTTGAAAAAGAAACACCATCCCGACACGCACTATTGGTGTGTGGAGAGGATAAAACGAATTAAAAAACAGAAAGTACAGAAATAGTAACATATTAACATATAACGCGCATTGACTATTATTTGCGTTCTCCTGAATGGCCTAGGAAACCAATTACAGAGATAAGAACACAAAAATAGTGGTTAGGCAACTTCCATGGGTGAAGTGTGCCTTATCCATCGTTTTAATAGGTCAATGTTCATGCTTTTGGGCGTGGGCATTTCTTAACGATGGATGAGGTCTCTTTTCCTAGGCAGCCTCGGAGAACGCATAAGAAGGTTCATGCCCTTTTTGTGCGCTCACGTGAGTGGTAGATCAATGCTAATACTCCGATCTACCAATGGCAAAAAATACAACTCGCAGCATAGAAGAACAAGTAGAAGATTGGTGCAAGCGCCAATTCGGCTCTCAGAAATACTATACCAAGACAGAATCCATCAATCCCGAGATTGAGGAAGCTTTACGTAAAGCACCGAGCAAGAAAGGCGGTTCTGGTACAAACTTTCCCGATATAAAATCTTTTATTGAAACAAGTACCCTTCGTCGAATCCCTGTAATGATTGAGATTAAAGGGACAAAGGGTGACTTTGTTAAATTCAATACAGAAGGCGAGGTTGACAACAAGAAGAAAGACGGTGAATCAAACTATAATAACATAGCAAAGTATGCTGTCAATGGTGCCGTTCACTATGCTGATGCCATCTTGAAAAACACAGAATCCTATAAGGAGGTAGTAGCCATTGGAGTCAATGGATACAAGGTCAATGATGAGTTAAAGGTAGAGATTGGAGTTTATTATGTTGCCAAATCCAATCTTTTCCTTCCTAAAAAAGTAGGAGAATATTCAGACCTTTCATTCCTGTTGCAGAAAAATGTAGAAGAGTTTGTAAAAAGGATTGATGATATCTCTTTGTCAAAGGAGGAGAAAGAAAGAAGAACGCTTGTGTTAGAAGATGATATTGAGCGTAAACTAAAGACTCTCAACCAGAAACTTCATGATGAGCAAGATATTGTCGTTGGAAACCGTGTTCAGCTTGTCGCCGGTTTGATTATGGCAGGCCTTGGAGTTAAAGATAAGGTAGAACCATTGCGAATTGATCAATTGAGAGGTGAACAAAGTGATAATGATACTGACGGTCATATTATTATGCGTAAAATATCTTCTTATTTGAAGGCAAAAGATTTGCCGGTGGAGAAGATCAATATGATAACAGAATTACTAAACAAGGTGTTTCTTCATTCACATCTTGAGATACCAATCAATGGAGAAAGTCGACTGAAAACCGTATACACAGACATTAAACAAAACATCTTACCTTTTGTAACGGGCGAACTACATAATATTGATTTTACAGGCCGCCTTTTCAACGTAATGAATGAATGGGTTGATATTCCTGATGGCGACAAAAATGATGTCGTCTTGACTCCTCGATACGTCACGGAATTGATGGCAAAGCTGTGTAAAGTCAACAAAGATAGTTACGTATGGGATTTTACTGTAGGTTCTGCAGGATTCCTCATTTCGGCTATGCATCTGATGATTGAAGATGCCAAGAAAAACAGTCAGAGTCCTAAAGAGTTAGAAAAGAAGATTCTTGATATCAAAACAAAGCAGTTATTGGGAATAGAAAAATTGCCCGATGTGTATATGCTTGCAGTTCTCAACATGATTTTGATGAAGGATGGTAGTGCAAACATCATACAAGGCAATTCTCTCGAATTCAAAGGCAACTACGAGCAAGGAAAGCTTAAAGACGAACCATTCCCTGCTACTGTATTTCTTCTAAATCCACCATATTCTGCTCCAGGAAAAGGTATGATTTTTGTTCAGAAAGCTCTTTCAATGATGAAATCAGGAAGAGCTGCAGTACTAATTCACGAGAAAGCTGGTAGTGGGAAAGGACTGCCTTACGCATCAGAAGTGCTAAAACATAATACGCTTGAAGCATCTATTCATATGGCTGACATTTTTCGAGGAAAGGCAAATGTTCAAACTGCCATTTATGTTTTCTCTGTCGGCATTCCACATGACACACAAAATCTTGTAAAATTCATTGACTTTTCAAACGATGGCTATGGTAGATATAATAGAAAGAAAGCAAGTCAAAAGAATAATCTCCGAAATGAAGACCATGCAGTTGAACGTTACGAAGAGATTGTAAAATTGGTTCTTTATGGAAGAGGTAAGAATGATTGCAATCTGCACTACTTCAATAACCATTACTGTGAAGATTATATTTCGTTGAAAGGAAATGACTGGACATGCGACAAACATAAAGAAATTGAGAAGAACCCTAATGCATCAGATTTTGCAGACACAGTAAAGAACTATCTTGATTGGTTGGTTAGCGATAAAATTAGAATGCAAAACTCAGAGATAGATCCTCGTGTACAAAAGGTTATAGAATCGTTCATCGAAAAAGGAGGCACATTCAAGGATAAAAAGGTTTCTGAATTTTTCGACATAAAATCAAATTCGAAATTAGATAAGGGAGATTTGGATTTTTCAGAAGGGGCTTGTTATCCATACTTCACTCGTACTGTCGCTAATAATGGCATCATGGGGTATGTTCATTACTATGATGAAGCTCACAAAGTCAAAGGAAATGTCATTGCTGTGGGTATGATGAGAATGCAATTCTTCTACATGGGCCAAGATTTCTATGCTGGGCAATTTACGAAAACAGCTACGCCTAAATTTGAGGGTTTCAACGAGACAATCGCACAATGGTTCATAACGTGGTTCAATAAATCAAGTGGAAGGTATTTGAGTGGATTGGTAAGAGATTTTGATAGATTATTCAACGAAACAAAGATCAATATCCCTTTTATTGACGGCAAGATAGCTTTGGATTTTATTGAGGCCTATGTTAATGCCATAAAAGCATCGTGTGTTTCTCAAATGGAAAAGTACTACCTTGATAAGATTAGAATATACAAAGAATTAATTGAATGCAAAGACAATAGACAGAAAGATGGGATTAACCAAGACAACCATGTTCAGAGCGAAGCTCAAGAAGCCGAAAACACTCCTTTTGTTCTCGACACTTCCAACGTTCCCATCTCCGACCGTTTCTCTCGCTTCCTCCCTCTCTACGATGTTGCCATAGCCTGCGGCGCCTTGATCGATGAAGGCGTGCAATCATTAGGCAAGAATGATGTAGAGATGGAAGGATGGATTGATGTGTCTAGACACATTCGAAAACCAAACAATCAGATGTTTGTCGTTCGCGCCAAGGGAGAATCAATGCTTCCGAAGATACATCCTGGAGATCTTTGTGTGTTTGAAGTGTATGGTGGTTCTGGTAATGCTGGTAGCCGTGAAGGCCAGATTGTTCTTGCTCGACAGAGTCGCAAGGACAATGATTACAATTGTCAATACACCATTAAGCAGTATCATAGCGAAAAGGATCCTCTTACTAATTTGAACACCAAGATTGAACTACGTCCATTAAATAAGGATGGATATGATCCTATAATAATCAATCTTGAAAATGAAGGAGAGATTATTATTCTCGGAGTCCTTAAAGATGTCATCAATCGGAAACAACTTGTATAAGAAATACAGTGCAATTATGGCGAATTCGCCATAATTGCACTGTATTCGATATGAATTAACCTCCTACCTCATTTAGAATGGTTCATAAGTCTGAGAATTGGACATTTCCTCTATCCACCCCGTAATAACTTCCAGATTGGATATGCCAACTGTGCCAGTGGCGTGCTGAATAGCTTGGGAAATTAACGAGGTGTCCTTACCTCTCTTTTCGAATTCATCGTACAACTTATAGATGTGTTGCGATGGGCTATTTGATCTTTTCATACTATTTTATAATTATATCTTCAATTCGAGGAATTAACTTTACACCACAATTTTTCAATGAATGCGAAAAAATCCTTCACTCCTTCACTCGACCCTCTATCCTACTGATTCTTAAGAAGAAATCACAGTGAAGGATGCGTGAAGGATGGTGAAGGATCTCTTTATACCTGATTCAAAAGCCACAGGCCCATGAAACGATCGTAAACGATATAACCTTTATCCGAACGATAGACATACTCTTTGTCTAATAAGTAGGATAAAGCTTTATTGATGCTGCTGGTACTTTTGAAACCATAACGCAACAGGAACTCTCCGCTGTTAATGGATTGCACGCACTTTTCAATACCAATTGCGCGTAGTAACTGCTGCTGATTGGATGTCAGCAGATTATAATGACGCTTATAGTCTTCAGATTCGGAAAGGACGATCTCTGCAATACACTCGTTGATTACATCCTGGCTCACCTGGGCAGGGCGTTGCTCATAAAGATGGTTGAGGACGTTCTGCAAATACCAGGTATGGCCCTCAAATCGCTCATATAACTGATGGAAGATCTCCTGCGGAAGCATGGTATCTGCTTTCGAGAGCCATTCTGCGGCAAAGAGATAATAGCTACGTTCTGGGATTGCTCCAATGGAGACCTTCTGCGTACTGCGATAGAATGGACGCTGAGGACTATCAAATATCTCAGACATCAGATGTTGCTTGCTACCCGAGAAGATGAAATGGACGTTCGGACAGAATTGAGCATACGAACGAATGGCAGCTTCCAGCCCCGTCTCCGGATACTCAGTGACCTGCTGGAATTCATCGAGTGCAATAAAACACTCTCTATCAGAGCTTTTCAGATATTCAAAAATCTCACTTAGCGTATTTTCGGCTTGCTGTGGCTTGAAATCAAGTGATACTTGTGGAGAACCAGAAATAGGATCAGAAGAAAAGACCAAACTACAACTACGAAAGAACTGGGTTAATCCATCGAAGGCACCAATCCGGTCTTACCCATGCGTCGAGGACTCATGAGTGTGACATTGCGACCAGAATTTTATCGACAGCACCTTTTGTGCTGCATTTTAATACCGTGACAAATTGTCGTGGTATCATTTTCTTCAGTAGAAGATTCCTCATCCGTAAGTACTAAATTTATCATACTTACGGACAAAATATTCGCATTGTTCATCCGTAAGTATATAAAAAAACATAGTTACGGATACGCAATATCGCAATTTTTAGTAAAAAACATCAAAAAAGTTTGTGTACACCACAATTTTTCAATGAATGAGAAAAAATCCTTCACTCCTTCACTCGGCCATCTATCTTGCTGATTCTTAAGAAGAAATCGAAGTGAAGGATGAGTGAAGGATGGTGAAGGATCTTTTAGCTTCCTTCACTCATTTTTGGCTACCGAATTGCTTATGACTCAGCAGGATAAGATTCAGTAGTGAAGGAGTGAAGGATTTTTTCGTCATGCAGCGCGTTTGATCGGGACGATGAAGTAAGCAGAGCCCTGATTAGAGGCTTTATGCTCATAATCCAAGGCCTTCAGGATGCGGCCGACCTTGACATTCATGCCCTGTGTAGGCCTGAGCTCTGGGTAGTTCTTGCACAGGATATACACAATGTCACGTGTTAAGAGAGGGATGGCAATCTCTCCGGCTTCTGGTCTTCGGAAGCAGGTGGTGACCATCGATTCGAGGTCGCTGACACGCTGGAACTTGACGTTCATTTCTTCGATGCGACGGGTCTCGGCTGGAGAGAACCAGTATGGGAGCTTCTGCTCGCGAACCTCATAAACTACCTGCGCGTAAAGCTGGTCATAGTCGATGGGATGGTCGTTGAGGATGATGGTGTCCTGTGGGATTTCTACACATAAGTAGCGACGGGAACCTGTCGTATCCTGCAGAGGACGAGGGTTGTTAGTAGTGGCTACGAAAGAGGCGTAGCGCTTGCGACTGCGCTGGGCCTTGCCGAAGATCGGACGACCGTTGACCTGGATCTTCGAGAGCATCTGCTTGAGTTCGGCCTGCTTGCCGGATTTGATCTGGTCAAGCTCGTCGAGATTGACGAGGAGGTTGCTGGTCAGGGCCATCTCCTTGTCGAACTTGTTGCCGAGGTTGACGTGGTCAAGATAGTACTCACGGAACTGTGGAGGGAGGAGCTGTGCACAGAAGGTACTCTTGCCACAACCTTGCGCGCCGATGAGGGTCAGGACCTGCTCGTTGCCGTGAAGATTGTCGAGCTGGAGCCAGTGAGCTACACAGCTACGGAGCCAGACGCTGTGCTGTGCGAGCTGCTCTTCGATAAGGCCAGGGAGGCGCTGGAAGAGCTCGCGGACATAGTTACGACCGTCCCAGGCAGGTAGCTGGTTGAGATACTCGGCAATCGGGTCGTAGTCAGGTGTCTCTTCGGAGTGGATGTACTCGTCAATGCTGGCTTTCAGGCCTTTCAGGTCCCCGAGTTCGCGTTTGGCACGGCGGACGACGGTGTTCTGGCTCTCGCGGGTCACAGGTCGCCAAGGCTTAGGATGGGCGTCTGCTTCGCTGTTGTTGCAGACTTCTCTCATTTCGTACTTGTCGGAAAGTACGTTGCGACGGAACTCATAGCTCAGGGCCATGAATTCCTCGACAAGGGTCTTACCAGCTACCTCTGCAGCTGGCACACTCTGGTTAGAGTTTTCTAACATGAAAAAGGAGGAAAATTAAAAGATGAATAATGTGTTTCAGTTAAGCTTTTAGGATCTGCACTTAGTAAGCAAAGTTTGTCAGAAATTGAGTATAAAATGTATTTCCTCAGAAAGCGGGCGCGAAGATAAGGAAAAGATTTGACGAAAACAAGAGAAGTGCCAAAAAAGTGTGATAAAATGGTATTTTTTGCATTAAGAGACGTTCGGAACTCCGGAAATCCAATCTTTGATCACGGATCGGACGCCGTGAATGCAGAATGTCTGATCCTGCAAGCAAAATCGGACGCCGTGAATTCGTGGCGTCCGATCTTGCAGTAAAGAGTGTCCAAAGTTATGTGACTTTGGAGATTCTTACATCACGGCATCCTCTACAGCGTACGCTGGGGAGGATGCCGTGATCGCGGGAGTCAACACCAGAAAAGCAGTGTTGACTCCTTTCGTGTAGAATTTCAACGTTGTGTACGTAACGTCAAAATCTGGATTATCCGAGGATATTCTTCAGAAGATCGCCGGCTGCACCAGCCTTATCGCCTGCGAGTTTGCCGAGGACATTCTTGGCGATATCGCCCTGGCTGAGGTTCTTGGTAAGGAATTCCTGGAGTTCCTTAGCTGCAATCTCAAGACCTTTGCTCTTGACGAGAGCTACAGCGTCGTTGATGTTGGTGAATGACATGAGCTTCTCCTGCAAACCTGGATTTGACTGAAGGAGAGCTACGAGCTTTGCGATGATTTCGGTGTTCATAGTTATATTATATTTAAATAATGTGTAGAATCATTCCCATGAAATCTCTCCGCTGCCGAGACAGATGCGGCCATCGGGGGTGTAGATGACGCAGAACTGGCCGGGGGCGACGCCGTTGGTCTTCTCGTCCATCTTAAGGTAGTAGCTGCCGTCGGGACGGGCGGTGAGGAGGCCAGAGCGGAGCTCGGCGACGTGGCGGATCTTAAAGAGCACTCGCATAGCGAGAGGCTCTTTAATTGATAATTGATAATTGGTAATTGATAATTTTTCTGCTACTTCAGGATCCTTTGCCAGTTGATCGAAAGGATCAAGGGTGATCCAGTGCATGTCGCGCATCACGAGCCAATCCTGCTTCTGCGCCTCAGGGTCATAGCCGCGGCTGACGTAGATGATGTTCTGCTCGATGTCTTTCTTGATGACGAACCACGGTCCGCCGCTGAGATAGAGGCCTTTACGCTGGCCGATGGTGTGGAACCAGAAGCCTTGGTGCTTGCCAAGGATCTTGCCGGTTTCGAGTTCGATGATAGGACCTTCCTTCTTGCCGAGGAAACGCTCGATGAACTCGTTGTAGTTGATCTTGCCGAGGAAACAGATGCCCTGAGAGTCTTTGCGATGTGCTGAGGGGAGCTTGGCTTCTTCGGCAATGCGACGCACCTCGCCTTTGGCCATCGAGCCGATCGGGAAAAGGCTGTGGCTGACCTGCAGGCCGGTGAGCTGAGCGAGGAAGTCGGTCTGATCCTTCACTGGATCAGGAGTTGTACCAAGGAATGAATAGCCATTTTCTTCGATGACCGTGGCATAATGACCCGTGGCCGTCTTGTCGTAGAGATGGCCGACTTTCTGATCGAAGGCGCCGAACTTGATGAGACGGTTGCACATCACATCGGGGTTCGGGGTGAAGCCGCGGCGCACCTTGTCGATGGTGTAGGACACGACATTATCCCAGTATTCGTGCTGAAGATCAACGACATCGTACTTCAGGCCATAGCGGTGAGCCATGGCTTTGACGATCTCGAGATCCTCCTCCTGAGGACATGAGTAGCCGTCCTCGTTCATACCGATTTTGATATAAAAGAGGTCTGGCTTATGTCCCTGCTCACAAAGCAGATGGACGGCAACGCTACTGTCTACGCCGCCGCTGAGAAGTGCTGCTATATTCATAATAATGAATAATTAATAATGAATAATTAATAATTGAATGAATAATGCTGCTCAATCATAAAATAAAAATCCGTAAGGCAAACATTATTCATTATTAATTAATCATTATTCATTTGAAAAAGCATTCCATCCCTGCGCCTTGAGCGTCACCTCCGACTGGCCGTCGCGAGTGATCATGGCGGCTCCGAGCTTCTCGTCGGTGATATGGCCGATGAGTCGGATGCCCGGAACCTGCTGAATGAGCTCGTTCTGGGTGAGTGGCACGGTGAAGAGCAGTTCGTAGTCCTCGCCTCCATTCATGGCTGCGGTGGTGACGTTGAGATTGAACTCCTCGGCCTGCACAGCTGTCTGATAGTCGATAGGGATGCGCTCCTCATAGATGCGACAGCCGACGTGGCTCTGCTTGCAGATGTGCAGAAGCTCGCTCGAAAGGCCATCACTGATATCCATCATGGCGGTAGGGGTGATACCTACTTCCTTCAGTTTCTGGACGATATCCTTGCGCGCCTCTGGCTTGAGCTGACGCTCGAGCAGGTATTCGCGACCCTCGAACTTTGGCTTGAACTGTGGCGCCTGACTGCCGTCAGCACCCTTGTTGGTCTCACGCTGCCACTGGTTATACTCGCTCCAGAACATGGCTTTCTCGCGCTCCAGAAGCTGGAGGCCCATGTAGGCGGCACCGAGGTCGCCACTGACGCAGATGAGGTCATTAGGACGCGCACCGTTGCGATAGACTGGTTTTTCGGCCACACCGATGGCTGTGATGCTGATCGTGAGACCGGTCATCGAAGCTGAAGTATCGCCACCGACGAGGTCGACGCCATAGACATCGCATGCCAGACGCATGCCGGCATAGAGTTCCTCGAGGTCTTCGACCTTGAAGCGCTTGCTGATGCCAAGGCTGACGGTGATCTGACGAGGAGTACCCATCATGGCGTACACGTCGCTGACATTGACTGCCACGGCCTTATAGCCAAGGTGACGGAGAGGACAATAGGTCAGGTCGAAGTGGATTCCTTCGAGCAGGAGGTCGGTGGTCACGACGGTCTGACCCTCGGAGGGGTTATTACTAATTACGGCGCAGTCATCACCTACGCCGTAAATTGAAGAAGCTTGTTTGAGTGGGAAGTTCTCGGTCAGATGGTTGATCAGGCCGAACTCGCCGTATTCTTTGATTTCCATTTCTTAAGTTTAGAGTTTAGCTGCGCTTGATCATCTCGCTCATGATCGTAGTCATGAGTGGCTGTGCAGCGTTGGCTGCTTCCTGCACCTCCTCGTGGGTAGCTGGCACAGGGACACCGAAACCGCCGAGGTCGGTAATGACGCTGATACCGAAGACTTTGATGCCAGCGTGGCGAGCAACGATGACCTCAGGGACGGTGCTCATGCCCACAGCGTCGCCACCGATGGTGCGGAAGTAGGTATACTCAGCACGAGTCTCGAAAGTTGGGCCCTGTGTGCCGACATAGACGCCCTTCTGGAGGTGGATATTCTTCTCAGCAGCAATCTTCTCGGCCAAGGCGATGAGCTGCTGGTCGTAAGCCTCGTGCATATCTGGGAAGCGGACACCAAGCTCAGGATCGTTCTTGCCACGGAGCGGATGCTCTGGGAAGAGGTTGATATGATCGTCGATAATCATGAGGTCACCGATGCGGAAGGAACTGTTCATGCCACCTGCAGCGTTGCTGACAAAGAGGGTCTCGATGCCGCAAGCCTTCATGACGCGGACAGGGAAGGTTACCTCCTTCATATTATAACCCTCATAATAGTGGAAGCGGCCCTGCATGGCCATAATCTCCTTGCCACCGAGCTTGCCGAAGATGAGCTTGCCGCTGTGACCTTCGACGGTGCTGACTGGCATGTTAGGAATCTCGCTGTATGGGATGCTCTGCGCATCTTCTATCTGTGTGGCCAACTGACCCAGGCCTGTACCCAGGATGATGGAGGTCTTTGGACGGAGGGTGGTGCTGTTCAGGATGTACTGAGCGGTTTCGTTGATTTTCTGTTTCATAGTTTTAAGGGATATTAAAAGGATAATAGGAAGTTATAAAGAAGTTATAGGGGAGTTATAAAGGAGTTATAAAGGAGTTATAAGGACGATAGTTATGCTATTAGGACAAATGAAACAAACGTCCTTATAACTTCTTGACGAAGTCATTAACTTCCTTGTAACTTCTTATTAACTTCTATCATTGATGATTACTTCTTTCTCTCCGGACATAGTCGAGGACGAGCTGATTGAACTTCTCTTCCTGCTGCGAGAGGAAATAGACCTCGGTAGGCAGGTAATAGATTCGCTTGCGAAGATCGTCGGTGACAGCAGGATGGTTGATCATGCGGACAGCGTCCTTCTCGGTCGTGATAATCACCGACTTGTTCTTGCTCAACGTCGTGCAATAGCCATCACCATTGAGGTTGTCAAGACGACTGCTGATCTTCTCGATGTCCTTGTTTGAGAAATGATGATGATCGCCGAAGGTCATGATATCCAGGAGGCGATAGTGTGTATGCACATAGTTCTCCATCACCTTCGGATCGGCAATACCAGCTACGATCAGCACCTCAGTAGCATGATCGATGTCGCAAGGCTCACCGGTAGCCAGGTTGACCAGACGGCCATAGCGATAAGCGCTGTGAAAGATCGGCTGGTCGATGCGGGTTGGCAGGTTGGCATGGATCTCGGTCTCCTGTTCGCTTCGCAAAGCGTTCGGACACTTGGTCACGATGACAATGTCTGCTCGATGCACGTTGGCAGCAGGTTCGCGGAGACGGCCTGCCGGCAGGAGCTTATCCTTATATAATATGCGATTATAGCTCGTCAGACAGATGGTCAGGCCTGGCTTGACGTAACGATGCTGCATGGCATCATCGAGCAGGATGACCTTAGGAGGCTGTGGCAGTTTGAGCAATTCACGGATACCATGCGGACGATCAGCATCGACGGCAACGATGATATTCGGATACTTGCGATAGAGCTGGAAGGACTCATCGCCAAGCTCATTGGCAGTAATACCCGATTTAGCGAGTACAAAACCCGTTGTGTGGCGCTTATATCCGCGGCTCAAGACGGCAATAGGCCCTATGCCCTGGCTCTGGAGCAGAGAGACCAAATACTCGGTGTGAGGAGTCTTGCCTGTACCTCCCACAGCGAGGTTGCCGACACAGATCACTGCTACTTCGTCCTCAAAAGAGACCGAAGGCTTGCGACCCATATCGAACATACGGTTACGGAACCAGACTCCTAAGCCATAGAGCCATGAGAATGGCAGGAGAATGTCCAGGTTTTTGACGGTGGGGAGATACATTATTTTAATTACTAATTACTAATTACAAATTACGGGACTGCGGGCAAAATTACGAATTACTAATTACGACAGCAGGGGAAAAGTAATTTGTAATTCGTAATTTGTAATTTCCAGGTGCGAACGTTAGAAGCGAACCGCTTCGAACGATCGCGCCTGGATGTGGTCAGCGTCCTGGATAGACTTGATGAACTTCAGAGCCTCACGATCAGCAGGCGTGGTGCCAAGAGCGATGTCGACAATGCGGAGGGAAAGATCCTCAGCCTTCTCGCCAAAGAGCTCCATCATGATCTCCATCTTCGACTTCTCGAAAGGATAGACGGCGCGGACATAATTGCCTGAGGTCAAGCCAGCAAGTTCTGCAGCCTTGGCAACAGCTTCGTTCAAGCCACCTAACTCATCGACCAAGCCGAGATTGATAGCATCGCTACCCGTCCATACACGGCCACCGGCAATAGCCTTAATGCTATCTTGCTCCATGCCGCGACCTTCAGCGCAACGCTTGGTGAAGAGATCGTAGGTGAACTCAACGCCACGCTGAACCTTAACCTTCTCCTCGTCGGTAGCAGCGCGCATGGAGTGAAGGGTACCGAACTGATGAGTCTTAACCTCCTCGAAGTTGACACCGAGCTTGTCTGAAACCAGGCCACTCAGGTTAGGAATGACACCGAATACACCGATAGAACCAGTAAGTGTGGTTGGTTCTGCCACGATATAGTTGGCATTGCAGCTGATGTAATAACCACCAGAAGCAGCATAGTCACCCATGCTGACTACGAGAGGTTTAACAGCCTTGAGATCCTCAAGCGCTTTCCAGATCTGCTCGCTGGCAAAAGCACTTCCACCAGGACTATTGACACGAAGGACAACCGCCTTGATGTTGTTATCTGCAGCGATGGCACGAATATTCTTGATAAAGGAATTATAATAAATACCATCACTCGAGCCATCAGCCTCAGTGGCAATCTCACCGCTGGCATAGAGGACAGCCACCTTGTCTGAAGCCATTGGCTGAAGCTTAGCAGCATTGGCAGCCATCGACTTGGCAGAAACGAGATGTCCGTCGAGCTTCTCCTGTCCGATCTTGCTAAGGATGACCTTTTCAACGTCGGTCTTATAAAGCATGCCATCGACGAGGCCTGTGGCGGCAATTTCCTCAGGGATCATGTAGCTGACGGCCTGGTTGGCCAAAGAATCAAGCGCCTCAACAGTCATATTGCGCGAAGCAGCGATTTCGCTGACCATCACATCCCAGATATTCTTGAGGTAAGTCTGTGTCTGGAGGTAGTTGGCCTCGCTGATATGATCGACCATATAAGGCTCTACTGCACTCTTGAAAGTACCGACACGGAAGATCTGCATCTCGATGCCGAGCTTGTCAAGGAGGTTCTTAGGATAAGTCAGCAGGCTGCTCATACCGTCGAAGCTCATGCCGCCGATGGTATTGACGTAGACAGAATCTGCCACAGAAGCTACATAATACTGGCCGGTGGAATAGCTGTCATTGTATGAGATGATCCATTTGCCAGCCTGCTTGAAGTCTGCCAGTGCATTGCGCAGAGCCTCGTAAGTGGCAGGAGCTCCGGCCATGCCATCGGTATTGAGATAGATGCCGGTGATATTAGGATCCTGCTTAGCGCTCTCGATGGCATTGAGATAGCCACGAAGGCTGAGACCTGACTCCATGCTGAAATTGCCAACAGCATCGATGTAGAATGGCATAGCAGCAGGCACCTCGGTGACCTCATTGTTGATCTTCAGGAGCATGACGTCGCCTGGCTTGGTGCTCGTGGTCGTCTCTTCTGTCGATGCAGCAGCAACCATACCTATAAATACGCAAGTAGTAAACATGGTGCTGATGATGCTTACTATGATGGTGCCGACAATGACGGCAAGAACCATTTTCAGAAAACTAGTTTTCATTGCTATTATAAATAATGTCAATACATTCTTGAAGCGGAATCCTGACAAAGTCGCGCTCTGCGATGTGAGGGTGTGGCAAGGTCAGTCGCTCATCCTGATAATTGAGGTCATCGTAGAGGAGAATGTCCAGATCTATCTCGCGATCAGTATAGGACTCTCCTGGTCGATGCTTATGCTTACGTCCCATCTGACGCTCAATCTGCTGAGTCGCGTCGAGCAGAGGCAAAGGCTCAAGCTCTGTACGTACAGCGCAAACCGCATTGGTAAAGATATGCTTGCTCTCAAAACCCCACGGCTCGCTCTGCATGTAGGACGAGACACATAGCACCTCTCCTATCTGCTGGCCGATGCGGACAATCGCCTCATCGAGCAAGGCTGGTCCATCGCCTAAGTTTGAACCGAGCGCGATAAATGTAAGATGTAACATTTAATTCTACATTTTACATTTTAAATTCTACATTTTTAATCTGGCAGAATCAGCATCGCATCACCATAAGTTCCGAACTTATAGCCTTCCTTGATAGCCAATTTATAAGCCTCCATCATGAAGTCATAACCGGCAAATGAAGCGGTGAGCATCAGGAGGGTCGAGTATGGCATGTAGAAGTTTGCTACCATGCAGTCGGCGATCGAGAAGTCGTATGGAGGGAAGATGAACTTATTGGTCCAACCATTATAAGGCTTCAGGTGGCCAGTGGTGCTGACGCAAGACTCGATGGCGCGCATGACCGAGGTATCGACGGCGCAGACATGGTGACCAGCATCCTTGGTGGCATTGACACGCTCTGCCAGATCCTCGCTGATAATGATCTGCTCTGAGTCCATCTTATGCTTGGTAAGGTCCTCTACGTCAATCTCGCGGAAGTTACCTTGGTTGCTATGCACGGTGATGAAGTCGAAGTCTACGCCCTTGATTTCCATACGCTTCAACAGCTCGCGACTGAAGTGCAGCGCGGCTTGAGGAGCCACAACGCCACCTTCGTTCTTGGCAAAGATGGTCTGATAGCGCTCTCGGTCAGTGAACGGATGATCTTCGTCGACAGGAGTGTCAATGACGTCACGACGCTGCTTCAATGATGGTGGGATTGGGGTCTCGCCATAACCGTAAAGCGTCTCGATAAACTCGTCATGCGTGCCATCGAAAAGGAAACGGAGTGTACGGCCGCGAGAAGTGGTATTATCAATCACCTCTGCTACCAGACTCTCATCCTCACCGAAATAAAGCTTGTTGCCGATACGGATCTTACGAGCAGGATCGACCAGAACATCCCAGAAACGGATGTCCGGATTGAGCTCGCGCAAGAGGAAAACCTCGATACGAGCTCCGGTCTTTTCCTTATTGCCATAGAGGCGTGCAGGGAAAATCTTGGTATCGTTGAACAAAACAAGGTCCTTCTCATCGAAATAGTCAATGAAATCACGGAAGGTCTTATGTTCGATGGTATGACTCTTCTTATGGAGAACCATCATTCGGCACTCATCACGATTTTCACTCGGAACAAGTGCGATGCGCTCTTCTGGGAGTTTGAACTTAAACTGAGATAACTTCACGAATCTATATTTTTGGATTATAAATTATCATTATTATGGTCAACGACCGGCACTTCGAGAGCCCACTTCTCGACGTCCTTGACCTGAAGACACTGGTCTACTCGGAAATCACCGACACGAGTGCGACGCAGGCTGATCAGGTAAGCTCCGCTCTGCAAAGCCTGGCCAATGTCGCGAGCCAGAGCGCGGATATAAGTACCCTTGCTACAGACAACGCGGATGGTAAGGAATGAGGAGTGAGGAATGAGGAGTGAGGAGTGAGGAGTTGTTTCCTCGCTGACCTCTGGTGCTAGAGCCTCAACCTCAGCGGAAACCTCTTTTTTATCCGAGTTCTCTTGCTTTCCGAAAGGAACAAGACCCAAGTCCTCTATACTTTGTTTCCTGCGTCCATACTCCTTGATATCCACACCCTCACGGACTGTTGAAAGAACATTTTCGGCCTTCGGTGAGATGATTCCTTGTTCTGGCAGATGCAGGTCGAGAAGCTCAATCTCGTCGATGACCAGTTCCTTGGCCTTGAGCTCTACTTCTTCGCCCTGACGAACATAGTCGAAGGCGCGTCGGCCTTCTACCTTACAAGCAGAATAGACAGGAGGGACCTGCCAGATGCTTCCTTTGAACTTCTCAAGCGCCTCCATCACCGCCTCACGGGTAATGTGGCTGGTCGGGAAAGTCGCATCGACTGGATGCTCAGCATCGAATGAAGGAGTCGTGCAACCTAATCTGAGCGTAGCGATGTACTCCTTGGTTCCTGCCTGCAACTGATCAATCTGCTTGGTCGCCTTGCCCGTACAGATGATCATCACACCACTGGCCAGAGGGTCGAGGGTGCCAGCATGACCCACCTTGAGTTTCTTGATCCCCAGACGGCGGCTGAGATTGTTGCGGACGACCTTCACCAGATTGAACGAAGTCCAAGTAAGCGGTTTGTCGAAGGCGAGGATCTCGCCCTCAATAAAATCGTATTGTTTCAAGAAAAATTACGAATTACAAATTACGAATTACCTCTTCTCTTAGAGGAAGAACAATGTGAAGAGGCCGGCCAGTGCACAGTAGATAGCAAAATAGATCAGCTTGCACTTCTTCACCAGCGCAATCATCCACTTACAAGCCAGACATCCGCTGACGAATGCAGCAACAAAGCCAACAATCAGAGGCAAAGTGCCGATCGGTTCGTCAATGCCATGTTCTGCCAAATACTCAGCTGATGGAGCTACGATGTGTTTGAAATCGAGCAAGGCCTCTCCCAAGATAGGAGGAATCACCATCAGGAACGAGAACTGAGCCAGCGACTGACGACTGTTGCCGAGCAAAAGACCAGTAGCAATGGTCGAACCAGAACGTGACAAGCCTGGCAATACAGCCAGCGCCTGCGAGATACCGATGATGAAAGCTTGCACTGGAGAGATTTGCTCTCGTGGCTGTGGCTTATAGAAATGAGTCAGTGCCAACAACGCTGCAGTAACCAGCAAACAGCCACCTACGACCATCAGCTTGACCTGCTCATCGGCATAAAGACTCTCGATCGTATCCTTGAAGCAAAGGCCGACGACTCCGACAGGAATCATCGAAATCAGGATATTGAGCGTATATTTCTGCTCGTCGTTGAGCGCGCAACCAGGTCCGAGAGGACGGAACAGACCTTTGAAGATCCAGACCACCTCCTTCCAAAGAATGACCAAAGTAGCTAACACGGTAGCGACATGCACAACAATATCGAAGGTAAGTCCTCCGGCCTCAGCGCCTTCTCCCAAAAGGGCCTTGCCGATCTCAAGATGTCCGCTCGATGAGACAGGAAGATATTCTGTGAGTCCCTGAACGAGGCCAAGGATCAATGCTTGTAACCAATCCATCTGTGATAAATCAAATTACGAATTACAAATTACTGATTACAACTCTTTCTCCTTCTTGCCTTTGACACAGATGCCGACAATCATCAGCAGATAGCCAAAGAAGCAGACATTAGGACCATAGACAACTCTTGTATCGCTGAAAACTTCCGGATTGAAATGCTCTGGAGTGCTGGCAGGACCTGCCGTCATGACAAAGCCTACGAGGATAAGCAGGGCCGAAATGCCCATGATGATAAAATTGAGTTTACCTAAACAAAGACGCATAACAAGCGATTTAAAAATTACACAACTAATTGGGGAAAGACGATGATTACATCAAGTAAAGCTCGTCGACAGATCGTCTCAGATAATGACCAGCAGAGTACCATGCAGCAATGGCAGGTATCAGGATACCCAAGGCCACGACCGTACCTACTAAGATACACAATGGCACCGGATGAAGCAGACAATCCGAAACCACGCTGGCAAAACCTTGGGTCATACCGCCATAGATCAGACCTCCAAGAGCCAGCAAGGCCACGAACGACGCTATCAGGCCACAGATAACATGAGTACGGATGAATGGCTTGCGGATAAACCATGAGGTTGCACCGACAAGGCGCATCGTATTGATAAGAAAACGATCTGCATGCAAGGCCAATCGGACAGTAAAGCCGATCAACGAGATACTGATAAGTAGCAAGGCCGCTGCCAGAATGGTCAGCGCGATGGCATAACGACGGAGATTCGCATTGACCGATTCGAGCAAAGTGCTATTGTATTCGATGGCAGTCACATTGCGCTTATGCACCTGCTTGAGCTGCTTGACAATCTGAGCGATGCTATCGGTCTCAGCATACTCCGACTTCAGCTTCAACTCTACGGTAGCAGGCAATGGATTATAGCCAAGAAACTCCGCTGGGTTCTCTCCAAGTTCAGCCTGCAGCACCTTGAGTGCACTGTCCGGACTTACATAGACAGCATCAGCAGCATACTTGGTCTTTTTCAGGTCGCGAACCATCTTGGCACCATAGCCTTCCTTCGCGCCATCGCTGATTGTCATCGTGATGGTAAACTGCTCTCGCAAAGCCTGGGCCATACGTGCTGCCACCAAGCCACCCATGGTCATCAGTCCCATGACAAAAAGCACGAGGGTGATACTGACAGTGGTCGTAAACTTTGCGCCGAAATACCTTTTCATTGACAACTTTTTTGCTTCAAATACTTGATTCTAAAGAGGCGAAACTCCCCAAATTCGCTGCAAATATAATACTTTTTTGTGCAAAAAGCAATAAAATTGCTCTAAAAAGAGTAAAAAGAGGGGGCGACATGCTTGTTTTTCCAAAATAAAACCTATTTTTGCGCCAAATTTATAGTTAATTTTACTCTTTGAAACTAAGAAAAATGTCGTTTTTTAGCAATAATAACTATAGCGGGCAACCCTCAACACCCGTCACCACCAACCTCATCATCATCAATGTGCTTCTGCTGTTGGCCGATGCGGTGATGGAGACAAAAGGGATCGACTTGTCTTCGTATTTAGGTCTTCACTATTATGACGCAGACAAGTATAACATCCTGCAGGCTGTGACCTATATGTTCATGCATGCTAACTTCTCACATCTCTTCTGCAACATGTTCTCGCTTTACATGTTCGGACGTCTGCTGGAGATGGTGTGGGGACCTCAGCGATTCCTGATCTATTATCTGGTATGTGGCGTCGGTGCAGCCATCGTGCAGCAGCTCACCTGGAGATTCGGATTTGTCAACAGCTGGCTCTCGGAGATTCATTTACAAGATCCCGACTTCACTTATGGACAGCTGATTCTCGAAGGTCAAAGCATCTTGAACCGACTGGTTACGGTCGGCGCATCAGGTTCTGTGTTCGGTATCCTTCTGGCCTTTGGCATGATGTTCCCTAACGCCCGCATCTTCCTTCTCTTCCCACCTATGCCACTGAAAGCCAAGTGGCTGGTCATCGGTTACGGTATCTTCGAACTGATGTCTGGCGTGGCTGGCACGACTGGCGATAACGTCGCTCACTTTGCACATCTCGGTGGCATGCTCTTCGGTTTCATCCTCATCATGATGTGGAAAAAAGACCGTCGCATGAATTTCTAAAGCGGCTCGTAATTTGTAATTCGAAGCCTCGAAATTTGTAATTCGTAATTCGTAATTAATTCTATGAATTATAAGTCCTTGCCTATCCAGGGTAAAATCATATATATCACCGTCGCCGTCTATGCATTGACACAGCTCTGGCGACTGGTCTGCCTCTTGTTCTGCTTCAGCGGATACGACTGGCAGCAGGTGCTGGCGCTCCCTGCCAACCTGAGCGATCTGGCCATGCGGCCTTGGACGATCCTGACCTACATGTTCTGCCATGCCGACATCGGTCAGAACGTGTTACACATCGTGTTCAACATGCTCTGGCTCTGGTGGCTGGCGCCGATCTTCCTTCGCTTTCATACCAGCAAGCAATTCTTGTCGCTCTACCTGATGGGTGGCATCTTTGCAGGTTTATTCTTCCTGCTGGTCTATAATGTCTTCCCTTATTTCCGCTTTGACCGCCACTACACCTGGATTGTCGGAGCGTCAGGCTCTGTCTGCGCCATGCTGGCGGCCATCATCATGCAGCCAGACCAGCTCGTAGGACTCAACCTCTTCATCCGCACCATCACCACTCGTATGAAGTGGGTGGCATTAGTTGTTCTCTTGCTGACTCTCTTTGCTGGTCCTGCCGGCAACACAGGAGGATTAGTCTGCCACGTTGGTGGCGCCTTGTTCGGCTTTGTCTATGGTTATTTTTTCCGTCAGGGTACCGACATTACCGTCTGGTTCTCTGAGGGTTGCCAGACCATCGCTCAATGGATCAAGGATTGGAACAAGCCCAAGATGAAAGCTACAGCAGGTGGTCGAAGAGACCCAATCAGTGCAGACAAGCAGAAAGACATGCAGTATAATACGGACAAGCGTCAGCATGAGGCTCGTATTGATGAGATTCTCGACAAGATCAGCAAGCATGGCTACGACGGACTGACCGCCGAGGAGAAGCAACTGCTTTTTGATGCATCTAAGCGCAGAAAGAACTAATCTCACAATGGAATCGCAGAAAAAAGATAATTCAAGCAAGCGAACCAAAGTCAAGACCAAAGCCAAAGCCAAGGTCTCGTCTTTGCTCGTCAGCATCACCAAATGGACTTACTGGTCTATCATGATGGCGCTGACACTGTTGCTTTGCGCCTTACTGATCTTATCTGCCTACAGCGACTCTATCAGTCCTTCGACCTGGGTCTACCCGTCTTTCCTTGGCATTGCCTTTGGCCTTACACTCTCCCTGGCACTCCTCTGGCTCCTGATCTTGCTGATTCTGCGTCAATGGAAGTGTTCGATTATCCTGCTTATCTCGCTTTGCCTGACCTACGAGCCAATCACTCGCGTCTGTCCTTTACAGATTTTCGGACTTCCGAAACCTGAGACAAACGAGATTACCAAGGATGGTATAACCACCGCGATTCCAGCAGATAGCATCAGGCTCTTCTCCTATAATACTTGTGCCATGGGACAGACTCGCCTCTCGAAAATGAAGGAAAAGATCCATGTCATTGACGTAATACGCGAGTCAGGAGCCGACATCGTCTGCCTGCAAGAATACGCCTTCACGCTTTCGAAGGATGGCCACACCGAAAAGGAACTGCGAAGCCGCCTCTCGGACCTCTACCCCTATTATGACTTCACTCCGAATACCGGAAAGAAGGCCATGGGTATCGCGCTCTATTCCAAGTTCCCAATCAAGAAAGCTACTCGCATTGACAAGCGCAAGTCGGGGTATTTCTCTGCGATGTACTATCAACTGGAAGCCTACGGTCAGCGCATCGGCCTCATCAACATGCATCTGCACACCAACAGCATCCAGCCAAAAGATCGCATCCTCTATGATGAGATGATCGAACATTTTGAGAAAGACAGCCTCGAACGTATCCGAACCGGCATGATGCGCTCGCTGGCCAGAGCCTTCAGAAGCCGTGCAGAAGAGGCTAACCTGATCAGTCGCTTCTTGCAGGAGACACATCCGAGCGATATGCCACTCATCATCTGTGGCGATATGAACGATACTCCAGTCAGCTATTGCTATCGCACACTACGCCACGGACTTAAAGATTCGTGGCAGGAAGCCGGCCGAGGCCCTGGCATCACGTTCCGCGAGCATAAGTTCTGGTTCCGCATCGATCACGCCTTCCATTCCAAGCATTTCAAGGCGCTCAATGCGACTGTACGCAAGGACGTTCTTTATTCAGATCACTATCCACTTCAAGTGACACTGCAACTACTAAAAAATGATCATTAATCCATCCTATATCATACAAAGTCCAGTCATGGCAATACAGATTAGCGACGACCTGCCGTGGGCCCTGCCACAGCTGCAGAACAACGCGGTCATCGTTATTCTGATTATTGCCTTTGCTGCCATTAACCTGCTGGCGTGCCATCCTAATGGTATGCTGATGCAGCAGCTGGCATGGTTAGGAGACACACGCAACGCCCGCACTTTCGAGGCGTCTTCCATCGTGTATCCCTGGCTGAAACCGATACTGGTTTTCCAGCTTTTCCTCTTCACCTGCCTCAGCATCTACTGTATCACCGACAGTTCTCCTGCCCTACATCTTGGGAATCCGGACCTTGAGACCTGGATGCATCTTGGCCAATGTCTGCTGCTCCCAGTGATTGTAATCCTGCTACAGTTTATCAGCTACAACTGGTTCTGCTACCTGTTCAACACCAAGTTCCAGCAGATCATCATGAACCGCACCTACATGGCGTCTCTGATTGTCCTGTCGCCCCTTGCCACACTCATCTTTATTGGCACAATGTCTGGTTCTTTTTCGCATGAGACGACCGTTATTTTGCTTGCTACGCTCTTCATTTTGTCCCAAATTTTATTCATTTTCAACGGAATTAAGATTTTTTTGAGGGGTTTTGATTCATTTTTGATAATTATTGCGTATCTTTGCACGCTCGAATTTGCACCATTATGGATAATTTGGGCCAGACTCACTACTTGACGAGCGTAATAATAGATCATGGATATTAAAAATATATTGGTTTCACAACCCTATCCCTCTTCGGAGAAGTCTCCTTACTTTGACATTCAGAAAAAGTTCGGAGTGGAACTGACCTTTAAGCCATTTATTCGTGTTGAGTCCCTTTCCGCAAAGGAGTTCCGCACGCAGAAGATAACTATTCCAAACTTCACTGCCATTGTCTTCACTTCACGTACTGCTGTCGACCACTTCTTCAAGCTGGCAGAAGAACTCAGGGCCAAGCCCAACGAAGAGATGCAGTATTTCTGCTTGTCAGAGACCATTGCCCTCTATCTTCAGAACTATATCGTCTATCGCAAGCGCAAGGTTCACTTCAGCAAGATTGGCAAGATTGAAGATCTGGCGTTGGTCATGAAGAAACATAACTCCGAGAAGTTCCTCATGCCAGTGGCCGATGTTCACAAAGAGGATCTGACCTGCTTCACCAAGGCAAAAGTTCAGGTAACTACCGCAGTGATGTTCCGCACCGTGAGCACCGAGTTTACTCCTGAAGAGATTGCATCATACGATATGCTGGTCTTCTTCACCCCCGTCGGCATCCAGTCTTTGTTCGAGAACTCTCCAGAGTATCAGCAAGGCGAACAGATTATCGGACTCTTTGGTCCAAGTACCCGCAAAGCAGCTGAAGATCACGGATTGCGTGTCGATATTGCAGGTCCTACGCCAGAGTGCAGCTCAATGACCAGCCTGCTGCAGAAATACTTGCAAACTCAAAAGGATTAACTCCCCACTCCTAACTCCTCACTCCTAACTTTGAAACAGTTTACACTACCCAAGACGGAGCGTCTGTATCTGCGAGAATCCATTAGCGAATTATTTGCTAATGGTTCGTCGTTTACGGCCTATCCGTATCGTGTAGTGTATCTGCTGAAGGATGAGAACGACGAGACTCGTCCGTCTGAAGAACGTCAATCGCGCTGTTCCGTAATGACGGTTGCTCCGAAGAAACGCTTCAAGCATGCCGTTGACCGCAATCACGTCAAGCGTCTGACTCGCGAGGCCTATCGCAAACAGAAACTTCCGTTGTGGGATGCACTCAAAGAAAACAAAAAGGCCATCGAAGTCGCCTTTCTCTATTCTGACAATCGATTCATCTCCTACGACGACACCTATACTGCCATCGGCAAAGCCATCAATCGCCTGATCAAAATAATAGAGAAATGCTGAGCCGCCTCCTCTTGTTCCTGATCCGCTTTTACCAGCATCATATTTCTCCATTGACACCACCTGCGTGCCGATACACTCCGACGTGCTCGCAATACACGCTCGAGGCAATCCAGAAATATGGAGCGCTCAAAGGAAGCTGGCTCGGCCTGAAGCGCATCTGTCGCTGCCATCCTTGGGGAGGATCGGGATATGACCCGGTACCATAATAAAGGGAAAAAGTGAAAAGGAAAAGGGAAAAAGATAAAATAACGAATAAAAAAATAGTTGACCTCACGGCCAACTATTTTTTATAACACTACTATACCTTAGAATAAAACTAATACCATTAATAAAACATCGAATGTATAACTAAACCTTGCTATGAAATCCAATTATTGAAAAAAGAAATATTGCCATTCCTTTTTCGACGGTGCAAAGATACGTCAAATAATTGACTCTTCCAACAACATTTGTTTCAATGTCGCACAAAATTCGTTCAATTTAACGATTTTGACAATTTTTTGACAAATATGAAAGAATATTACAGATTTTTCATCGAAAGTGACAGTCTTCCGCGCTTCAAATCCACTTCTTTGACCCTAACTTGCACATGCTGATGGAGCGAAACGAGCGTGTTTGGATCTTTTACAAACTTATTTGCAAGCTCCGAAACGTGCACCAAGCCCTGAGTATGGACTCCCACATCGACGAAACACCCGAAATTCGTGATGTTTGTCACGATACCAGGAAGCACCATTCCCTCATGCACATCTTCCAGCACTTTCACCTCACTGCTGAAGCTGAATTCCTCAAGCTGCTGACGCGGATCTCGTCCAGGCTTCTCCAGTTCCTTGAGGATATCCTGAAGGGTCGGCAGGCCCAAACCCTTTCCGTCGGTCGATACATATTGCTGCAGATTGATCTTCTCTCGCATCTCCTTGCCGTCCGGTCCCATTAGGTCAGAGACTTTGCAATTGAGATCCTTTGACATACGCTCAACGATAGTATACGACTCTGGATGCACCGCCGAGTTATCGAGCGGATTATCGCCATCGGTGATGCGCAGGAAGCCTGCACACTGCTCGTAAGCCTTCGGTCCCATGCGAGGCACGTCGAGCAACTGACGACGATTCCTGAAGGCGCCATGCTGTGCACGATAATCCACGATATTCTGCGCCAACAAAGGTCCAAGGCCCGAGATATAAGTCAAGAGGTGCTTCGAAGCCGTGTTCAGGTTGACGCCAACCTTATTCACACAGTTCTCTACCGTCTGGTCGAGGCTCTTCTTCAGCTCCTTCTGGTCGACGTCCTTCTGATACTGTCCCACTCCGATGGAATTAGGATCGATCTTGACCAACTCGGCCAGCGGATCCATCAGTCGTCGGCCAATGCTAACAGCACCTCGCACCGTCACATCCTCATCAGGGAACTCCTCTCGTGCCACCTTGCTGGCCGAATAGATCGACGCTCCGTCCTCACTGACCACAAACACAGGAATCTTCAAGTCCAATCCCTTGACAAACTCCTCCGTCTCTCTCGACGCCGTGCCATTTCCAATGCTGATAGCCTCAATCTGATACTTCTTCACCAGCGACTCTACTTTATCCATCGCGTCGACGAACTGGCTCTTCGGTGGATGAGGATAGATCACGTCATGATGCAGCAAGTTGCCTTCACGATCGAGAATGACGAGCTTGCAACCCGTGCGGAAACCCGGGTCGAGCGCCAGCACACGCTTCTGACCAAGCGGCGCAGACATCAGCAGCTGCTCCAGATTGCGGACAAAGATACGGATAGCTTCCTGATCGGCCGAGACCTTGCTCTGCTGCATGTATTCCGTCTCGATACTTGGTCCTAAAAGTCGCTTAAAGCTATCGATGATCGCATCGGTCACCAGCGGAGAAGCTGCCGAGCGACTACTCTTTGCATACTGTCGCGTCAGGCGATCAATGCACACGCCTTCGTCGCCACTGATCGACAATCGCAGCACACCTTCAGCCTCGCCACGGCGCATGGCCAGCAGTCGGTGGCTTGCACAACGCTTCAGAGGCTCCTTCCAGTCGAAATAATCGCGATATTTCTGCGCCTTCTGCTCGAAGTCACTCTCTTCTGCATCTCCTATTTTTCCCTTTTCACTTTTCACTTTTACCTTCTTCGACGTGATCACCGCATCAAAAGAGAAATTCTTTCGCACCGTATTACGCGCCCTCTCATCTTCTGCAATCATCTCCGCGATGATATCCTGAGCTCCCTTGAGCGCATCTTCGGCCGTCTCCACACCTTTCTCCTTATTTATATATATAGAGAGCTCATGATCGACGTCCTGTTGCGTGGCTGGTCGCTGGTTCAGGTCGGTGGCTTGCGAAAGCAGAAAGTTAGCCAGAGGCTCCAGACCTTTCTCACGCGCCACCATGGCACGTGTACGACGCTTTGGCTTATATGGCAGATAGATATCCTCCAGGACGGTAGCATCCCAGCAGTCCTCGATACGCTTCTGTAGCGCCTCGGTCAGTTTTCCTTGTTCTTCGATGGTCGAAAGAATCGTCACCTTGCGCTTCTGCATCTCGCCAAGCTTCTCATACTGGTCGGCAATCGAGGCGATCTGTACTTCATCGAGCGAGCCTGTCGCCTCCTTGCGATAACGACTGATAAAAGGGATTGTGCATCCACTCTCGAGCAGATCGAGCGTAGCTGCCACCTGTTTTTCAGGTATATTGAGCGCCTTACTGATCAGCGCTGGATAGATTTCAAGCATATTTTCTGTGATTTTGATGATTTGTGGCGCAAAGATACACAAAATTCTTGATAAAATGAAAAAATCTGCTCTTTTTTATTGCACATATAGTAAAATAAACAGGCTCTTTTTTATTACACATGGAGTAAATAGAGTATAAGGAGTGATTAAACTCCATAAACTCTATTAACTCCATGTGATAAATAAAGCCACGGCTGAGAACAAAATAATATGGCAAATTGCAATAAATAACGGAAAATAATTAACTTTTTCTACTTTTTACAGCAAATACTAACTTTTTTTACAATTTTATTTGGATATCTCAAACTATATGCTTATCTTTGCACTCGCAAATAGATTAAGATTGCCGTTATAGAAGGTAAACACAAATTCAACATACTTTAAAACAACTAGAAAAATGGACGCAAAGAAAGTCTTGGAGGATCTGAAGCGCAGATTCCCTAATGAGCCTGAGTATCATCAGGCAGTAGAAGAGGTATTAGGTACTATCGAAGAGGAGTACAACAAGCACCCTGAGTTCGATAAGGTTAATCTCATTGAGCGCCTCTGCATTCCAGATCGCATCTACACCTTCCGCGTAACTTGGATGGACGATAAGGGTCAGATTCAGACCAACATGGGTTACCGCATCCAGCACAACAACGCTATTGGCCCTTACAAGGGAGGTATCCGTTTCCACAAGTCAGTTAACCTTGGTATCCTGAAGTTCCTCGCATTCGAGCAGACCTTCAAGAACTCTTTGACAACCCTCGCTATGGGTGGTGCTAAGGGTGGTTCAGACTTCTCTCCACGTGGCAAGTCTTCTGCTGAGGTTATGCGTTTCTGCCAGGCCTTCATGCTCGAGCTCTATCGTCACATCGGTCCTGACTGCGACGTTCCTGCTGGTGATATCGGCGTAGGTGGCCGTGAGGTAGGTTACATGTTCGGTGCATATAAGAAGTACTGCCGTCAGTTCCAGGGCGTTCTTACTGGTAAGGCTCTCGAGTTCGGTGGTTCACTCATCCGTCCTGAGGCTACCGGTTACGGTACCGTATACTTCCTCCGCGCTATGCTCAAGACCAAGGGTCAGGAGATCGCAGGCAAGAAGGTAGCCATCTCTGGTTCTGGTAACGTTGCTCAGTACGCTGCAGAGAAGGTTCTCCAGCTCGGTGGTACCGTTATGACCATGTCTGACTCAGACGGTTACATCTACGATCCAGAGGGTATCGATCGCGCTAAGCTCGACTATATCTTCGACCTCAAGCAGGTACAGCGTGGCCGTATCAAGGAGTATGTCAACGAGTATCCAAACGCTAAGTACGTTGAGGGTGCTAAGCCATGGGGTGAGAAAGTAGACATCGCTCTTCCTTGCGCTACCCAGAATGAACTCAATGAGGAGCAGGCTAAGGCTCTCGTAGCTAACGGCTGTATCGCTGTTGCTGAGGGTGCTAACATGCCTACTACCCCAGCTGCTATCAAGGTATTCCAGGACGCTAAGATCCTCTACTGCCCAGGCAAGGCTTCTAACGCTGGTGGTGTATCAGTTTCTGGCCTCGAGATGGCTCAGAACTCACAGCGTCTCTCATGGACCAGCGAGGAGGTTGATGCTAAGCTCCTCTGGATCATGGAGAACATCCACGACAACTGTGTTAAGTACGGTACCGAGGCTGATGGCTATGTAAACTACGTGAAGGGCGCTAACGTTGCTGGCTTCATGAAAGTTGCTAAGGCCATGATGGCTCAGGGTGTATTCTAAAATACGCTGATGCCATCAAGGTTCATTCGACTATGATGTCACCCTTGCTGCATTTTTGTAGCAAGGGTGATTTTTTGTTTATATTGTCCGATCAGGAACTCAGTCGGACAATCCGTAAAGAAAAAATGTCCGACTGAGAACCTGGTCGGACATTCTGCAAAGAAAAAATGTCCGACTGGGATCCTGGTCGGACATTCCGCAAAGAAAGATTGTCCGACTGGGAACCTGATCGGACATTCCGCGAAAAAAGAATGTCCGACTTGAAATCAAGTCGGACTATTCTTTTTATTAAGTATTACTGCGCAACCTGTGCAGAAGCATTACGTACGGTAAGATACCACTTGCCATCCTTGCGGATAGGATTCAAGCCAAAGTTGATAGCATCCTCCTTGCCCTGATCATCCTTTGAGAAGACAACCTTGAAGCGAACCAAGTTATCTGCAGCATCTCCAAATGTATAATCTACAAGATGATTGTCAAGTACAGGGAAGAGCGTAAACTGTTTGATCAGACTCTGAGCTTTCTCGTCAGTCATTGAAGAAATAAGACCAGAATCATTGCTCAAAGAAAGCATACCGATGGCAGCCTCCTTATCGCCAGCAGCGAGCTTAGCAAAGAAGTCCTGACAAAGATTCAAGACCTCAGTAGTATCAGCACTGCTTAATGAAGCAACAAAGCTATCATGTGCAGAAGCACCCTCCTGCTTATCAGACTTTGAAGAGCAAGAAGATACAATCAATGACGAAGAGATAAAGAAAAGAACAAAATAAAGAATCTTTTTCATAAAGAATAAAAAAAGACTATTTGAAAAAAGAGTGCGTCCCAAGAGAGACGCACTCTAATATGTTTAACTTAGAGAATCTAAAGATTACTCACCGTCGTGGTTACCCTCAGTACCGATAACCTGTACCTCGAAGGTGGTAGTGATCTCACCCCAGTCGTAACCGAAGGTTACAGGAACAAGGAACTTGAAGTTAGAAACGTTAGCACCCTTATTCTCATACTTGAGGTAGCCGAAGTGCTCAACGATTGCATCGTAGGTTGACTTAAGACCCATAGACTCCTTGTTGTAAGTCTTGAGGTCGATGGTCTTAGTAGCAGCAGAACCAAGAGTACCGATTACAGAAGTCTTGTTGTGCTCAACATAAGAGATCTTGATATCCTGGTTAACAGAGGTAAGGAGATCAGTCTTGATGTTGTGCTTGTTCATATCGGTAGTAACCTTATCCAACTGGAGGGTCATAGACTTAACGCCATAGAATGCAAGCAACCAAACGTTCTTGTAATCCATTGGAGTCTTGGTCTTGTCAACGATGCTGTAGTCACGCCAATCTGAGAAGTTGTACTTGTCGAAGATTGAGATGTAGTAAGCATTGTTGGTAGCGTCGATAACGGTGTCGTTGTCACATGGCTTGATGTCGAGTGGACGGAGCCAGTAGCCAGCGAAGATGTTCTCAGGAACTGCATCGTAGTTGATGTACTTAGCAATCTCACACTCGTTAGCGAGGTAGATACCGAAGTATGCATACTCCTCTGCTACACGGTGACCAGTTGCATTGAGTACCTTCTTAGCCATGTCGTTGTACATGTAGTGTACATCGCCAGTCTGACCGTTCAACTCAGCAATCTGAGTGCGGGTAGTAGCCTTCTTGCCAACCTCATAAGCATAGAGCTTAGTATTGGTGTAGATGCCCTTAGTTACCTTAACGTTGTTATCCTTCTCAGCCTGCTTAACGAAGCCAGGAGCCTGCTTAGAGATTGAGTCAGATACGAGGTGCTCGTGCTTGTTGACACCAGTATAGAGCCCTGGATCATCACCCATAACCCAGATAGCGCAGTACATAGACTCGCTATCAACGTCGAGCTGATACTTAACACCGCTGTACTCATCAGTGATTACAACATTCTTGGTGAGTGGGTGGAAGTAGTAGTTAGCCTGGGTCTTAACCTTCTCAGCACCAACCTTGAGAGCCTTGCCATCCCATGCATCGTCGAGATCGCGAACGAAGCCCTGAACAGTAGCACCATTGAACTTCTCATCATTCAAAGTACCGTTCTCAGTGGTGTAGGTATCACCCTTATCAAGAGCGTAGTTAACATTGAGACGAATTGACTGGTTGTTGATACCGATTGAGTCAAGGATATTTGGCTTACCGGTCTTGTCATACCAGAAGTTGATGTTCTTCTCGCTATACTCGAGAGCCTTAACCTCGTTGATAGCGATCTGCATTGGAACGAGGATACCGTTAAGAGTAGAGTTAACAGCGGTGCCCTTGCGGATGTACATTACATAGATAATGTCGCTGCGGTTCTCCTTCTCGTATACATACTGCTGATCGAACTTGTCAAGATCAAGCTTGAGGACGCTGGTAGTAGTACCATTGAGATCAATATCCTCATATACTACAGTATAAGTATTCTCGTACTTAACTGGAGTTGCCTCATAATCCTTCTCGCCATAGATGTTGGTGTTCTCCTTAACGTCGAACTGCATGATAGCGCCATTGTCATAACGAGCGAGCTCATAAGACTCCTCGAACTCAAGCTTGCTCATGCCGAGACCCTTATTTGCAGTCTGCTCATAAAGGAGCTCAGATACCTGGTTCCAGGTCATTGCATAAGTAAGAGTAAGACATGACTTATCCTTTGAACCAAGATCAAAGAGAGGAGCAATGATGTTACCTACGTGACGAGTAATGATGAAGTTAACATAAGCATCAAGGATAACCTCACCGTCCTTCTTAACGAGAACCTGAACGAGTGGCTGACGATCTACAGAAGATGCGCCCTGCTCATAACCATCGTTGCTAGTATAGGTGCTGGTAGCAACAGCCTTCTTAGGAATCAAGTTGAACTGATCATCAACCAACTTTGGATCCTCCTCAACGGTGTTAGGGATAATCACTGGAGTACCATAGGTAGCCTTATCCATGCTAGCAGCCTCAGCCAAGTGAGCGTATGCAGAGTTGTTGGTCTTGTTGTCATCAGTAGTGTAAGGAACAAGAGCGAACTCATAGGTGAAGCCGAACTTGTAAGCAGCCTCAGCAAGAGACATAGTTACGTGTGGACGAAGAACCTCCTTCTTATTGTTGTTGTGACCAGTAGCGCTGTGCTCATCAGCATGCTTGCGATCAGCCTTCTCTGCATCACGCTTTACGAAGTGAAGCTCAATGTGCTCAGCAATGTTGATACCCTGGCTACGATAATCGATCTCAGCAGTGCGATGATCGTCGATAAGAGCCTCGTATGGGTTCTTGTGGAGCTCAGGATAAACAGCATCAGCAGCATCCTTAGCATAATGAGAGTAATTATGATAGCTCTCACCACAAGCAGCGTTCTCAGCACCAGTACAGTTGATAGGAGCATTCCACTTAGCATCTGCACCCTTCTTGTTCAAAGAAACAGCAACTGGCTGAATTGAGGTCTCATAAAGAGCAGCCCAGTCAGACTCTACGATACCACCCTCGGTAGCAGCCTGAAGCTTGATGATTGTGGTATTCTCCTTCTTATTAAGAACACTATATGACTCATCATTGTTAGCAGTGATGATATCCAAAGGATTAGAAATATAGTACTCTACCTTAACAATCTTCTCATTCTTAGAAGCTGCAGCACCATCCTTAACAGGAGTAACGTTGGTAATAGTAACGTCAGCAACGCTAGCACGAGTCATTGCCATAACGTTCTTAACAGCAACGTTAAGATCCTCAGCCTTAACCTCAGTATTAGCAGGATTAACTGCGAAATACATGGTGTTAATGATGTTCTTGCCTACAACAACAGCCTCCTTAGCCTTACTGATACCATAACCCCAATCATAAGAACTAGAAGTACAACCATCTGCATTGCAAGAAGAAGAAGAGCTCATATAGAAAGCAGTCTCCAAGCTGGTACCAGAATAAGTAGCAGGGTGCTCCCAAACTGTGGTAATATCACCTACATGGAGATAAGCCCACTTGAAGTCCTTCTTAATCGTAATAGAATTATACTTGCCATAGTTCCAAGCGACATAAGAACCACCAGGATACTCAGTGTCTGCCTGGCTAAGCTTATCGCTAACCTGCTCACCATAAACGCGAGCATCGCCATCGTCGCAAAGAGGTACATAACGGAGGTATGTATACTCTGCAGCCTCGATACCGTCAACGTAGAACTCTGGCTGGAATACGATAGAGCGTACATCGGTAAGGAGAGTGTTAACCTGAGCGTCGAGAGCATCAACCATTGCAGAGAGACCGGTCATGTCAGCTGTACCATTCTCCTTAGCCTTGTTGAGAACTGCGATCAACTCACTAGCGTCAACGTCCTTAAGACCTTCGAGAGCCTTGATCTGGGTCTCGAGAGCAACGACACGAGCCTCCTGGGTATCAAAGTTACCCTTGAGTGCAGCTACAGTTGCAGCGATGTTGTCAGAGGTTACGCCCTCGATAGCAGAAAGCTTAGCCTCGATAGCAGCAACCTGTGATGCGCTAGCAGCATTCTTAAGCTCTGCCTGGAGCTCGCTCTTCAACTGAGCAAGCTGAGCCTTAAGCTCGCTGTTCTGATCCTGAAGCTGATCGATCTTATCATCGTTATCAGCACAAGACACGAACGAACCTGTAGATGCTACGAGAGCACCAAACAGGATAGCACTTAAAAACTTTTTGTTCATGTTAAAAAAAATTAGTTATTAATATTGTTGTTTG
>JAZQQH010000131.1:0-1577 GCA_045628985.1 Bacteroidales bacterium | reverse complement strand
TTATTATCCACGCCGGATCTCTCGACTAGTGAGCTGTTACGCACTCTTTAAATGAATGGCTGCTTCCAAGCCAACATCCTAGCTGTCTCTGAAATCCAACTTCGTTATACTAACTCAGCATGCAATTCGGGGCCTTAGCTGATGGTCAGGATTCTTCTCCTCTCGGGCACGGACCTTAGCACCCGCGCCCTCACTCCATGGCTCACCTGACGCGCATTCGGAGTTTGGCAAGACTTGATAGGCGGCGAAGCCCTCGCATCTTATCAGTCGCTCTACCTCACGTCAGTATACCACAGGCTGCACCTAAATGCATTTCGGGGAGTACGAGCTATCTCCAAGTTTGATTAGCCTTTCACCCCTACCCTCAGCTCATCCAGAAGCTTTTCAACGCTTATTGGTGCGGGCCTCCAACTGGTGTTACCCAGCCTTCACCCTGGCCAAGGGTAGATCACTTGGTTTCGCGTCTAACACATCCGACTGACCGCCCTGTTCAGACTCGCTCTCGCTTCGGCTGCGTGCGTCATCGCACTTAACCTCGCCGGATACGTTAACTCGTAGGTTCATTATGCAAAAGGCACGCCGTCACACCACGAAGGTGCTCCGACCGCTTGTAGGCACACGGTTTCAGGTACTATTTCACTCCCCTGTTCGGGGTGCTTTTCACCTTTCCCTCACGGTACTGGTTCGCTATCGGTCTCTCGGGAGTATTTAGCCTTGCCGGATGGTCCCGGCTGATTCACGCAGAATTCCTCGTGCTCCGCGCTACTCAGGATACCACTAGGACTCGTATGATTGCGTGTACGGGCCTTTCACCCTCTGTGGAACAACTTTCCAGATGCTTCCACTTCTCATACTTCGTCCACGGCGTGGTCCTACTACCCCAGCACTGCCGTAACAGAACTGGTTTGGGCTCTTCCCCGTTCGCTCGCCACTACTTGGGGAATCACTGTTGTTTTCTCTTCCTGCAGGTACTAAGATGTTTCAGTTCCCTGCGTTCGCCTCCTAAAAAAGGATGACATGTATTCAACATGTCGGGTTGTCCCATTCGGAAATCTCCGCATCAAAGGTCATTTGCACCTCAACGGAGCTTATCGCAGCTTATCACGTCCTTCTTCGCCTCCGAGAGCCTAGGCATCCACCATGTGCCCTTTCTTACTTTCTGTCGTATCTCTCAACGCCTCGCCGCCGGTGACGCCCCACAACGGGAGCAGCGGGAGACTTGAAAAGGTTGATATATACTTTCAGCTTTCTTCGATTTGCTCTACTCTTAACTTTTCAGTCTGTAACAATATGTCAATGATCGTTCATATCTGAATCCGGCAAGCCGGAAATTCATTCGGTATCGTGTTTCGCATACAGAAAGCAGTAAAGAGCGTAAAAGGACGAGCCTCGAACATCTCTCCGAACCCTTCGCGTCAGGCGGATTCCTCCGGACACTCCAGAAAGGAGGTGTTCCAGCCGCACCTTCCGGTACGGCTACCTTGTTACGACTTAGCCCCAATCACCAGTTTCACCCTAGGCCGATCCTCGCGGTTACGGACTTCAGGTGCCCCCGGCTTTCATGGCTTGACGGGCGG
>JAZQQH010000130.1:0-17365 GCA_045628985.1 Bacteroidales bacterium | reverse complement strand
GTCCTTTGTATCGTTCTGCAAAACGAACTTGTAATAAAATAATGTATAGAAATCCACCAGCCGATAGAGGGTACCTTTCTGGCTATTGCCGAACTGAGAGTAGGCAATGATGAAATCACAACGCTCCAGGTTGCGAAGAAGGATGGTGAGACGTTGCCCCTCGATACCTGTCTCTCGGGATATCTCGGCAAATGTCAGTCCTTCTTTGTGACCATTGAGCAATGTGACTACTTCAAGGTATTTGCCGGCATTGCTAAAGATGGCTTGGTAGAGTTCGTCAAATTCATTGCGTAGCAGTCCATTGCGTTCGAAAAACAGACGGTCAATATTACTAATTAATGTCTGTTCCCGATCAAGCAGGCTTAGGTAGAACGGAACACCACCCAAAGTCATATAGAGGGAAAGTATCTGGTAATTGTCCCATCGGATGCCTCGGCTTAACAGATACTCTCGTGTCTCGTGCAAGGTAAATGGGCGCACATAGATATTACAAGTGATTCGTGCATGAAGACCTCCAGGGTTTTCGACCAACTTGTCCATCATCCAAGAAGAAGCTGATCCACTGGCGATAAACACGATATCACTGCGACGAGCTCCCCAACCATTCCAGAACTGTTCGAGTGCTTCTATAAACTCTGATTGAGGAGTATCAATCCACGGCATTTCGTCAATAAAGATGATCTTGCGCTTTTCTTGTGGCAAAGATTCCAGATAAGTCTCCAATGCATCGAATGCTTCTTCCCAACTTTTAAACAGAGGTTGTAGTTTGGCACCAGACACCTTCTTCAATACTTTAGCAAAACCTCGCAGTTGTTTGGCCTTAGTTAGCCTATGACCACCGACATAGGCGAAGTCATACTTTCCATCAAAGAAACTATCTACGAGGAAAGTCTTGCCTACGCGACGACGGCCATAGACAATGACGAACTCTGAGCGATTCGATTCTACGCATCGCCTTAATTGTGTCAGTTCCTTTTCTCTACCGATAATCTGTTGCATAACTTTATTATATTTTAGTGGGTGCAAAGATACGAAGAAACATGACAATACCAAAAAAATATAATCTTTTTGTACTAAATCTTCTCAAAATTTATAGATTTAGTACATTTAGGTTACATTTCTTTCGTTCATAGATGATTTGTAAGATATAAATAATGATTAATCCAGATTAGTCGACAAGGTGAAAATCTGCGGAAATTATTCGTTATGAACTACAGATTACCATTCTAGAGATCACCGGAACCTTATATGTGAAAGAAAGAATAGTTTTTCTATTGAGTCGCGACAACCACAAGCCCTTACTATGGGCAAGTCCTGGGGATTAGAAGGATATGCCGAATGACACTCATCTGGCAGCTAAAATAGAGACATTCATTCAATACGCAGATTATTTTGATGAATTAATGTTATTTTTGCTCTAAAATTTTCTATTTTAAGTAAAAAAGTGTATATTTGCAGCGAAAACAATCCCCTCTATACAATGGCTCCTATCAAAATAAACATTCTTCTGTTATTCCTGCTTTTCTCACAAGCGGTAACTGCGCAACATCAAAAAACTACCAATAATAAACAGAACACACAATCCTTATTGATAAAGCTTGATGAGAATCTGGCCAAAGTCAGAGAATATGATCAGGCTTATGAGTCTAATATTGCTACCATAAAAGCGAAGCTAAGGTATTCTAAAGATAAGAGCGGTTCGCTGTCGCTCTATAAGACACATGAAGAAATCAGCCAGTATTATGAGTCTTACCAAAGCGATTCGGCGATGCACTATCTGCAGAAGAATATAATACTGGCAAAAGAAATGCATTGGCCGGCTGAACTTGCCAAGACACAGCTGAGCCTATCACACGTGTTGAATACCATAGGACTTCTTAACGAAAGTGTGGAGCTATTAAATAGGGTTGACAGAACCATGCTTACGGCGAACAGCCTAAGTCTGTATTATTCTGCCTACAGAGAGTATTTTATCTATTGCCAGGAAAATTCTTTAGGTACGGTTTATGCTGATAAATATCTTGAGATGGCCAATTTATATGCTGACTCAGCAATGCAATATATGGATGAGAATTCGCCATCAGCTTTCAATATCCAATTGCTGAAACGTATCTATGAAGACCCTCTGAAAACCTATAACCAGATTGAATCGCATGAGGCAACCTTTGCGTTCGGTACTCGTCAATACTCAATCCTGATGTCGTTGAAAGCCTTTGCATGTAATTACCTGGATCGTCAGGAAGAACGCAAACAATGTCTGGCGCTCAGTGCGATGTCGGACATACAGGCTTCTATCAAAGAAAACACCAGCCTCAGAGACTTGGCCGGTATGATCTATGATGAAGGAGATTATGAACGAGCCAACCGTTACCTGAAGAGCAGCTTCTCTGACTCTCAGTTCTTTAATTCCCGACACAGGAACAGCCAGAATAGTCAGATTCTCCCGAAAATTGATGCAGCCTATACTCACTTGCGCGAGCTGCACCAGACCTATCTCTATTATGGAGTAGGTATCCTTGCCAGCTTATCTCTGGTTCTCGTCTTTGTTCTTATTAGCCTTCATTACCAAAAAAGAAAGGTTGAAGCAGAACGCGGTCATGCGGAGATGGCCCATGAAAAAGCACTCGAAGCAACACAACAGGCCTTGATGGCAACCCAAGAAGCACTAAAGACCAATCAGATGCTGCAAGAGACGAATTCCCGCCTGGCTGAATCAAACCGAATCAAAGAAGAATATGTAGGCCGTTACATGAGCCAGTGTACAGAATATATTCAGCAGCTTGACAGTTACCGAAAGCGTATGTATAAGCTTTCGCAGACGAAGAAGATGAGCGATCTGCAAGTGGTGCTCAGATCAGAAGAGGTGATTGAAGATACGCTGAAGGAATTCTATCAGAACTTTGACAAGTCATTTCTTGAACTCTTCCCTAACTTTGTAGAAAAAATCAACCAGCTCATGCTGGAAGGAGAAGAATTTCATCTGAAAGGCGAGAATCAGTTAAACTCAGAATTACGAATCCTGGCTCTGCTTCGCCTTGGTATACAAGACAATACACAAATGGCCAATTTCCTGCGTTGCTCGAAATCGACCATCTATACTTATCGTTCAAAACTGAAGAATCGTTCGTCTAACCCGAATGATTTTGAAGAAACAATCATGCACAACTTATAGCACAATCTGCTCTGCGACCTTCTGCAGATAAGCGCACTTCTCAGGATCCATACCACAAGTAGCAACCTGCCCGCGGAATGGTTTGCCATAAATCAGAAGATAGTTGACACAGACCTTGAGGTAGGTGCCATAATCTGACTGATGCTTATCGTCGGGGTAATAGAGATTGATGTCAGGACGCTCCTGTCGGGCCTTTGTAAAAGCTTTACCAATGGGTGAAACCATAGTTTGGCAAGACGCAGCCAACAAGGATGTGCCCTCAATGAGCAAAGCTTCAAAGGTTTCAAAAGAGCCGAATCCTCCATAGTTTCCCTGTGAATAAGACCATGTGCTCTCAAGCCAGATCCGAGCCTCTGGGGAATACATCCGCACACGATCCACCAGTTCTTTCGTATCACATTTGGCCAAAAGAAAGCGCAAAGTATCTGCAGCATATCGGGCATGCATCTGACTCTGATCCTGGAGGAAAACACAATCAAAACCAGTACGTTCCACCGCTCTTACGCTTTTCATATCATGAAGATGGTCATTGAAGGTATAGCCCCCTTCATAGATGGCCGTCATAATAATTTCATGCCCCTGACTGCGAGCCACTTCGACCAGCTTCTGTGGCGAATCTGAGAAGAATGTAAATGAATTGCCAATACACAGGACATTCAGTGTATCAGCGACCTGAGCATTGATAGTAGTCATACAGAGCAATGACCAAAAGAAGAAGAGTGTTCTTTTCATTAATATTATGATGTTATTATATACAAATATTCAAGACTTGAGGACAAGTCTTGAATACTTCACAAAATTACTACCTATTACAACTAATGATGCCGAAACGCTTACACATCAGACATCACACACAAATTTTTATTTTACAAAGACGGCGTAACCCTTTCCGTCAAGCGACACAGAAGCTGTATTGGTCAAAGATACTTTCTTGGTCGAAATCTTCTGGCCAATCTCCTTACTGTCAATCCATTGAGTGTAGTCGCCGGCAGTTACACCCTGAACCTGAATCGTCTGAGGCGTATTATCTAGGTTAAGCACTACGAGGACGGTGTTTGCACCCGAAGTCTTGCTGTAGGCAAAACCTCCCTTGTTCTGAGTTGTCAGGAACTGAGGCTCCACATCATCACCCAAAGCCTTCTGAGTGTGACGCAGTGCAACCAGAGTACGGATTGTATTCTGCATCTTCTTGTCAACATTCTGCCAGTTAATCTTCGCGTCCTTGAAGTAATCGAGAATCTGCATACCGCCAATCTCCTGCCCGTTGTACAAGAGAGGCATACCCATGATGGTGAACTGCAAGACTGTAAATGGGTAACGATTGCCTGCGTACATATCTGAGAGCTTTGCGCCACCGTCATTGTAATTCACATCGTGGTTGGTGAGGTAAACCATACGACGGATGTTTTTGGCCAGAAGTTCCTTGTTATCAGTCACAAACTTAGTAGCCGACTTCAGGAGTACAGATGCATCTGTACCATTAGCTCCCATCTGCTCACGCAGTGCTGTACCCTGGAACCACCATGCATAATCATACTCGAAGCCCGAGTCCTTCAGACGTGCATTATTTGGATCAGTGAAGTCCGACTCACCCAGCATCTCAATCTCCTTGCCAGGCTTGTAGTTCTTGAGTATAGGGATGGTATTCTGCCAGTACGATACAGGAATCGTAGAACTACTGATGTAGTCACAGCGATAACCATCAATGTCTGCCTCATCAATCCAGAACTTCAGACAGTCGTTCATTGCATTGACCAGGCCTTCATTCTGATAGTTAAGTTCAAAGACATCACCATAGTTATTCGGATGCACCATCTGGCCATTCTTCTTGGTATAATACTCAGGATTAGAAGTGACCCAATTGGCGTTAGTGGCAGTATGATTAGGTACCCAGTCAAGCCAAACCTCCATGCCCAGACCGTGAGCCTTAGCGACAAATGCCTTCAGGTCAGCCACAGTACCGTATTTAGGATTAGTCTTCTTGAAGTCGGTAGCAGCGTATGGGCTGTCAATACCGCCACCACGAGGGTAGATTGGCATCAGCCATACGATGTCGATACCCAACTTGCGGAGCTCTGAAAGCTGCTCACCAGCGGCAGCAAATGTGCCTGCCGAGGTGAACGCTCCCACATTCATCTCATAAATCACACGGTTACGAGGACCCAGAGCTTTGGTATTGTCAACCTCTACAATTGTCGTCTGACCTTTCTCTTCTTCCTTACCAGACATATCTGACTCCTCATTGCTGCCGCATGCCGTCAATGACAGCATGCAGCATGAAAGGAGTAAGAGTGACTTAGAAGCAAGTTTCGCTACTTGTTGAACCATCACCATATACAAATAAAATTTGATCAGTTGCACCATTGATATCACCACACTGACTGCCATTGTTGTTATTGTTGATAATAACATTGACAGGAACGTCAGCGGTGAATGTGTGATAGTAATACTGACGACCATTGATGGTCAGTGGACCTGAAGGTGCTGCGCCTGGCCAACCGCCACAGATCTCGCCTGCATCACCCCATACGTAGAATGCCATCTCTGGCCAACCGCTCAGATCCTTGTTGACATAGAATGTGAACTGACCTGGCTGGTTCTGGACAGGACCACGAGAAGCCTTGTATGAACCATCAGCAGCTACACGGATGAAGAGGTCATTCTCGAGTTTCTGAGCAGTTACAAGATCGAACTGTGAGCCACCACCATTATTATTTATAATGTAATTCTCTTCCAACTTGTTGCTGATCTTCAGATCGAATACAAGCCACTGCTCATCACCAATTGTCACAGTTTCAGCAGGCTGTACACCTGGCCAACCACCGCATACCTCTTCGTCACCCCAAGCATAGAGTGCGTAATCACCCCAACCCAACTGGCTCTGAATGTAAATCTTTGGCGACTGAGTATCAATTGTGTAACCATCAGCTGTGATAGTAACGTAGGTATCCTCCTTGAGAGGACCAGCGAAGAGATCCATCTGACTGCCTTGGCCATTGTTGTTGACAATGAAGTTGAGTACACTATTGACATTAGCGTCAGGAATCTGGAACTTCCAATAAGTCTTGCCAGCCTTGTTTGCCTTAACCTGAGCCTGAGCACCTGGCCAGCCACCGAATGCTTCCTCGTCACCCCAAGCATAGAGAGCGAGTTCGCCATAGCCAGCCTCATCACAGATATAAAGTGCTGGCACAGGACCCTCGTATGGAGGATTAGGGGTAAGCACGAATGGAACTACGATGCTGTTTGAGACAACGGTCATGGAGTCGAGGTTGCCATACTGAGCCATAAGACGGAACTCGATAGCTGACTCATGTGTGTCATCATCACGCTTCATGCCGAACTTGTCGCACATGATCTTTGCTACATCATCGTATTTGATATTGACGTAGCTCTGCGAGACGGCTGAGCCGAATACGGTAGCCGAAGCAAAGTCATTTCCTACCATATCACCCACCAGCTGATAGCTGATACCAGCATAGTCGTACGAACCGATGCTTGTAGAGGCATTGCTGCCCTCAAGGAAGAAACGTGGCTCAGTCCAGGTGAAAGTTACCACCTCAGAAGTGCCATCAATAGCCGATACAGCCAGCGTATTGAGCTGTGGATTTTCAAAGCCGGTCAATGCTGGAGTGTCGTCATCCTGACATGCAGCAAGTCCAAGCACAGAAGCACCGAGCAACAGATATTTTGTTATATTTTTCATAATGAGTCAATGTTTGGATTTAGAAGCCTTCATTCTGCTTGAGTTCTGGGTTTGAAGCCAAGTCGGTCGATGGCAATGGGTAGAGGAGATACTTCTCGTTGATCTTGGTTGTACCGTCATGGGTACCGTTCTTCCAAGTCCATACCTTATTGTCAATGAAACGGTTGAAGCGGATCAAGTCTGTACGACGGTGACCCTCCCAATAGAGCTCACGAGCACGCTCATCGAGCAACTGATCAAGGCTGAGGTCGCTCAAAGAGTTGATGTTGTGCTTGTTGTTACCAAATGCTCGCTCCTGTACCTTATTATAGAGGTCCTTAGCCTTGGCAGCATCACCTGCACCACGCAGAGCACACTCTACATAGAGCAGATAGGCATCAGCCAGACGGTAGAGTGGGAAGTCGGTATCAGGGAAGGTGTTGTTAGAACCTGCTGTACCGTCCTTCTTGAGGTTGGTGTACTTAACGACAGAATAACCCTCGGTGAAGGTGCTCCAGCTCAGGATGTCCTGCGAGCGCTCAGCTGTCCAGAACAAGGCACGTGAGTCGCCATCCTCAAAGAGTGAGCTCAGGTCTTTAGGAGCACGGATGCCCGACCATGACTGTGGCAGACCGAAGTTGTCACCTGCATTCATATCCGAACCGTAGGCAGCGGCTGTGAGGTAGGTTGTACCACCATAGCACTGTGCATATATACCATCGAAGATGATAGGGAAGATCATCTCGGCAGACTCATGATTATCTGCGCCAAAGAGGTGCTTATAGGTTGGTTCGAGCGAGTAGCCACCATTGTCGATGATCTCCTTAAGGCAGGCAGCAGCATCGGCATAGCGTGCACCCTTGCCAAATACCTCAGCATTCATATAGAGGTTAGCCAGCATCATGTTGACCACATAGCGGTTTACCATGCCGTAGGTCCTTGCGCTCTTCTCAGGCAACTGATTGATTACCTCCTTCCATTCATTCTCAATCCAACCAAAGAGGAAGTCACGGTTGGTCTGCTTAGGATTGAATGCACCGATACCATCCTCCTCTGTTACGAATGGAGGGTTACCATAGAAGTTCATCAAAACATAGTATGAGAATGCACGCAAGGCACGTACCTCTGCACGGTTTACATTCACAGCAGCAATCTTTGAGGCATCAAGGCCACGACCCGAGAGCTTATCTTCGGTAGTCTGGTTGAGGAACTCGTTGCAGAAGGCATTGATCAGCAACATACGGTCGTAGTTGAGCATCACGAAACGGTTGGTAGCTGACCACTGGCAGAACTGCAGACCGTTGAGACCCTCATCAGCCCAAGCAATCTTAACCTCGTCAGTAGGAAGCTCCTCGAGGTTCCACCATGAGCGAGTGAAGGTAGCCTCACCCTGATCGGCACCTACAATATCACCACTGCCAGCACCATCATTGCCCGGGATGGCAAAGGTTGAGTAAATCTTAGCAGTATAGAGTTCGTAAGAATCTGGGTTAGACCATGCATCCTCCGGAAGTACAGTAGTCTGGGTAAGTGGCAATGTGTCAAGGTCATTAACACAAGATGTCAGAGCCGTCATGCCCACACCTGCCACTATAGCGAATTTGAATATTGATTTCATTCTGTTACGTTTTAGAAGTTGAGGTTAAGACCGATCATATAAGTGATAGGACGTGGGTAGTAGCTGTTATCTACACCACCGCCAATCTCAGGATCGAGACCCTTGTAGGCTGTAAATACCAATGGATTCTGTACGGTACCTGATACACGACCAGAGATCTTGGCACCGAAGAGCTTCTCGAACGAATAGCCGAGCGAGATGTTGTCGATGCGGAAGAATGCACCATTCTGGATATAGTAGTCAGAGAGCAGGGTCTTGGCCTGGAAGTTGGTATCGAAGGCACTCTGTGGACGGTTGCTCAGGAACGCATTGGCATACAGACGACCAGCTGAGAGCTCAGCGTTGTTTGCAGCCGAACCATTGAAGATCCAGTTACCCCAGCTGCCGTGACCTGCCATAGCGAGGTCCCACTTCTTGTACTGGAACTTGGTGCTCAAACCGTAAGTAAAGTCAGCATCTGCCTTGTGATACAGGTAAAGGTCATCCTCTGTGAGTGCACCATCGTTGTTGCGATCTACGAATACACCCTCCAGTGGCTTGCCGTTAGTGTCATAAACCTGCTCATATACATAGAACATACCAGCTGGGTTACCAACAGTGTGAGCCTTGAGCTGGAACGAACCGTCACCACCGGTGCTGCCGTAGCGGCGCATGCTGGTAGCGTTGTCACCATCGGTGAGCGAGATGATCTTGTTCTTGTTCCATGCGATGTTGGCATTCAACTCCCATACGAAGTCGCGTGTCTGGATTGGATATGTGTTAACCGAGAACTCTACACCCGTGTTAGAGAGCGAACCGATGTTGGCAGCTACATACTCAGCGAAGTTGGCACCTGCAGGAACCTTAGCCTCAGCATTGATCAAGTCCTTGGTCTCACGATAGTAGAAATCCAAAGCACCATTGATGCGCTGATTCAGGAAACCGTAGTCGATACCGGCATTCCAGGTAGTAGTGGTCTCCCACTTAAGCTTTGAGTTATAAGCATTTGGCTTGAGCAGACGGCTCCACTCACCCCAACGCATATAGCTTGCTGCATTGTTGATGCTGTATGAGTATGAGCCCATGTATGGGTAGTCACCCATGTTGATGTCCTGCTGACCAGTCTGGCCCCAACCCAGTCGGAGCTTGAGGTCGCTCATTGTCTCCTGATCCTTCATGAAGTTCTCTTCGATGAGTCGCCAAGAGAAAGCAGCTGAAGGGAATACACCCCAGCGGTTGTCCTTGCTGAATCGTGAAGAACCGTCGCTACGGAGGGTAAAGGTAAGGAGATAGCGATTAGCAAATGAGTAGTTCATACGAGTGAAGAAAGAGACAATGAAGTGCTCAGTCTTGCTCTCACCCTCGCTGATGTACTCAGGGATAGGCTGGAGGTTCTCGTCGAACTGGCCCTCAGTGTACCAGTCGTTCTCAGAGTGATACTTCTGCCATGAGTAACCACCCATGATGTCGAAGTGGCTCTTGGCAGCCTTGAAGTCGTGAGCATAGGTCACGTATGCATCGAGCTGCTGGTTGTTTCGGTTCTTATTCCAGGTCTCATGATAACCACGCGAGTTGAACTGCGATGGAGCGTCATGAGGGGCACTCTTCTCACCCTTCGAACTTGCATAGTCCATTGAAAGGTTGAGGTTGGCCTTAAGACCCTCTACAAAGAATGAGTTATACTCAATCTGTGCACTACCGATGAAGTTCCATACGTCAGCATGATCATCGAATGCCTCAAGCAGAGATACAGGGTTCTTGGTAGCCACGCTGATGATATTGCCGTCATCGCTGGTCCATGTCCAGTAGCCATGGAACTTGCTGTCCTTGTCATATACTGGCTTGGTAGGGTCCATGCTGGTAGCAGTACCGATAGCACCACCGTTGGCGAAGTTACTGCGAATCTTCATCACCTTGCCGTTCAGGTTCACCTTAAGATGTGTATCAAGGAAGGTAGGGTTCAATGCCAGGTTGGCAGTATAACGGTTGTTCTTATCGGTCTTGAGGATACCCTCGTTGCGGGTATAACCCAGTGAAGCACGGAATGGCAGATACTTGCCGATGCTACCCAGTGCACTCACGTTGTGCTCTGTGCTGACACCCATCTGGAATACCTCTTCCTGCCAGTCGGTATTAGCGTTATAGGCTACAGAACCATCAGAATTAAGACCAGCCTTGAAGTAAACGTCCTCACGGTTTGACTCATTGGCAAAGGTGGTGCGAATCAGATCCTGGAACTCTGTACCAGAGAGTACGTCCATGGTCTTCTTCTTGTGCGACATGGATACATTGCCGTCATAAGTGAGCTTAACCTTGCCGCTCTTACCCTTCTTGGTAGTAATGAGAATGACACCGTTGGAAGCACGGCTACCATAGATGGCAGTAGCAGATGCGTCCTTCAGGACGGTAAAGCTCTCAATGTCGTTAGGATCGATGGTGCTGAGCATGTTGCCTACACCACTGATACCCTCGTTGTCAAGATATACACCATCAAGGATGATGAGTGGGTCATTACTTGCCGAGAGTGACGAACCGCCGCGAATACGAATGCTCGAACCGCTGTTTGATGAACCGCCACCAGTAGTTACGGTCACACCCGCAATTTTACCTACGAGCATATTGTCAGCGGTAGGTGCAACACCCTTGAGCTTTGGATCAGCCTTAAGTGTGGCAATAGAACCGGTAGCATCCTCCTTCTTAACAGTACCGTAACCGATAACGACAACGTCTTCGAGCAACTGACTGTCTTCTACAAGGGTAACAACCATACCATCAGCAGCAGGGACTTCCTGTGTGACATAGCCGACAAACGAAATTACAAGAGTAGCTCCAGGTTTGCACTGGACAGAAAACTTGCCATCGAAGTCGGTTGTTGCACCTGTTGTTGTTCCCTTGACCACAACACTGGCGCCCGTCACTTCTCCCATCTCGTCCATAACCGTACCAGTTATGGTCTGAGCTGAGATGTCAATGGCAAAAAACAATGTCGCAAGCACTAAAGCAAGTCGACAAATTAAATTTTGTGTTTTTTTCATTGTTATTTACATTATTTATTAAATAGAATAGTTGTTTGCATATTGAATCGGCTGCAAAGATATAATGTTTTTTAATGCCTTTTATCTGCAACAAGAAAATATCAAATTTATAAAAAATATACTTCTTTGTAATTCAGGAGCTTGCGCTGCATGTAACATCTAAAATATCAAGACATTTCCTTATGATACATTTTGTCCGATCTCTTTTGTTATAAATTGTAAACCATTTGATATTGCTATTTTTAATAATTTATAAATCAGTAAGATAGTTTTTTAAAACTTTAATATCTTATCAACATGGTTGTGTATATATATATTATGATATAAATTTGCATCCGAAGACGTATAAAAACGTCTTGGTTTTGTTGAAAATATTTATTTATGCTCTCCCCGTTCGGGAGAATTGGGAGAGTTCTTTGGCAATGAATTCAAAACATAATACAACATGAAACAAACTCTTCTTTCGACCCTTATGGTCACAATTCTCTTCCTGTTCAAGGCTCAGCTTTTCGCGGCTCCTCTCGAGATCCAACATTTGGAACCTTCATTTTGGTGGGCAGGAATGCATAATCCTGAATTGCAGATTATGCTGCACGGTACCGATATCTCATCGGCAAGAGTAGAGATCGATTATCCTGGTGTGACTCTCAAAGAATGCGTCAGGGTAGAAAATCCGAACTATCTCTTCCTGTATCTGGAACTCGATCCTCAGGTTCAACCTGGTAATGTGAAAATTAATCTTTCACAGGGTCGCAAGACCAAACAGATCAACTACACACTCCTGCCTCGTAGTCAGAAACCAGGAGCTCAGGGATTTGACAGCCATGATGTGATGTATCTCATCACTCCAGATCGTTTCTCTGATGGAGATGTTTCTAATAATCTTCCTGAGGCAAAGGTTGATCGATCTAATGCATGGGTGCGTCATGGGGGAGATGTACGAGGGGTAATCAATCATCTTGATTATCTCAATGACCTGGGAATTACTTCTGTCTGGCTCAATCCAGTAGTCAGCAATGCACCTGCTATCTACCATGGTTATGCCATCAATGATTTCTATAACATTGATCCTTGCTATGGTACCCTCGATGAGTATATTGAGTTTGTCGATGAAACTCATAAGCGCGATATGAAAGTGGTGATGGACATGATCTTCAACCATTGTGGCGCTGATCATTGGTGGATGAAAGACCTCCCAACCAGCGATTGGCTTAATAATCATAACGAATATATCGGCTGTAATCATAATAAATGGACGGTGGTTGATCCGTATGCATCGCCAAGTGAAAAAAGGGGGTTCCACGATGGTTGGTTCTCTAATTACATGCCCGATCTGAATGGATCGAACCGTCACCTCTCTACTTATCTGATACAGAACTCCATCTGGTGGATAGAGCATACCCGTATCGATGGCATCCGTCAGGATACCCATCCTTATGCCGATCCGCAGTTTATGAGCCGATGGTGCAAGGCCATCAATGACGAGTATCCATCGTTTAATATTGTAGGTGAGACCTGGTATCCAGTGAGTCCTGCTTTTACCGCCTGGTGGCAAAAGGGCTCAAAGCTCTCTCCTGCCTATGAGTCGAACCTCAAGACGGTAATGGACTTCAACCTGATGTTTGTCTCACAGACCGCATTTGACGATGTTTCGAAGCAAGACGAGCAGCATTCTAAAGGTCTCTTCAAGATCTATGAATCTCTGGCACAGGATTTCCTTTATGAGGATCCCAATCAGTTGCTCATCTTCCTTGACAACCACGATGTCAGCCGATTCAATCATCAGGGCGACCGTGGTCTTTCGAAGTTCCAGCAGGGCATGGCCTTCCTGATGACCACACGAGGCATTCCTCAGATTTATTATGGATGTGAGCTGATGATACATGGCGAGAAGAGTGAAGGCGACGGATTCATTCGCAAAGACTTCCCCGGAGGATTTGCCGGAGATAGCCGTGATGCCTTCACAGCTGCAGGCCGTACAGCCGAAGAGAATGCGGCTCATGACTACCTGCAGCGCCTCCTTCAGTGGCGCAAGCATTGTACGGCTGTCACAGAAGGTTCGCTGATGCACTTCATACCTGACAACGACAATGGCTGCTATGTGTATGCTCGCTCTAAAGATGAGCAGATCGTTCTTGTAGTGCTCAATGGCAGCGATGCGGCTCAGCATCTCGATGTAGCTCGTTATGCCGATGCTATGCAGGGACGCACAGCCGGTACCAATGTCATGACGGGTGAGCGCATTGACCTCAGCAAGACAATAGATATTGAGGCACGTGGAACCCTTATTCTCGAACTCACCAAGTAATGCCCATTTTTTGTATGAAATCATATTTATTTATAGGTGCAGGTCTTATGATGGCTGCCTGTACACCTTCTTCTTCTGATACATCCATCGTGCAGGAAACACTTTCGGCCAATATCGCCTGGCAGAATGAGCATGCACGTTTTACGGTCGTGGCCGATGGCGTCATCCGCATGGAATGGACACCTGACGGACAGTTCGTCGATCAGCCTTCGTTTCTTGCCACTGAGAGAAGCTATCCGAAAGCAGAGTATGTGGTAACCGAAACGGACAAAGAGTTGGTTATCACAACTTCGAGCATGAAACTCTGCTATCAAAAATCAGACGAGCCTTTCTCTGCAGACAATCTCTCGATAACCGCCTCTGAGCGACTCACTACCCCTTTCACCTGGCATCCGGGCGATCAGCAGACCGGCAACCTCAAAGGTACGTATCGCACACTCGATGGCTATGATGGTGACCGATACTATGCCTGGAACAGAAAGGGCGATGGCAGTGCCATGCCATTGGAAGACGGATTGCTGGCTACCGATGGCTGGACATGGATTGACGACAGCCAGGGACTACTCTTTGATGCCAATCCCAACGATACTACACGCAAGGAGTTTGCCTGGGTAGAAGAACGCCCAGCCAGTCAGAATCGTCAGGACTGGTTCTTTATGGCTTACGGACATGACTACAAGCAAGCGTTAAGTGACTATACCCTCTTTGCAGGTCGAATACCGCTTCCTCCACGTTATGTCTTTGGCTACTGGTGGAGCCGATACTGGAGCTACTCAGATGCAGAGATGCGCCAGGTCGTCAAGGACTTTGAGACTTTCGACATCCCGCTCGATGTACTAGTTGTAGATATGGACTGGCACTGGACCGAGCCAGGCAAGGGCGGATGGACAGGCTATACCTGGAATGACCGTCTCTTCCCTAATCCTGCCGGATTCCTTCAGTATCTGAAAAACAAGAACCTGCAGATCACCCTCAACCTACATCCGGCCGATGGCGTCCCTGCCTACGAAGACAAGTATGCTGCATTGGCCGAATACCTCGGTCGTGACCCCAAGAGCCAAGAGACCATCGCCTGGCAGTCATCGGACAAAAAGATGATGACCGGCTGGTTTGAGAAGATGCTTCGTCCGCTCGAAAAAGAAGGAGTTACTTTCTGGTGGCTCGACTGGCAGCAAGGTCTGATGGACGAAAAGATCAAGAGCCTCAGCAACACCTGGTGGCTCAACTACTGCACGTTTACCGATCAGCTCATGCATGCTGACCACCGTCCGATGCTCTATCACCGTTGGGGCGGCATGGGTAACCATCGTTATCAGATTGGCTTCTCTGGCGACACCTATTCGACTTGGGCATCGCTCGACTATCAGCCCTACTTCAACCACACCTCTAGTAATGTAGGTTATGGCTATTGGAGCCATGACCTGGGTGGTCACATGTTTGTCAACGATGGAGATCAGCTCGACCGTGAACTCTATATCCGCTGGATGCAATTCGGCACATTCAGCCCTGTGATGCGAAGCCATTCTACCAAAGATGCTGCCATGAACAAGGAACCCTGGGCTTTAGGACGAGAGAATCAAGACATACTGCACGATCTGGTGCACTTACGCTATAAGTTGGCACCTTATATATATACTATGGCTCGCCAAAGCTATGAGACCGGTGTCTCTCTCTGCCGACCATTGTATTATGACTATCCGGAAGATGCCGAGGCCTATGCATCTGAGTTCAGGAATGAATACATGTTTGGTGACCAGATACTCGTAGCGCCCATCACCACCCCGATGGCCGATGGCAAACAGAGTCTGGTCAAGATATGGTTACCTGCAGGTAATGACTGGTACGAGTGGCAGACTGGCACCCTGCTCAAAGGTGGACAAATCGTAGAACGCCATTTCCTGATTGACGAATATCCTGTTTATGTCAAAGCAGGTGCTATTGTACCTATGTATAATGACAAAGTGTACAACCTGCGAAGCAATGATGAAGAGATCATCTATGCGGTATTCCCTACCAGTCAGACTGACATCACCTCAGCCTGTACATTCTATGAAGATCAAGGGACTAGCAAAGATTATGCTACCCACTATGCCACTACTAAAGCTTCTATGATCCGATCAGGTCAAGAGACCAAGTTTGTCCTCTCTGCTCGTCAAGGTGCTTACGAAGAAATGCCAGTAGTTCGCCCTCTTAAACTTTCTCTGATAGGCAACCTGCAACCTGAGTCAGTTACCCTTGATGGAAAGACCTTGACGCTAGATCAGTGGAAGGTCGATACAGACTTGCTGACCCTTACTATCGACCTGGGACAGCTCAATCCTGCGGTCTCACATGAGGTTATCATAAAGTCAAAACCTCTGAATGTAGATCTCAACCAAGGACTCGTAGCTCAGATTCGCCGCATGAAGCGCACAATGACCGCCATGAAGTACCGCCATGCAGGCATCAACTACATAGAGGGACTGGGACAAATGGGATCGTTGGCCGAAGCATTGCAGTACTTCCCGAACGAAGCAGAGCAACGCATTTCCGACTTCCAGAACAACTATCAGAATCTCCCCACCTTGCTCGAAAAGCAGCAGATGAAGGAGGTAGATCGCAGCTGGTTCCTTCTGTCTGTCTTATGGTAATACCTTTTGCAAGACTCTCATCTTATCGATGCTCAACTTCCTCGAGAACCATGACGAATAGTGTATCATGTTAGAGTCCTTAGGTAAAAAAGATATTTATCATAACCATATATTTCATGAAACTTAACTTCCAAATCAACTACCGCACCATCTGGGGGGAATCCCTCGGTGTGCAAATTGCCGATCAGGTGGTGGAACTCCACACCGCCGATGGTGAGATCTGGGAAGGCTCAGCCGACATTGAGCTTCCAAAGGGAGGTCTTCCTCTCCTCTACCGCTACGGCGTCTATCGTGATGGCACTTGTGTCCGCATTGAGCGCAACTCTATGGCTCACGTCATCGAGAATGTCTCTGCCAACAAGAAGAGCCTTGACCTCAAAGACCAGTGGCGCGACGCTCGACGCGTGGCTGGCGTAGCCGTACCTATCTTCTCTCTCAAGAGCGAAGGCAGCTTCGGTGTAGGCGACTTCGGCGACCTTAAGACCCTCATTGACTGGGCAGTAGCCACCAAGCAGACAGCGGTGCAGATCCTCCCGATCAACGACACTACCATCACCAATACCTGGCAGGACTCCTATCCATATAACTCTATCTCGATCTACGCTTTCCACCCTCAGTACGTGGACCTTCGCCAGCTCCCTGCCCTCAAGGACGAGGCTAAAGCCAAGGAATATGAGGCCAAGCGCATCGAGCTCAACGCCCTCAAGCAGATTGACTACGAGAAGGTCAACGAGGTGAAGCGCGCCTACCTCCACGACCTCTTCGAGCAGGAAGGCAAGAAGACTCTCGCCAGCGCCGGCTACAAGACTTTCTATCAGAACAACGAGGAGTGGCTCCGTCCTTACGCCGCTTATAGCGTATTGCGCGACCAGTATAAGGAGCCTGATTTCAACCGCTGGCCAACCTACAAGACCTACAATGAGGAGGTGGCTAAGGCT
>JAZQQH010000129.1:0-2971 GCA_045628985.1 Bacteroidales bacterium | reverse complement strand
GAAAGAGTATCAGCTCATCGACGCTACGAACAAGAGACGTGATGCAATGATCACTTTGAAGGATGTCATGTTCTGGCCTTCTGACCAGGAACTGGAGATCGAAGACCATGTGCAGGAACCACTCGTATCACTGACATCTTCGTCAGATTTAGCAGAGACAGCCAAGTCTGTGCTTCCTTCTGCAGAGATTGCCACCTTGAATGTTAAACAAGCCGGACTTGACCTAAAAATGGCGCAAGGTTCCTATTCTCCCAAACTGTCGCTCTATGGTGGATGGTCAACGACCTACTATACCTATCCAGGACGAGAAGATTACAAGGCCCAGTCGTTCGGCGATCAGTTCAAGAACAATGCTGGCGAGTACGTTCAGCTCTCGCTCACCATCCCTATCTTTGATCAGTTTCAGCGACGCACTAATCTTCATCAGAAGAAGAATGCTCTTTCCCGTGCCAAGGCTGAATATGACCAGACGATGCGCGACATAGAGAACGAGGTGGCAAGAGCGATAAATGATCGCGATGGTGCCTTTGCTGCCTTTCAGCAGGCAGAGAAACTATCAGCATATCAGCAGGAGGCATATCAGCTGAGCACCAAACAGTTTGAAAATGGTCTGATCTCAGCCATTGAATACCAGACAGCTTCACAGACCTACCTTAATGCGATGGCAGAAAGGGTAAATGCACTACTGACACTTCGCATCAAGGACTCGATTGTGCGGTATTATCACGGAGAACCATACATTTCTCATAAATGATACATTAATTAGATAACACAATCAGGCTCCTTGCCTGCGAAGGTCAGGAGTCTTAATCAGCAAATTCAAAAACTATGGACAAGATAATAGAAAAGAAGACTGGCTGGCAAACAGCCTTTACAAAGAAAGCATTGCCTTGGTGGATAGGTTCTGTATTGGTATTACTGATAATCTACCTGATCATCAAGCCCAATCAAAGTACTCTACGTATCAATGGTGACACGGTGACGATCAGCACGGTGAAACAAGGAGAATTCAATGATTATATCCGTCTTAGTGGTACTGTTCAACCTCTGGTTACCATTCAGATCAGCCCTGTCGAAGGGGGTATCGTACAGGAAATCCTCATTGAAGAGGGGTCAACGGTCAAGAAGGGTGACGAGATCCTCCGTCTGTCTAATGATAATCTCGATCTCCAGATTCTCAACTCTGAAGCCGAATTGGCCGAGAAAGAGAACATCCTGCGCAACACGCAGATACAGATGGAGCAGGATCGACTCAACGTGAAGCAGCAAAAAGCCGAATACCAGCTCAATGTGAAGCGCCTCCGTCGCACCTACGAGCAGCAGAAGTCGCTCTACGAGGATAAGCTTATTGCCCGTGAAGAATTTCTCAAAGCTAAAGAAGACTACGATCTGGCACTGGAAAAGCTACAATTAATCGCCGAAAAGGAAATACAGGACAGTCTTTTCCGTTTTACTCAGGTAGAAAGGATGCGTGAAAGCCTCGAAAACATGCAGCTCAACATGCAGATGATTCGCCGCCGCAAGGACAACCTCACCATCAAGGCCCCTATCGATGGCCAGCTCGGTATCCTCGATGCTGTGCTCGGCGAGAGCATCGGAGCCGGCACAAAGATTGGGCAGATCAGCGATATGAGTTCGTATAAGATCGAGGCGCAGATTGATGAGCATTACATCGACCGTGTGGTCCCTGGCTTGAATGCAACCTTTGAGCGTCAGGAAACGCTTTATAATGCAGCGCTCCGCAAGGTCTATCCTGAGGTTCGCGATGGCAAGTTCAAGGCTGATTTTAAGTTCGAAGGTGACACACCTGACAATATCCGTAGTGGTCAGACCTACTATCTCAACCTTCAGCTTGGTTCGCCCGAAGCCGCCTTGCTCATTCCTCGTGGCTCGTTTTTCCAGAAGACGGGTGGCAAATGGATCTACGTAGTCAATGGTGACGGCACGCGAGCTGTAAAACGCGAAATCCGCATCGGACGCCAGAATCCGCAGTATTATGAGGTGCTTGAAGGCCTTACCGCTGGCGAGCAAGTCATCACCTCGGGTTACGATAATTATGGCGATAATGACGTGTTAATACTAAAATAAGGGAGCAATGAATATATTTACCAAAACCAAAGCATCGTCCATCCTGAATGTGCTGGGCATGACCATCGCCTTCGCGGCATTTTATGTGATTATGTCGCAGGTGATGTATGACGTAACATACAACAGCAGCATTAAGGATGCGGACAAGAAGTACATGGTCTGCACGTTGTTCCAGGACGGATGGATATCCCGTTCTCCAATACAGGCGAGCATCAAGGCCGCAGATGCCGTTCCTGGAGCAAAGATCGGTTGTTTCAACTTGTTGGAACAGGGAAATAAGGTTTATGGCGGCAAGGGTGGTACAGACCTGTACCATTTCAGCTACCATTATTTCACCCATCAGGCAGCAGAGATATTAGGCTTAGAGTTTACTGCGGGTAAGTATCCAGAGGCTGATGGCGATGTGGCTATCTCTGACAAGGTTGCTGAACCCATGTCGGTGGCTCCTGGGGACATGATCTATGTCTACGATGATTATGAGCAGAGGAAGGTAGCGCTGACCATTACCGGTGTATTCAAGTCTTATCCTGCAAACTCTGACCTTGAAGAGTGTGATGTGCTTATAAATGAGGAGGAAGAGATTCATTCAACAACCGATAATAATTTCAACTATAATAGCGTTGTTTCTCTTGCGAATGCCGATGATGCGGAGAAGTTTCTGGATATCCTGCGCAAGAATGTGTATGAGTCTTTGAAGACCAGGGTTGCACAATACAATAAGCAGTTTGGCACCAGTTATGGCGAGGATTTCATTCAGGAGCATATGCAGGAATTCAAGCTGGTTCCATTGTCTGACTTACATTTCTCAGATGTCCGGGATGATGTGAAGACTCGCGCTTCCCGTTCCACCGTATTGGAGATGATAGGCATTGCACTTTTGATC
>JAZQQH010000128.1:0-26790 GCA_045628985.1 Bacteroidales bacterium | reverse complement strand
CGCGATGATGTCGGCATCAAACCTACGCTTGCACGCCGGTACTTCGAACACGCCTGTCACGGAGAAGGTGTGGTTCGAGATCGTGAGGGTCTTGCCCAAAGGATCACCGTCAATCATGCGCTTGGCATAGTCGCTCGATATGAGGACAGCATCGGCATGCGACAGGGCATCGCGGTCACCCGTCACCTTAAGGTCGAAGAAATTGAGGTAGTTGGCATCGACCAGCAGGAGGTTGGCAAAGGTGGAAACAGAGTCGCACGTGATGTCGCACTTATTCGGAAACAGGCAGTAGCGACACTTATCGACCACCGAGGCTCCCAATACATTGTCGAAAGGTGCGTGTGCATCGGAAGGGCGATAGTTATTCTCCTGTGCGACGAGCTCACAGAGCGTCTCTGGCTCGATGGCATTGGCATCGATAGTGAACTCACGATGCAGGTAGCGTGTGAGGACGATGCAGCAGGCAAGGCTCAGCGCCAGGCCGAGGATGTTGATGCAAGTGAAGACTTTCTGGCGTGAGAGTGTCCGTAGGGCTTGTTTGACGAGTAGTGCAACCATATTTTCTATATAATAAGGTAACCAATCCTCCCCCTCCACGGGGGAGGTGCCCCCTTGTGGGGCGGAGAGGGTCTGCTTCTTACATCTCCACTTTCTCTACCACCTGACCATCGAACAGATTGACGATGCGGTCAGCATACATGGCATCCTTCTGCGAGTGAGTTACCATGACGATAGTGGTGCCATCTTTGTGGAGTTCAGAGAGGAGTTCCATCACCTCATGACCATTCTTTGAGTCGAGGTTACCTGTTGGCTCATCGGCAAGGATAAGCGTAGGCTTTGACACTACGGCACGAGCGATGGCTACACGCTGCTGCTGACCGCCAGAGAGCTGTGCAGGGAAATGTTTGGCACGATGTCCGATGGCCATACGCTCCATGGCGTCCTGGATGCGCTTCTTGCGCTCGCTCTTTGGCAAACCCATGTAGAGCAATGGCAGTTCGATGTTCTCCTCTACGTTGAGATCTTCGATGAGGTTGAAGGCCTGGAAGACAAAGCCTAAGGTACCCTTGCGGATGTCGGTACGCTCTGACTCTGACTTCTTGCTCACATCCACGCCATCGAGCAGATACTCGCCACTGGTAGGATTATCGAGCAAGCCTACGATATTCAGCAACGTGGATTTGCCACAACCTGATGGACCCATGATAGCCACGAACTCACCTTTCTCGACGGTGAGCGATACACCATTCAATGCCACTGTCTCAACGAGCTCAGTACGGAATACCTTCTGGAGGTTTTTGATTTCAATGATTGCCATATTCTGATAATTTATGATTCATAATTGATTGTTCCTCTTTTGTTTTCGTGCTGCAAAGATGATGATTATTTCATAAAAAAAGCCTCAAAATAGCCGAAATCGACCTTTTGAGGCTAAAAGTGTCCAAAAATTTGACACTCATCAGAGGAAACGGATGCGGTCGGCCAGCTGGAGGAAGTAGTCGTTGCTCCAGATGTCGAGTTCCTGCTTATTGATGATGAAAGGTTCCACATCTGCCTTCACGCTTTGAATATCTCCGGATGATAATCGTTCTCGTAGCAGGTTTTGGAATTCTTCAATCGTAAGATCTATGCCATTGAATTCTTTGGCTCGTATTTGCAGATGTTTGAAATCCAACGGAACACCATTGCGTATGTACCACTCGAAATCATACCAGTCACGACCCTTGATACGATTCTTCCATTGACGGAAAACCAGTGCATGCATCTTGCCAGCATACAGATCAGGCAAAGTGAAACAACGAGTCATAAACGAAGTTGGCTGAACGAGAAGCTTCTGTTCCGTCTGGAACTCCAAAGGAGGAAGTGTATCTACCTCAATCTTGATCTTCAAGGTCTTTTCTGTTTGGAAAGACAAGTTATAGACATCCGTATTGTCCTTCAGAAAAGCAGATTCCACTTTGCCAAAGTTCTTTTTCTCCTTGCGTGTGATTGACACTTCTCGACCAACAACTCTGGCTTCATCAATAATAGCCTGGAAGTAGTTCTCTAATTTAAAGTCCGGATTTTTCTGAAGCAGAGAGAAATCCATATCTTCAGAATAACGTTTCAATCCATGGAAGATTCGTAAGCATGTACCACCATAGAATGCTGCTTCCTTGAAGAACCCGCCACGAGCTAATCCTGCCAACACGACCTGCTGCATTACTTCATAGTGCGCATTTTGCCGACCTCTTTCATCGGTCAAGGCCATGTGCTGCTCGACCATCTGGTCAAATAAGCTTTTCATGTCTTAAAAAACTAATTAAGGTGTTGATACTATTTCTTTTTCTGCTATGCTCTGCAATCTGCTGTAATAGTTCTTCATCAAATGTTGCAAGTTCGTCCATGTCAAAACGGATATCTTGCTCCAACCATCCTCCGATATCTATCATCGACCGGAACTGAAGTCTGGGTGTAAAAGCTATCAGGTCACACAAAGCTTTCTCTGGTGAAGCTATTAGATAACTATAATTATCTTTTTGTTCCATCCGAATACCAAAAGAGAAATACTCGGGTGTACAATTCTGATAGTGAAAGCTGGCAATCTTATTTTCAAAATCACGCGATTGCTTAGTTGTTACAGAACATACCATATAGACGTATTCGGGTATTAAGCCATAGAAACGCAATGCTGTTTGCAGGCTAACATACGAAGGACCATAAAGCTGATTCGCCACCAATTCTCTACAGACAGGAATTTCTGTCTCCTGTTGACTTGCTACATATAATCCCTTTTTAAGACGTACAATACGGCCTTCTGCCTCAAGGCTTCTTGCCTTGTCTGTGATATGCTTGCAATCGGGGAAGATTGATTGCAGTACAGAAAGGTCAAACGGGACATTTCCTACGATTTCAAAAGGGCTACGCATGGTTGATAATATACATATATTTGCACAGAAAAAGAAATAATTCTTCCTTTTCTGTGCAAATATATGTATCATTTCATTTAGATAAACGATTATGACTCGTTTTTCTGATCAAATCAATACATTTTATCATTATTTGCTATTTCGGTAAAACAAACTAACCAATCCTCCCCCTCCACGGGGGAGGTGCCCCCTAGTGGGGCGGAGAGGGTCTGTCTTTTATTTCAATATCACCACCTCCGTATCTCCCAGTTTCTCATATCCCGTCGTAATCACTCGGTCACCTGCACTGAGACCTTCGATAATCTCATATTGCGATGGGTTCTGTCGTCCGATGGAGATAGGTGTCTTGATAGCTTTTTTGCCAGAAGCATCGAGCTTATAAATCCATTGGCCACCGGTGCTCTGATAGAAGTCGCCACGAGGGATAACGAGCGCCTCTTCGGCCTTGCCAAGCTCGATCTGCACGCGGTAGGATTTGCCGACGCGGATGTTCGATGGTCGCTCCTGCTCGAAGACAAGGTCGATGTCGAACGAGCGGTTGCGAACCTCTGGTACTACCTTGGTGATATGCAGCGGGAACTGCTCGCCTTGATACTTGATATTGGCAGGAAGGCCAGAGGTGATGCGGTCGATGTAATACTCGTTGAGCGAAGAATGTACCTTGTAGTCGGTGAGGACTTTGATCTCCGCGATCTGCTCACCAGCACCTACGCGCTGACCGAGGGTAGCAGAGATATAGCTGAGCTGACCATCGCAAGGAGCCAGTACGACGAGTTCATCCAGACGGTCACAGGAGCGACGGTATTTCTTCTGTTCGCGCTCCATATCACGCGCCATGATCTGGCCACGGAGCACAGCCGAAGCGGAGTCGTTGCGGAGCGAGAGCATATCCAGTTCGGTGCGCTGCTGCTGATAGCGATACTCTTCTTCAGCCACCTCCAGTTGCGCCTTGCTCTTGATTCCCATGCTATGTTCTTCACGGTCGAGGACAATATTTTTGTCGAGTCGCTGCTTCTCATAGCGTGTCTGCAATGTCTGCTTCTGGAGCTGCAATCGGAGCTTCTCCTGCTCGATCTTCTGCTCCTCGTAAGCCGTATGCTGACGCGCCAGGTCATCGCGCTGATCCTCGATGGCTCGCTCCAGCTCTGGATTGCTCAATACCAGGATCGTGTCTCCCTGACGTACTGTCTGACCATCCTCAGCCAGTATGCGGAGCACGCTGCCCGACTCACGCGTATTGACGCGCAACGTACGGATCGGCTGCACAAGTCCCTCCACATCAACGTATTCTAGGAATGGCGCCGTCTTAGCTTCACCGATCTTCACGTCTTCTGTATCGATGCGAAGGCGGCTAGGGCCCAATGATAGGGTGAGAGCGTAGATGATGAGCGCGAGGACAGCCACACCACACATTATATAATATTTATAGCGGAAGTACCAAGGTCGAGGAGAAAGTATCTTATCCATAAATAGACCCACCCTAACCCTCCCTCATAGGGAGGGAATAATTAAGTTTCCTTGGGTGGTAAAGGCTTTAATTATTATAAAATGTATTTCAAAAGAACGATTAGCAGAGCTAACTTTTATTCTCCCTCCCTTTGAGGGAGGGCGGGGAGGGTCTTAGTCATGGAGCGAAGTCCATAATAAAGACTCCAGTATGTCGAAAGGCTCTGGATAAAGCTTCGCCGAGCCGAATCCTTCTCGCTGATGGCGCTATTGAGGTCGAGTATTGTACTCTTTCCCATCACATACAGCCTTCGCGCCACCTCATAGCGTCGCTCCGCCGTCTTGTCGGCCTGACTGGCTACGGCGACTCGCCGTGATTGCAGATTGAACTGCTGCACCATCTTCGTGACATTCTGCTCGAAGCTCTTCATCCCCTGTTCGGCATGGATATCGGCCAGATGGACGTTCGATTGTGCCACCCGTCTGCGGCCCTTGCCACGTCCCCAATCCAGAATCGGGATCGATACAGAAACCGAGGCGTACTGCATATCCGTTGGGGAGTGGTAGGCTTCTCGCAACTCCTGTCCCGTCTGTGAGAGACCGAACTGCAGGTAGAGATCGGCCTTCAATCCCGTACTTGCCTTGGTGTATGCCAAATTCTGTCGGCTCTCCAGCTGCGATCTTTTATAGTTGTCAGGATCAGGACTGTTCTGCATGGCCAGTTCGAGCGCTTCGGCCAGCGGGACCTCTATCTGTGGCACGTGGTCATCGGTCAGGACGGAGAGCTGTGTCGTGGTCGGCAGGTTGAGGAAGTTACGGAGCGCCTCGGCTGCAGCTTGTAGGTTGACGTCGGCATCGAGCAGATTGGTCTCTTCGCGCAGTTTGTTGAGTTGCAGTTGCAGCATCTCATTTTCGGTGATCGTACCGATGTTGTATCGACCCTCTGCAAAGCGGCAGAGCGTGTCGGCCGACGCTAAGTTACTGCGCGCAATGTCCACATTTGTCTGCGCCGTAGCCAGCTCGAAGAAGTAGAGACTTGCCTGCGATGCTACCAGTTCCATCGTCTCGTTATATTGCTTCTGAGCTTCCTGCCAACGCAGAGGTTCAATGCGGCGATTCCACTTCAACTCATTGTAACCCAGCAGGCTCTGCTGATAACCAATGGTGATGGGTTGCGAGCGATAGGAGGTCTGGCCGTCGCCCTCAATCTGGTCATTACGCATCAACGAACTATTGACGAAGAGGCTACCACCCGTCAGCGGGATGTTCTGTGTGATCTGTAGCGACACGTCACTGTTCACCTGGCTCACATGCACAAAACTATTGGTACCATCGGGTTGTATGACTTGCGCAATGCCACGGTTAAACTCTGGCGAAGTGGTCAGCGTCACCGATGGCTTGTAGTTGGCCAGGTAATACCGATACGTCCAGTAAGCGCTCTGCAAGCTATGCTGCGCCGCCACTGCACTGGGTGACTGCTGCTGTGCCATTGTGATGGTTCGATCGAGAGTGAGCTGCAACTGCTCCTGTGACCATGCCACTGTCATCATGGCAGCACCGAGTAAGGAAAATAGAATCTTCTTCATATCGTTCGTTTTGGTGCTGCAAAGATGACTATTATTTAAAAAGAAAAAGCCTCAAAAAGCCAAAACATGACTTTTTGAGACTAAAAGTGTCCAATTTTTTGACACTGATTTCACTTTCTGCTAAACTTGAAGATCGTAGTACTCTTAAATGTTTCTCCCGGTCGCAACGTGGTGCTTGGCCAGTGAGGCTTGTTCGGCGAATCCGGATAATGCATTGTCTCGAAGCAGATGGCGTTGCGACGAGGATAGGCCTTGCTGTCCTTGCCGATGAGGTCTCCCTTATGGCCGTTGGCCGTGTAGATCTGCATGGCTGGCTCGGTGGTATAAACCTCCATCTGCAAGCCTGTAGTAGCATCGGTGAGACGTGCTACGGGGCGATCGAGCGAACCACCATTCTTGAGTTGATAGCAGTGGTCGTAGCCTTTGGTTACGGCCAGCTGATCATTCTCATCGTCAATGCGATTGCCGATAGCTTGCGGGGTATTGAAGTCAAAAGGAGTCTCTGCCACAGCACCGAGCTGACCTGTGACGCGCTTCTCGGGATTATAAAGCGCCATGCTGTCACTATCAATCCAGAGCTCTTCGGTCAGGATGTCCTGACTCAGGTCTCCCGTGAGATTGAAGAAGGAGTGGTTCGAAGGATTGAGCACCGTGGTCTTGGTGGTTGTGGCCTGATAGTCAATGCGAAGTCCATCGGTGAGCAATGAATAAGTCACGTCGAGCGTGAGCTCTCCCGGGAAGCCATTCTCGCCATCGGGACTCACGTAGCGGAAGGCGAGCTCATTGGAAGATTCCACAGGCAACGCCGTCCAGAATCGCTGGCTGAAGCTTGGTGTGCCACCATGTGAGCAGTCACCGTTACTGCCCACAGGAAGATTATATTCTACGCCATCGAGCTCCAGATGTCCACTCAGGATACGGCCGATGTAGCGCCCCACCACAGCGCCGAAGTTCTGTTTGTAGCGCTGGTAGTGCGAGAGGGTGTCATAGCCTAAAACGACGTCCTGACCACCGACAACGAGACGCTGCAAACGAGCTCCATAGTTCGTCACTGCCATCTCGAAGCCAGAAGCTGAGTCATGCACGGCATAGAGCAGGAAAGAGTCCTCCTGCGCTATAGGAGTGGGCAACTCAGCCTGCGGCGCCACAGGCTTGGTGGTGCAGGAAAAAAGGAAAAGGGAAAAAGGAAAAAGGAAAAATAAATTGCGCATATAGAAGTGATATCTACGAAATCATTTGGAAGTGTCAGCCAATCTCTTGAGAATCTCCACAGCGACCTTCCAGATATCATCGCAAGTAGATAGCTCCACGCGCTCCGAAGTGCTGTGTGGTTCAATGATACGTGGGCCGATAGAAGCCATCTGGATGCCCGGATACTTCTGCACGAAATAGCCTGCTTCGAGCACGAAATGCATAGCCACTGGCTTCGGACGGAAACCAAGAACATCCTGGAAGGTATCACTCACCATCTGCAGGAATGGCGAAGTCTGGTCTTCCTGCCATGATGGCGCGTTCATGATCTCCTCCACCTCAGCACCGCTCACCAGGAAGATCTCGCGTATCTTCTTGGCCAACAGCTCCATATCCTCGCCACGGAAACTGCGCGAATGGGTAGAAATCTCGAAGACGTCAGCCGACTGGCGCACCGTGCCGACATTGTTGCTGGTCATCGGAGTGCCGACAATATCCGGGTGCCACTCCAGCGGACCTACCGGGATGGCGTTCAGATCAGCCAGGAGACAGCGGGTAGACTCCTCGTCCACCACATTGCCATGCCATACTGCCGGTTCATAGAGCACCTCCACATCCGGGTCAGAGACTCCGAACTGCGCCTGCACCGCGCAAGAACCCTGGATCAGGAGATCCACGAAGTCCTGCTCAGCGCCTGCCGGCAGTGCCACCATGGCCTCCGCGCTGCTTGGGATGCTGGCCGACGCCTGACCACCCTCAAACTTCACCAGATAGAGTGCGATGTGCTTATGTTGGATGCTCACCTGCAGCAGGTTGGCCAGCACCTTGATGGCATTGGCACGATTCTTCACAATATCCACACCCGAGTGACCACCCAGGCCGCCTCGCACGCGTACCTTATAAGAAATATAATCCTTTGGCATACGGATCTGCGCATACGGCAATCGCGCCTTCTGGATGAAAGCGCCGGCAGCGCCCACGGTGATTTCATCGTAAGCCTCACTATCGAGGTTGAGCACATGACGGCCCTTGATAAAGTCAGGCGACAGGTTGGCCGCACCGTCCATGCCGTCCTCCTCGTTGGTCGTGGTGATGACTTCGAGCGGGCCATGCACCAGCGTCTTGTCGGCCAGGATTGCCAATGCCATCGACAGGCCCATGCCGTTGTCTGCTCCGAGGCTGGTGTGGTCGGCCTTCATCCACCGGGCGTTGGCCTGCTGCTTATCGGTCGATGGAGCCTCGTAGATGACCGGCTTGATCGGGTCATTCAGCGCATCGAACACATGGCCTTCCTCAGCCACACACACCATATCCATGTGATTGAGTATGACCACCGGCGTGGCCTGCTCATAGCCAGGGGTGGCTGGTTTGCGTATCACGACGCAGTTATGCGCGTCACGGCTATAGTCGAGGCCGAGCTTCTCGGCATAGTCACAGAGATATTGCGCCACCTTTTCCTCATGATGAGAGGGACGTGGCACCTGATTCAGGTCTGCGAATATCTGGTAGAAAGGGAGTGGCTGTTGCATGGGTTATCGAGGTTATTTTTGTTCTTTAATCAAGTTATGTGGTGCAAAGATAATATATTTTTCGAAGAGTATGCAAAAAACGCATCATTTTTTTGTGTATTGACGATTATTTCAGTATATTTGCCACGGTAAAAACATTACAGACATGAAAACATCTACAGTTAGTCTAATCACACTCACAATGCTGGCAAGCAGTTGTACACAGAAAGCACCTCAGTTGGGTACTGACCCTATTGATGAGGTAATCGCGGCTATGACCCTTGAGGAAAAAGCCAATTTCGTAATCGGCACCGAACGTATGAAGGTGACGCCACCTGATCGTGCTCCTGGTATGATCGTGCGCGAGATGTTCAGCGACGCGCTCAAGGAGAAGCTGGCGCAATGCAAGGACTCTGCTGAAGCATACGAGATGATGATTGCCACCTCGCTCGTGCAGGGCAAGGTAGCCGGTTCTGCCGGTCAGCACTATGCCATCCCTCGTCTGGGTGTAGAGCCTATCGTCTATGCCGACGGTCCTGCAGGCCTGCGTATTGATCCTAAGCGCAAGGACGATGACGGTGAGTACTACTGCACCGCCTTTCCTGTAGGCGCCACGTTGGCAGCTTCGTGGGACACAGAGCTCGTCAAGGAGGTGACCACCGCCATGGGCAATGAGGTGCTCGAATATGGCGCTGACGTACTCCTCGCTCCTGCCATCAATATTCACCGTAACCCGCTGTGTGGCCGCAACTTCGAGTATTATTCTGAGGATCCTGTCCTGGCCGGCAAGATTGCTTCGGCTTATATCGACGGCATCCAGAGCAATGGCGTTGGCGTCTCGCTCAAGCATTTCGCCGTCAACTCTCAGGAGACCTGCCGCAACGGTGTGGATGCACGACTCAGCGAGCGTGCCATGCGCGAGATCTACCTCAAGGGCTTCGAGATTGCCGTCAAGCAGAGCCAGCCTTGGACCATCATGTCCTCTTATAATAAGGTCAATGGCACTCTGGCCAGCGAGAACCGCCACCTCCTCACCGAAATCCTGCGTGACGACTGGGGTTTCGAGGGCTTCGTGATGACCGACTGGTGGGCCGAGGAGAACGGCGCACGCCAGATTGCAGCCGGCAATGACCTGCTCATGCCAGGTACCGAGCACCAGTACAACGAGATCGTGGAGGGTGTGCAGAACGGCACGCTCGACGTCAAGGACCTCGACCTCTGTGTGAAGCGTATCATGCAGATCATGCTCAAGACCCCTACCTACAAGCATTATAAGTATAGCAATCAGCCAGACCTCACCACGCACGCCGCTATCACCCGTCAGGCGGCTACCGACGGCATGGTATTGCTTAAAAATGAAAAGGGAAAAGGGAACAGTGAAAAATCTGCGCTGCCACTTGGTGCTGACGTGGCTAAGGTGGCTCTCTTCGGCACTGCCAGCTATGACTTGCTCGTAGGCGGTTCGGGTTCGGGCAATGTGAACCGCAAGTATAAGGTCTCGCTCAACGAAGGCCTGGTCAATGCCGGCCTCCAGCTCGAGGATGAGCTCGCTGAGACCTATCGCACCTACACCGATGCTGAGCTCGCCAAGATGCCAGCCGAGAACTTCTGGACCATCCCTGTAGCTCCTGAGATGCTGCTCACCAAGGAGCAGGTCAAGAGCGCCATCAAGAACGCTGACGTAGCCGTCATCACCATCAGCCGCATGGCCGGCGAGGGTGGCGACCGCAAGGCCGTCAAGGGCGACTGGCTGCTCAGCGACACCGAGGAGGCTAACCTCCGCCTCGTTTGCCAGGAGGCTCACGCTGCCAAGAAGAAGGCTATCCTCATCCTCAACATGGGCAATATCATCGACCTCACCGCCGTACATAACCTCCCAGATGCTATCCTCCACGCGTGGATGGGTGGTCAGGAGATGGGCAACAGCATTGCTGACGTGCTCACCGGCAAGGTCAATCCATCGGGTAAGCTCCCTATGACCTGGGCGCTCAAGTACGAGGATTACTCATCGGCCAACAACTTCCCTGAGAGTGATGGCAATGCCGCTTACGCGCGCTATGAGGAGGATGTGATGGTCGGTTACCGCTACTTCGATACCCAGAAGGTCAAGACCCTCTACCCATTCGGTTACGGCCTCTCATACACCACCTTTGCTTATAGCGATCTGAAGATCAGCGTCGAAGGTGATCATGCTGTCGTTGAGGTCAAAGTAAAGAACACCGGCGACGCAGCTGGCCGAGAGATCGTGCAGCTCTATGTCGGCAAGCCAGCCGTCGAGGGTCTGCTCATGCCAGCCAAGGAGCTCGTCAACTTCCAGAAGACCGCAGAGCTCCAGCCAGGCGAAGAGACCGTCATCAAGATGCAGGTCAAGGCCGAGGATGTGGCTTACTTCAATGAGCAGCAGAACAAGTGGGTCGTAGCCCCTGGCAAGTACACCGCTTACGTAGCTGCCTCGGCTGAGGATATCCGACTCCAGCAGTCGGTAGAACTTTAATTCTTATTATCTATGGCAAAAGAGATAAGCCTGGATTCACTCTATCCCGGCAAACAGAAAAATTCAGTTGATCTTTATGATCTTGTAAATCCTATGGGACTTGATATCGATCGTGTCATTACCAATGGCATTGTGACCATTGGCGTATCAAACAACGGTGCAGAGCTCACCTCTCTGCGCAAGGACGAGACCGGCCGTCAGTACCTCTGGCAGGCCGATCCGAAGTACTGGAAGCGCCACTCCCCCGTCCTCTTCCCTATCGTGGGTTCGGTGTGGGACGGCGAGTATCGCTCCAAGGGTCAGAAGGGTATCCTCCAGCCAGGCGAGCTCTGGAACGAGAAGACCTTCAAGCTCGGTCAGCACGGCTTTGCGCGCGATATGGCCTTCCAGCTCATTGACGATGAGCCCGATGCAGAGGGCCATCCACAGCTCCTCTACGTACTCCGCAGCAACGAGGAGACGCTGAAGAAGTATCCTTACCGCTTCCGCCTTGAGATCGGCTATAAGCTCGTCGACAACACCGTGGAGGTCATCTGGCGCGTCATGAATCCAAGCCGTGACGAGGATCTGAAGTTCCAGATCGGCGCTCACCCTGCCTTCTACTGGCCATTGCTCAGCAACGAGGACATCCAGGCTGGTGTAGATGCTCAGGACGCTACCCTGGCTCAGAGCACCGAGCGTGGCTACTTCCAGCTCCCTGGCGCAGCACAGCAGCTCACCAAGAGTGTCATCACCGAGAAGGGTTGCGTTGACCCATCGCAGAGCGCTACCGTAGAGCTCGACGCTGAGGGCTTCCTCCCACTCACCACCGAGACCTTCAGCCGCGACGCCCTCATCTTCGAGAACGGCCAGACCCCTACCGTCACCCTCTGTGGTCAGGATCGCAAGCCATACCTCACCCTCAAGTCCGAAGCCCCTCTCATGGGCCTCTGGTCACCTCCAGGCAAGAACGCCCCATTCGTGTGCATCGAGCCATGGTATGGCCGCTGTGACCGCGTCAACTACACCGGCAGCTACGAGGAGAAGGACTGGATCCAGACCCTCGGTCCGCTCAAGACCTTCGAGGTCAAATACACCCTTGTCCTGCACTAAAAAGTAGTCAGTAAAAAATCAACTGTAGCACTGTTGCACAGTAGCTTGCGCGTCAGCCTGGAAGGCAGTACCCTTTGCAAAATTGCTTCGCAGGAAAGCTGAGAGCCATTTCACGGCCATGAAATGCTTGTCAGCTTTTCCCGCGAAGCAATTCTGCATCACGAATTCCTTCTCAGCTTTCCCCGGCAAGCAATCCCGCATCAGAGATTGCCTGCCGGGGGCCTAACTCCTCACTGCTAATGCAGCTCGCGATTCCGAACGCAGCAAGCACAGCAGTTCCGACCTTGACAATGGTTCTGAGCACCTCGGTCCAAAAGTGACGCTTGCAGGTTTTCTTGCACTCCTCGCAGCACTCACCGTGCTCATTACTGGGAGTCTCATTATTTTCATTCATAGTCATAGTTTGTTTTGCACATGGAGTAAATGGAGGGAATGGAGTAAAAACTCCTTAAACTCTATTTACTCCATGTGAGTTAATAATTAATCCTTAGGATACGGGATCGGCGACACATTCTCATCGAGCCCCGGCTCGGTAGTTGAGTCACTTGTCTCCTCCTCCGCCTCACCAGGCGCCTTGCCCAGACGCTGATTAAGTCGGTTACGCGCATCGCGCACAATCTCGTTGATCACACCCAGGAGCTTGCCATTGAGCGCACCTTTGTCCGTGTCGCCCGCCGTGTTGGCGGTGAACTCCGTCTGGAGCTTGAGCATCGCGTAGAGCTCCTCGCACTCCGCACGCAGACGCTTGGTGAGCTCGGCAGTGCTGCCCGATCGCTCCATCGCGCGCTGGTTATACATGGCCGAGAATCGCTCGTTAGCCGCCTTGAGCAGGAGCAGGTCGGTGGTGACGCCCATCGCCTCAAGATCGTCGTCGGTGAACTGCGCGTGCATGTCCATGTCGAAGCCCGAGAGATGCGCGCTCTCCTCCTGGTATGGGAGCGAGGTGATGTCGGTGTTGTACTTGTTGAGGATGTACTTCTCGAGCGCCGTCTTGTAGCTCGACAGGGCCGACGCTGCCGGGTAGAGCGCCACCGCCATGAGCTTGTGATGGATGAGGCTGTAGAGCGCGTCACGCTCCTTGTCAGCCGCCACCATGTCGGCGGTGTACATACTTCCCTGCGCCTTGAGCACGATATCCTGCTCGTTAGTCACCGCGGTCTTGAAGGCCGAGAACTGCGCGCTGGCGATTCCGAGATCCTCCGCACCGAGTGCCTCGATGGAAATCACCACGTTGTTGAAAAAGGCCACGTGCTCAGCATTCTTGAGCTGGGCGAAAGGTAAAGAATTGATGCAAAGCATAAAAGTTAAAGGTTAAAGGTTGTTCCGTAAACTCCACGCGAGCGGAGCTCGGAGAAAAGTTAAGGGTTAGGTTTGCCAAAAGTTCCCGGGTTTTATCCTTTTGACGCTGCAAAGATACGCACTTTTTCTGACCCCTAAATGAGATACGATGAGATACGATGAAATAGGATGAAATAAAGTCAAAAAAATTTTGAAATCTCGCTAAAAATCATTATCTTTGCAGCATTAAACAGCCCCTCCTAACTCCTAACTCCCCATGTCTACCCTCAACAAGACACAGCTCGCGCTCCAGTTTGCTCCCGAGCTCACTCCTAATTCTGCCCTCAACCGCCTCCACCGCTGGATCCACGGCGACCAGGAACTCCTCGCCGCCCTCCGCGCCACCGGCTACCGCGACTCGCAAAGAGTACTGACCCACAAGCAGATATCCCTCATCTACGAGTACATCGGCACCCCCGACGCCGCCTAATTTTCGGGCAAAAGTGCTACAGTGCTACAGTGCTACAGTTGTGTTTTTAGCCAAAAAACTCAAAGTCCAATTTTTATATATATAAATATATATATAAAGAATAAATTCTCCCCTTTTTTAGGAAAAACCGAACTGTAGCACTGTAGCACTGTAGCACGCCTAACCGCTTCCTGCGCTGATTATCAGCACCTTATCGCGCCGCCTTCATCCCTTAACACTAATTTTGGTGGTTCTTCTTCAATTTAGTTGATTTTCCAATCCCATGAATCAAATCTTACGTGGACACATATCGTTTGTACCGACAAGAAGAAAGACTATAACTAGAGAATTATAAATTGCAAAAAATATGCGAATGGCCACATGGATCACTGCGATCTGCCATTCGTCTTATTAGTCATTTCTTATCAAAAAAAACTTAGAAAGTATTATATTAAAAATTAGGATATTAAGCATAAATTTAGTAATTTTGAAGCGCCAACTTTAATAATTACTACTCTTCTTGACGGAATTATGCTTGAATATCCTAACGGGTGCAAAGATAATGCTTCCATCCGAAAAAAACAAGGATTTGAAAAAGAAATTTCATTGTCCTCCGCTATTCAATTATCTTCGTTGTATGAAAATAGCAGTTTGTATATTGAAACTGCAGAAAAGATAGGAGGTCAATATCACCTGTACGGACGAAGTACTGCCCAATACGGTATATGTCCTTACTGTGGCACTGTCAGCCATCGTGTTCATAGCAGGTACCTTCGTGTGATTACAGATCTTCCGATACTGGGAGCTGGCGTAATCATCCACTTTCATGCAAGGAAGTTCTTCTGTGAAGGGGCATGCTGCCATCATAAGACCTTTGCAGAACAGCCTGGTAATGAGATATTCAGGTATAGGCGTAGGACTCGTCGATGTGAAGTGCTCGTAACCCAGCAGGGATTGTCTTGTTCCTCTAACTTGGCAAAGAAATTACTGTCGGCCATGAATATACCATTGAGCAGCGGTACAATTCTCCGAGATCTTCATAGGGTCACCGTTCCAGACGTTCCATCCGTCCGAAAAATAGGAGTTGACGACTGGGCCTTCAGAAAAGGTGTTACCTATGGGAGTATTGTCGTAAATCTGGAGAATGGATCCTTTCTGTCCCTGCTTGGTGACAGAGAGCGCGAAAGTTTCAGGATTTGGCTAGACCAGCATCCAGATATATCTGTCGTAAGCCGGGACTGGTCAACAGACTATTCTGCAGCAATAGCATCCACTCAAAGAGATATTATTGAAGTAGCGGACAGGTTTCACCTGATCAAGAATCTGTCGGATAAGATTTCGAAGCTCATTAACGAAAAATTTGCTGATTATAAAAAACTTATAAGGCCAGAGATCGTAAAGAGCTCCGAGGATAAGGCCAGCAAGAAGATGCTGCTTCTACCTGTCTCAAAGAGAGTAGACAAGCGGCAAGTACATTTTGATGCAGTTAAGGAAATGCGGTCAAAAGGTTTCTCCATTGAAAAGATAGCAAAAAGCGTAGGAATAAGCAAACCTACAGTCATCAAATACATTGGTTTTGAAACACTTCCACAAAGAAGCCATTCCGCTCGGAATGCATATCATTTATATGAAGACAGAGTCTCCACAGAATACCTGGAAGAAGGAATCTCCTTGCAGCGCATTTGGGAAAGGCTTGTTTCGGAAGGCGCAAAGTTTGGCAGAAACCCTTTCTATGAGCACTTCAAATATCTGACAAAGGTAAAGCAAAGCATCACCCGAGCGAATCTTGAAAATAAAACGGCAAGGATGATAGAAGAGGCTAAGGCTCCACTTCTTTCTCCTATTGTCATGTCGGTAATAACAGACAAATACATACGAGGTAAAGACCTGGCACCAGCAGAAGCGGAATTTATAGCCACGATGCGGAAGCTCTCCTGGTTTATTGTGATCTGTGCTGCGGCTAAGGAGTTCTACGAGATAATCAACAAGTCGGACATACAAAAGCTCCGGTCTTGGATAGAGCATTATAAGGATTCTTCAATATCATACCTCAAGTCTTTCATCTATGGGATTAGGCATGACATGGCTGCTGTCGAGAATGCGCTCAGGTATCCTATCTCTAATGGGATATTGGAAGGATATGTGAACAAGCTCAAGACAATCAAAAGATCAATGTATGGAAGAGCTGGTATCGAACTGCTAGCTGTGAAGATGTATCTCGCTGAAGGGGTCTTATTCAACTAAATTGAAGAAGAACCATTTTGGTTGACTAAATTACCCCAAAATCACCTCAAAATCGCCCTTAACCCGCCTAAAAGTTGACTATTCCGCCCTGAAAAGGTGTTTCTTCTTCAATTTAGTTGAAGCCTGGAAGGCTGCACACAGCGAACGGAGTGAGTTGTTAGTAACCGGGGACGAAGTCTCCGGATAAAGGACCCCTCTATTAGTGCTGCCTGGAGGGCAGTACCTCGCACGGACAAGGTATTGGCTTCCAGCCAAATCTTCCAGGCTACGTTCCAAAAGACGATGATGAGGGGTGTGGCTGTTTTATCTTCACAGTCTTACTCATCTTTTTCGGCATTATGCTGATGATTGCATTCAAATAAAACAATCCGTCATTTATAGCAATAAATAGAATGTCAAAATGAAAGCACTTGTATTCCTCTTTCTATTGTTGATGTGTAACTTGACTTACAGTTCATGTATTTCATCATCAGTTTCTACTGCCGTTCAAGTTTCAAAGGATGTAAATGAAGCAAGACAATTAATTGGAAGTGGCAGGGTGATGGACAAGAAAAAAGCTGCACTAATAGAACAGTTAAAAATGGAGCAGGACAGCATAAAAGTTGAGCCCGAGAAATCCCCCAAATTGCCACCTTCAAACGCCATTGAGCACGTTTTCGAAAGATTTCTTTGAGTAGAAAACACGCAAAAACATGGAAAGACATCAGGCCTTGCAAGTCTGGTGTCTTTTCTGTATATTTGCGGCCAATTAAGCAATAGGGCTTAACTGGTATAACTTAATAAACACAACCTGATGAAACGGTATTATATGTGCTTCGAGAAAATTCTTGAAGATTTATTTGGTAGTTTGGGAAAAGGTGCGTATCTTTGCGCCAGAGTTAATCAAAAGAATCAACAATATGGGACAGTTAGCTTTATTATACCTGTTCCTTCGGGCATACGTCTTGGTTTCTATCCCGATTGATAAATTCGACAACAGGCGTCACGTGCATGTATTCCCACGCTTGAAAGGTGCAAGGGGCAAGCACTCTGTCGCAAAGATCTGGATCGAGTCAAACGGCGTGAAGAATGTGGAGATTCATGAATCTTCTTTATCGGCCAAAGAGAATGCTCTGCTCGTCAGAATCATTGAGGATAACTGGGATTATATCAATGATCAGATGACAAAATCATTTGATGGTAAAAAGACTCAGCCTAAAGAAATAACAATTAAATAGATACAATTATGTGCAAGATGCCAAACATTCAAGTCGGAATCAAGCGACTGGACTTCACGGAGAAGCGTGGCAAGATGGCGGTCTATCTTACAGATGGCCGTGAGATCATTGTGCCTGTGTCTATGTTTAAGGACATTTCTGCTATGCCGGTCAAGGAACGCAATAAGTGGTACGTCCTTGATGATCAGTATTTCACATTCGAGAACATGGGCAAAGTATATTCTGTAACTGATGTACTTGACTATAACATGGTGCAGCACTAGGAAATAAATCATCCTCCAGGCAGCCGAATCTTCCAGCCAGAGAACCCCATAAAATATCACCGCCTTGCTACATAATCCTGTAGCGAAGGTGGTGATACTTATTTTTGATATTTGCTATTTGGCAGTTACCAAATTACTCTGCGCTTGCCATATCAGTGGCAGTAAGATAGATGTCCAGGCCCTTGCGCTTGAGTGTGGTATTGAGCATAGACAAATACTTGCGATACTGCTCAGTTGAGAGCACCTGACGAGCTGCAGAGAGGTTGTACGACAGCGCATTATAGAAACGCTGCGCACGCTTCTCTGCCTTGCCATTGCCCAAAGACTGGAGATTCTGGTCAAAGCGCTCGCAGATATACTCCATCTTTTCTGACTGGACCTCATTGAGGTTCAGACAGCGGTTCACTGCACGCTTGTTTACCTTAAAAGAATAATCAATAACGTTGTTGTTTGCATTCAAATTCTCAACGTTCTTCTGTGCCATAGCGGCACTGCTGGCTGCACACAGAATTGCAGCAACAATAAACATTTTCTTCATTTTAATAATACCTTAAATTAAACACTATTATTTATAAAATCGAGTCAGTAGGAAAGTCCTCTGCTCTTCTGTTTTGCTGGTGCAAAGGTAGGCCTTTCCCCATTACGAGGCAAGATAAAGATGCAAATATTTGATCAAATCATCGTAAAATGTGCCAAAATCGAGCAAAATGACATTTATCAATAGCAATTATGAAGATTTTGCAAGCAATAAGGGTCAAGGGACAGGTACCTGATCCACTTTGATAAAACTTTGACAAAAGTAACGATTCCCGATTGGGTCAGGAACCTGTCCCTCTGACCCCCTGACCCATCAAATCCTGCGCTCCCTGGGGCAAACTGAGTTTCTTCTGCGGTTATATTTATCGCATTTGCCGAGAGTCTAACCTGCTGATAATTGGAGTTTTAGTATTTTTACTGTTTTACATTTGTTTTATTTGCTATTTGCTCGCGCCAAAAAAGCCATTAACTTTGCAGCGCCAAATCTGAGAAAAAACAATTTGTTAAAATAGCTCAAAATACAAATGAAAACCATTCGAATTATTACACAACTTGCTATACTTGCGAGTATGGGTCTAACAAGCTGTCAGGATTATGAAGCTGGCTTCACGGCTGCCGACATATTCAGGGGCACATACGCCCGTAAATTTGTAGAAAAATTTGGCGCAATTGATCCCGAAGAGACCTGGGATCTGTCAACAGCCGGTGGCCGTCGCAGCGTAGGAAGTGCTACACGTGCAGAGGGTGGGTACACCAGCGTAGCGTGCGAAGATGATGGGTACTATTATCTGCCCGATAAGCAGCTCAACTGGATGAAGGAAAAATTGCCTGAATCGACCGACAACTCGTCGATCATGAAGTCATTCGAGATGACCTGGGAGGAAGGCAACGTCTTCGAGGTCATCCCCATCTATGAGGGCAAAGCTTCGCTGAGATGGAAGCTCGGCATCCAAGTTATGAGCGCTGACGGCAAAAATGAGCTCTACAACACGACCTTCTGGACGAAGCCTACTTCCAGCGGCTCGGACAAGAAGTTCCAAGTGATCTGGAATGCGGAACCCACTCTGGCAAGTAATGACGAGATTTCGGTATTCTATGAGACCACGGCAAAGGAAGCTCGCATCTGGGCATGGGGCAATAACGTGGTATTTCCTTATTCTAAATTCGAAGACCGACCCTATATGACCCGCATCGGTTGCCATGGCGATGGTATCTATGTATATAAATATACCTTCAGCGGAAGCAATATACCAACGAATGTAAAATTTATAGACGGTACCGGCGGCGAGCTTGGCTTCGTAAATCATGGTTACTACAAAGCCAATGGCGGTGCCGGCGCCTATGACCACAAGGTCGAAGCTATCTACAATGTAGAAACCACATATAAGAATAAAACCGACGACTGGGTAGATTTCAAGAATGAAAATGACGGAGCGTACGCCGCTCAGTTCCGTTCGAAGCCAGAGCTTAGCACAACGTTCCTGGGTGACAGAGACTTCCCTACCGGCTCGAAGGTGCTCTTCTACCTGGAGATTATTGAAAATGTTGAAAATATCGCGGGCACGCCAGTAGGTACAAAGCAATTTTCCAACAACAAGCAGATGACCCTGCTGCCGTGTCCATGCCCATCGAACATCTCCGGGGACTACAATACCTACATTCTCGGCGTGGAGGACCTGACTCTCACTTCCAGCGACAAAGACTACAACGACATCGTCTTCCTCATCGCAGGTAAAGTGCCCGAACCCGTGTATTACAAAAAAGACCCCGACGTCGTGGTGACCGAGAAGCGCTATATGTGCGAGGACCTCACCAATACAGGCGACTTCGACTTCAACGATATCGTGATTGATGTGCGCCAGACCGTCACCAAGTACTACAGGGAAACGACCGACCCCAATGACATTGTGGTGGCCCATGAGACCACCAAGCAGGAGGCTAAGGTGTCATGGCTCTGCGGCACCGTACCCATCACCGCCAAGGTGGGAGACCACACCTTCCCATTGATCACCGACCCTTCAAAGCCGGATCAGTCAAAGAATCAGCTGAACAACAGCAACTACGACTATAGTAATTGCACCTGGGGCGACGGCACAGTCTCTACCTCAGGCTATTGCCCAATGGAGAATTTTGTACCCATCACCGGCTGGAATCCCCTTACCAACAACATCACAATCTACGTCTGCTGGGATGGTAAGAAGGCTACTACACTGGATGATCCCACATCCATACCGGGTAATGTCTCATCCATCGATGGCAGCTCGACATACTGGATTTCGACCTTCCCCGAACGCGGCACGGTGCCCTACATCATCGCCACCGACTTCAAAGACATGTGGCCCGACGAGTGTGATGACATCTCTAAAACCTCATGGTGGCAGAGCCGCTTCCTCTGGTCATCGCCAACCAATAAGTAATTGCCAACTGCTAATTAACAGGAGAAGCACAAGATGAAGTTCCATCAATTTATAACCCTATTTATTTTTCTCACCTCTGTAGCCTGTGCACGGGCTGCAGAGGTTGACTGCATCTATGACAATGAGGTGCTCCTGCAGCAGTTGGACAGGGCTATAGAGCGTAAGGCCGAATACCAGCACCGCAGGCTCGTCAGGGCCGACAGTCTGCGCGCTTTGGCCCGACAGAAGAGGGGAACCGAACGCGTCAGCGTGCTCAAAGAGGCCTACGACACCTATTCCCGCTTCCTTTCAGATTCCGTATTCAGCATCCTCAACGAGATAAAGGCGACATCTGACTATGCCACCGACTCTTCGCTCCAAGTGTGGACAGACCTCTGCGAGGCACGCAACTACGGAGTAATGGGGCTCTATAACCTTTCGTCGGACATCATCCGCCGATACGATCCGGCCGACCTTGACCCAGACCAGCAGTTGCACTATTACAACACTGTCCATGCCGTAACCGGATGGATGGTCGATTTCACTCGCAGATCTGCACCCCATCTTACGGATAGTCTGTTCAGGCAATCCTCGTCGTACCTTGAGAAAGTCTATGAGCTGGAGCCCGACGAAATCAGTAACACGCTGGTATATACCACCTTGCTGCTGGAACAAGGCCGCTATCAGCAATGCATCGACACACTGCTGATCACCGAGAGCAGGTGCGATCAGGGGTCGGCAGTCTATCTCAATGCCATCATGGCACAGGCCTACGACAAGATGGGGCAAACGGACGCAGCCATCCATTATCTGACCACCACCTCCATTCACGACATCGAAGAGGGTGTGACCGAATACATGGCACTGCAGGTCCTGGCTGAACGCTGTCTGAAACAGGGGCAGACGAAGCGAGCCTATCAGTACCTGATCTGTTCGCTCGAAGATGCCAGCATCTGCCATTCCAACCTTCGCATGCTGGAGTCAACCGACATCTTCCCGATCATCGACAGCGCCTATCAGACAGAAGAGAAACGCCTCAGGCAGGCCCGAACCGCTATGTTCGTCTTCGGCTCGATGTGCATTCTGCTGATCATCGGCTTTGTATTCTACATCCTGCACAGCAACATGAAGAAGGCACAGCTCGAGGCCCTGCGGAAGAAAAGACACCTTGAGGAAATCTCCTTCATAGCCAACCACGACGAACTTACGGGCCTACTGAACCGGCATGGCGGCAAACGTCCGATAATAAAAATGCTGAGACAACACGTACCGGGATATCTCAGCATTCTGGATGTAGATAATTTTAAGAAGATCAATGACACCTACGGCCACGACGTGGGTGATAAGATGCTTCAGGCGGTGGCTCGCTGTTTCAGCCTCCTGCCTCAACAAACGACGATACGAATGGGTGGAGACGAATTCTGCACCTATTTCCCACACACCTCAAGCCTTGAGGAATATAAGCAACACATAGAGGCTTTCTTTAAGGCTATTCGCGCCATTAATCTGCCCGAGTGGCCCGAACTGAAAATCTCGGTCAGTCTGGGGGCCACCTATTATGATGGGAGGACGGACTCCAGCTTCGAACAACTATACCGCGAGGCAGACAAACGACTATATCTGAGCAAACAAATTAAAGGTTGTCAATTAACAGTTTAACTCAAAAAAACATAAGAACATGATGACTCTGATTTCACCCGAAAGACTTCTCGACCTGACAGAAAACCTTTATGGCATAAAGGCAGATCTCTCTGATGCGACATCATTTCTGGCTTCGGAAAAGAACACCAGTATCAGCAACTTCATTGACTGGATAGGTTGCCGTTCGCTCAAGAAAGCGCTATAAGACAAAGCCTCTCTTGACCCTTGGACCAATCAACACGGATCAAGGGACCCACTAGCATAAATGAGAGGAAAACATTGCGAAACCGCGTGTTTTTCTCTCTTTTTCTATTCATAGCGCAGAAATTGGGCAGAATATTTGGTGAAGTTATTAATTCTGCTTATCTTTGCAGCAATAAAATATATGCGGCTATCCATATAGGTAGCCAATTGTTCAAGCAGACATTCGTCCGAAGAATCATTGGGCCGATACTACGACACAGAATGCTGCGTGAACACCATCCTTGTGAGTCCTGCTCTAAGGGATGGTGGGCACGCATATCTATGTGTCAATGTATCGGCCCAACCGTTTTACTTTCGGACTAGCTCTATGCGTGTCCGCTTGAACTTTTTAATATTTATCCGGCCTGTCAGGTCACCCCCTGGCAGGCTTTTTTACGCCCTAACGCAAAATGATCTTTTGTCACATCCTGAGAAATCTGAGAAATTTCTTCGAGAATATGTCCTACTCGGGTACGAGCATCCGAGAACAGAACAACGAGATAAGGCTGCTGCGCCGGAAGTCGGCACAAGATGACTGCAGCATCGAGCGTCTCCAGTCGTCGAACGACTGTCAGGCACGCGAGATTGACCGGATGGCGCGCCAGATGGATCAGATGCACGACGAGCGCATGGCGCAGGGACAGCAGATCATGACAAGCACAATCAATAACTACCACGCACCGGTGGTGAGCAATGGCGGCACGCTGGCGGGTAACGTAAAAAACTAAAAAAGAATGAAAGAAGGTATTACCAACAACTTCAACGCGCCCATCATCCTGAATGGCGGCACGCTCAATGGCGACATCGTCAACCCCACGTTTAACTTCGCTGATCAGAAGCCCGACGGGCGTAAGGCGGCGCTGCAGTGCATGGAGTCGCACATCCGCGCACAACTGGCCAAAGAACCCTCTAACCGACGTCTGGTGCTCCTGCCGCTGGTGGCTGCCATCCGCGCCGAGCTGGTGCCGAATGTGATGAAGGTGGCGGAGTTTAATGAAGAGTTCTGCACCGACATCAGTCAGCCGACATTCAGCGAGTATGTGCCGAAGGAAATCGGCAATAGCAAGATCTCCGAAGAGGAGTCAGCACCCTACGAAAACGAGTACAGAAGCCTCCTAAAACTATGACTTTGCCACCCGATGATGGCAACGCTCCGATAATTCCCGATACTTACCGATATTCTCCGATATCTCCCGATACTGCCTCTGGCGGTTTCGGGGGATATTTTTTTGTGCCTATCTTTGCAGTGCCAATCAGAAGAAAGGCAAACATGAATGATCTTTGACATACTGATAAACAAATTACTAATTACTAATTACGGATTACGTGGTTGGTAAAGTCCTGAAAAGGGATTGACGGGTGCCTGCCGGCCTGTGGAGGGAAAAGGGAAAAAGGAAAAGGGAAAAATAGAATTACCCTATGAGTGTTATCAATAATAAATCATTATTAACCAATAATATATATAAACATTATGAAAGTGACAACTTTTAATCATGAGATTTTCGGCGAGCTTCGCACAGTGACAATGCCAGATGGCCAGATTGGCTTTGTGGGTAAGGATGTGGCGAGGGCGCTGGGGTATAAGGATGCATCTAAGGCGATCATCGCCCATGTGGAGGATGATGACAAGATGCTGATGATGATTCAGACAGCAGATGGGCGAAATGGCAATCTGCTCAACAAGACCAAGACGGCGGTGATTTCGGAATCGGGTCTTTACTCCTTGATCCTGTCGAGCAAGAAAGCGGAGGCCAAGGAGTTCAAGCACTGGGTGACGAGCGTGGTGCTGGTGCAGATCCGCCAGACGGGCAGTTACTCAACGGCCGAGGGGCAGGAGGAGAACAGCACGATCCTGCTGCTGCGTAAGGCGGTGGCGATGTATGAGCGCACCATCGAGCTGAAGGATGAGGTCATCGAATCGCAGCGCCCTATGGTGGCGTACGCCAACGCGATGTGTGCCAGCACGGATCTCTGCACGCTGGCCGATCTGGCGAAGCTGATCTGCAATGCGGGTGTGCCTATCGGGCAGAACCGGCTGTGTGAGTGGATGCGCGAGCATCATTACCTCTGCCGCTCGCGTCATCACTGGAACACGCCGCTCCAGGAGTGGGTCGACCAGGGACTGTTCGTGGTGAAGGCGCATCAGCGTGCGTTCGTGCGACGCGGGTATACTTATGAGGTGACGCCGATGGTGACTTGCAAGGGGCAGGAGTACTTCATACAGTGCTTCACTGCGGAGCAGAGAAGCGCGGCATGAAGTACTGATTACAAATTACTAATTACAAATTACTTTGCCCAGCCGCGCCGTAATTTGTAATTAGTAATCAGTAATTTATAAATTAAAATTTATATTATGAGCGCATATTTTTCTATTCGTATCTTCGGATACACGGTGAGTTTTAATTTTACTACTAACTTTACTAAACTATAATTACTATGCAGATTACAGCAACAATCAAGGTCGTAAACGACAAGCAGAGCGGTGTAAGCCGCACAAGTGGCAACGAGTGGAAGCGTCAGCAGATCATCCTCGGATGGGTGGAAGAGGCTGAGTCGGTGAGTTATCGTCGTGAGCAGTTGCTCATGGTGACGCTTTATGGCAAGGGGGTGGATCGCTTCGAGGAGCTCGAGATGAAGGTGGGCGACACCATCACGGGCGACGTGGAGTTCGGAACTAGAGTGAGTGGAGATAGGGTGTATAATGACATCACTATGTTCTTAAATTAATGGCACATGGAGTAAATGGAGTAAAAGGAGTGATTAACTCTATTTTCTCTGTTTACTCCATGCGAAAAATAATTATATGAGCTGTTATACAATATATTATGAGAACGGGGCGAAGATGATGCGCCCTGTTCTCTCGGAGGCGGAATACCGCCAGATAAGAGGCTCTGAACGGCAGAAGTATAACCGTATACAGGGCAATAAGATGAAGATGGTACAGATGTGCTATTCGTGTGTGCCGGGGGAGAATCATCAGCTGAAGGGATGCACTACGCCGAGCAACTCGGTGGGCATGGATGTGGACTTTGATCCTAAAGATCCGGAGTATGAGCAGAAGATGGCTGCGGTGCCGGAGAGGGTGCTGGCTAAGAAGGACGAGCTGGGGCTGCTGATGCTGGAACGCTCGGCGCGCAAGGGGTATCATATCGTGTTTCGGCGCAGGCCAGAGCTCTCGCAGGAGGAGAATCTGCGGTGGGCGAGTGAGGTGCTGGGGGTGAAGTTTGATGAGGGGGCTAAGGATATAACGCGCGTGTTCTTTACTACGACGGACTCTGTGGAAGATCTGCTCTATCTATCGCCTAAGCTGTTTGAGCAAGGTACTGGCCTCCAGCCAGATGCCTCTCATCACGCGGGAAATCCGGCAGCACCTGCGGTGCAACCGGTTACTAGCCCTTCGGGCGTGGTGGCTTCCAGCCACAGCTCTGAGGGTCGCGAGAGCGGTCAAGACGTGGTGGCTTCCAGCCACTATCAGGGCATTCCGTATTCGGCTATTATTGCCAAGTACTGGGAGCTCTTTAATGAGGGGAAGGAACCGACCTCTGGCAATAGGAATGCGCTGACGTTTGAGCTGGCGATGGCGCTTCGTGCTATTTGCGATTACTCACAGGAGACACTAGAGCAGGTGATTCCGCAGTATGATGGTTTGCCAGAAGACGAGTGGCGCATGACAATCAGCAATGCTTTGAAGGAGCCACGCCGTGGTATGCCGAGCAGGTTAAGACAGGTATTGGCTGCGCTGAAGGAGGTGAAGAAGATTGAGCTGACGGGCGGGACGATGACTACGCCACCACCTATGCCTAAGAAGCTGCCGGGGCTGATACGATTGCTGACTAAAAATGTGCCGGAGTACTATAAGCCGGCGGTGGCGAGTGCGGTGTTCCCGGCGCTGGGTGCGCACATGCATGGCGTGAGGTTCAGGTATGCGGATAATGTGGAGCATGAGGCTACGTTCATGAACCTCTTGGTGGGTTGCCAGAGTGTGGGCAAGGGCTGCATCAAGAAGCCGATTGACTATATCATGGAGGACATCCGAAAGAGGGATGAGCCGATGAGAAGACGTGAGGCAGAGTGGAAGCGCCAGAACCCATCGGGCAAGACCAAGGCGAAGGACCCAAGACCGCAGGATATCTGTATCCAGATGCTGATTGACAACCTCACGGACGCTGTGTTCAACCAGCGAGTGGTGGATGCGCATAATAACGGTGAGCGATTCATCTATACGTGTGTGGATGAGGTGGAAGCGTTGAAAAAAGTCACGTCACGCGGAAGCATT
>JAZQQH010000127.1:0-5911 GCA_045628985.1 Bacteroidales bacterium | reverse complement strand
TCCTTCGGCAGTCCTTCGTGACATCTGAATAGGAATAACAGTACTCCAGTCAATCTCATCATAGGACAGGCACATCATGTATGCGTTGTCCTTATCCTTGATTCCTTTGTTATATGTCAGGTCATACTGCACCTGCGACATGATCACGTAGAACGCCGTGAACGCTATGGTCATGCCCAGGACGTTCAGGATGGACGATGCTTTGGTTTTTGAAAAAATGTTCATATTTTACAATTTGACAATTAGTTACTCCGACTTTAAGTTATTCACCGGATTCTCCTTCGCCGCCGAAATCGTGCGGACGATGATGATTCCCAGCGTGAGGATAGCCACTATAGCGAAGGCGGCGAGGTAAAGCCATGGTGAGACAGAGACCTGAGTGGTGAATTGCTCCAGCCACTCGCGAGTGACGTACATAGCTACCGGTGTGGCCAGGAGGCAGGCGATGATAACAGTCACGACATACTGCTTGCAGAAAAGACCTACGATGTCGTTACCCTCTGCGCCAAGTACCTTACGCACAGCCGTTTCGTGGCGGCGATGCTCGGTTTCAAAAAGGACAATACCGAAGACTCCCATCAGCGCAATGATGATGGCTACGAGCGAGAAGAGTCCGAAGGTCTGCGACTGGCGCATGAATCGGGCATAGCGCTCCTCCATCTCAGTATCAACAGGCCAAGCGTTCATTTCCTCGTCCAACTGATATTCCTCCACGATGGTCTGCTTTAGCTGCGCGATAAACGCTTTCGGATCGACATTCGGTTCAGAACGGACGATAAGACACCATAGATATTGGTAGTCATTGCCTACGTTGGTATATGCCTCAAAGTCGTTTATCGTCTTGTCTGTAGCCGGTTTGCTATTGGTGTTGACGCAGAAACCTGACAGTTTGTAATCGTTCTGTGTGGCGAAAACCTCCTCAATCTTCTCTACGCTACAAACATCCTTCATGGCCACATCGACTACTAAACTACCTACATTGCTATCGGTAAAGCCCACGCCTGCAATGAGTGGAATACCCACAACCTCCAGATAGTTAGGCAATACCCTGCGGACCTTGAGCATAACCCCAATGCCGTCTATGACCATGCTATGGGTCATACCGGCATTACCTGTCACTTGATTGCTCGATGCGGTAACGGCTTTCACGCCCGTCAAGGTCTCGATCCTTGATTTGATCTCAGGCTTATAATACGGAATACCAGCCACATAGAGGTTTTCTTTATCAAAGCCTAACTGCTGCGAAGTCATGTGGTGATACTGCATGTAAAAGACACCGGAAATGATCATCATCGCCACGGTTGCCGACAACTGCAAAGTAATAAGCGATTTTCGCAACACCAAACCGGCACGGCTGCGGGAGAAACCGCTTTTCACACCCATAGCAGCATCGACACGTGTAACGTACAAGGCTGGGAACAAAGCCGAAAGAACTGCAAACACCACCGAAACAAATATCAAGATGCCGAAAGTGAGTAGATTCTGGTCAAACCCTATACCGCCATCTGTCAGTTCATTGATGGAACTTTTAGAGATAGCTAATATCAGGATGCAGGCCAGCACGATAGCCACACCCACATAGATAAGCGCCTCCTTGACAAACTCCCAGATAAGCGAAGATCGTGAAGCTCCAAACACCTTACGGATATTCACCGAGCGCATCTTCTCGGGAACCAGCGCCACAAAGAAGTTGACAAAGTTGATGAAGGCGATGATGACAATCAGAAGGGCTATGCCAATCATTGCCGATACCGTAGAGCGGGAAGTCTGGCGATCGGAATCAGCCTTAACATCAGAGAAATGAATTTCAGATAAAGCTACAAGTTTGAATTGTGGAGGATTACTATTCAGCAGATCACTCATATCTACACCCGTCTTTGCTTTATATTCCTCGATGCGGCTCTTTAGAGATTCATACACGTTTTTGTCCAGCAAGTCAAGGAATTTATCCATATCATTGGGGTTTGCCAACGAAACAACACCATTGTAGTTGAAATTATTATCGGTGGTCGAAAGAATCTCTTCCTCCTCGTTGATTAGCACATCACATTCATCAAGATATGAGTTGGCTGGATAAGATTTGAAGACGCCAGCAATGGTATGCGCCACTTTCTGCTGTTCGTTTGAATTGAACACATAAATCATATCGCCAGGAGCCACTGACATGATTTCAGCCACCTTATCAGAAACGACCACTTCACCATCCACCTCTGGATACTTACCAGCTGTAAACTCCAAGCCTAACACTTCTGCTGCCTGATGAGTGAACCAATGGTAACTGAAATGATACAAGTCTGTACCCTCCTTGCCGCCATATACCTTATTGCCTTTTTCCTGCAAGTCGCAATAGCCAATCTTTGCGCCAGGAATAGCTTCAGTAGCCTTAAGGCTTGATTGTATCGGAGATTGAGGTATCCATTGGTCATTGTTTAACTGCGTGCAGATCATATACTTCTTATCCGCATCCTTGATGCTATGGTTAAACGTCATATCATACATCACCTGCGACATAATCACATAGAATGCTGCAAAGGCAATGGTCATGCCGAGGATGTTGAGAATCGGCGAGGCTTTGGTTTTTGAGAATTTATTCATTGTTTTTTGATTGATTTTCTTTTTATCCGAGGGCTTCGCCCCCGGTTACTCAAAGTATCGGCTTCCAGCCGAATCTTCCGGATTTCAACAACTGGTTCCAGATGTTGGTATCTTGCGTCAAGGATTTCAACATTTGGTACCAGATGTTGATATTTTGCTTCGTGCCATCTCCTCCACCGTACGCTGTAGAGGATGCCTGCATCTCGGCATGGACTCCACGGTTCATTGGAGTACATTCCATGGCCGTGAATATTAACACCTGGTACCAGATGTTGAAATCTTTACCGCAGAATCAGTACATCGTTATCCCCATAGCTGTCGTAGCCCGACGTGATGACTTGCTCGCCAGCAGAGAGGCCTTCAAGCACCTCATAATACTGCGGATTCTGACGTCCGATGCGAATCTCGCGCTTCGTGGCTCGTGTTCCGTCGGCGTTGAGCACATAAATCCACTTGCCACCCGTCTTCTGGAAGAACGAGCCGCGAGGAATGAGCAAGGCGGCTTCGGGCGAACCCAATTGCAGATTCAAGTAGTAGGTCTGACCGCTGCGGATATTGTCAGGCGTGTCGCCATCGAACTTAAAATCAGCCTTGAACTTGCCCTCGCGAACCTCCGGATAGACCTTTCTTAAAGCGGCGTTATAAAGCGTTTCCTGCCGCTCGAAGGTAGCGCTGAGGCCCGGGACGACGCGGTCAATATAATGCTCATCTATCTGCGCCTCAATCTTATACGAGCTCATATCGCTGATCTGTCCGATCTTTGTGCCGGCTCCGATACTCTCGCCAAGCACCGCGTCGAGGATGCCAAGCTGGCCGTCGATAGGCGCTTTGATAGTGAGGTTGTCCTTGCGCCGGCGTATCATCTGCATGTTGAGCTGCATGTTTTCGAGGCTCTCACGCATCCTTTCTACTTGAGTAAAACGGAAAAGGCTGTCCTGTATTTCCTTTTCGGCGATTAATTGTAGCTTTTCGATCGCCAGATCGTAGTCTTCTTTGGCTTTCAGATACTCCTCACGGGCAATGAGTTTATCCTCGTAGAGCGACTTTTGCTGCTCGTAGGTGCGACGGAGGCGCTTTACATTGAGCTGATATTCGGCTTTTTGCTGCTTCACATTGAGGCGATCCTGCTCCATCTGTATCTGAGTGTTGCGCAGGATGTTCTCTTTCTCGGCCAATTCTGCTTCAGAGTTGAGAATCTGGAGATCAAGATTATCATTAGACAGACGGAGAATCTCGTCACCCTTCTTGACCGTAGAACCCTCTTCAATGAGGATTTCCTGTACGATACCCCCTTCGACAGGGCTGATCTGAATGGTAACCAGAGGTTGAACAGTACCACTAAGACGAATGTAATCGTTAAACTCACCTTGTTTCACCGTACTTATCGTCACTGTGTCACCATTGATACGTAGAGTACTTTGATTGGGCTTGATAATCAGGTAGATTATCAGTAATACTAATACAGAACCTATCCACCAAGGCAATGCTCTTTTTGTAAAGGCTGTTCGCCAGCCTGTCTTCTTTTCTATTATCTTGTCCATTGTTTTTGAATTTGCTGATTAAGACTCCTGACCTTCGCAGGCAAGGAGCCTGATTGTGTTAGTTAATTAACGTATCATTTATGAGAAATGTATGGTTCTCCGTGATAATACCGCACTATCGAGTCCTTGATGCGAAGTGTCAGTAGTGCATTTACCCTTTCAGCCATCGCATTAAGGTAGGTCTGTGAGGCTGTCTGGTATTCAATGGCAGAGATCAGACCATTTTCAAATTGTTTGGTAGTCAGCTGGTATGCCTCCTTCTGATATGCTGATAGTTTCTCGGCCTGTTGAAAGGCTGCAAAGGCACCATCGCGATCATTTATAGCTCGTGCCACCTCATTCTCAATGTCGCGCATCGTCTGGTCATATTCAGCCTTTGCACGGGTCAGCGCATTCTTCTTCTGATGGAGGTTGGTGCGGCGCTGAAACTGGTCGAAGATAGGGATGCTGAGCGAGAGCTGCACGTACTCACCCGCATTGTTCTTGAACTGATCGCCGAACGACTGGGCCTTGTAATCTGCTCGTCCTGGATAGGTATAGTAGGTCGTTGACCATCCTCCATAGAGCGAGAGCTTTGGAGAATATGAACCTTGCGCCATTTTTAGGTCAAGTCCGGCTTGTTTTACATTGAGTGTGGCAATCTCTGCAGAAGGAAGCACGGACTTGGCTGTTTCTGCTAAATCCGATGAAGATGTCAGTGATACGAGTGGTTCCAGCACATGGTCTTCAATCACCAGTTCCTGGTCAGAAGGCCAGAACATGACATCCTTCAAAGTGATCATTGCATCACGTCTCTTGTTCGTAGCGTCTATGAGCTGATACTCTTTCTGTGCCAGCTCTGACTCCATCTGCAGGACATCAGCATGTCCTTTCTGTCCTAATTCCTCCTGACGGACAGCCTTGTCTCTTGCCGACTTTGCCGTTCCGACTTGCTCGGTCAGTACCTTTTCGAGTTCTGTGTAATAGACCACGTTGTAGTATGCCTCCATCGTAGCAAGACAGATCTGATCCTCGGTCTGTTGCTCCTTGCTCCGTCCCAACTTTACCATGGTTGAAGCCAACCGCATGTTGTTGATCGACTTGAAACCATCGAATAGGGTAATGCCTGCGCTAACGCTATAGCCATTATGAAATGTGGTCACTGAGTTATATGTATTCGTCTCAGGATCCAAGTTTCGGCCATACTGATTGTAGGCGTAAGTCTGAGCATCTACATTGGGTGTGAACACCTGCATGATGGCCTGCCGTCTCTGCCATTGCTCATCATTTCTATTCGCTGCCTCAATTCGCATCTTTGTAGAATGACTGATGGCATATTCCATGCAGTCATGTAGCGTCATCGCGTTGGGCAATTTCTCCTGGGCCCATGATCCGCTATGGAACCAGACGTGGAGTAAAATTACCAATATTAAATTTGTAAAATTACTTTTCATTTTGACTTTACACTTTTTGTTTACATTTTTAAAATATACAAATAGTGTGCCAAAAGTAGCATTGTTTTGATAATCAGCAATATTGTATTTTGGAGGTGCTGTAAAAGTGTAAGGATTCTTTACATACACTGTAAAGATAGTTTACAACTTGCTGTTTCTTCGTTCTCTTTATTTTAATTCAAGTAACGATGTGTCCTTACTCTTTGATAAATTGATGGAAAGAACTTGACTATGACAGTCGCTTCCTGTCACAAGCATAGATTGAACAGTCCAATCTAATCTATCCCTGCAGCCAGCGCTTCAGTTCTGTTTGCTCTTTTTACTATGCTTATTCTGTCAGAT
>JAZQQH010000126.1:0-53499 GCA_045628985.1 Bacteroidales bacterium | reverse complement strand
AAATTGCAACATCCTGACAGCATCATAAAAAAATAATTACTGCTACAACAAAAAAATTACAGCATCTATCTACTCAAAATGGGCAAATAGATGCTGTAACTATAGTATTTGGAGGCTACTTGTAGATGGCCGAATGCTTACAAAGATGGAGAATAGTCTGGTTTATTGCATCGACTATTTGGAGTTCTGTCAGATTTAAGGCGCAAAATATTTAGTAGCAGAGAAATCCTGAGGATTCTCTTCTATGAGGTGGCGGTCCTGGATGATCCAGAGCTTATCTGCATATTTTGCAGCGAGCTCCACGTCGTGTGTGGAGAGGAGGATGGTTTTGCGATCAGTGTGTGCGAGTTGCTGGAGCTGCTCCATGAGTTGGAGGCGGCTTGGGTAGTCGAGAAAGGCGCTGGGTTCGTCGAGAAGGAGCATGTCGGAACCTTGCGCAAGGCCACGGGCAATGAGGGCTTTCTGTCGCTCACCGTCGCTGATCTGATGAATGTATTTGTCGGATAATGAAGTAATTCTCATGCACGCTATGGCTGCGTCGGCCATCTCGTAGTCGGAGGCTTTGAGCTTGCCAAAGAGTCCCGTGTAGGGAAGGCGTCCGTAGGCGACGAGCTCGCGGACGGTGGTGTTGGTCAGCTCGGGCATCTTAGGAAGGACTAAGGCCGGGTGCTGCTCTATATTATATATAATGTGTCCGTCGAGAGGAGCAAGCTGTCCGGCCAGCGTCATAAGCAAGGTACTCTTGCCCGTACCGTTGCGCCCCAGGAGGCAGGTGAAGGAGGCAGGTAGCAATTCAGCGTCAATCGAAGAAACGATTGGCGCTGAACTTTTATATCCTATAGTTAGTTGCTTAAGTTGCATTACCGCTGATTTGGATTGGTAAATTTCTTGTCGGTCTCCATACCCTTCTTCCACCAGTCGGTAGGAATTACCTGCCAGTCGCCACGGAGGCGTGGGGTGATGACCTTGATCTGCTGGATGTAGTCAGCGATGTAGCGGCGCACATCCTTAGGCGCAGCGTTGACTATGTGCGACTGCATGGTAGCTTCGTCCCAACCTAATCCCTTAGGAATGAAGTCGCCGCCGCCGCTGGCCTGATAGCTGTTGATGGCTACGTTGTAGGTCTTGTCGAGGCTGAACTCCGCGCCGTCGCTCATGCTGAGGATGCTGACGCGCTGGCCTGCTGGCTTGCTCACGTCGACGGTGTAACGGATACCGGCAGCGCAGGTGTAGTTGAACGTAGGTGTGGCGAACTGAGGTCCGTAGGCGTTCGTGACGATCTTGCCACTCTCATCTTTCTTGAAGGCCAGGAGGTGATCGTTGGCCGAAGCCATGGTGCTGAACTGGTTGGTGAAGCCGAACTCCAGGTAGTCCTTGACGTTCTGACCGGTCATCGACATCGTGAAGAGCTGGTTCTCATATTTATATAAGGTAAAGAGCTGACGCATGGTGATCGGTCCGGCAGGGATCTTGTCATGAGGAGCGAGGACCGAGGCAAACGAGATGTCGGCACCTGTGGCCCAGAGCTGCGCCTCGTGAATGAAGTCTTGGAATTCCGATGGTCCGTAGAGCGATGGCTCACCTTCGAGGGTCGATGTCAGTTCGCCAAGAGGAGCGTCGACATACCCGTTGACCTCGTCGATGAATGGCTGGAAATGAGCGCAGAACGCAGGGTCGGCAGCATAGTCGGCCATATCGATGATCGATGGAGTAATCTCCTTCTGGTACTTGCCGTCGACCAACTTGAGATGAATATCTGCGCGTCCTACCGCCAGGGCCTGGGTGCGTGCATCGAGGATCAGGACGCTGTCGCCTGCCACATTCTCCACCTTGTACATGCAAGGCTGGTGGTCATGGCCGCAGAGGACAATGTCGAAGCCTGGCACCTTCATGGCTACAGGTACGGAGCCATTCTCGTTATAAGGTGTGTCGAGGTCGGTGCCGCCGACGGTGTAGTCATAGCCGGCATGGAAGAGTCCGACGAGGACATCGGGCTGCTCCTTCTGCTGAATGACCGGTACCCACTTGCTGGCACACTCTACCATATCCTCGAACTCCAGGTTTGGCCACAGAGTCTTAGGCAACCAAGCGTGGATGTGAGGGGTGATCAAACCGAGGATGGCCACCTTAACGCCCTGACGCTCAATGACCGTGTATGGCTGGAACATCGGCTGGCCGGTGCGCTGGTCGATGGCGTTGGCACAGAGCCATGGCATCTGGAACTGGCCAGGGAGACGACGACCATAGACGTCCTCGCCCGGCTCGATATCGTGATTGCCTACGCCGACAGCATCATACTTCAGGTAGTTGAATACCTCGGGCATGATGTGTGTGTCGGTCGTATCTACGAAGTTCGAGTAGTAGATAGACGGCTGTCCCTGCAGGAAGTCACCTGTATCGAACAGCATGACGGCCTCGGGATGCTCCTGGCGCTGCTGCTCGACGTAGGTGCAGACGTTGGCCAAGGAGATATTAGCCGGCTGGTTCTTCTTGAAGTCGAAGGGTAGGCAAGCTCCATGCAGGTCGGTGGTGTAGAGTAGCACCAGGTCTGCCTCTTGAGGCTTGGGCGCGGCGCAGGAGGCGAGGAGCATGGATGTGGCCAAAAAAGATAAATATTTCATTTTTATCCGATTTCTGCCTTGATGGCATCTGCTGTCTTCTGAGCCTCCTCCATAGTAGCGGCCTCGGCGTAGATACGGATGATTGGCTCGGTATTTGACTTGCGCATGTGTACCCAGCGGTCAGGGAAGTCGAGCTTCACGCCGTCAATATCGGTTACCTCGATACCTGGCTGGCCCTGATACTTCTCCTTCATGCGGAGGAGGACGCCATCGACGTCGATCTCAGGAGAGAGGTCAACGCGCTGCTTGGCAATCTCGTAAGGAGGATAGCTGGCGCGGAGCTGAGAGACGGTGAGCGATGGGTTCTGCTCACGAAGCTTGGCGAGGTTGGTCAGGAAGAGAGCTACACCGACCAAAGCGTCACGGCCATAGTGAGCCTCTGGATAGATGACGCCGCCATTGCCCTCGCCGCCGATGATAGCGTTGGTGTCCTTCATCTTAGTGACTACGTTGACCTCACCGACAGCTGCAGCGCTGTAGCTGCCACCATGTGCGCGAGTCACGTCGCGAAGAGCGCGTGATGAAGAGAGGTTCGAGCAGGTATTACCTGGGGTATGCTGGAGGACGTAATCAGCGACAGAAACGAGGGTGTACTCCTCGCCGAAGAGCTCGCCGGTCTCCTGTACGAAAGCGAGACGATCTACGTCAGGGTCGACGATGACACCCAAATCAAATGAGGAGTTAGGAGTGAGGAGTGAGGAGTTATTAGCTTCGCGCATGAAGTTGGAAATTCCCTGGAGGTTAGCCACGATTGGCTCTGGCATGTGAGCGAAGTTGCCGGTAGGCTGGCAGTTGAGTTCAACGACCTCTACGCCCATGGTGCGGAGCAGCTTAGGGATGATCACACCACCGATAGAGTTGATACAGTCGCAAACCACGCGGAAGCCGGCCTTCTTAACAGCCTCTGCATCGACGAGCTTGAGGTCGAGCACCTGCTGGATATGGTAGTCGGTATAGTCCTTCTCGGTGATCTTGCCGATAGGGTTGCCCTCGTAGTTAGGATCTGACTCGGTCTGTGACTCATTGCCCGTATAGGTCTTAGGAGTGATGGCTGGGAAGTCGAAGTCCTCAGCCTCGGCAATCTGGAGTACCTCCTCGCCGGTAGCCTTGTCGAAGAATTCACCCTCGTTGTTGAGGAGCTTCAAAGCATTCCACTGGATAGGGTTGTGCGAAGCGGTGAGGATGATACCGCCGTCAGCCTTCTCAGCAGTGACTGCGATCTCGGTGGTAGGAGTGGTAGCCAGGCCGATGTTGATCACATCGAAGCCCATGCCGATGAGCGTACCAGAGACACACTGGAAGAGCATCTCGCCAGAGAGGCGGGCGTCGCGGCCAACGACGATGCGCTTGGCTGCTGGGTTGTGACGACGGATCACGGTGGCATAAGCCGCGGTGAACTTAACGATATCGAGTGGATTGAGACCTTCACCGACTTTGCCGCCGATGGTGCCACGAATACCTGAGATTGACTTGATAAGTGACATATTGGGAGAGATTAATTAACAGTGAACAGTTAACAGTTGACAGTTAACAGTTAACAATGAATATTTATTCTGGAATATAACTTGGCTTGGTATATCGCACCGTGCCGTAATAGAGCGTATAATAGTTGCTCGCGAACTCGGAAGGAACCAGCGAGAACGGAACAATCAGCTCTGCTTCGCCACCGAACCACATGAAGCGGACAGGGAAGGCCAGACCGCCACTGGTGCAGGTATACTGCGAAGTGCTACCACCATACTGATAAGAATAGTAAGTGGAAGCATAGTAACTGGTGTTCCAGTTGTAGATCATCTGGAAACTATATGGATTGAGGTTGTCGGCCGCTACCTTGTCATCAAATCCTTCAAAGTTGTTGAGCAGATAACAATCCTCGTAGCGTACAAGCACATAACTACCCACGCTGATCTTATTCTTATAGAACGAAGCACCTGACTGACGGTCGCCGAAGTCCTTGATGCGGAAATAGAGACGCTTGAAATCGCCTTCAGTGACCATATACCACTGGTCCTTTTTAACTAATGAGCCTGGGTCAATGCTATCAATAAGAACCTTGGTTGTCCAGTCGTTAAGGATGTCTTCATCGATTTCAATAGCATCAATGCCGGCATATTCCTTGAAGTCCTTGATATAACCCTCTTCATTACTGACGAGGTCAGCGTAAGATTCGGTGTCGCTGCATGATGTTACAGAGATGAACATCGACAGGAGTGAAATGGCGAAAAGTGATAGTTTTTTCATTTTTTACATTATAATAACGCGCAAAAATAAGAAAAAAGAGTCACATGGCAAAATTTGGAGCCTAAATATTAAATATATTTATCGAAAAGCGGGAGCACTTTAACAAAAATGGCTTCTGCCTGTGCCAAACTGCCGTAGAATTCTCCGCCTGCAGCGTTGCGATGACCACCTCCGTTGAAGAACTTTTCGGCAATCAGATTGACCGGATATTCTCCCTTCGAACGGAGGCTGACCTTGATGACTTTCTTCTCCTCACGGAAGAAGGCCGAGACGTTGATTCCCTCAATGTCGAGCGGAATATTGACCACGCCCTCGGTATCGCCTTTCTGGTGTCCGAATCGCTTGATCTCTGCCTGAGAGAGTGAGAAATATGCCGCGTGATGCTGGTAGTCGGTCTTGAGATTCTTGCTCATCAGATAACCCTGCACGCGGACGCGGCGCTCCAGGGTGAGGTGTGAGTCTTTGATGATCTGCTCACGGTTGACGCCTTCCTGCATCAGTCGGGCCATGATCAGGTGAATCTCCGGACGATCAGAGTTGAAGACGAACCAGCCAGTGTCGGTCATGATGCCGCAGAAGAGTGTGGTGGCCAATTGCTTGTCAATCAACGGCTCGTCGCCCATTTCGATAATGAATCGGAAGACAACCTCACAGGCGGCACATTGAGCAGGCTCGGATACGATAATGTCGAAGTTCTCGACCGCAGGATCAAGGTGGTGATCAAGCAGCAGCTTAGGAGCCTGGTGATTCATGAAGACGTCCTTCATGTTGCCTAAACGGGACGGTGTATTGAAGTCGACGCAGACCATAGCATCGCTCTCGTCGATGGCCTTGATGACTTCCTCTTTCTGCGAAGGAATGCTGTTATTGTTCTGATTGTCAAAGACTAGAATGTCACAGCCTTCTCTTGGGATGAACGAGAGATTCTCTCCTGGCGCGTCATTAAAAACGATGGTGGCCTTCTTGCCCTTGGCGCGGAGATAGTGCTGCATGGCGAGGGCCGAACCTAAGGCGTCTCCGTCAGGTGACATGTGCGCAGAGATGACGAAGTTCTGATGCTCGTCAATAAAAGCTTTAGCTGCCGATATCTGCTCAGCAGACATCATGCGGGGGATGATATCGAGGTAGTTCATGAAAACTAATTACAAATTACTAATTACAAATTACGGGGTTACCTCCGTTTGCCCATCATGTCGCGAAGCCCCTCCAGGTCGAAGCCGAGGGTGAAACGCAGTGTCTGGTCAAGCGCCGAGGTCTGCTGGCTGCTCATCACGTAGCTGGCGTCAATGTGGAATACGTTGAGGGCAATACCTGCGCCGAAGGTGAAGTATTTGCGACCGCCCTTGTTCTCATGCTCGTGATGATAGCCGGCACGGAGGAAGAAGCGTCGGTCGTAGGTATACTCTGCACCGATGCCCCAGTTGATCTCCTCAAGCTCTTCTGCGGCTCCTCGTGGTGCGTCGCTGAATGACTTGAAGACGCCGGTGAAACCGTTCATGTCATAATGCTCCTTGAGCGCCTTCTGATACTCTTCGTCCGACGCAAAGTTGCCTCGCTTCGGGGTGGCCGGGATGAGATATTTATCTGCATCGGCACTGATAGAGAGCAGATTATAGTCATCGAGCGGCAATGTGAACGATGTGCCAAGTCGCATACGTGCAGGGAGGAACTGGCTGGTCGTACCACCATCGTAGCTTACCTTGCCACCCACGTTCGAGACATTGAGACCCCATGCCCACTTGCACTCATTGTAACCGATCTGCGGATAGGCCTCATAATATGCGGCAATGTCGGCGGAAAAGGTGTTGCTCGGCTTGTTGTCCGAGTCGGTGTAGGTCATTGCAGAATGCAGATAGCGGAAAACAACGCCCATCGAGAAGTTAGGACTCAGCATACGTGAGTAACCCACGTCAAAAGCCATCTCCATCGGGTTGATGACCTGCAGCTCGGCGCCTTCCTGATTGATCACGGTGACTTCGCCTAAGCTGAAATAGGTGAGAGAGGCTGAGACCGCCTGGTTATCATCATAGCCGAACTTATAGTAGCCGGCGGCATTCATGATGTTGATGCCCGTGGTGATCTTGCGGAGCCAAGGCGTATAGTTGAGCGATATGCCGCTGCGGCTATAGGCAAAGGCGTATTTGGCTGGGTTCCAGTACTGGCTGACCTCGTCAGGTTCGGTCGCTGCACCTACATCGCCCATCGCGCCGCCACGAGCATCAGGAGCGATGCTGAGTGACATCATGGCCGGGTTGAGCGGATTGTACTTGCTCACCTCCGACGCGGTTTCGTCTTGTGCCATTGCCGAAGCCGTTATGGCCAAAGCAAGGCTGAGGATGAATATTTTTTTCATATTATTTGTTGTCAATAATCAGTATCTTACTATCTGAAATCTTCTGACTGCCGTTAGAAGTCAGCACAATACGGTAGACATAGAATCCGGCTCCGAGGTTCGGAGTAGACCATACCACGCTTGAACTGCCCATGAAGTTCGGCGTCTCATCGGCCAGGATAGAGGTGTTAGCAATGGTCGGCTTGTCAAGGTCCAGCGCATAGAACTTCGGGGCCTGGTTGGTCTTGATCTCCGTCTTATATACCAGATGCCCCAGCGCGTTGAACACCTCGAGATGCATTTCTGTCTGCGACTCCGGTCGGTTGTGCAAGACGCGGAAGGTCAGCGGCTCGCCACTCTTGGCCGGACTCGGATAGGCCTGCACCGCCACGGCAGAAGGAGACTTGCCCTTGGCGACGGTGAAATGGAAGACCTTTCGGCTGGCGTTGTTGAAGACGTCCCACACGGTGAAGTAAGCTTCGTAGTCGCCATCCTCGAGCGCCGGAATACTATACTGCACATTGCCCGCGTTGAAGCGTCCGGTAAAGGTCGAGAAATAGTTGTTGAGGATGTATTGCTTGACGCTCAGCAGCGGATTGCTCGTGCACTTCAGCGTGAGCACCATGTCATGCCCGATGCCATTGCCCGTGGTGTTGAATCCGCTCTCGTCGGTCACCTCAGCATAGAAATAAGGTGTGCTGTTGACCACGGCCCCCTCGCTGAACAGCATATCGTTGAGGAAAAGCCGGTCGATGACAGGTCCCACGGTGTCGGTTCGGGTTATCTCCTGACCTCCCGTGAGCTGATACTTATCGAAGTAGCCTTGTGCTTCGGCCCAATCGTTGCTGCACGCATAGAGGGTGGCCAGGCCCGGCTTGTGGCTATACGCGATGTCCTGAGGCACCATGAAGCTGAACTCAAACTGACCGTTCCTGATCTCGCCTCGGCCCGAAAAGGCCTTGCGTGTGCGGGTCGTGAATCTATAAGGATCGGCCTCAGGTTGTATATACCCCTTGTCGGCGGTCAACGTGTCGAGCGCATCATATAGGGTCGGGAAGATGATGCCATTGAAGGTCGAGTCAATCTCCGTCTGGCTACCCGTCTTGTAGACGACGCCTTTCATCGTGACGGTTTCAAGCACGTGCAGGTCTATCATATCCGATGTGGCATTGACCGACTTCCCATTGACCTCCGTCACCGCAATCTGATGCTCCGGATAGGTCATCGTGAGCGAAGGGTCACCCAATAGGCAGAAATTGAGCTTGTTATAATCTCGCCCTAACGAGCGTTTAGCGGCTTTAAGCACATCGCCCAGGCGGTAGCGTGTCCCATCTTCAAAGCGATTGAAGAGATTGTCTATGATCGCCTGGTTAAGTATGAGATTCTGATGCGCATAGACCACGCGGACGGTGGTGAGCATGGCTATGGCTCCGCCGTTCGGATTGAGCGTAAGTCGCTCGCCCAACGACTGCTCGTCATTGTCCCATCGCCCTACGTCGCACGATGCGGTCACCCACACGGGCAGGTAGCGCATGCTGAGCTGTGAGGCCATAGCCGACGTCATCAGGTTCTCGTTGGTGAGGGCCGACGTATTGCCATGCCCCGCATAATTGACCATCAGCACGCCCTGTTTCAGGCTCTCAAGGAATTCCTTCTTCGCGTCAGGATAGTCGGTGCCCGAGGCGGAACTTGTCTGTCTGTAAGCCGGCAGATAGATCTTCTGCATGGCATATCCCTTGTGCCCCGCCTGCTCTAACCTGCTGACCAACTGATCGTTGTGGCGCACGTGAGCGTTGAACGAGTCGCCCGGCTTATCATCGTCGCTCAAGAAGCAGAGTCGGCTCTTCCAGTCGCCCTGATAGCGGTTGTTGCTATAGGCGATGATCTTGTCGACGGCCTCTTTGGCCTCCTGTACCGTGCTGACCGGCAGGCGACCCACACCCACATCGAGCGTCTCGTCGTTGATCAGGTAGCGACCATTGCTGTCGGTCTTGCCACCCTCGCCATCGTCGATGAATCCGAAATAGTCGTCGCAGACACAAGAGGAGGTCTCTGCCAATGAATAATCGGTTTCGTAACTCGGCAGGAAGTACTGTCGGTCAATCTTCTGGTTGTCATAGTGACCCTTGCCAATGAGCAACAGATACCGAGGCTGCAACTTCTTGGTCAGCAGACGGATGGCTGTCGGATCTTGCCCGCCCGATGAGAACTCGTTGTAGATCTTCTCTGGGGTCAGCACCGTCACGCTGAGTCCGTCATGGCTGCGTCGATACTCTGCCAGTCGGTTGGCCTCGCTGAGGTAAGCTGGGGCGGTGACTATGAGCATGTCGCAGTGGGGCAGGGCGTGCAGGTCCTGATTCTCGACTCGGCCTATCACCTTGACCGTCGCAAACTGGTGGTCCTTCATCTCGAGCGCCTTCTCGAGGGTTATCTGTGTGTAGCCAGGCGCGTCGGTAGCCCAGTTTCCCACCGCCTCGATGTAGTTGAGACGGGCCAAATCTACCTTCGCGCTTCCTGCTTCGTATTGCAGCGTCACTTCCAGCTCGCTCTCAGTGTCAAGGTGGATGGTCTCATCGAACCAACCCTCCGAGGCAAAGCTATAAGCCCCAGTGGTGGCCGATACGCTGATCTTGCCCATTTCTGCGCCATTGACCAGTACGGTGTATGAGGTTGGGGCATCTGCTTTCGTGATGGCATTGATTCTCAGGTCGAAGTCACCCGCGCCGAGTGTGCCCAGCTTGAAGGTCTGCTTCTTGTTGCTCACAAACGACTCACCGTATTTCTCACGGCCCGACTGACCGATGTTGACGAGCTCTTCTTCGTGCAGGAGGGTGAGGGGGTGATTGTATAAGATACTGTCCGATGGGGGTGTCGCCTCCTCCGTCTCGTGCAGGAAATAGTAGCCTTGTGTCTCATACACATTCCGGCGGTGATGGTATCGATTTCCCACAGCTGACCATTTCACCATGCCATGGGCCGCAAAGAGCAGACGTTTCTGCGCTGCATCGTGCACCATAGGCGCCAGTGGCAGGTCGTCATATTCCACCTCGTCAATGTTTTCCGACAGTACATGACCGCCGTAGCCATAGACCTTTACATGCTCTGGATGTGCAAAACCCATGTCGCGCAACTGGCCATAGCTGATCTGAAGAATGCGGTTCTTATCGCCATCTGCAGCCACCTTGACCCACAATCCTTCTGACAAGGCAGACGTATCTGCAAAGTCATGCCTGCCGTACGAGGCGGCGTTGGCCGTCTGTGCAGCAAGTAATAGGGCAGTGGAAAAAAGAAAATGGCGTAGTCTCATGCTATATAAAACGCATGGAGACTTATTTTATTGTTTGTGCGTGTAATATACGTATGCGTAATAAGTAGCGGTAGGCGTTATTTGCAGCGGCATTCGAGCACTGGGATGCCCTCAAGGCTGGCGGTGATCAGGTCGCCCTCCTGCACGCGTCCCACACCGGCGGGTGTTCCGGTAAAGATCAGGTCGCCCGTCTTGAGCAGGTAGAACTGACTGGCGTAGCTGATGATCTGGTCGACGGTGTGGAGCATGTCGCCCGACCATCCTTGCTGGCGCGTCTCACCATTGAGCTGCATCTCGAAGTGCAGGTCCTGAATCGGGCTCTGCTTCGAATTTTTATCCTTCTTCAGATCATCCAGTTTCACCCATTTTCCGACGTACGAAGCCCCGTCAAAACCCTTCGCAATTTCCCAAGGTAATCCTTTCTGGCTGAGTTGCTTCTGTATGTCACGAGCGGTGAAGTCAATGCCCAGCGTCACCTCGTCATAATAACGGTGTGCGAAGCGTTCCGGGATGCTCTTGCCCAGGTGGTTGATCCTCACCACAATCTCCGTCTCATACTCCACCTGTTCGCTCCAGTCAGGCACGAAGAATGGCCAGTCTTCACGCGTCAGCGCCGTCTCCGGTTTCAAGAAGAGGGTCGGTGCGCTCTCCAACTGCTGCACACCCGCACTCACACCCTGCACCTGAGCCAGAGTGTGCTTCAACTCCTCGTTATGTTTGGCATAATTCATGCCCACGCAAATGATCTTCATCGCTCGTCTTTTTTATTTTTCAGCTGCAAAGATGATGTTTTATTTTGAAATAAAAAAATTTTTCAGCCGAAAATACATCTTTTATTTGGAGATGTCGGGGAAAATCATCATCTTTGCGGCGGAAATAGATATGATGGAAGTTAGCATCTTTTATCGCGCAGATTGACATGGAATACTATTCGAGCATACGACCTATCAAACATCAATACAGCACAGGCGAGGAACCGGTGCTGGTGGATTGCTCTGATCAGAAGACGCGAGTGTGTAAGTACTCCCGCTCTTCTGGCAGCGCCTATAAATTAGTGTGTGAGTTGGTGGGTGCCAAACTTTCAGTGGGTTGGCTCCTTGGATGTCCTAAGGTCGATTTCGTCTCAGTAAAGAGAGCTCATGTGCCAGACAATGTTTCGCCTCATTATTTCTCGTTGCCATGTATCGGTAGTGAATTCTTGCAAGGGGTTGTCGATATCACCCCTACATCCTGTCATAGAGTGCCTGCAACTGATGATATGCTGATTCAGCTTTTGAAAATTGCGTTATTCGACTTCTGGATGGCTAATGAAGACAGAAATGCCAACAATGCTAACTTGATGTACGACATTCAGAATGAGCGTTTAGTGCCTATCGATAACGGCTGCATCCTCAATACAGCAACCTTCGAATATCCCTTATCTCAACTTACAAGCACAGATTCTATTCTTTCTGCCGACATCTTTGCCCATTTGACTCAATCAAAATCGCAAGACGAAGTGATGTCATTATTGCCAATGCTCCAAGCCTATTTTTTTGAGAGCCTCGAACGGAGCAGGAAGATGGTAGAAGAAATAATTGCTGATATCCCTGAGCAATGGAGAATACCGCTCAGCATCATTCAGACAAAGCTGGACGAATTGTTCACTGAGAGCTGGACGACTGCTATATGGGAAAATTTCATTGAATGCTTAAACGAAAATTTGAATCATGAATAATCTGAAATACAGTATCGTTTATGCCGTGATCCGTCCTGAGATCAACGAGCAGTTGAGCGTGGGCATAATCCTCATGGACGGCACTCGCACAGTCTTCCGTTACTCTGAAAACAAACTGCGGGCGGTTAAGGCTCTTTATACCGAAAAGGAGTATGCCTTCTTTGAGGACTTGATTAAAGGCTTGGCAGATGATAAGAGTATCACCACCGAGCAAGGTATCAACTATCTGAACCGATACAGCAATAATCTGCTTGCGGTGTCAAAACTTGAAAATATAGAACTTCCTCTTACCGAAGATTCAACTAACTGGATGTTCTCACAATACATCGACCGGAAGACAAGAATTTCTGCATAGCCTGCACTATCCGGAGATTTCGTCCCCGGTTACTCAGATAGAGCCCTCCAGGCTCACTCACCCTAGTGGCGACACGCAAGTGTCGCTACTTTTTTTTCGTGTCTATATAATCACTTTTACTAATCAATAAATAACTAAAAACTCATGCAGAAGAAAGAACGTTTCTCCTTCCTGAGCCGCTGCACTACGCTGCAGTCGCTCCAGTCACTCAAAAATGATCAGTTGCGTAAACTCACCGACGACTTCGAGGAGCCCGAGGTGCGCCACATCCTCATCACGCAGGCCGACGCCAGCAAGGCGACGTCTGACCGCCAGCTGGTCAGCGTGCAGCGCGACGCCCTCGACCACATCCGCGACGTATGGGCAGCGCTCTACCCCACGACACCCGAGCCCGAATATTTCGACGACCTGACCCTCTACCTCGACGCCGGCATGCCCATCCTGCCGCTGACCCCCGAGGAGGAAGATGAGCTCGACGACACCGTCTTCGCTCGCCGCCTCGTGGCCCTGCTCATGAGCTATGTGGCGCGCAACCGCAGCAAAGACGTCGGCACCCGCCGCGCCGTCCGCCATGCCGTGCAGGAGCTCCTGCAGCTCGCTCAGGTGAAGCTCAGCGACGACGACCAGCGCATCCTCGACACCTCCGACGACGAGCTCCTCGTCAAGCTCGAGCAGCTGCTCAGCGAGGCCGACCAGAAGGTGGTCAATCTCCTCACCCCGATATTTAATAATGACGCAACGTGCGCGCGTGAGTACTTCGACCGCATCCAGGGCCTCGATTCGAAACAGCTCATCACGCTGACCAACAAGTATGTCCGCGACGGCAAGATCACCGCAGGCGCCAATCACAAGACCCTCTGGCTCGTGCTCCACAACGCCCGCCTCATCACTACGGGCGTGCGTAACTGGAACACCCAGATCGTCGATCCGAAGCGCTAATTCGCCCCGCAATGTCGCCCGCCCATTTCCCCAAAATTTCCTTTCGTTGCCTTTCGTTTCTTTTTATTTCCCCGATGTCCGCGGCCTCAGAAAAAATCTTCTGTGGTCTTTTTTTTTGCCCTATCTTTGCAGCGTCAAACAAAAAGACATGAACCGGACCCTCCCCGGCCCTCCCTCGTAGGGAGGGGGTCTCATCCCGGGTAGAGAAATGTAACTCCTGACGCGTAGGAGGTGCAGCCCCCTCCCTACGAGGGAGGGCTGGGGTGGGTCACTTAATTTTTTTACTATTATGCAGATCAACGCAACAATCAAGGTGATCAACCCAGCAGATGGGGGCACCAGCAAGACAACAGGTAACACATGGCGCCGCCAGGAGATCGTCCTCGGATGGAATGACCCCGTGCAGGCCGACGGCACACCGGGGCGTGAGCAGCACCTCATGGTGAAGCTCGTAGACCTCAGCGTGGCTCGATTCGAGGAGCTGGAGTGCAAGGTGGGCGACAGCATCACGGGCGAGCTCGTGTTCTTCACCCGCAGCTACCAGGGACGTATTTACAACGACATTCTGTTTTATATGTTTTAATTAAAAGTAGATAAGAGGAGTGAAAGAGGAGTGAAAGGGGAGTGAAAGGGACGTTAGTAATGCTGTCCCAATCGAAGCAATGCTGTCCCAATCAGTACCTATCACGTAACCGATACTAACGTCCCTTTCACTCCCTTTTCACTCCCCTTATTAACCCTTAACAACCCTTTAAAAAATGAAAACTTACACCCACACCCACAACCTTCCAGTCAAGGTAGTTCCAGTAGGCGGCGAGTTCCGCCTCACCATCACGTCAGATCATGACGTAGTAGTCACCGAGCAGGTGCCGAACCCAGAGCCACGCGTGCGTTACATCACGCTCGGCAAGAGTAGCCACGGCAAGCTCATGCGCACCCCTATGGGCATGGTCTATAAGGTAGAGATCAGCCTGCCTATGGAGATTGCCTCTGAGGAAGAGTTCCGCTGCCAGCTCGACGCCATGTTTTATGATGCGGAGAGACGAGGCGTGTGCTTCAAGGAGACCCTCTAAATCCCCCTTAAAGGGGGACTTTTCCCCCACACCACACAACCCTCTCAGTTACACAGTTACTCAGTTCGCTAAACTAAGTACCCCCATACTCTCTCTTATACTATTATATATTATTATATATTTATATATATATTTATATATCAATAAGTTAAGAAATAAATAATCACTCAGCGACCGACGGAAGGCCGACACCATACCCCCCTTCGTTTTTTGAACTGAGTAACTGAGTAACTGAGATTGGCAAGGATCAATCAAATCCTCAAAGGCATTCAACAAGAACAAAATCAATGAGTTATGAACAAGAACAAATACAACATCACGTCGCTCAGTGCGCCTCCGATGCCCCGGTCATTGCCCGGTTTTGTGCGGCAGACCATCTCTAAAGTGCCCGTTTACATGCGCCCAGCCGCTGCCAACGCCCTCTTTCCGCCAGCGGTGGCACAGATGAAAAATGTGAGTTTCCGATACGTAGACAACGTTTTGCACGAGCCTTGCTGCGCCATGGAGGGCTGTGTGGCTGTCTCAGGCATCGGCAAGGGCTATATCGACCCGATGATTGAGACGATAGCCGCCTCCCTGCGCGAGCATGACTTGGAGAGCCGACGCAAGCTGCTGGAGTGGCAGCGCGAGTGCAAGAGCAAGGGAGCTAACAAAGACAAGCCCGACCGCCCGAACGACGCCGCCATCCTTATGCCGGAACCCGATATGACCAACCCTGCTTTGATCCAGCTCCTCATGGATGCTGAGCGCGAAGACAACGCGTCGCTCTACACCCAGATGGCCGAGATCGACCTGCTCGACCAGTGCTGCGGCGGGCATAAGAAGGTTACGAAGGTCATCCGACTCAACTTCGACAACAAACGCTATGGTGCACAGCGCGCCACGGTGGATGGCATCACGGGCAATCCGCACCTGCGCTGGAAGTTCAACTTCTCGTGCGTGGAGGAGAAGGCGCGCGCCTTCTTCAAGGACTGTCTCATCGACGGCACCCTCGGCCGCATCGGCATCAGCTACATCCAGAAGCCCTCGGCCAGGAAGCAGGGCATCCCGCAGCAGGGTGATTATGACGAGGCCTATCAGAAGCGCCTTGAGGAGTATCTGGTGCGCCTACGCACGGCACGTGGCGAGATCACGGTGCCCAATCTGGGTAACCTCATCGGCCGACTGAGCACGGCGCTCGACGAGGTGGCCGACCTCTCGGACGATGACATCTTCGAGTCATTTGCCCACCGCTCGCTCATGATAGCGTGGATGAAGGGCTGTGTGCTCTATGTGGCCGAGGGTTACCGCTGGACGCCTGAGATCGCGGCCTTCGTGGAGTGGAGCCTCTACTACGACCTCTGGAGCAAGGTGGCGGTCTTCGTCAATCAGATGAAGAAGAGCCGCAACGTGGAGAGCGCCGACGTGCGCAAGTATGGCCCTGCCAACATGCTCGACATGCTGCCCGACGCTTTCTGCCAGGCGCAGCTCGAGAACCTGCGCTCTTCGCTCGACAAGCCCGTGGCGTGTGCGCACCAGCTCGATGTGTGGACTTATCGCAAGTACATCACGTACGATGAGAAGACGCGGACGTATCGGAAGACGGCGGAGTATCTGGCGAAGCACGCGAAGAATGACTAAGGAAGAATTACAAAAGCTGCGCGACCTCCCCATCGAGGGGGTCGTACAGCGCCTGGGGCTCGAGGTGCACCGCCACCGCATGACGTGTATGTTTCATGCCGACAAGCACCCGTCGATGTATATCGATGTGAAGCGTAACGTGTGCAAGTGCTACAGCTGCGGGGCGAGGGCGGGGACGATAGATCTCGTCATGAAGGTACTGGGCAAGACGTTCTGCGAGGCGTGTAATTGGCTCGCGGGGACACCATACTCCTCATTCCTCACTCCTCATTCCTCATTGAACCAACCTCCTCATTCCTCATTAGACATTGTGACTTTGTCACAATTAATCTCTCCCCCCGTGCTCACCCCCGAGGCGCAGCGCTTCCTCTTCGCCGAGCGCCACATCCACCCCGCCGTGGTGCGCTGGCTCAGGCTCTCGAGCATCTCGCGCCCCATGCCCACGAGCACCGATCGCTACTGCACAGTATTCAACGCCCCGTCGCTCTTGATCCCTTACTTCGACATCGACGGCAAGCTGCTCAGCGTCCAAGCCCGCTACCTTGGCGAAGGGACACTAATCACTCCCCCTCCCTATATAATGGGAGGGGGTAAGGGGGGTGGGTCTCCTCGCTTCCAATTCCCCCGCGGCGCCAAAGTATACATCTATAACCTCCCCGTGCTGAAGCTCTTGCGCGACGGCGAAGACCTCTACATCGCCGAGGGCCCGTCTGACTGCATGGCCCTCCTCTCGGCCGGACACAAAGCCATCGCCGTACCCAGCGCCACGCTGCTCACGCCCGATGTGGTGGAGATACTCCGGCACTATGCCCCGCACTCCGCGCTGCATATCTATCCCGACCGCGATCAGGCGGGTGAGCGGCTCTTCGCGGAGCTCGCCAAGGTGGCCAATGCGGTGGGGGTGGCGCTCGTGAGGCATGAGTTGCCGGAGGGGTGTAAGGATTTCAGTGATATGTATAAAAATGAGACACAAAAACTACCCACGATTTCGCAAGCCAGCGCCTGAACCGCGCTACACCAAGTTCCAGGTGGCCATGCTATACTTCCCCGACGACAGCTACGACACCGCGTCGCGCAAGCTGCGCCGCTGGATCGGTGGTGACCCACCCCTACGCGAAGCACTGCAGCGCACGGATTACTGCACGCGGCAGAGATATTTCACCGAGACGCAGCTCAATCTCTTGAAGGAATACTTCGGGGAGCCGCTGTGACTTCGTACAAAAAAGAAGGGTTCGCCCGAATCTCGGGGAACCCTTCTTGCAAGCGTGAAGGTATCGAAAGGATTCGGGCGAACCCTTCCGTCATGCAGGATCGGACGCCGCGATTTCGTGTGTGCGAATCCGTCGTGCAGGATCGGACGCCCTGAATCCGTGTGTGCGAATCCTGCAAGCAAAATCAGATGCCAGGATTTCGGGTGTTACTTTCTTCCGAAATCCGCAGGGATCTCTCCCCACTGTTTCGTCTCCCACTTGTAGATCGGGACGCGGAAGGAGTGTGTACGGAGCCACGTCTCGGCGCGGCGGATGAGGTCGAAGATCGGAGCGTTGACTTCGTTCTCCTGGAGCGTGGTCTTGCAGAAGCCCTGGCGCACCCAGATCTGCGCATTGACCGAGTCGCTGTAGATGGGCATGCGGAGGCCTTGTTTCTCGAGCATCGCCATGCCGTGGACGATCGCCAAAAACTCGCCTATGTTGTTGGTTCCCTGCTCCATAGGGCCGACCTTGAAAAGGACTTGGCCGGTCTTGATATAGACACCGCGATACTCCATCGGACCCGGGTTGCCGCTGCATGCTGCGTCGACGGCGATGGACTCTACTATGTAGGGTGGAGGAGTGGTCGGATCGAGCACAGGCTTCGCTTTTTTCGGGGCGGTTTTCGCGGCTGGTTTCGGAGTTTTCTCGCTATCCTCGTCCCTTGACCCTTCTTCTTCTTTGCCCTCTTTGTACTCTATCACAGTACCCTCCTTATTGAGCCTTGCCATCTCCTTCGAGATCTCCTGCAGCAGGCCCTCCTTGTCGAACCCTTCGCGCCATGCTTCTACTGCTGCTTCCTGTGACTTGAACGCACGATAAGAGGCATCGGGATAGCCAGAGACCTGTATCTCGGCCTCCTCCCATGAGTCATAGACACCCGGGGCGTAACCCTTCCAGACGACGTAATATTTATTGGCTTGCATTGGCGAAAATGTTTACTATTTGGCTGCAAAGATAGGATTTTTCTGCGGATTTTCCAAAGAAATTTGGATTTTCGGTCGAAATTTTGTATATTTGCGCCGTTTTAATATAAGCATAAAATGACAAAATATAATAAATGGGTGGCATGCTGGGGCAATGCTACATCGATCACCGACCGTAAGGAGGCTGTGTGGGCCAAGGACCTGACGCTGCGCTATCCGGTGAAGATGTGCTTCAGTGGCGCCGCTTTGCGTCTTCGTTTTTCTAATCTCACGGGCACTGAGCCTGTGACGTTGACCCGCGTCTATGTGGCCAAGCAGAAGGCGAGGCCTTATCAGGCGCTGCAAGTACTTTTCGGGGGCAAGGAGAGCGTGACCATGGCTCCGGGGACGGAGGTGGAGAGCGACGCATTGACCCTCGATATCACCGCGGGAGAGATGGTGGAGGTGAGCATCTATCTGGGTGAATTCACGCAGATGAATGCCGGTACGCTCATCACGGGCCCGCTCTCGAAGGGCAAGTACAGCTATGGCGACTTCGCCGCTCAGCAGGAGCTGCCGCTCGACCTGACACGGAACACCAACTGGTTCTATTTCCTCAACACCATCGATATCCTCACCGAGGAGCAGAACCGCGCCCTGGTGTGCTACGGCGACTCGATCACCGCGCAGAGCTGGCCGGATTATCTGGCGCTGCAGCTCTGGGAACAGGGGGTGCGCAATATCTCCGTGATCCGCCGCGCGGTGAGCGGTACGCGCATCCTCCGTCAGTATGACTGCATCACCTATCAGGCGTACGGCCTCAAGGGTGCGACGCGTTTCCCTATCGAGCTGAATGTGGCGGGGGCGTGGGCGGTCATCTTGCAGCACGGCATCAACGACATCATTCACCCTGTGGGCCGCGAGGTCAACGTCTTCCGCCCTTGGAGCGACATGCCTACGGTGGAGGAGCTGAAGAAGGGTATCTCGGAGCTCTATGTGGCTCATGCGCGAGAGTTAGGACTCCGCGTCTGGAGCGGCACGCTGCTGCCTATCGAGGGGTGGCGCACCTACAACCTGGAGCGTGACGAGATGCGTGGCCAGCTCAACGCGTGGCTGCGTGAGAGCCCGCTCTTCGACGGGTGCATCGACTTCGATCAGGCGGTGTGTGACTCTACACACCCTGCGGCGTTCGCTCAGGGGTATGACTCGGGGGATCATCTGCATCCGAGTGAGAAGGCTTATGAGCGCATGGCTCAGGAGGTGGTTTACTTTCTAAAAGAAAATTCTTTATCACTGCGTGGTGCTGAAAAACTATAAAAACTGATAAAAACTATAAAAACGTATTTTTATATTTATCGTATTTCAGCACCGCGCTAGCGAGAAAAACTCAAATATTGTTTTTATAGTTTTTATTCGTTTTTATAGTTTTTCAGCATCGCGCAGCGGAAATATTTCGAATGACTACATATTATCGGAACATGCAAAGATATCTGATCATACTGCTCGTCGCCCTGACCCTGTTGCCCGCTACCCTTCTTGCCAAGAAGAAGAAGGTAGAGGTGACCGTGCCGCAGCCCGTCTTGACCATGGATGAGCAGCAGTATTTCGATTCGCTCTATTTCCTGGCCATCACGCAGGAGCAGTGCCATCGCCCCGACTCGGCGCTGACGCTGATGGAGGCAGTCGTTGATTTCTATGACTCGGCGCTTCAGTCACGCGGCTATGAGGTGGGCATAAAGATCAATGCGCCTGTCGATGAGGAAGATACGCGTCCGTTGGGTAAGACCCCGAGCAGCAAGGAGGCGCCGGGATTGGCCGCGGCGCTCTACTTCCTGAGCAATCAGTATCGCCAGCAGAATAATGCGGTGGGTGCGGTGATCAATATCAGTCGCGCCACCTCGATCGACTCGATTAACTTCTGGTACAACAGCGCTCATGCCGACCTGATGATGGCCCTGAAGCGTGCAGATGATGCCCGTGAGATCTACGAGCGTCTGGCGCGTCAGCACCCCGATAAGAGCGAGCCGCTCTATTCGTTGTCGGACCTCTACATGCGTCTGGATAGCGTCGACCTGTGTCTTCGCACGCTCAATAAGCTCGAGGAACTCGAGGGCGTAAGTTCGCCGCTGACCGAGTATAAGTTCTTCATCCTCCAGAAGGCGGGTCGCGCCGAGGAGGGCTTCGCGGAGTATCGCAAGCTCATCGAGCGCTACCCATATAACGTGCAGCACCGCATCAAGCTCGGCGACTTGCAGATGCAGAACGCGCAGATCGAGGAGGCCAAGAAAACCTACGACGAGGCGTCGGCCATCGAACCTGACAACGCTTACGTCTGGGTGGCTCAGGCCAACTACTATAGCATGACCGGTAAGCAGGCCCAGGCGGATAGCTTGGTGGCCGAGGCGCTGGTCAATGCGAATCTCGACGTCGACACCAAGAACACGGTGATGACCGAGTATCTGAAGGGAACTTATCGCAAGTTCGCGATCTATCGTGAGCGACTCAAGGCGGGGCAAACCGATGTGGAGCCGCTCGATACGATAGCGTTGTTCCATAAGGTCGATGAGCTCTTCTCGACGGTGACGGCGCAGCATCCGAGTTCGCCGGAGTTCTATGAGCTGCAAGCCGAGTGGTTCAACACGCAGCGCAAGGACAGCATCGCGGCGGAGTGTATCCGCTTTGCCGTGGACCTGAAGCCGACCAATCCGGAGTATTGGGAGCGCTATCTCTACTATAGCACCTCGTGGTTGCCTAAGGATCAGATGCTTGCGCGCTGTGATGAGGCGCTGGCACAACACCCTGATATGCAGACGCCTTACCTGATCAAGGCGTGGGTGTATGTGCAGCAGGAGCAGAACGATAAGGCCATCGAGCAGTATCGCCTCGCCATCGATCATGTGACGCCGCCTGACGCTAATCAGATCAGCACGCTCTGGGGTAATATCGGCGACCTCTATCACCTGGATCACTTCGACGATGAGGCCTACGAGTGCTATGAGAAGTCGCTCAAGTATAATCCGAATAACTTCGTGGTACTCAACAACTACGCGTATTATCTCTCGCAGGCAAAGCGTGACCTGGGACGTGCGGAGTCGATGGCGCTGAAGGTCATTCAGAAGTACCCTGACAATGCTACCTACCTCGACACCTACGCGTGGATCCTCTATCTGGAGGAGAGCTATGTGCTGGCCGACTTCTATCAGCAGAAGGCCCTCGAGAATATCGAGCCGGATAACACCGAGGTCTGCACGCTCTATGATCACTACGGCGATATCAAGGTCAAGAATGGCGATATCAAGGGAGCCGTGGAGCTGTGGAAGAAGGCGCTGGAGTGCACGGATTGCAAGGAGCCGGAGCCGATCAGGAAGAAGATTGAGTCGGCCGAGGCGCTGGGATTTTAAAATAATCAAGTTTCGGATCCGAAACAGAAGTTATAAGGAAGTTAAATTGAAGTTATAAGGAAGTTATAAGGACGAATGTCCGGTAGTTAAAAACTTCCTATATTATTCGAAGAAACAAGGTGTCGTCCTTATAACTTCCTTTACACTTCCTTATAACTTCCCTATAACTTCTAAAATAATTTCAAGATGAAGATCAGATATTATTCTTTGCTATTAATTCTTGTAGCCTTCCTGAGTGCATGTTCCACCCAGAAGAAGGCCATCGGCAGCCTCACGGGCCCGAACCCTGAGCGCGCTCGTTTTGAGACGGTTATCGCCAATAATTTTAAGTATGAGGCCCTGCAGAGCAAGGTCAAGCTCTCGATGGGAAGTAACTCGCTCAACGGCAAGTTCTGCTTGGAGTCGGGCAAGCGTCTGTGTCTGCTGGTCAACGCTCCGTTGCTCGGCTTCGAGGTAGCTCGCATCGAGGCGACGGCCGATTCGGCCATCCTGGTCGATAAGTTCGATAAGGTCTATGCCGTGGTCCCATTGGGCGAGCTCACGCAGATGGAGGCTTTGGCGGGTCACGAGATGGAGGCGCTTGAGTGTCTGATGCTGGGTCGCATCTTCATCCCGGGCAAGGGACAGGCCACCAGCAAGGACTACAGCCTCTTGACCTGGTCGACCCCCACCAACGCCGCCGGCGATAATCCGCTCACCACGGGCGTCTATAAAGGCAAGAACTACGATCTGGCGTATACTATCAACTCGCTGGGTCAGCTGATGAATACATCGCTCACCATGGCCGATGGCAAGAAGGCCGTCTGGCAATATGCTACCTTCCAGGAAGTTGACAAGAAGAATCTGCCTGTCACAGAGCTGATCAAGGCGTCGAACACTGATAAGAAGGAGCTGCAGGCAGGAATGTCGTTCACCAATCCGACACTTGGCGAGAGCACTTGGCGCGACTTTGAGCCGAACGCTTCCTACCGTCGTGTGACGTTGCAGGAGTTGGGTGAGATCTTGAAGAACTTTACAAAGTGATGCAGAGAATGAGTTGGTTTAAGTCATTGGTTATTTTCATGTTATCGGCCCTGCTTATGGCAGGTTCGGTAGAGATGTCTATGGCGCAACAGAAGAAGAAAACCACTACGACGCAAACCACCAAGAAACCTGCTCCGGCGAAGAAGACTACTACTACTCCAGCGAAGAAGACAACAACTACTGCGGCGAAGAAAACGACGACAACTAAGTCGACGACAACTACTAAGAAGACTTCGACCCCGACCAAAAAGGCCTCGACTTCGAAAAAGAAGACCACGAAGCCGATGAGCCGACAGGCATACGAGAAGCAGCAGAAGGAGTTGCAGAAGCAGATCAAGGACACCGAGCAGATGATCAGCGACAATACGCAGTCGGTACGTAGCCAGAACCGCGACCTCAAGATCCGTCAGGACGAGATCAACAAGCGTAAGGCGCTCATCGTCAGCCAGCAGCATGAGCTCGAAGCCATCACTCAGGAGGAAGACTCGCTGCGTCAGGAGATCAAGTCGCTGAAGAGTGACTACGCCGCCAAGCAGCAGAAATATGCCGCCGCTATGCGACACCTTTATAAATGGCGCTCTGGCTATCAGGAGGCCGCCTTCGTCCTCTCGGCCAACAATCTCCTTGAGTCGATGCGCCGAGTACGCTACCTTCGCACCTACAGCGAGTGGCGCAAGCAGCAGGCCATCGAGTTGCAGGAGCAGCGCGTCGCTACCGAGAAGGCGACCGACGAGCTGACCAAGACCCGCGAGCTGCATGAGCAGAAACTGGCTACGATGGATCAGGAGCGTGCCGCACTGACCCGCAAGCAGCAGGAGCAGGAGGCGAAGGTGGCAGATCTGCAGAAGCGAAATAAAGAACTGCAAACCGCTCTCGATCAGGACCGTAAGCGCATGGCCGATGTGGAGAAGACCATCGAGCGAATGATTCAGGAAGAGATTCGTCGCGCCGAAGAAGCACGTCGCAAGGCCGAGGAAGAAGCTCGTAAGAAAGCCGAGGCTGAGGCGCGCAAGAAGGCGGAGAAGCAAGGCAAGAATACCGCGTCGAACACCAAGAGCAACAGCTCGTCGACCAAGACTTCCTCTTCTAACAGTTCGGCCGGCAAGTCGACCTCGTCGACCTCGTCTCCGAGCGTGAGGACCTATGCGGTCGATGAGAGCTATAAGCGTCTGACGGGCAGTTTTGCGAGCAACAAGGGTAAGTTGCCTTATCCGGTCGACGCCACCTTCGCGTTTGTCGATCATTATAATACAGCGGGCAATGGCAATTCGAGCATCGTCCTGAGCAGTAAGGTCGGAGCTCACGCTTGTGCCATCTATGAAGGCGTCGTGCAGGGTTGCTTCTCTACCAGCGAGGAGTGGACCATCATCGTGCAGCATGGCCAGTACCGCTCTGTCTATATGAATCTGGCCAACGTCAGCGTGAAGGTCGGTCAGCGCGTCAACACGCGTCAGGCCTTGGGTACGCTCAAGACCGAACCGGATGGTAAGCGCTCCGAGCTCCGTTTCTGGATTTATCAGAATGCCAATGCGGTCAATCCGGAGCGTTGGCTAAAGAGGTAAATAATATGCGAATTCTTTTCTCTTCGGCTTGGTATCCCAATCGCAAGGTGGCGGGCGATGGCGTGTTTGTGCGAAAGCATGCGCAGGCCGTGGCTACGTTGCATGATGTGGCGGTGCTCATGGTGCAGACCGATCCTGCGATCCGAGGGTGGCATGTCGAGATAGAGGCAAATGAAGCGCAGGAGGTCCTTGTATACGTCCCCAGGATTCATCGCGAGATTCCGCTGCTGACGGGGCTTCTTCGTCTCGTCTGGTTGGCTATAGGCAATTTCAAGGGCTATCGATATATTCAGAAACACTATTGGCAGGGGCAGCGACCGGACCTTTGTCACGTCAATGTGCTGACGCGCGCTGCCGGCTTGCCTTGGCTGCTGAGCAAGGTGCATCATATACCTTATATAATTACGGAGCATTGGAGTCGTTATCATCGCCAGGATTCTTTCCCGTCGGGTCGTGTGCATCTGTGGTTCACGCGGAAGGTGGTGCGCGATGCGGCCTATGTGTGTCCGGTCAGCTTGAATCTGGAGCGCTCCATGAAGCAGTGGCAGCTCGATAATCCCCGATATGTTCGCGTTGGCAATGTGGTGTCGCCTATGCCGGCGTTGGCAGAAACATCCGCGGTCGGAGAGAATACGGTCGGAGAGGAGAGGACAGCACAACGAGCCTCCTTCGTTCACGTCTCCTGGATGCGCGATGATTCGAAAAACATCTCGGGTATCCTTCGCGCCTTGTCCGCTTTGGCAAAGGAGCGTCAGGATTGGCACATGGATTTCGTCGGAGAGGGCAATGATAAGGCTTCGCTCATGTCTTACGCCGCCGAGCTCGGTTTGTCTGGTCATGCTGATCCTGCTGAGGATCTCGTTTCCTTCCTCCCCGCACAAGACAGCGTGCAGCTCTCTCAGTCTTTGGCTCGATATGACGCCTTGGTGATGTTCAGTCGTTATGAGAATCAGCCAGTTTCCGTACTCGAAGCGCTGGCCGCGGGTCTCCCGGTCATCGCCACCTCGGTAGGAGAGATCCCTAAGATGCTGGCTCACAACCGTGGCATCACCGTCGATCCTGGCAATGAGCAACAGTTGCTCGATGTCCTCTACTCCTTCGTCTCGCTCATCGGCACTCAGCGCCAGGACCAGTCGCTCCGTCAGCAGCGTCACCAGTATGTCGTTGAGCATCACAGCGCTGAGGTCATCGCGCGTCAGTTTGATATACTCTATCAAGGAGCTGCGAGGACCTAACTTCTCACTCCTAACTCCTTACTCCTCACTAAATGAAGCTTCTCCTCCTCGGTGAATATAGCAACGTCCATCATACCCTGTGCGAAGCCTTGCGTCGCGCCGGTCATGAGGTGCTGCTCATCAGCGATGGAGACGGGTGGAAGGACTATCCGCGTGACGTGGATCTGCATCGTCGATTCTTGAATCCTATTGGTTCGCTGATCTATCTCTTCGAGTTGGCCATGTTGCTTCCTCGCATGCGCGGTTTCGATGTGGTGCAGCTGATCAATCCGCAGATCCTCTATATGAAACCTCGCTGGAATCGCTGGCTCTTTGACTATCTCAAGCGCAATAACCGCATCGTCAGTCTCGGCTGTTTTGGCGACGATTCTAATGTGGTGAGCCGCATGCAGCAACCTGATTTCTTAGATTATACCGACTTTGTGGCGGGGACAAAGATCATCGATCATCCCCTGAACCGCCAGCGTATCCAGACGTGGTGCGATCCGGAACGTCGTGCAATGACCGAGCATGCTGTTGCAAATGCTGATTGCCTCATGGCCTGTCTCTATGAATATTATAAGGTGTATGAGCAGGAGGGATTCGGCGCGAAGCTGCACTATCTGCCGTTGCCAGTAGAAAGGAAAAAGGAAAAGGGAAAAGGGAAAAATAGAGAGAACTCTGCTGTGCGAGTCTTGCTCGCTGTGCAGAAGCAGCGAGGAGCGATGAAGGGTACGGATCAGATCGAACCGCTGCTCCTCCGCCTGGCCAAGGAATATCCTGACCAGATCGATCTGCATCGCATCGAGAGCGTCCCCTTTGAGCAATATTGCCAAGAGGTCGATGCCGCCGATGTTATTGTCGATCAGCTCTATAGCTACACTCCGGCCATGACGGCGCTGGAGGCTATGCGACGCGGCAAGGTGGTCATCTCGGGAGGCGAGCGTTATGAGTTGGAAGGGGAGTGGTATGAGGCTCCCGTCATCAATCTCCGTCCTTTTGCCGACGAGGAGAACTATCAGAAGCTGCGAGAGACCTTGCTCGATAGAAACAAAACCGCCCGACTATCCGAAGACAGTCAGGCGTATGTCGAGAAATATCACGATGCTGATCTTATAGCGAGCAAGTGCATCTCAATCTGGAACTCCTAACTCCTCACTCCTCACTCGCCTCATCGAGATGTCCCTCCCATAAGTAGTGACGCGTCTCCTTGACCAGCACACCGCTGAGGAAGAGCAGGCAGATGAGGTTCGGAATGGCCATCAGCGCGTTGGTCGCATCGCCGAAGTTCCACACGACCTCAAGTGCATGTGTCGCACCGAAGTAAGTACCCACGGTGATCATGAGTCGATAGATGTAGCGCGCCTGACGTCCATATCGGCCAGCCAGGTATTCGAGCGCCTTCTCTCCGTAGTAGCTCCAACCGAGAATGGTACTGAACGCGAAGGTGAAAATAGCGATAGAAAGGATGATCGAACCCACGTTGATACTACCGATGACGACTGGGATCTGCTCGAAGGCGCGCTTGGTCAATGCCGCTGAGGCGGTTGAGTCTACACCGTTGTCTGCCAGGATAGTAGTCACCAGCACGAGGCCTGTGATGAGGCAGATCACGACGGTGTCCCAGAAGACCGAAGTCGATGAAACCAGCGCCTGTCGCACCGGATTCTTGGTCTTAGCCGCAGCAGCTACGATAGGAGCGGAGCCGAGGCCAGCCTCATTGCTGAAGAGACCGCGAGCAATACCGAAGCGCATAGATAGCATGATGGTCGACCCTACAAAACCACCTGCAGCCGCCTGTTCGCTGAACGCGCTCTTGAAGATGGTCATGACGGCCGCAGGAAGCAGGTCTATGTTGATGACCAGCAGCACCATACAGCCGATGATATAGAAGGCGGCCATGAACGGAACCAGCAGCTCGCAGACCTTCGAGATACCCTTGACGCCGAAGATGATGACGCTACCGACCAGGAAGGCCAGGACGAGTCCTACGATCTGATCGTCCCATCCGAAGCTCTCATCGGCCATCGTGGCGATAGCATTGCTCTGAATGGTGCATCCGATGCCGAACGAAGCCAGGAAGGCAAACAGCGCAAACAGCACGGCCAGCCACTTGCAGTTCATACCACGCTCGATAGCATACATCGGACCTCCCAGCATCTGTCCGCTATGCTTGCGGACGCGGTACTTGATACTCAGCAAACCCTCGGCATACTTGGTGGCGATACCCAGGACGCCGGTGATCCAGCACCAGAAGATTGCACCAGGTCCACCCATCGTCACCGCCGTAGCTACACCGATGATGTTGCCCGTGCCGATGGTCGCAGCCAGGCCCGTTGCCAAGGCTGAGAACTGAGACACGTCACCCTCAGAATCCGGATCTTTTTCCACCGAAATCTTGATGGCTTTGCCAATATAGCGCTGTGGAAATCGCAGGCGGATCGTCAGGAAGAGGTGAGTACCTACCAGCAGGATGATCATTGGCCATCCCCACAGGTAGCTGTTCATGAGGGTAAGGATATCGTTCATATTTTTTGTCTGATGCGGTACAGCGTGCTCTTTATGAGTACAAATCGCCGCAAAGATACGAAGAATAATTGATTTTTGCAAGCAAAACGCGCTTTTTTATATAATGAATACACTTTTCATCCTCTTAGGACCGACAGCAGTAGGCAAGACGGAGACTTCTTTGCAGCTTGCTGAGCATCTTGGCTCTCCCATTCTGAGCTGTGACTCGCGGCAGATCTACCGCGATCTTCCCATCTGTACGGCAGCTCCTACCGCGGCCGATCTGGCGCGTGTGAAACACTACTTCGTCGGTACACATGGCCTGGAGGATCCTTTCAGTGCAGCGCAGTTCGAAGCCGACGCCTTGCGCGTCCTTCAGGAGGAATGTCCGATGGAAGGTGTTGTGATGACCGGTGGCTCGATGATGTATATCGATGCTATTATAAAAGGTATAGACGACATGCCACAGGCCGATCCTGCCATCCGAGAGCGACTCAAGGCGCAGGTCGAGGCCGAGGGTCTCGCTCCGCTTCTGTCTCAGCTGCAGGAGCTCGATCCCGCTTATTTCGTTTCGGTCGATCAGAAGAATCCCATGCGCGTCATCCACGGTTTGGAGATGTGTCTGACCACCGGCAAGCCGTTCAGCAGCTTCCGCACCGGTCAGAAGAAGGAGCGTCCTTTCCGCATCGTTCAGTTAGGACTGAAGCGCGAGCGCGCCGAGCTTTACGAGCGTATCGACCGTCGCGTCGACCTGATGTTCGAGCAAGGTCTGGTCGAGGAGACTCGTCGCGTCTATGAGCGCTATCAGCAGACCATTGATGAGCAGTTCGCCTCGGTGATCCGCCATCCCGGACCTACGCAGGCGCAGCCTATCCCTAACCTTTTCCCCACGGCGCTCAATACCGTCGGCCTGAAGGAGATACTCCTGCACTTCACGGGTGTCTATAGCCTCGAGCAGGCCCGTGAGCGCATCTGTCACAACTCGCACATCTACTCCAAGAAGCAGATGACCTGGTTCCAGCGCAATCCCGAAATCATCTGGTTCGATGCAGATGAGGCTTTACCCCAGATTTTAGCAAAAAGCAACGAAAAAACATGTTATAGAACATATTTTTAAAAATATTTTGTCAAAACAACCGATTGTACGACGATTTTTTTAGCAAAATATTTGGAGGCGATGTTTTTTTGCTCTATCTTTGCCTCACCTTAAGATACACAACCATGACACAATACCTTAAATAACGCAACAAAAGTAGTTTCTTTGGGATCTTAAATCTAATACCTGAAAAACGAGAATTTTGAGAAATCAAAAAAAGTCCACTGACCTCCCCGGTTGGTGGTTTTTTTTATGGGTCTGTAACATTTAGTGTGGGTGAGCCTGGAGGGCTCTACTGAGCGAAGCGAAAGTAACCGGGGACGAAGTCTCCGGATTGTCCAGGCTTCTCTACACTAAACGTTATTCCCCCCGAGTTTTAAAGTACTTTCCGATGTAAAGAGATATAAAACTATTAAATAAAGTACTTTTTCTCTCCTCAGATTTGGATTATTGAAATATAATGTATATATTTGCGCGTTAAAATTAACCATGAATCATGTAACTCTGCCAAATACAATGGTGCAAGATTGCAAACTTAACGATTATATTGCTCAAAGCAAAATATCAAAAGACATCTTTAAGCATATACGTGAGGACATCCGTACTCGCGATATTCTTAGTTCTGTCCTTATCAATGTCGAAGAGAAGACCGTCGTTCGTCTGGCCAACGAAGTGGTCATGACCGCACAGGCCAGTTCTAATGCCAATGTTACGGTCCTCGACTACGACACCTGGTTCAGTCAGGCCTCAGCTCATCTCTCAAGCGATTATGACTTGCGTCGTTTCACCCGTAGTACCAAGCTCGAAACTCTGAGTACGAAGGTACGCGAGCATAAGCAATATTCCTTCATTACCCGCTTCAGGTCTGACGACTTGATCGATCGTGTGATGAAGTTTACCTTCGTCCGTCTCACTCCTGATGCCAAGTTTATCTTTGGCACGCGTCAGGAGATCACTCAGAGCCTCGAGCATGACATCGTCACCGGTGGTCTCAACCGTGAAGGCCTGTTGCGCGAGCTGTCTGTCAAGCTGCAGTCTGCCCGTTATTCTAATTCCAAGCTCTCGGTTCTTTGCTTCAATATCAAGAACTTCCGTGTCATCAACGAGCTGCACGGCAACGGCATTGGCGATAAGGTCCTGCAGCACATGTACACGTCGATCGTCTATTCAGAGCTGCATCCGATCTCTTATGCACGCTATGAGTCCGACAACTTCATCTGTCTCATCCGTCGTGAGATGCTCGATACCGACGTCATCTCGCGCCTCTGTTCGCAGGAGTATGTCGAAGAAGGCAAGAAGATCGTCTTCCGCAGCAACTGTGGCATCTATCATATCGACAAGCCTGACGTCGACCCTACCAACGTCTGCGCTCATGCCAAGCTGGCCATCTCCTTCATCAAGGATCAGTTCATCACCCCTTGGATTGTCTACGATCATGAGATGCAGAAGTCGGTGATCTCTGATTCTGAGGTGCTTAATCAGCTCGATAATGCGATGGACAATGACGAGTTCATCCCATACTTCCAGCCCGTGGTCGACATCAAGACCGGCAAGATCGAGATGGCCGAGGCCTTGGTCCGCTGGAAGTCTGAGAAGCATGGCATGATGTCGCCGGCCGTCTTCATCCCTGTCCTTGAGCGTCATGGCGGCCTCTCGCGCGTCGATCAGCTGATGGAGCAGCGCATCTTCACCATGCAGCAGAAGCGCCTCGCCGCCGGTCGTCCTGTCGTCCCTATCGACCTGAATCTTTCGTGGGTCGACTTTGCCGATACCAATCTGATCAACCAGTTGCAGGAGCACGTCCTCGATCCTTCAGTTCCAACCGACCTCGTACGTTTCGAGATCACCGAGTCGGCTTACGAAGAGATTGCCGAGAACCGTGTCGACGTCCTCTCATTCTTCCAGCAGAACAACGTCAAGCTTCTGGTCGATGACTTCGGTCAAGGCTACTCGTTCGGTACGATGAAGAACGTCGACTTCCACATCATCAAGCTCGACAAATCGCTCATCGACAAGATCGGCAAGAGCCGCAAGATGGACCTCCTCGTCGAGACGCTCATCAACGTCTTCCACAGCCTCAATGCCAAGGTCGTAGCCGAAGGCGTCGAGGAGAAGGCGCAGGTCGAGTACCTCCAGAAGGCCGGCTGTGACTACATCCAGGGCTTCTACTTCTATCGTCCGATGGATGAGGAGTCGTTCGTCGCTCTGTTGGAGAAGCAGGAGATGGAGGAGCGCGAGAAGCAGCAGGCTGAAGGCCATGTCGCTTCATCAGAGGAGGATGCTGCCGCTTTGTGGGTGGAGCGTGAAGTCCTTGAGAAGCAGTATGCTAAGATGCAGACCGCCTCTGAGGAGTCGAAGTGTCTGCGCATGTTGCTCGACGAGATGGATATCCACATCTTCGAATGGGACGTCAATACTCATATCGACAAGGCCTCTGATAAGTTCGTCAAGATGTATGGCCTCCCGAGCCCTGAGATTCCGAACATGCCAGAGGATATTCCTATCGTCATCGAGGAAGACCGTGACCGCTTCCGCGAGTTCTACGCTCGCATTGCCCGTGGCGAGAAGATGGGTTCTGACAGCTTCCGTCTCTTCACCCCTGACGGCAAGAGTTACACCTGGTTCCGCAAGACCTTCTACACTATCTTCGACGCCAAGGGAATGCCACAGAAGGCCATCATCACCATGCGCGACTGCCAGGACGAGTACCGCTTCCGCATGCTCCGAGCTCGTGACCGCATGCTCACCCTGCGTCAGGAGATCATCACCTTTGTATATTATGTATCGAGCGATACCTTCACATTCAACATTCCGAATGCCGACGGTGGCGTAGATTCCATCGAGCTTCCTAACTATGTCAACATGCCAGAGGAGCAGATGACGGTCGATCAGAAGTACATCACTTCTCAGATCAAGCGCGTGCTGAACCAGCGCGAGCGTGTCGGTTACATCGACTTCAAGGACGAGCGTCTTAACTCCGAGTTCCGTGCACATTATATGGTGGTCGATGGCGAGTATGGCAGCATGTACGCCATCATCGGACAGGCCGAGGACATCAACAAGACCCGTGAGCGCCTCGACGCTAAGGAGCAGATGCTACGCATGTCTCGTATCGACGGCCTCACACAGCTCTATAACCGCAGCAGCGGCGAGCAGGAGATGAAGAAGCTCCTACAGAAGCACCAGCCAGGCGTCTTCGGAATCCTCGACTTCGATAAGTTCAAGAGCGTCAACGACAACTTCGGCCACCTTGTCGGCGATGAGCTCCTCAAGGCGCTGGCCAAGTGCATGTCGTTGGTCAACAAGCGTGGCATCAGCATGCGCCTCGGTGGCGACGAGTTCGCATTCTTCGTCTCTGGCGAGTATTCGCAGGAGATCATCGAGCAGCGCGTCAACCAGTTCTTCGAGATGATTTCCAAGCTCAAAGTCCCTGGCTTGCAGAACTTCCCGATCAACGTCTCGGTCGGCGCTGTCGTCTATGACGGCAAGGAGGACATCGACTTCGATAGCCTCTACCGACGAGCCGACGTCCTCCTCTATAAGAGCAAGGAATATCCTGGCAGCAAGCTTACGATGTAAGCCTTCTGCTCTTGAGGTACTCTGAAGGCGTGCACTTCTCCACCTCCATGAACGCTCTTCTGAACGTAGTGTCGTTCTTATATCCGCATGCGTAGGTGATGTCCGACAGGTTGAGCTTCTCATTGCTCTCCATCAGCTGCTTGGCATGCTCTACACGCAGCGTGTTGATATAGCTGTAATACGACATTCCCTTCGAGACCAGATACTTGCTGATATAGGTTCGGTTCGATCCGATCTCTTTGGCCAGCCTGTCTATGGTCAGGTCATGGCGCAGATAGAGTTGCGTCTCCTCGCATTTTATTGCCAGGCGTTCGCCTACCCAGCTCAGGTCACGCTCTGCCGACTCTTTCTTATCCGCTGCACTTTTATCCGTCAGGCCATCCGTGTCTGACGGATTTTCGTCTGTCTCCTCCAGTGCAGGAATCTCTGCGGCTCCCAGCCAGAAGTCTTCCTGGTGCTCGTGCGAGTCGACCTGATATACCACATAGCACCACAAGGCTATACAGGCTGCAAATAATATATAATAATAGGAGGCAAGGTTGATCGCGTGTGCCACGATGAAGATACCCAAGTAGATCAGGAAGTAGAGTAGGAGGCGGAAGGCCCACTTGACGTCATGATGTTCCATGTCCGAATACAGATCTTTCAGTCGTCGTGTGTAGATTCTTTCCTGTCGTAAGCACCAGAATGCAAAGCCGATGGAGGCGAGAGCCCAGTAGACCATCGTGCCATTGAACATCCATACCTCATGCGTTAAGATATATCCGATAATGAGAGCTACCGGGATGATCATCACAGCCACGAGTACCTTCCTAGCCGTCCTCTTCAGCTCCAGCACATGCATCATGAAGACCCCGATGCCAGGCAACATCAGCAGGCTGAGCTGCACGTCGAGCACGTAAGCATGGTAATCATGTATCGTATCTTTATAGATCAGACCCAGGAAGCTGGCTCCGAACGACAGCGCCCAGAGCATCGCGTTCCATCCTGCCGCCTTTCGTACCTTCTCGTTAGGTTCGACGTCGCTTCTGAAGGCGCTTCTTACCGATAAAAGCAAGTAAAGGCCGATCATGACAAGGAATCCTGTCACGACACCATTGATGACCAGAAATATCACAAGTTCTTTTTCCATTTGTCTCATTCAATGTTTATGGGCACAAAGGTAACAAAAAAAGTTCTTTTTTCCAAATTAATTGTTACATTTGTTGCATTTTGCCTAATTTCCCTCAAAATTCCATAAAATTCACAAATTTTCGGTCCTTTTGTGCATTTTTTTTATTTTTTATTTTGTCGGTGTCTTTTCTCTGAATAATTCAAGGAACTGAAGTATTCTCAGATATTGAAACAGATTGGTATGAACTTCCAAGTGATGGAAAAGAAGTCTATGAGGATGGCAACCAGCTCCGCACGAAGATTAATCGCGTCCGCTGCGTCTGTCCATTATTTTACTGCATCGCGAAAAAATCCTCCATCCTCCATAACCCCCTCTTTATCTCTTGATAATCAGCGCGTCAGATGCATGGAGGATGTATGGAAGATCCTCCATATATCCTCCATAGAAAATGCTATATGAAAATCAGCGGTTTAGGCGAGATCATGGAAGATGGAGGATAATTTGATAAATTCGCAAAAAAAACTTTTCGAGATGCAAAAAGTCAACACTAGGATTGCAGTGTTGACTCCCGTGATGCAAGAAGTCAACACTAGGATTGTAGTGTTGACTCCCGCGATGCACGAAACCTTCACCGGGTTCCCGTTTATGGTTTCGTTCATCACGGCATCCTTCACCGGGTACCCGTTGGTGGATGCCTTCATCACGGCATCCTTGCCACGGTACCGTGGAAGATATGCCACGATGACGGAATGGACGCCTTGCATTCACGGCGTCCATTATTAATTGTCAAACGAGAAGTCTTTCTCCTCAATGACATCGCCAGTTTCATTGGTAATGCACCATTGGGTGATATTGCGGGCTTCGGATGAGAATTTTACACCACACTTAGTCACTTTGCGGCCATCAGCCTCGTAAGGAATAGCATATCCCTTGCTGTCAATCTGAGCCAGAGCATTTTCTACGGTGTCATCCACCTTTAGTTCAAGTACGAAGATGTCTGTCTTGGTCTTGATCACCACGTCGGCGCGGCCAAGGATGCTTTTGACTTCGGTATCGACCTTACTATTGAGCAGAGAGAAGGCTGTGTAGAGGAGGAGCTTGTAGAAAGACTCTCGTTTCTTCTTTCGCATCCATTCTTTTTTGGAGATGATGTCGTAAGGAAGGCTGGCGATCCATGAGCGCAGCGAGGCAAGGGCTACTCCTAATTCATTTTTCCTCAACGCTCGTGCCATGGCCAGGATTGCATCATCGCGTTCCAGATCGTCCGAGGCCATCAGATAATTGGCCAATCCAGAAACCATACCTTGCCGCACCTCGAAATTCGGAAAACTTAGCAAATAGATATCATCTTCCTTGTCGTAGGTATTGATAGTCAGGTATCCGCTTTGGTAAAGCAGTGGCAACGGTGTACTTGCACTCTCGCAAGGAGCATTGAAAGCTCCAAGCGACAATTCTGCACCATCAAAATCCAATGGATTGAACTCGGGATGATGCTTTAGGTGCTCAATCAAAGCGGTCATGGTTCCTGACTCAAACCAGAAGTGATCTGTCGTACCCTTGTTTAGAGCTCTCAGTAAACTGAAAGGTGCATACACATCTTTGCTGTTCTTTGAGAAATGATATCCATCGTAGTTTTTCTTAAGTAAAGCATAGGCTTCATCAATAGAGATGCTTAGCCTCTCAGCATATTCTTCGATGCATGGCCGCAGAACGGAGTCTAGCTCTTCTTGAGTAATACCACAAATCCCCGAATATTCATCATCCATTGAGATTTGATTCAGATTATTCAACTCGGAGAAAATGCTGAGCTGTGAGAATTTGGTAACACCTGTGATGAAGACAAAACGAAGGTAGGCGCCATCGAGTTTTACTGTCTGATAGAATCCGCGAAGCATGGTGCGGATGCCCTCAAGCATATCTTCATTGTACAAGTTGCGCATCAGTGGAGTATCATATTCATCGATGATGACTACCACCTTCTTGCCCAAAGAGTCATGGATATGACGAATCAGCTGATCGAATCGCGAACCGAATTCATTGATACGCTTCGTTGTGCCATAGAGTGTCTCGTATTTTTCGAGCATGGCCGACAAGACTTCTCGCATACCATCAAGCGATGTGCAGTTACGCATCTCGCTCATATCAAAGTGCAGCACCGGATACGACTTCCACTCCTTCTCCAGTTCCATCACCTTTAGTCCTTCGAACAATTCTTTCTGTCCTTGGAAGTAAGCCTTGAAGGTATTGCAGAGCAGAGACTTGCCAAAGCGGCGAGGACGAGCCAGGAAGATATATGTATATCTGTCGGCAAGATCGTACATCATGTCTGTCTTGTCAACATACAACATACCTTGTTCTCTTATATTCTGGAACTGGTCTGTGTCAATAGGATATCTGAATTTGCCCATTCTCTTCTGCTATATGTGGGTTTGAATGTTTTTTGAGCGTAAAAATAAAAATCCTACGTAGTGTCGTAGGATTTTTGGTGGAGATGGAGGGGTTCGAACCCTCGTCCAAACGAGGAGCATCTGCGCTTTCTACATGCTTATTCCAGCCTGGATTGTCGGGAGCAGCCAAGACCTGGACCACCAAGCCACTCCTTAGCCTCTAAGATTTCATCAACGCCGCGAGGCAGACGATGATTAGTCCCGATTTACCTGCACCACCGGTTCCTCAGTCTCGGAACAACGACCTTGGGGTGATGTCTTGTCAGCCGCGCCTTGGCAGCTGATTAAGCCAGTAATCTACTGTACTTCGATTAGGCAGCAAGAGCGTAGTTAGTCTCGCCAATTATATTTCGCCATCGTGGATTATAGTGATAGGTGACGTCTCACTGCATGCTTACACAAAGGTTCATCTCGCTGTCAAAGCCAGTCATCCCCATTGTTTGATTGCGCAAAGATAGGAAGAAAAGATAGAAAATGCAAGTTGAAGGTGCAAAAAAAGTGTTTTGTTATTGATTTTTTATGGGTTTTGGGTGATTTTTGCCTATTATTTGTCCCAGAAATTGGGAAATGATGAGTTTTTTTATTATCTTTGCAGCGTGCTCTTTATATATGAGTGCAGTGATTTTTGTGATTCGTTCGCAAAATATAAATAGGTATTAGATTAATTTGTAAGATAGAAATGAGTAATAGAGTTGTAATTACTGGCATGGGTATCTGGTCTTGCCTCGGCTATGACCTCGACACCGTGCGCCAGTCACTTTATGACGGAAAGTCAGGTATCGTTATTGATCCAGTACGTCAGGAGATGGGTTTCCGTTCTCCTTTGACCTCTTTTGTTGAGAAGCCAGATCTGAAGAAGCTCGTGGCTCGCAACATGCGTGCATTCATGAGCGAGGAGGCTCAGTATGCATATATGGCTACTCGCCAGGCTCTTGAGCAGGCTAACCTGACTCAGGAGGATATCGATCAGCGCGAGGTCGGTCTTCTCTATGGTAACGATAGTACAGCTAAGTCGACTTACGAGGCTGTCAGCAAGATCTACGAATATAAGAGCACCCAGTCATGTGGCTCAGGTGCCATCTTCCAGAGCATGTGTTCGAACACTACCCAGTGTCTGGCTACGCTCTTCCACCTCAAGGGTATCAACCTCACTACTGCTGGTGCTTGTGCATCGGGTAGCCACGCGCTCGGTTTGGCTTATTTGCTGATTAAGGACGGTCTGCAGGATATCATCATCGCTGGTGGTGCACAGGAGGTCAATCCTGAGTGTATGGGTTCGTTCGATGGCATTCAGGCTTTCTCTGACCGTATCGACGAGCCAACCAAGGCCTGCCGTCCATTCGACCGTGACCGCAATGGTCTCGTACCTGGTGGTGGTGGTGCTACACTCATCGTCGAGAGCCTTGATCACGCTCTGGCTCGTGGTGCTAAGCCTATCGCTGAGATTATCGGATGGGGCTTCAGTGGCAATGGCGACCACATCTCTACACCTAACGTAGCAGGTCCTCAGCGTTCTATTGAGCTCGCTATTCAGAATGCAGGTATCGACAAGCACGAGATCGGCTATGTCAATGCACACGCTACCTCAACTCATGCAGGTGACGGCCGTGAGGCAATGGCTATCGGCAATGTCTTTGGTGACTACAAGGTGCCAGTTACTTCGACCAAGTCGCAGACGGGTCATGAGTGCTGGATGGCTGGTGCTTCGGAGGCTATCTATAGTATCCTGATGATGAAGAATAACTTCATTGCAGGTACTATCAACTTTGAGAATCCTGATGAGGAGACCGCTTGCATCAACGTCATTGCTAAGACACAGGAGGCGCACTTCGACTGCTTCCTCTCTAACAGCTTCGGCTTTGGTGGCACTAACTCTACGTTGATCATCAAGGACTGGAAGGAATAAACCTTCATTTACGTTCTTTTGTTCTTTGCGTTCTTTTGTTAACTATATTAAATAACACAACAACAAAAGAACACAACAACAAAAGAACACAACAACAAAACAACAAAAGAACAAAACAACAAAAGAACATAAAAACATAATTAACTATGACACGAGCAGAAATTATCGATCAGGTAAAGGAAGTACTCGCTGAGGAGTTTGAGGTAGAGCAGGACGTTATGGCTGATGACGCTGTCATCAAGGATACTCTTGAGCTCGACAGCCTTTCATTGGTTGACCTCGTAGCAGTTATCGAGCATACCTTCAAGGTAAAGATCCCTGCTGCTGATCTTCCAACCGTCAAGACTTTTGCACAGCTCTACGATTATATCGAGAGCCATCTGTAATTTTTTGAAAAAATTAATTACAAATTACTAATTACTGATTACGGTAGTTAGTAAGGTAATCATTAGGCGCACTACTCACCTCTTTTGGGTGCGTAGTGCGTAATTCGTAATTAGCGTTTTGTGCAAGTAATCAGTAACTTGTAATTAGTAATTAGTTATTTATAACTCTATGCTTTATCAGAACGAAGAATTGTTTAAGCTGATGCCACAGCGCGATCCGATCGTGATGGTGGATAAGATATATGACGCTGAGGGTGATACCGCTCACACAGGTCTGTTGGTCAAGCCTGAGAACTACTTCATCGAGGAGGATGGCAAGATGGCTGAGCCAGGCTTGATTGAGCATATTGCACAGTCAGCCAGTGCATTTATGGGTCATAAGGCTTTGCTGGCCGGTCAGCCTTTGCCGGTGGGTTATATCGGTGAGGTGAAGAAATTTCATTGCTACGTGCGTCCAGCAGTAGGCGATGAGCTCACTACGACGGTGACGCTCGGTGCAGAGATCAATGGAGTGACGCTGATGACTGGCGAGACACGCTGCGGTGAGACCGTGGTGGCTGATACACAGATGAAACTGTTTGTGGAGTAATCAGTAATTAGTAATTTGTAATCTGTAATTGTGTATCATGTTACTGAAAGATAAATACTACAAGATAATGAAGGAGACCAAGCTCGACACCAACAATGCTGTGTACTTGCTCTCGCTTCTTCCTCAGTCAGAGGTATATCGCGGACATTTCCCTCACAAGCCTGTATGTCCGGGTGTCTGCAATATCGAGACTATCCGTGAGTGTGCAGAGATGTTGACCGAACAGGATCTCTATATCAAGACCATCAAGCAGTGCCGACTCACGGCCGTGGCTTCACCTCAGGTATGTCCGCTGATCGATGTGACCGTGAGCGTGGCTCGCATTGAGGGTACTGACTCCTATAATGTTGTCGCTAAGATTGCAGATGCAGAGACTTCTTATATGGAATTAAAAGGTGAATTTGTGATCAAATGACCAAAGCTTTTATAAAGTTATACGAGTTCTTCAATACTCACAAGGCTGTCTGGCTGTTGAGCATGGTGGCACTCCTGGGATTCTTCGGATATTATTCGACGAAGATTTACCTGGAGGAGGACATCGCGCGTCTGTTGCCATCTTCGCGCAATGAGGACGGTAGCATCAAGCTGGCATTTTCGAGCCTGAGGATCAAGGACAAGTCATTCATTGTCTTCCAGGACAAGGAAGGAATGGGTCCTGAGGCGCTGAGCGAGGTGATCGACGCCTTCTGCGACACGCTGCAGGCGCAGGATAACGCGTTGCCAGAGGAGAAGCGTACCATCGGAAACCTGTTCTATCAGGTGCCTACCGAGGATCTGATGTATGAGGCTGTCGACTATATGAAGGAGCACATGCCGAACTACATCGACACTTCGTGCTACGCTGGCTTCGATACCTTGCTGACCGAAGAGCATGTCCTGAAGCAGTTGCTCGAGAACCGTGAGGATGCTAACTCGCTGATAGGAGAGGCCTTCCCGGAGTTGCTCCAGATGGATCCTATCGGCATGCGCTACGTGTTGCTCGACCAGATGGGAGGACTCATGTCTTCGGCCGGAGGTTCGTACTCGGTGGTCAATGACCATCTCTTCGTACCGGATTCGACCGTAGCCATCGCCATCATCACACCACGCTTTGCGGGTACTGATTCTGGCAACGGAGCCATCCTCTTCGAGTGGATGAACGACGACATCGAGGCTTTCGCAGCCTCTCATCCAGGTGTGAAGATCGGCTATTATGGCGCTCCTGCCAATGGCGCGTATAACTCATGGACGCTCAAGAAGGATATCTTCAACAATATTCTCTGGTCATTGATCATCGTGCTGGTGATCATCTTCATCTGCTTCCGCAACTGGAACACCATCCCGCTGCTCTGTCTGCCAGTCTTGTTCGGTACCGTCTTCGGCCTTGCCATGATGTATTTCATCAAGGGACAGTTCTCGCTGTTGGCCTTGGGTATCGGAGCCATTGTACTGGGTGTGGCATTGAGCTACGTATTGCACGTCATCACACATTATAAATATGTAGGCGATCCGATCCAGGTGCTCAAGGATCAGGTCAAGCCGGTCATGATGGGATGCATCACGACTATCGGTTCGTTCCTCGGATTGATCTTCATCCAGACCGATCTGCTGCAGGACTTTGGTCTCTTCGCATCGTTTGCCATTGTCGGTACAACACTCTTCTCGCTGGCTTATCTGCCGCCATTCTTCAATAAGGAGAAGAACAAGACCAACCGTAAGGCCTTCGCCATCATCGATAAGATCAACGCTTATCCGATTGACCGAAACAAGGTGCTGCTGTGTCTCATCGCCGTCCTGACCTGTGTCTGTGTCGGCTATTATGCTATCGGAGGAACTAACTTCGATGCAGATATGCGCAACCTCGGCTACTGGCCAGAGAGCCTCGAAGAGCCAGAGGCTGTGATCCGTGACAAGACCTTCAACGGTAACCGTGACCAGTACTTCGCTGCCAGCGGTGAGACGATGGAGGAGGCTATCGAGAACTTTGCAGTCATGGCCGACAAGCTCGACTCGCTGGAGCAGGCTGGTCTCGTCAAGAACTATACGCATACCAGCGAGCTCTTCATCCCTCAGCGCGTGCAGCAGGAGCGTATCGACGCTTGGCAAGCTTATTGGACGGAGGAGCGCCTCGCACGCGTACGCACGTTATTAAATAAATGTGCACCGAAGGCTGGTGTCAATGCAGATGCCTTCGAGCCATTCTTCGAAGCTGCTACACGTGACTATGAGCCAGATCCACTCTATACCGCTGGCATCATCCCAGAGGGTTATGTCACTACGATGATGGAGCAGACCTATGATGGTTCGTACCTCTGTTTCTCGACCGTGTATTGTGAGGTGGATTCTGTCCGTAGCGATGACTCGGATTATCATCGTATCTGCGATGCGATTGCCAATGAGCCTAACCTCATGGTGCTCGATACCTACTACTACGCTACCGATACACTCCGTCAGCTCGGTAAGGACTTTGACGTGCTGCAGTGGGTAAGTATGGCTTTCGTCTTGCTGGTACTTCTGATCTCGTTCAAGTGGAACCTGAAGCACTCGCTGCTTTGCTTCCTCCCGATCGTGATCTCTTGGATCATCGTCCTGGGTGCGATGAATATCTTCGGTTTGCGTTTCAATCTGATCAACATCATCATCTCGACGTTCATCTTCGGTATCGGTGTTGACTATTCGATCTTCATCATGAGCGGACTTGTCGGCAATAGTGATACGACCAACAAGGAGCAAATGGCTAATAATCAGTTGCTCAAGTATCACAAGACCGCCATCCTGCTCTCTGCTATGGCATTGATCGTGACTGTAGGTTCGATGAACTTTGCTGTGCATCCTGCTATTCTCTCCGTCGGTTTTGCTACGCTGGTCGGTATGATTGCAGCTGTGTTGTTCGCTTATGTTGTAGAACCGTTCCTATTCCGATTGCTTAATAAAAAATGAAATACGACGTAATCATCATCGGCTCCGGCCTCGGAGGCCTGCAGTGTGGCTTGGTTTTGGCCAAGAAAGGCAGGAAGTGTCTGATCCTGGAGCGACAGGCGCAGCCAGGTGGCTGTATGCAGAGCTACAAGCGTCATGGCGAGTGGCTCGACACGGGTATGCACTATGTCGGTGGCCTCGGTGTCGGCAACTGCCTGTATGCTCCTTTCAAATATATGGGATTGATGGATCTGCCTTGGTTACGCCTCGATCCTACAGGCTTCGACCGTGTGACCATCGGTGAGCGTGACTTCCGCTATGCAGAGGGCCATGAGGCGTTTATCGAGACGTTGAGCCGAGAGTTTCCACAGGAGCGTGAGGCGTTGAAGAAATACTGTAGCATCATGGCTGAGGTAGGAGGTCATCTCTATGACTCGATCCTGCCACGTGATGAGGTCGATTTCTTCACACAGTCGCTCTTCGCATCGAGCACATACGACTTCCTGCAGGAGAACTTCAAGGATCAGATGCTTATCAACGTCCTGTCTGGATCGTCGCTTAAGATGGAGCTGGCCAAGGACACGCTGCCACTCTATAACTTTGCACAGGCCAACAACTCATTCATCCAGAGTTCGTGGCGACTCAAAGGCGATGGCAATCTCATCGTCAATCGCTTGCTCGACCAATATAAGGCCTTAGGAGGTGAGATCATCTGCAACGCCGAGGTCGAGGAACTCATCGAGAAAGATGGTCTCCTCGTGGCTGCACGCTGCAAGAATGGCGAGGTCTATGAAGGCGATACCTTCATCAGCAACGCACATCCTGCTGTGACCGTCGATCTGGTCAAGGAGTCGACCAAGATGAAGAAGGTCTATAAGAATCGCATCCGCCGACTGGAGAACACCTATGGCATGTATACCGTCTCGCTGGTCCTCAAGCCAGGTCAGCTGAAGTATTTCAACTGGAACCAGTACATCTATAAGCAGCCGAACGTCTGGACCTACTTCCTCGAGGACGGTCCTGTGCAGGGTATTCTCATCTCTTGTCGCGTACCAGACTATGCCGAGATCGTCAATGGTCAGGTGGTCAATGATCCTGATGCTCGCATCCTCGACATCCTCACGCCTTTGCCATGGGAGAAGATTTCGCAGTGGGAGAACACTACCATCGGTCATCGTGGTGAGGATTATAAGGCGATGAAGGAGCGACTCTGCGAGGAGTGCATCACGCTGGCAGAGCGTTTCATCCCGAATCTGCATAGCATGGTCGAGGTTCACTTCAGTTCGTCTCCGCTCACATATCGTGACTATACGCTCACTCCGAATGGTTCGTCATATGGCGTCCGCAAGGACTATCACAATCCGATGATGACGCTGCTGAGTGCCAAGACACCGATCCCGAACCTCTTGCTCACGGGTCAGAGCCTCACGCTCCACGGCTTGTTGGGAGTTACGATGACGACGCTCTTCACGGTGGCAGAGATCATTGGCAAGGAGGAGGCTTATGAGATTACTCAGACAGAGTAATATAAAGAAGTTATAGGGAAGTCAAAACGAAGTTATAATGAAGTTATAAGGACAATAGTTCGGTTTCTTGTTTGTTTTATCCGCAAAGAATATTGGTCCATCTTAAGTATCGTCCTTATAACTTCTTTCTTACTTCCTTATCACTTCTTTTTAACTTCCATAATAAAATATTTGCCGAAAAAATCCGTTATTTGGTTAGCATGAAGCGCTGCCAAGGATATAATATATATATAATAGGTGTGGCAGCCGGTTGGATGAAGGTCCGACTGGCTGTCTTGCTGTGTGTGATCGTCAGCCTTCTGTCAACGCAAGAAAGCCACGCTCAGAACGAAGTGCAGACGAGTATGTATTGGGCCACACCTTCACTCTATAACCCTGCTACAGCCGGTTCTGACTCCGCCTTGCACGTCAATGCTTTTGACCGTATGCAGTGGGTAGGAGTGGAGGGAGCGCCTCAGACCTTCTTCGTGTCTGTTGACGCTCCGATACGACTGATGCGCAAACGCTTAGGAGTGGGAGTGTCGGTGCTCAATGACCAAGCAGGTCTTTTCAAGACCACTTATGTCAACGCGCAGCTCAACTATAGTTTGTCGCTCTTCGGCGGACGTCTGGCCATCGGTGTGCAGCCAGGCTTCGTCAATCAGTCGTTCAGCGGAGGAGAAGTCTTCATTCCTTCTGGCGATGCATGGGAGGGGAGTGATCCTTCCATTCCACGTAACGATGTGTCAGGCAAAGGCTTTGACTTAGGCCTTGGCGCTTACTATGAGCATGGCGCATGGTATGGTGGCATAGGAGCTCAGCACCTTAACAGCGCGGAACTTGAACTGGCAGACTACGCTTATTCTCAGCTCGAAACGACCTTATATTTTCACGCAGGAGGCAATATTCCCCTCAAACGTACGTTATTCATATTGCAGCCATCGGTGCTGGTTAAGACTACTTTCCAGTTTACACAGTGTGACTTTACGTTGCGAGCGCTATGGAATCACAAGTTCTGGGGAGGCTTGGCCTATCGCCCTAACGATGCAGTCATCGTGATGTTAGGAGCCAATATTGGTTCGGTCAGCCTCGGTTACGCTTACGACATCGGTATTTCGCGTTTCGGTATGGCCTCTGGTGGTTCGCACGAGATCATGGCCGGATGGACGATGCCCATCGAACTGGATAAGAAGATCAATCACGGTCGGAAGTCGATCCGCATTCTTTGAAAATGCGAATTACGAATTACTAATTACAAATTACGGCGCTTTGCTCTCTTAAAGAGTACGCTGTTAGTTATTAGATAAAAATTATTAGTTATTAGGACTATACAGGATATGAGGAATTTCTTTTTGTCAATCATAACCATCCTTATAGCGGCAACGACGTTGACCAGCTGCATGAAGTCGAGAGGCGGACAAGGCGGCGAGGTCACGGGTGTTCGTGGCCGTGCATGGAATGAACCACAACCTTATGGCATGGTGCTCGTGAAGCGTGGCTCCATCGATATGGGTACCAACGATCCTGTCAGCCAGTGGGGCGATCAGCAGGAGGTCAAAGGCGTCTCTGTCGATGCATTCTGGATGGACGAGAAGGAGGTGAGCAACGCGCTCTACCGCCAGTTCGTGCAGTATGTACGCGACTCCATCATCCGAGAGCGTCTGGCCGATCCTAACTATGGCGACAATGAGGATTTCAAGATCACACAGGACAAGCATGGCGAGGACGTGACTCCACACCTCAACTGGGCTAAGGCCATTCCATGGCGTCGTCCTAACGAGGCTGAGGAGCGTGCCATTGAGAGTGTCTATACCACCGATCCGATCACCGGCAAGAAGATGCTCGACTACAAGCAGATGAACTATCGCTACGAGACCTTCGACTACAAGTCTTACGCTCAGCGTCGCTATCGTATGGATCCTGAGCGTCGTGATCTCAATACCGACCATGCCGTCGACTATGACAAGGAGATCCTTATCTCTAAGGATACCGCCTTCATCGATGAGGACGGCAACATTCAGCGCTCTACCATCGTCCGTCCATTGACCTCGGCGTTCGACTTTGTCAACACCTACATCGTCAATATCTATCCTGATACCACCGTGTGGGTCAATGACTTTGCCAACGCGTTTACCGATCAGTACGCTCGTTATTACTTCTCTTCACCGATCTATGACGACTATCCTGTGGTTGGTGTCAGCTGGGAGCAGGCGACGGCTTATTGTGCATGGCGTACCGAGTATCTGAAGCAGAGCTATGGTATGCGAGGTATCGACATCGAGCCTTTCCGTCTGCCAACCGAAGCAGAGTGGGAGTATGCAGCACGTGCTGGCAATAATGATCAGACCTACTCGTGGAAGACCGAAATGCCACGTACCGAGAAAGGTTGCTATGATGGCAACTTCAAGCCAGGTGATGGCGACTATTCGCGCGACGGCTACATCATCACCGCACCTGTCGGTTCGTATGCGAGCAATGACTTCGGGCTCTATGATATGAGTGGCAATGTGGCCGAGTGGACCAGTACCGCGTGGAGCGAAGCTGGTGTCTTGGCAACGAGTGACATCAATCCGGATTATCAGTACAACGCTGCTAAGGAGGATCCTTACCGTCTGAAGCGCAAGGTGATACGTGGTGGTTCGTGGAAGGATGCCAAGCACTTCGTCCGTGGCGATGCACGTACCTGGGAGTATCAGAATGAGCATCGTTCGTTCATCGGCTTCCGTTGCGTCCGTACCTATCTCGGCAACCAGAAGATCAATGTCAAGAAGAGTAAGGGTAGCAAGGCCAAGGCGCCTAAGGCCCCTAAGACCAGTCGTCAGAGTGGAGGCAGCTCACGTTCAGCTCGCAGAAGATAATAAGCTTTTATACACGAATTATCATGAATGATCACAAATTGAATCATAAATAATTAATGAGTAATTAATGGCAATTTATGATAATTCATGTGATAAAAAAAACAGTAAATTTTCTTTCAATGAAAAAGCGTAATATCCGAGGATTCTTCGTAGGAGACAAAGGCCAGCGCCTTTTTAACTACGCCTACTCTATAGGTGCATCTGTCGTTATCGTAGGTGCACTCTTCAAGTTGCTCCACTGGCCTTTTGCCGACTTCATCCTGATTGTCGGTATGGGTACTGAGGCTGCGATCTTCTTCCTCTCTGCATTTGACGAGCCTGCTAAGGACTATAAGTGGGAGAAGGTATATCCGGAGCTGGATATTCCTAATGACGAAGAGGCTGCTATTGCACGTCTGGAGCGAATTAAGGAAGGTGGAGGTATGCCAGCAGGTGGCACCATCGTAGTCAATGGCGGTGCTCCTGCTAATCCTTCAAATGTGGCAGCAAGCGCTCCTGCATTTGCAGGTGTCCCTAACATCGCGCCTCTTAATGTGAACACCGAGGAAGTCTCTGTCGCTACCCAGAAGTACGTCGAGCAGCTCAAGTCTATCTCTGAGCAGATGACCGCCTTGAACCGTAGCGTGCAAGGAATTGAGGCCATCTATGAAGTGCAGCTCAAGAGTGCCAGCTCACAGCTCGGTTCTGTTGAGCAGGTCAGCGAGCAGACCAAGCAGCTCGTGCAGAATCTCCAGCAGCTTAATGAGCTTTATGGTCGCATGATCTCTGCCATGGCTCCTTCGCAGCAGAAAAACTCCTAACTCCTAATTCCACACTCCTAACTGATATGAGTGCCAATCATTCCCGACTGTCCCCTCGCCAGAAGATGATCAACCTGATGTATATCGTCTTCCTGGCAATGGTAGCGCTGAATGTGTCGAGCGACGTTCTCTCCGGCTTCAAGCATGTGGAGGACTCGTTGGACGCAAGCAACGCTGGTGCACAGTCGCGCAATCAGAAACTCTATGAGGAGTTCGGACGCGCTCATCAGCAGAATCCTGAGAAGGTGGCACGCTGGTACGAGGCTGCTAAGCAGGTACGTAGTGAGTCGGCTGAACTGATGCTCTTCATTGATACGCTCAAGCAGGAGATTGCCATAGAGGCTGATGGCCGAAAGGGCGATCCTGCCAATATCCGCAACCGAGAGAATCTGGAGGCGGTCAATCAGATCATGCTCTCACCTCGTCATAACCGTGGTGCAGAACTAAAAGATCGCCTGCAGTCCTATCGCACCAAGCTCGTCGGCGTATTGCCTGAACCTGACGGTCGTGTTGTGAGCCAGTACCTCGCCACACAGGAGCCTGAGGGTTCGCTCATGACTTGGGAAGCTTCCATGTTTGAGAATATCCCTGTTGCTGCCGCCGTCACCATCCTCGCTAAGATCCAAGGTGATGTCTGCAACGCTGAAGGTCACGCCATCGAGAGCCTCATGCAGAGCGTCGATCGTGGCGATGTCCGCGTCAACCAGATGAGCGCCTTCGTCATCCCTACCTCACGCAACGTCATGCGAGGCTCCACCTTTGAGGCGCAGATCGTCATGGCCGCTGTCGATACCACACAGACACCTTCTATATATATAGGAGATCAGCTCTATCAGTCAGAGCGTAGCAACTACTATACCGCTACTGCCAGTCGTGAAGGTATCCAGACGCTCAAAGGCTACCTCGAGGTACATAAGCCTGATGGCAGCGCAGAGAAGTTGCCATTCGAGACCGACTACTTCGTCAGCGAACCTGTCGCTACCGTGTCGAACACCATGATGAACGTAATGTACGCAGGTATCGACAATCCATTGAGCATCTCCGTCCCAGGCGTTGCAGCCAGTCAGATTAGCGCCAGCATGACCAATGGTACCCTCACTCGCAGTGGTAATGGTTGGGTTGCCAAGCCAAAGACCGTCAATCAGGATGCAGTCATCACCGTCACCGCTCAGCAGAACGGACGTAGCGTCACCGTCAGCCAGACAGCTTTCCGTGTTCGCAGGCTTCCGGATCCAACGCCATACTTCCTCGTCAAGGATGCTGCAGGCAACACCACACGCTACAAAGGTGGCGTCCCAGTCAGCAAAGCCGCTCTCTTAGGTGCAGGTGGCATTCACGCTGCTATCGACGATGGCTTGCTCAACGTGGAGTTTTCCGTCAAGTCTTTCCGCGTAGATATCTTCGACTCTATGGGTAATGACATCCCTGAGGACAGCCAGTCAGCCGACTACTCTGAGCGTCAGCGTACTGCCATCAACCGTCTGCAGCGTGGCAAGAAGTTCTTCGTTACCCGTGTCAAGGCTGTAGGTCCTGATGGTTTGGAGCGAACCTTGTCGCCTATCGAGGTGATCGTCAACTGATATCAGTAATTTGTAATTAGTAATTCGTAATTGCAATTGATTCTACTATGATCAAGAAAATTACCATATTCCTTCTCCTTGCCATGTTGGTGTCCGATGCATCAGCACAGGTCAGCGTTCGTCGTCGCTCTTCGTCGCAGAAATCAGAGAAAACTGAGAAGACCGAAAAGAAAACCGAGAAGAAGGAGAAAAAAGGAAAACCAGAAGGTGCAGTGGAACTGGAGCGTCCTTCGCGTCCTGCCAATGTTGACCGAGAGATGCCACAGTTGCCTAAGGTGGATCCTTCTGACCGCATGCCACAGCGAGAGGCCGTCATGCAGCGTGAAACTACACCACAGCGTACTGTCCCTGCCAAGAAGACCGCATCCAAGAAGACCGGTACCGAGCCTTCGCAGATGGCTGAGGGTATGACTCTCCGTCAGCAGGCTTTTGCTGAGTATCAGCGTCAGGAGCCACAGTACGTCCCTTGGCAGCATGTCGTCTATCGTGAACTCGACATGAACGTCGGAGACAATGCATCGCTCTATTATCCTATTGAGCCGATGGATGGCATGACCAACCTCTTCCGCGTCATCATGGACGGACTCTGTTCTGGTCAGCTCAAGGCATATGAGTACCTCGATGGTCGTGAGATGTTTACCGAGAAGTATCAGATCAACATCGAGACCATGCTGCAGCGCTTCGAGATTCCTTATCAGACACAGGCAGCTGGCGCAGGTAAGACCGTCTATCGAGTAGAGGAGGTCGATGTGCCAAGCAATGAAGTGATGAGCTATTACCTCAAGGAGCGCTGGCAGTACGACCTTACTGGCAGTCGCTACCAGGCGCAGGTACTGGCTCTCTGTCCTGTATTGCATCGCATGGGAGAGTTCGGTGGCGAGGCCGTCCCATATCCAATGTGCTGGATCAACTTTGAGGACCTCCGTCCATTGCTCCGCGCTCACATGGTCATGCTCGATGGCATGAACAACGCGCCTCGTCTCACCATGGAGGAGTACTTCACGCTCAATAAATATAAAGGTGAACTCTATAAGGTACAGAATACCCGTGGCCTGAATCTCATGCAGCAGTATACCGATAGCGCTTCTTTGGCCGAAGCCCGTGAGCGTATCGAGAGCGAGTTGCGAGGCTTCAAAGACAGCCTCTGGGTACATGAACCTACATCAGCCGAACTCGCAGCTCAGGATAGTATCGCCGCAGCAGAGCGCGCTGCGAAGAAAGCTGCGCGTAAAGGCAAGTCAAAGTCCTCACGAGAGGGTGACGCGTCAGAGCGCGTAAATCGTCGCACCAAGAAAGCTGTCGACATGGAGGCCGTAGCAGATTCTCTTCTCAAGGTAGAGGAGGAGATCGATGACCGTGTCAAGAAGACCGGTAAGGCCCACTCTGCACGTCGCTCCAGATAATATTATTCTCCATCAAAAGAAATCAGTTCTCATAGTTGCAGCCATTGATTTCCTTTGATGGAGAATCTGTAATTTGTAATTCGTAATCAGTAATTATTAAAATAATCATTATGTCTGAAACATTGCAGAAAAAACTCAGTGACTCAGCCGCAGCGCGTTGGACGGCGCTGACCATCGTCTCAGTCACCATGATGTTCGCGTATTTCTTTACCGACGTCATGTCTCCACTCGAACCATTGCTCACTGCAGCCAAGGAAGACGGAGGTCTTGGCCTTGGTTGGACCTCTGACGAGTATGGCTTCTTCTCAGGTTCTTACGGCTTCTTCAACGTCTTCCTGGGCCTCTTGTTCTTCGGTGGTATTATCCTCGACAAGTTCGGTATCCGCTTCACTGGTGTGATGTCTACCGTCCTGATGTTCGGTGGTGCACTCATCAAGTGGTGGGCCGTTGGGAACACCTTCGAGGGTGAGCTCTTCGGTTATCAGATGCAGGTCATCTGGGCTTGCCTCGGCTTCGCTATCTATGGCGTAGGTGCTGAGATTGCAGGTATCACCGTCTCTAAGGTCATCGTCAAGTGGTTCACTGGTCACGAGCTCGCCTTGGCCATGGGTGTGCAGGTAGCTTTGGCTCGTTTCGGTACTGCAGCAGCGCTCAGCTTTGCACTTCCATTCGCTAAGTCAATGGGTGCAGCTTCTGCTTCTGTAGGTCTTGGTGCAGCTATGCTGTGCATCGGTATGCTCTCATTCATCGTCTATAATGTCATGGATAAGAAGGAGGATGCTGCTGCAGCTGCTGTTGCCTCTGAACCAGAGGAAGGCTTCAAGTTCTCTGACCTCAAGCTCCTCTTCCTCAACCGTGGTTTCTGGTACATCGCACTCCTTTGCCTCATGTTCTATGCGGGCGTCTTCCCATTCCTCAAGTTCGCTACCAAGCTCATGGTCATCAAGTATGGCGTTGCTGAGGACATCGCAGGCTCTATCCCTTCTATGCTCCCTTATGGTACCATTGTCCTGACTCCGCTCTTCGGTTATGTCTATGACAAGATTGGTAAGGGTGCAACGCTTATGATCATCGGTTCGATCCTCCTGACTCTCGTTCATGCCATCTTTGCTATCCCTGGCATCACCAGCGTCGGTGTAGCCATCACCATGATGGTCATCCTTGGCATTGCCTTCGGTCTTGTGCCATCAGCTATGTGGCCATCAGTGCCAAAGATCATTCCAATGCAGCTCCTCGGCACCGCTTACGCTCTGATCTTCTTCATCCAGAACATCGGCCTCTCAATGGTTCCTATCTGGATTGGCAAGATTAATCAGGCCAACACCGATCCTGCCACCGGTCTCATCGACTACACCGAGACCATGACCACCTTCGCATGCTACGGCATCGTTGCCATCGTCATCGCAGTCCTTCTCCTCATCGAGGACAAGAAAAAAGGCTACGGTCTCCAGGAGGCCAACATTAAGAAGTAACACTGACTTATATATCGCAAAAATGGACGTCGTGCATGCAGAGGGCACTGAAAAAGATCTTATTTTCCACGGATTTAAATGGGATTGTAATAGTTTGATTGTTACAGTCCCATTTTTCTTTTTCTTCCTTAAAAATCCATATTATGGGCTTGTGAGGGCAGATTCCCGCCTTTTTAAGCCGCAAAAATCAAAATATCCAATGATTATGGAGTGATTCTTCCGTGTTATGCCTCATCCAGAAGTTTGAGGATACGTTTTACGTTTGCTGCGAACATAGTTATTGCTCCCTGCATCTGCATTGCATCCAGGCCATATGACTCCGCCCTATCATATCCAAAAACATTCTTCAGCTCAGAATTTTTAGCCTCTATCTTGTATCTTTCCTTATACGCGGCCTTAAATTCTGCCGTTTTCTGAAACTCGAGCTGGTCGTTCTGTGTGTCTTTCAATATGGTAACACCATAGGTCTTGTACTTGGCTCCTTCTTTATAGCAGCCTTCTCTCAGGGAGCAGGTCTTACATTTCTCAACATCGAAAAAATAAGTGTATGTCTGATTACCCTTTCCGTTCTTCCTTCCGATCCTGGACTTCCTCAAGGCCATATGTCCTGCAGGACACACGTACATATCTGCGTCCTTATTATACTCCCATTTCTCATTCTCCGACCTGCGTCCCTGGCTGATTGTCGGATTCAGTCTGGCTACGATCCTGAAGCCTTCTTCTTTTGCCTGCTTGAGATTACTATTACCTGAGTATGCGGTATCTCCAATGACGGTATCGACGTCGATACCATTCTGCCTTGTCTTGGCTATCAGCTCCGGCAATTGTTTCCCGTCGCCCTTATCTCCGGATGTAACAGTAGCTCCGACGATGATCCTCTCTGGTGTCATCGAGATATGTGTCTTGTAGCCGAAAAACTGGTCATCCCTGGTCTTATGACCTATTCTGGCATCCTTATCCCTGGATGTCGTATAATGATCCTGAATGTCTTCAAGAGTCTCTTTCAGCATATTAAGACGCTCCTTTATCTTCGGGATATTAATCAGGACCTCATCTTCCGAAACCTTTTCTACAAGAGCTTGTGTATACGCCAATTCATGCTCCAGGTTATCGTCATCATTCTTTACAGGAAGACTCTCTTTTATTGTCTCATCATTACTATACAGGCATTTGCGAAGCTGCTGTGAGCGGAGCTTCAATATCTGGAGCGGTGTATATGGGTTTGAGCGGGATCCGGAATGTGTCGCATCTACAATAATCGTATTGCTCTTGATGATTCCATGCTCTATAGCTATGCTGACGGTCTTGCCGATAAGCATATCCAGTAACCCGACATCCTTGAGTCTCAGTTTCCTGAATTTGGTCAGGGTACTGGAGTTAATGACCTTCTCTTCGGGTGTCATGCCTAGGAAGTACTTGAATGACATATCGTACATGGAACGCTCTACGACATCTGCATCCGAGGAATCATAGATGACCTTCAAGAGCAGATACTTGAAAAGCCTTATGGGACTCTCGGCTCTCCTGCCATTGTCCTTGCAGTACTTTGAAACAAGCTCGTCATATACAAACGAGAAGTCTATGAGACTATTGATTCGGCGAAGCAGGTGGTCCTGGGGAACCACTATATCGTAGAGTCCTGAATACTCTGTAAACTGTATTGTTTGCTCTTGTGACAACATATCTTCAGATTTTCTCTGCAAAGATACGAAAAAGAATGCACATATGCAACACTTGAGCTGCATTTGTGCATCCTTTTTTATGAACGATGCTATATGGAGAGTTTTTCAGTACCCTC
>JAZQQH010000125.1:0-1802 GCA_045628985.1 Bacteroidales bacterium | reverse complement strand
AGGAGTACGGGTGCCTAAACGGACGATTTCGACATGAGGAATCTGACGCAGACGAGAAATGATGTATTCCAGCTTCTTGTCGCTGACCATCAGAGCGTCACCGCCTGACAGCAACACGTCGCGGACACATTCTGTCTTTTCAATGTATTCCAAAGCCTTTTCGATGCGGTCGGCGCCACATTCGTTGTCGGTCTGGCCGGCAAAACGGCGGCGTGTGCAGTGACGGCAATACATGGAGCACATATCGGTGATGAGGAAAAGCACGCGGTCCGGATAACGGTGTGTCAAACCAGGAACCGGTGAATCTTCATCTTCGTGCAATGGGTCGAGCAAGTCAGCCTTGGCCTGATGGGTTTCAGCTGCTGTAGGGATGCACTGACGGCGAACCGGATCGTATGGGTCGTCCTGATTGATAAGGCTCAAATAATAAGGAGTGATAGCCATGCGGAGGGTTGAAAGAGTCTTCTTCACGCCTTCTTCCTCTTCAGGGGTCAGCTTGACGTACTTTTTCAGATCTTCCAACGTCTCGACACGGTTCTTCACCTGCCATTTCCAGTCGTTCCACTGTTCATCGGTAACATCCGGAAACAATTGTTTTCTTCTTGATTCTGCCATATTTTTCAGCTTTAAGCTTTAAGCCATAAGCTATAAGCCGTGAGCCGCTTTGCGCTGGCTTATGGCTTATAGCTTACTGCTTCCAGCTAATTACGCATACAATTCTTCAAAAATCTTACGGAGTTCTGGGCTTTCGCGGAGTTCCTGCAGTGTGAATTCAGCGTGGCCTTTGGTGTAGCCGTTACCCATAATCATGTTCACATCGCTGCCAATGCCTTCAGCACCGAGAGAAGCCTTTGTGAACGAGGTAGCCATTGAGAAGAAATATACGATGCCGTCATCCTTTGTGCAGAGTACAGCGGTCATTTCCTGATCTGGAACATTGACGCAGTTGATGGTGACATCGGCCATCTTGCCATTGGTCAGTCTTTCAACGAGTTCATAAACCTGAACTGGAGTCATGCCGGCAGCGCTTTCAACGATATCGCAGAAACCGAGGTCCTTGATGCGTTGTGTTGATTTTGGGCTATTGGCAATACCGATGACCTTACCAGTGACGCCAACGCGTTTCTTAGCTTCGTAGCAGCAGAGCATACCACTCTTACCACCAGCACCGAGAATAACGACGGTTTGACCATATTGGCAGAGTTTTGCAGTCTGAGCTGGAGCACCAGCAACGTCGAGAGCTGACAGAGCGAGCTTTTCAGGCATGTCGGTAGGAATCTTGGCATAGATACCGCTTTCGAAGAGGATAGCCTTACCCTTGATATCGACTTGGTCAACATCTGGACGGATAGCGAGGATTTCGTCGATGCGGAGAGGAGTCAGTGACAATGAAACGAGGGTAGCGATGCGGTCGCCTTCTTGCAGGTCGATCTTGCCTTTCAGGGCATCACCAATCTTTTCAACTTTACCAAGGGGCATACCGCCAGAGCCGGTACGACGGTGGCGGTGCTTGCCTTGCAGTTCCACGTTGAGGAACATCTCCTTCTTCACCTCTTCCATGATCTTCTCTTCGCTTGCGCCAGGACCAGCCTGTTGCTTGGCGTAGTTGTGGATGTCGGTGAACGAAGCGGAGTCGATATTCAGGGTCTGCACGTCGATGAGAATCTCGTTGTCCCAAATCTCGTCCATGTTGTTGTTCAGTTTGTTAGCGGGTTGCGGCAGCACGCCGACGGGTTCGATTACACGGTGAGTACCGTATTTGTTACCATGTTTTTGCATTGATTTGTAATTTAATGATTTAA
>JAZQQH010000124.1:0-1802 GCA_045628985.1 Bacteroidales bacterium | reverse complement strand
CCGTCTCCGTCGAAGCATGTGCAACCCCATCGCCTGTAGTTCTTGGTAGAAGTTCGGTGCGTATTTCAGCACGTAACCCCTTTGACTCTTCCTGTTGAAGTGAAGGTACAGGCGATTGCGCACATACCAGTTCACCTTGTTGAACATCCGAGCCGGATACCCGCATTGGAAGTAGTTATCCCAGCCGACAAGAATCTTGTTGACCCTCTGCACGATCTCCTCGTTCTTCACGGGCTTCATGATGCTGAGCGTCTGTTCCTTGACCTTCGCGCAAACCTTCTTGACCGACTTCATCGACGGGCCGAAGGTCAGGTAGCTTTCACCCGTTCCAAACCGCCAGTCCTTCACGAAGCGAAACTCGTAGCCGAGGAATCCGAGAGCGGTCTTGTCCGCTTTCATATCCAAGACTTTCGTCTTGTCCCTGTTCACCACGAGACCGAATCGGCCTTCAAGTTCGAACTCTATCTTCCGAACGAAATCCCCTTGCAGTTTCCTTGCGAGAATCACGAAGTCGTCCGCGTAGCGGACAATCGACATGACTTGGTGCGTTCCCCTGGCGACCAACGCGGCACACGTCTCGAACCAATGCAGGTAGATGTTCGACAGAAGAGGCGAGATGACCCCTCCTTGCGGAGTGCCCCTGCCCTTGGGATTCTTCTTCACACCGTTCGGCTCGACAATCGTGGACTTCAGCCATTGGCGTATCAGCGCCAGAACGCTTCCGTCCGTGATTCGCTTGCGCAGGGCGAGAAAGAGCTTGTCGTGCGGTATCGTGTCGAAGTAGCTCGACAGGTCGGCGTCGTAGACTTCCGTCTTGCCGCCCTTGATTTCCGCCGCGATTCGCTCGCCCGCCATCTTCGCGTTCCTGTTCGGCCTGAATCCATACGAGCAGTCGTGGAAGTCGGCTTCGAATATCGGTTCGACGATCAGCTTCACCGCGGCCTGCACAACCCTGTCCTTGATGGTCGGGATGCCAAGCGGTCGCAGTTTGCCATTCGCCTTTTCGATGTAAGTCCGTTTCACGGGACTTGCCCTGTAGGTCTTGTCCTTGAGTTCCCGCAGGATGTTCCCAAGGAAGCCCTCCACTCCTTCCGCGTCATGCTCGATTCGCCAAAACGACACCCCGTCAACGCCTGGCGCACCTTGATTGGCTCGCACGGCTTCGTAGGCGCATTTCAGCACGTCCTCCCTCAGCAGTTGCCCGTACAGGCAGTAGAATCTGAACTGTGGCTCCTCCTTTGCCTTCCGTGACAGTTTCTCCCTCAAAAGCGCAATCTTCGGATAGCGCGGCAGCCCGTGCTTGCGCACGATTGCCACGATCTCCTCGTCCGTATAAGATTTCTCAATCAATCTGGTCTGTGCCTTATCGTTTGAAACATCCCTTTTTCACGCAGAGGCCCTTCGCTCCACGGTCATTGCCCGCTTCCCCGCTACTATGGCCTCATCCGACCCCTCGCCTCGCTTTCGCTACCGCGAGGTCTCCCGGGTTCCCTTGCTGAACTTTCCGGACACGCGATCCTCCTGTGTCCCGCCGCGTTTCGACCACCCAAGTCGATTCGATGGTCTCCTGTTGGCTTCATGATGTCAGAACACTGGCCACGCGGGATTTGAGTAACGAGACTTTACAATGGAGATTCACTTGTGTTATCGCTTATCCGCTCGTCCGGCGAGACTCGCGCACATCGGTCGCCCTCTGCACGCCCCGCCTTCCTAACTGTACGTCGACTTCTTTACAGTAATGGTTTCCTTCCTCCATTTAGTTCAGCCGAGTTTTGCTCGGCGTACCTGACCCTCTTGCGTCA
>JAZQQH010000123.1:0-88443 GCA_045628985.1 Bacteroidales bacterium | reverse complement strand
TTCAGTTATTGACGGTAAAGCTTACACTGCTCTACCCAAGTATGTACTTGCTAAATTTTATTGTCAATTTCATCACTTCAAAGATCGTCGCTAATTCGTCAAACTTGCGTTCTTCCGTTTTAGCGGGTGCAAAGATAGCGGATTTTCGAGAGCAAACCAAATTATACGATAGATATTTCGCAAAAACCGCCTAAAATTAGCCAAATACAGCACTTATTGCCATACCAAAATAGCATTCCGACATGATTCAAACGTAAAATTATCCTAAAAGTAAGCAATGATCGTTCATCGCGAAAATAGAAAAAATGGGTAAAAAAGAATGAAATCTCCGTAATCAAAATGAAAAAAGCACAATTTCTATCGAAAAAAACTTGCTTGAATATATAATAATATGTATCTTTGCACCCAGATCCCATAAATAAAACACAAAATACAATGATTGATCCTATCTACTCTCCAAGTGCAAAGCGCTATGATGGCGTGATGCAATACCGCCGCTCAGGCCGTTCTGGCATCAAGATGTCAGCTCTCTCGCTTGGTTTCTGGCACAATTTCGGCAGCATTAGCAATTTTGCCAATGCCAAGGCCATGATGCACTATGCTTTCGACAACGGAATCACCTGCTACGATCTGGCCAACAATTATGGTCCGACATACGGTACAGCCGAAGAGACTTTCGGTCGTATGATGGATCTTTCTTTCCGTCCATTCCGCGACGAGATGTTCATTACGACCAAGGCCGGCTATGATATGTGGCCTGGTCCTTATGGCGAGTGGGGTTCGAGAAAATATCTGATGTCTTCGCTCGACCAATCCCTCAAGCGCATGCATCTCGACTATGTAGACCTTTTCTATAGTCATCGCTTCGATCCTGAGACTCCGATGGAGGAGACGCTTCAGGCTTTGGTCGATATCGTCCGTCAGGGTAAGGCGCTGTATGTAGGTATTTCCAACTGGCCAAAGGAGGCTGCTGACTTCGCTTACGAGTATCTGAGCAAGCGCGATGTTCCTTGCCTCTGCTACCAGGGTAAGTATAACATCCTCCACCAGAATCCTGACAAAGAAGGTATCCTCGGTGCAGCTGCTGATGCTGGCGTAGGTTTCGTAGCGTTCAGTCCTCTCCAGCAGGGTCTGCTCACCGACCGATATTTAAAAGGTATCCCTGAGGGTAGCCGCATGGCTCGCCGTGAGGCTTTGACGCCAGATGCACTTACGCCTCAGCTTTTGCAGCAGCTCAAGGAACTGAATGCATTGGCCGCTGAACGAGGCGAGTCTTTGGCAGAGATGGCTCTGGCTTGGGTGCTCCGCCGCGAGGAGGTCACTTCGGTTATCATCGGCACCAGTTCGGTTGAACAGTTGGCAAAAAACCTGAATGTGTTCGATTCGCAGACGTTCAGCGATGAGCAGATTGAGAGGATCGAGGGGATATTGATGTATTAAAGACCCTCCCCCTGCCCCTCCACAAGGGAGGGGAGTAATTAGCTTTTTTGGCTAAAACGTATATATAAAATATCACCAACCTGTTACAATGATTGTAGCGTGGTTGGTGATATTTGTTATTTGATATTTGCTATTTAGCTTATAGGCTTGCCGGGACGAGTATAGAATCTCTTCTTGTCCGACGGTTTAGCCTTCTTGCCTGGCTTATTCATGGCAGCTTTGCGCTCTTCATAAGCGGCGTACTGCCTTTCGAGGAAATTATCTGCCATGCTTTACACATTATTTATATCTACGCGTACGAGATCTTTCAATAACTACGCGTAAAGACGATTAGTAGCCGAGCTCGTATGGCTGATCGACTGCAGGAACACCCTCGGTCATCCACTTAGGAGCAGGAGCACCCTTGAGGTAGTGATCGAAGAAGTGCTTTAGGCGGAGCTGGAAGTCCTTACGGTTAGCCATCTTGACAGGCCAGTGTGGCTCACCGGTATAGTTGAGCATCCAGGTTGGCTTGCCGAGGCGCTTGAGAGCTACGAACATCTCGATACCCTGGTACCAAGGTACATGACCATCGGTATCATTGTGCATAATAAGGATTGGAGTAGTCACCTTATCAAAGTTGAAGAGTGAACTGTTCTCCTTATAGAGTTCAGGAGCCTCCCATGGAGAAGCACCGATACGGCTCTGAGTATGCTCATACTGGAAACTACGAGCCATACCTGAGCCCCAGCGGATGCCACCGTAAGCACTGAACATGTTGACTACAGGAGCACCACTCTCGATAGCAGCGAAGCGGTTGGTACGGGTAGAGAGGTAAGCGCTCTGATAGCCACCCCAGCTATGACCGCAGGTACCGATGTGATCCTTATCGACAAAGCCAAGACCCTCGACCATATCCAAACCAGACATTACGCAATCGTAGCAGCTCTCACCCGGATGACCGTCGACATAGCGGATATCTGGAATAAAGAATACATAACCCTGCGAAACGAAGCTATGGAAGTCAGGATAAGAACGAGCTGGCTGTGGGATGCGATAGTCGTTCAATGTCTCGCTGTTGCGCTCATAATAGTATACAAGCACAGGATATTTCTTTGAAGCATCGAAGCCCTCTGGCTTGAGGAGCAGACCTTCGAGCTGTACACCCTTGTAGCTGGTCCAGTTGACGAGCTCTGCAGAACCCCAGAAGAAATCCTTCTGCTGATCGACGAAATGAGTCAGCTGCACGGTAGAGGTGAACTTGCTCCAATTCTTGTCGATTACCGAGTAACGAATATCAGGGAAGGTCTGGAAGTTCTCACGTGTCCAGAGCATCACATTGGCATTCTTAGCCTTGATAGCACCGCCGAGCTTATACTCTGGCTGGCCCTCAAGGAGTGTTGGCTTAGCAGGCTTCTTGAATGAAGCGGTATAGAAAGCAGTAGACTTGGTCTTCTCGTCGAAGGCGGTAAGCAGCTGCATACCCTCCTTCATGTCGACACCCTCTTCCATCATCTTCTCACGATCGAGCACCTGGAGGCGATACTGACGCTTGTTCTCACGGCCATCGAGAGTGAGACGAGTCATCTTGCCACCGGTAGCAGGAACGAGCCAGAGGTCATAACGGTCATAGATGATCATACCCTCATCATTTGGCAATGCACCAGCAAAGCCGTGAGCACGTGGATAGTCAGGCACGTCATTATCCTCATCCCAAGCTGGGAAAGTCTGAGGCGTGGTCAAAGTATAGACAGTACCGGTAGCCAGGTCGATGCTACGCCAGCAGCTGTCGGTCTCTGCATAAGCATAAGCGTACTTGCCGGTTGGAGAAACCTGATAGCGGGTATAGTCCCCCTTCAGGAGCTGCTTCACCTCGCCGGTAGTCATATCCATGATGGCATAATCCGAACGGGTGCGACCCTCCCACATCGAACTGTTGCTATATGGCTTGCTGTTTGAGAGCAGCGCGTAGCGACCATTGCCATTAGTAGAAGTCGTTGCATTGTAAGTACTGTCGGCCAACTGCAGGATGCGGCCATCGCTGAGCCAGCAAACTGCCTCGTAGGTCTTACGACCGTCACGATCCTTATTGAAATCCTGAACGGTATACTGCACAGGCTCGTTGCCACTCCAGATCTGTACGCCTGGACGATAAGCCTTGAGCTGCAGCGTATCCTGCACACGAGGAGCGATAGAAGTGCCGAAGTAGAGACGTGTATTGTCCTTTGAGAAGTTGAGACGAGCGTTTGGACTTACGATGAAGTCCTTAGGGAATGCCGCATTGATGCTGTCCGAAAGCTTGCGAGGACGGAATGGAACTGCATAATGATAGCTCTTGCCATTCTTTTGGTACTTAACCGCAATGTCATCGATCACCCAGAGCTCCTTACCGGTTCCCTTAGGCGCCTTCTTGTCGATAGTTCCCCAGTAGAAAGCCAGCTTGCTACCGGTCTCATTGAAGGTCATACCCTCTGGCTTCTGGCCAATACCCTCTTTAACCAACACAGGAGAAAGAGACTGCAGTGGCAGGATATACAGGCGGCAGGTATCAGGTACACTGTCATTGCCAACGATCTGAGTGCTATAGTAGAGCATATCACCCTTCTTGGCAAAGCCGTAACCGGTGACCTTCTCAGCCTTGAAGCCCTCGGCCGAAGCCAAAGTGCGGACGTAGAGTGTGCTATCCTTGGCCTTGCGCTGATAAGCTACCCAGTCAGAATTGTCCGAGAGCTTATAGCTACGGATAGAGTCGATACGATCGATGGCCGACTGACTCATATTATATATATATAAGGTGTCGAGTCGAGCGTCATCGCCCTTACCCTTCTTGGCTCCGTTCTGCGCCTTGAGGAGGCGCGCGTCACGCTTGGCCTCACTCTCATGAGTAGAAACTACGAGGTAGTCAGACGAAGGACTGAACTTGTAGCCATTGATCGGAGCGAACTCCTTGATCTGCTCGCCACGATTGTTAAACACCTGCGCCGTAGCATCGCCGGCATAGTCGCTAATGCGGCCATTACGGTCGCCATCGCCACGCCAAGCCTCACTTACGGCAATACTCCACTGGCCATTATCCGAGATGGCCTGATGTGTGATGCGCTTGTAGTTCATCACATCGTCGATGGTCATGGCACGCTTCTGTGCCAGAGCCTCGACGGTAAGTCCTCCCATCAGCGTCGTCGCCATGACGACCGATGTCAGGATTGTTTTCATCTTATTGCTCATATGTTAGGGGAATTAAAATTGTCTGTATAAGATAAAGCCTGCTAAAAAAGCAAATATCACCTACCCTTTTCTTAACTGTTTGAGGGTGGTGATATTTGATATCTATTATTTGATATTGCGGGGAAAATTCCTCGCTGTACGGGTGGTGGGACTCGAACCCACACGCCTCTCGACACCAGATCCTAAGTCTGGCCTGTCTACCAATTTCAGCACACCCGCGACCTCCGAAACCGGCATATCTTCCGATATTCGGGCGCAAAGATAGTGCAAAAATTCGAAAACACCAAATTTTTAGTGTCTTTTTTCTGTATTTTCATTCTTATCCTCCAGCATACGCGTATGCTTGACGATATAAGCACGCGCCGCCTCAATGATATCATCGCGATGGTCATTGAAAGCCGAGAGACTATCCATGTCGACCTTCATACCTTCTGATGGATCGATGCCACTCTCCGTCGAGCGTCCACGGGCATCGGTCATCGGACAAGCGCTGAACCTCAGCGACCAACCATTTGGCAACACGCTTTCAAATGGCATTCCGCTGCCACCACCCGTGCGGTCACCACATACTTTGATCATCTTTGGATGCTGGATGCCCACACTGTCGGTCGTCATCGTCCCGTCGAGTTCCTTGATAATCTGCACGAATTGATTAGCCGCGCTGAATGTGTGGCGATTAGTCAATACGACCAACGGCTGGGTCGATGCATCCCATGCCCATCGACCCTTAGGCGTAGGATCGAGATAGAGTGGTTCTGGTTTTGAGAAGTCGTTATGTCCCTTGCCGGTCTTGTGCTGAATATAGCCATAGAGCGTCTTCTCTGTACAGAAACGCTCGGCGATCAGCGTAGCATTAGTCAGGTCACCGCCACCGTTGTTGCGGATATCCAGGATCATACCTTTAGCACGACGCAATGCCATCAGCACATAATCAAGGTTGGTGCTACCCACTGCATTGGCAAACGAGCCGTAGCGAACATAGGCCACCGAGTCTTCCCTAAGCATAGAGAACTGGAAGCTGCCAGCCGACCAGTAGTCATCCTTTAGATAGTATTTCTGCACCAGATTAGCGTCAAAGTTGATCGGATAATCCTCATACCACTTCCAATAGCGTGCCACATTAAAAGGCGTATAGACATTGACATGTCCGTCTTTAAGCGTGTCGAGCATCTGGTCGAGCAAGCCGAGCAGCTGCTGGATATTCTTGACAGAATCACGTGCATAAGGCTTATACAAGCGATAGATCTGATTCCAATCCACACCCTTTTCCTCAAAGAAGCAATAACGCTCGTCCATCGTCTGCCAGCAGGCCTCGAAGACATCGTCGTACGAGTCTCCCGTCACCGACTCCTCCATATCGAGGCAGGAACTGAGTAGCCAAGGGCCAAGCAGCAAGGCGAGGACACACCAGAAAAGATTAATATGCTTCATTTGCCTGACGTTTTAAGAGGTTAGACTTCTGACGATTATATTTCAAGTGCTCAAAGACAAGTCCGATGACAAAGTCGAACGACGAATAGCGAGTCACCACTTTTTTGACGTCCATCGTCTGGATCTGATAGCCGACACCCACACGCACGCTGTTGCCATTGTCTTTCATCCAAGGGATAGCTGCCAGCGCCAAGTCAGTTGTAAGACGCACCTCCAAATCCTGGCGGTTATGCAGCGATGTGAAACACATAGCATCTTCCTCAGTATTCAGATAGAATGTCTCATAGTAACTGGCTCCATATTCTGGCTGTAGCGCAAAACCAGCCAGCGGCAACTGCATCTGTAGCATCGCAGAGCACCCCTTACCTCTCAGACTGTAATGCCAGATTCCCACGGCCGACAGACCCGTATTCACTGCCAGCTTAGCCGTAGCAGGATTGTTGGCACCAGCCATCTTCAGATTATAGTCAAAACCTACCTCTATGCCCGAAAATGCACCAACCATGACCGTGAGAGGCTCGCACCACAGATGATCCCAGCGGTAATGAGCCGCATAGCGGTATGTGAAACGTCCTACCCACTCCTCGCTATGCTTACCAGCGTCTTCAAGCATACCGAAGTGAGCCATCAGCGACTGCTGACTCACCCACTGAGGCTGCTTCCAAGCGTGCCATCGATCATAGCGCAATCCTAAGTTCAAGCCACTATACAGCTGTGGCGTGAGGTAGGTATCGCGAGCGCTGGCGCTACCCAGTTGCAACTCCAGGGCATTTGTCACCGGCCGTGCCACCTCCTCTTCCTGTGCCACGACAGTAGCGAAGGAAAGCAAGGTCATCGCTAGTATGAATATCTTCTTTATCATTTATCAACAATCCGTTTATAAGTCTTTCAACTATTGTTTATAACTTCCCCTAGTTATTAACATCGATCAATCAATGCTCGTACTCAAGCATTTAGCGTCCAACCATGCTCTCCGTGATAAATCATCAACTTGGTCATACCACCATCAATACAAATGTTTTCACCAGTTATGAACCCTGCTTTTTCCGAGCAGAGGAAGAGCACCATGTTGGCAATATCCAGCGGATTACCCACTCTACCGACCGACTGTTGTGTAGCGTCCGGTCCCTCATAGACAGTATACGCGGTGTCAATCCAACCCGGAGAGATAGAGTTCACACGCGCCTTGCCCGCCAGACTCGCAGCCAGTGCATGCGTCAGCGCGGCAATTCCACCCTTGGCCGCCGTGTAGCTCTCTGTCTGCGGCATGCTCATCCTGTCGCGCGACGAGGAGAGATTGATGATCGATGCACTCTCTCCCAGATGATCCTTCAGCAGCTTGACGAGATAGAATGGTGCCGTCACACCCACACTCAGCGCATCGGCGAACTCCTCATACGAGCACTCATCGATACCTCGCATGATCGGCAACGCGTTATTAACAATGATATCAACATGGCCATATTTCTGTAGCACCTCCTGTGCAAAGGCCTCGAGTACCTCCTGCTTCGAGATGTCACCCACATAGTGGTCACCCTCCTGCTTGTCTATCACGCAGACGGTAGCACCTTCTTTGCGGAACTCCTCAGCAATGCACTTGCCGATACCCTGCGCTCCGCCAGTCACAATAACAATCTTATCTTTGAAATCCATCTTATACATTATTTAAATTGCATTCTATTTCTAAGCTCCGTCGGAGAGACACCCTCTTTGTTTCGGAAGAATCGCGTGAAATGATTGGCATAGCTGAACCCGAGACGTGTGGCAATGTCATTGATCGAGAGCGACGGATCAGCCAGCAACATCCTGGCTTTCTCGATGACCTTCTGCTGGATGTAGGCCTGTGCCGTCATATTGATCTCGCGGCGCACCAGATCACCGAAGTAGTTTGGCGATAAGTGGAACTGACTGGCACACCACGCCACATTCGGCTGACCCAACAGACGTGGCAAGTCGCTCTCTCCAGACAAATAGTTGTCCAGCAAATTGTCAAGGCGAAGCATCACCTCCGACGTGTGCACCTTCTTCATGTCGAACTGACGCTCGTAGAATCTTCTGCACGAAGTCAGCAGCTGAGCAATACCCAGTCGCAGCATGTGGCTCGTAAACTCATCGTCAGGAGCTTGCAGCTCCGCATTGATATTATTAAAGCTGTTGATAGCCACGTGCCGCTCACTCTCGTAGAGTTCCAAAGCCTCAGCCACCTCATATTCAAAGAAGTTGAACATATAGAAGTCACGCCCAAGGCCCGTACCTTGGAGCAATTCCGGACGGAAGACGAGCATCTTACCCCGAGGGCGCACCCCAGGGTCGAGGTTCATCATCACCACGTCGCCAGGTTTCATGGTAAAAATGGTGCCTCCTCGATATCTCATCCTCGTACCGCGCAATACCAGTTCACCGAAATCCACCTCCATCAGCACCACGCAGTACATCCCGAAGTCAATCGGATCGAAGAGCGAAAGGTCTGCCAATGACAAATCCGCCACACTAACTAATGGATGATAAGTCGGCTGATGGAAATATCGGTTATATTGGTCGATACTTTCAATGTATACAATCGGTTTATTGAGCATTTCAACAAATATATATCTTAATTATTGGTAGACAATATAAGTAATTTCGGTACAAATGTAAGAAATATTTCGGTAGATTAAGTAATTTTGGTCGATAAAATAGGTAGCAACAATATCAAAAAGTAAAAATGGTAGAAAAAAGCGTAAAATAGTTCCTAGGTTTTGTATATTTTACCACTATATTTGCGCTGCTAAATACTAAGCAAACACAATTAATCTAAAAAATACAATTACCATGGCAGTTAAATTTTACCAACCAGAGAATCAGGTACCATTGGAGATGCACAAGGTACGCATGATTCAGAAGCTCACTCTTCCACCAGTTGAGCAGCGTTTGAAGAACATTCAGGAAGCAGGCAACAACACCTTCCTTCTCCAGAACAAGGACGTATTCCTTGACATGCTTACCGACTCAGGTGTCAACTGTATGTCTGACAACCAGTTCGCAGCATCTTTCCAGGCAGATGACTCATACGCAGGTTCTGCAACCTTCCTTCGCGTCAAGAAGGCTATGAAGGACGTCTTCGGCACTGAGTACGTACTTCCTGTTCACCAGGGCCGTGCTGCTGAGAACATCCTCGCTGAGGCTTACTGCGCACCAGGCAAGGTAGCTCTCATGAACTTCCACTTCACCACCACCAAGGCTCACGCTACCCGTTGTGGTGCTACCGTCGAGGAGCTCGTTAACCCAGAGGTTGCACTCGTTCCACAGAGCAATGAGCCATTCAAGGGCAACTACGACCTCGCTAACCTCCGTCAGCGCATCGACGAGATCGGCAGCGAGAACGTTGCTTACGTCCGTGTAGAGGCAGGTACCAACCTCATCGGTGGCCAGCCAGTATCTCTTGAGAACATGCTAGCTGTGACCGATATCTGTCACGAAAAGGGCTGTCTCTCAGTGCTCGACGCATCACTCCTCCAGGATAACATCTACTTCATGAAGACCCGTGAGGCTCGCTGCAAGTACATGGAGGTAGGCGAGATCTACAAGCTCCTCGCTGATCACTTCGACCTCATCTACTTCTCTGCACGTAAGCTCAGCTTCTCTAAGGGCGGTATCATCACTACCAAGAACGAAAAGATCTACAAGGAGCTCATGAGCTTCATCCCATTGTACGAAGGCTTCCTTACCTATGGTGGTATCGACGTTCGCACCATGGAGTCAATGGCTGTAGGTCTCTACGAGTCACTCGATATGGAGTACATCTCACAGGGTCCTGAGTTCATCAACTACCTCGCTAAGGAACTCACTGACTACGGTGTACCTGTCATCCTCCCTGCTGGTGGTCTTGGCTGTCACCTCAATGCCGGTGCATTCGTACCAAACCTCCCACACAACCAGTATCCAGCGGCTGCGGTAGGTGCAGCTATGTACATCGCTGGTGGTATCCGTGGTATGGAGCGTGGTACCGTATCAGAGCAGCGTGAGCCAGATGGCACCGAGCGTTATGCAGAGCTCGAGCTCCAGCGTTTGGCTGTTCCTCGTCGTGTATTCACTCTCTCACAGATCAAGTACTGTGCCGACCGTGTTAAGTGGCTCTGGGACAACCGCGAGCTCATCGGTGGTCTCGAGTGGACCGAGGAGCCTGAAGTACTCCGCTTCTTCTTCGGCCGCATGAAGCAGATCGGCAACTGGCAGGAGAAGCTCGCTGAGAAGTTCCGTCAGGACTTTGGAGACAGCCTCTAATCCATCAACACACAATAATATTTCACCCCGGAAGACGCAATTGCATCCTCCGGGGTGATTCTTTAGAATAAAAGCGTTGAATTACAGTGTCCAAGTAGCTCCATCCTTGGTATCCTTGACAACGAAGCCAAGAGCGGCAAGCTGGTTGCGGATCAGATCTGAAGTGGCCCAGTCCTTGTTTGCCTTAGCCTGAGCACGAAGCTGAAGGAGCAGGTCGACAGCACCTTTGTAAGCTTCAGTCTTCGAGTTGTCGGCACCAGCAGAAGACTCATCCTTCATGCCGAGGATGTCGAAGAGGAATGTCTTGAAGACCACAGTGAGTTTATCAAGACCTGCCTGATCGATCTTAGCCTGACCATCGACGAGCTTATTGATCAAAGAGACAAGCTCGAAGAGGTTCGAGATAACAATTGGAGTCGTGAGATCATCGTTCATGGCCTCGTACATGGCGTTCTCGAGGGTTTCGATCTGCTTGAGAGTCTCTGCTGTCTCATTAGAAGCCGCTGGCTGGACTTTCACGCGTGCGATGGAAGAGTAACCCTCCATCATACGCTTCATGCCCTTCTCGGCGCTCTGAAGAGCCTCATTGCCGAAGTCGACGGTAGAGCGGTAGTGAGCCATGAGGATGAAGAAGCGGATGGTCATAGGCGAGTAGGCCTGTGTGAGCTTAGGGTGAGTACCCTGGAAGAACTCATCGAGGGTGATGAAGTTGCCATACGACTTACCCATCTTCTTGCCATCGATGGTGATCATATTGTTGTGCATCCAGTAATGTACAGTCTGATGCCCCTTGCAAGCGCAGCTCTGCGCAATCTCGCACTCATGATGTGGGAAGAGCAGGTCGAGGCCGCCACCATGGATGTCGAACTCCTCGCCAAGATACTTCTCACTCATCGTCGAGCACTCAAGGTGCCAGCCAGGGAAACCTTCGCTCCAAGGACTTGGCCAATGCATGATATGCTCAGGAGCCGCCTTCTTCCAGAGGGCGAAGTCGCAAGCGTTGTGCTTCTCGCTCTGTCCGTCAAGCTCACGGGTGGTATCGAGCAACTCATTGACGTTGCGGCCTGAGAGGATGCCATAGTTGAACTTCTCTGCATACTTCTTGACATCGAAGTAGACACTACCCTCTGACTCGTAAGCATATCCAGCCTTGAGGATATCCTCGACATACTTGATCTGCTCGATGATATGGCCCGATGCGTGTGGCTCGATGCTTGGAGGCAAGACGTTGAGCGCCTCCATCGCCTTGTGATAGCGATTGAGGTAGTACTGTACGACCTCCATAGGCTCCTTCTGCTCGAGACGAGCCTTCTTTGCAATCTTGTCCTCACCCTCATCAGCATCATGTTCGAGGTGACCGACATCAGTGATATTACGCACATAGCGCACCTGATAGCCGATATGCTGGAGGTAGCGGAAAAGGACATCGAAAGTAATAGCAGGACGCGCATGACCCAAGTGACCGTCGCCATAGACGGTAGGTCCACAGACATACATACCCACACGCTCTGGTGTGATAGACTTAAATGGCTGCTTGGTGCGCGAAAGGGTGTTGTAGATGTATAGTTGCTGGGAAATCATTTTTAATGTAAAAATTTAAAATGTAAAATGTAGAATTGTTAGTTTTGTGGGACGATCAGGCCATCGGACATACTTATTGCACGATCGCTAAGAGTGGCCAGCGCCTCATCATGTGTGACGATGACGAACGTCTGGTTGAATTCCTTGCGGAGATCGAAGAAGAGCTGGTGAAGCTCCTGCTTGTTCTGCAGGTCGAGCGATCCTGAAGGCTCGTCGGCAAAGATGACGTCTGGCTGGTTCATCAACGCGCGAGCCACAGCTACACGCTGCTTCTCACCGCCAGAGAGTTCGTTAGGCCGATGCGAGGCGCGATCGGAAAGTCCTAAGAAATCCAGTAGTTCCAAGCCTCGACATCGCGCCTTGGAGTTTGGAATTTTAGCAATCAGAGCCGGCATCATGACATTCTCAAGCGCCGAGAACTCAGGAAGCAGCTGATGGAACTGAAACACAAACCCGATGTGACGATTACGGAAGTCAGAGAGTTCGCGGTCTTTCAGCGCCAGGACATCTACCTTATTTATATATAAGGAGCCTTCGTCCGGCCTGTCGAGTGTACCCATGATTTGCAGCAACGTGGTCTTGCCAGCGCCACTCTTGCCCACAATGCTAACGACCTCTCCCCTATTGATGGTGAGGTCAATCCCCTTCAGAACTTCAAGTGGTCCGAAGGATTTGCGTATATTCTGGGCAACAATCATGGTGCAAAGATACGCATTTTTTGCGTTATATGCTCAAAAATCAGTTGAAAACTTGCAAAATTCAGATTTTTGACCTACTTTTGCACCCTTGAAAAGACTAAATGTCAATAAAAATCGGGGATAAGCCGAATCCCTTCGTCTTATCCCCTCAAACGGAAAATTTTCAAACCAGTATCGTGGTCCCACTAGGGCTTGAACCTAGGACCAACGGATTATGAGTCCGCTGCTCTAACCGACTGAGCTATAGGACCGGCCTCGCAATTACGAATTACTAATTACAGATTACTTCTTAATTGCGCCGCGAAGATAAGGCTTTTTTTCGGAAAAAGCAAATATTTCGAACGAAAAAATGAAGATTTATAAAAATTTCGAACAGATAGAGGGTCAATACACAGCATGCATCGGTTTTTTCGATGGCGTGCACCGTGGTCATCGCTACCTGCTGCAGCATCTGCAAAAGGAGGCCAAGGAACATGGTACGCTTTCGGCCGTAGTGACATTTGCTAACCACCCTCGCCGACTCGTGCAGCCAGACTTCCCGCTTTTGCTCGTCGATACACTCGAAGAAAGACTGCAGAAACTGTCTGACACGGGTATTGACGCCTGTTTTCTGCTCGATTTTACGGAAGAGATCCGCCAACATACTGCTGAGCAATTCATCCACGATGTCCTCAGCGCGCAAATGCACATCACACGACTGCTGATCGGTTATGACCACCGTTTTGGCCGCAACCGAAGCGAAGGGTTTGAGGATTATGTTCGATTTGGAGCAGTTTGTGGTATGACCGTAGTGCAGGAACCGGTATTCAATGATGGCAGTGGCATCAACTACTCCAGCAGTGAGGTTCGTCGAGCGCTGGTTGCAGGCGAGATCCAAAAAGCTACAGCCATCTTAGGATCGCACTACCAACTGCAGGGAGAAGTGGTTCACGGCCATAAGTTAGGTCGTCAGCTCGGCTTCCCTACCGCCAACATTGAGCCACACAACGACGACAAGATCCGTCCTGAAAAGGGTGTCTATGCCGGCATCGCCACCTTAGCCAGCGGTCTCTCCTACCCTACTATGATCAATATCGGGTGCCGTCCCACCGTCGACAATACACAAAAAATCACCTTCGAAGCCCATCTTATCGGGTTCAAAGGTGATCTATATGGTCAATATCTGTCTCTTGACTTTGTGGAGAGAATCAGGGACGAGCGCAAAATGAATTCGCTGGAAGAATTAAAAGAACAATTAACTAAAGACTGCCATATAGCAGCAAAATTAGCAGCAGAAAATACTCCTCACTCCTAATTTCTCACTCCTCACTAAATCAATCCCAGTCGTCATCCGTAGCTGTGAAGGTGGTCATATCAGGAGGTGTGCCACCACAAATACTGATCTCACGCTTGATACTTTCCTCAAGTGAAATCAAAGTCTCAGTACTTACTACACCTGGGATGCCCTGAATGCGACTGTTGAGCAACTCCATCAAATGCTCATTATCACGAGCAAAAAGCTTACAAAGCATGGTGTAAGGGCCGGTGGTAAAGTGACATTCGATGATTTCTGGAATGGCCTCAAGACATTTTACGACTTCGCGGTACATAGAACCACGCTCCAGACGGATACCGATGTAAGTACATGTCTGGAAACCAAGTGTCTTAGGATCGATGTTATAACCTGAGCCGATGATGACCTTCAACTCAATGAGACGCTGGATGCGCTGATGGATGGCAGCACGAGAAACACCACATTCTACAGCAACGTTCTTGCTTGGAATACGGGCATTACGGGTGACGATGTCAAGAATCTTCTTGTCAAGGGCATCAATTTTTTCAATGGCCATAATAAATAGTGAATTAATAGATAATAGTGATATAGGAGTAGTATTATTTCTACTTACTGCTGCAAAGGTACTATTTATTTTTGAATAATAGATAAAAAAACGAACATTTTTTAGCAAAATGATAGTTTTTTTTAATTTTTTAGAGATTCTAAGGGATATTAAGGGACATTAAGGGATATTAAGGGACGTTAGTTTCTGCTTCACCAAAGAGTAGGTAAGCATAACTAACGTCCCTTAATATCCCTTAGAATCCTTTAAGATTCCTTAGAATCCCTTAAAAGGAAATTACTTGAGAACCTTGAGAAGATCAACCTCGAACTGGAGGGTGCTACCGCCAGGAATGTTCTGACCAGCACCACGGTCACCATAAGCGAGGTCTGATGGCATGGTGATGATAGCCTTGCCACCCTCCTTCATGTTCATAAGACCCTCACGGAAACCAGATACAACACCGTTGACTGGGAACTCAATGCTGTCGTTAGCATCGAACTGAGTGCCATCGATGAGAGTACCCTTGTAGTTTACGAGAACCTTATCTGCCTCGGTAGGCTGTGCACCAGTACCCTCGGTAACGGTCTGAATCTGAAGACCGCTCTCGGTAACAACGACACCCTCCTTCTGAGCGTTCTGAGCCATGAACTCAGCACCCTTAGCCTTGTTCTCAGCGAGCTCCTGCTCCTGCTTCTGCTGCATGCGCATCTGCATGTTCTGCTGGAAGGTCTGGAGATAAGCCTGTGCATCCTCAAGCTTCATCTTGAGATTGTTTGAGTCACGACGGATAGCGGTAATGAAACCTGCGAGGAAGTTGTCAAGGTTCATGATCTCATCAGGAACAACAACGTTGCTGTCCTGGAAGTTTGAATACTGGTTACCGAAAAGAACACCATAGCTATAAGACAATGAGTCGATCTCACCATTGAAAGTAGCCTTTGGAGTGCCATTGTTGCATGAAGTAGCGCAAGCCAAAGCAATGACAGCTACCATGCCAAGAATAAATTTCTTCATTTTGTTTATTGTTTTTAATTGGTTTTTACGATTTTGCGGGTGCAAAGATACATATTTTTATAATATTATAGCACTTTTACGGATTATTTTTTGCTTTTTTTCGCAAAAGTTTCGTACTTTTGCATTGTGAAACTTGAATTTAGACCTATTGAACTAAAAAACAGACATGAAAAGGATTGTATTTCTGACTGGCGCAGGCATGAGCGCCGAGAGCGGAATCTCTACTTTCCGCGATAGTGATGGATTGTGGGAAAACTATTCAGTCGAAGAGGTTTGTACCCATGAAGCCTGGGTCCGGCAGCCTGGTGTGCTGCTCGACTTCTATAACATGCTTCGTCGTAAGTTCAAGGATTGTAAACCAAACGACGGTCATCGTCTCATCGCCTCGCTTGAAGGAAAGTACGACGTGCAGGTCATCACGCAGAACGTAGATAACCTGCACGAACAAGCCGGCTCGAAGCATGTGCTTCACCTTCACGGCGAACTAATGAAATGCCGTGCTGAAGGTCGCGACAACGGTGTTCACTACCCGCTCGATCCCGAAAATCCTGACATCCATCTCGGAGATGTCGACTCACGTGGCGTGCAGCTCCGTCCGCACATCGTCTTCTTTGGCGAGGACGTGCCGAACCTCGAAGCAGCAACACGCCTCATGACCACAGCCGAAATCGTAGTAGTCATCGGCACTTCGCTCAACGTCTACCCTGCCGCCGGCCTCCTGCAATATGCACCTTTGCACACTCCTATCTGGCTCATTGATCCGAAACCGGTCAACTCCTATCGTGCTGTGACACAGATACAGAAGGGTGCAAGTGAGGGAATGAAAGAGCTGATAGGAAAGCTTTGATTTCAATATTTGTCATCCTATTGTCATCCTGAGCAAAGCGAAGGATCTCACGCGATCACTTGACAACGACCTTTCGTCCGTTGCGGATATAAATATTACCTCTCGTCATCGACTTGACACGCTTTCCTAAAATATCATACACGATGTCTGCATCATCCTGCAGCAATATAGCACCTAACGAGCTTAGGTCGGTGCGATATTTCTTGAGCTCAAAGAGAGCTGGCAAGGCCTTGTGAGTGTTGTTGTCCCAAAGACCACGATCAATCCAGCTGCTGATGACGACGGTGTTAGCATCCCATTTCGGGCCTCCATTGCCATTCTCCTCAGGGAACCACCAGTAGAGGCCATTGACATTGTCATGCTTGCCAAGTTCCTCAATCAGGTCTTTTGCGTATTGCTGCTGGCCTTCAGCACTGCAAGGCCAGACTTTCTGCGTGTCATATTTGACTCCATCTTTGGGCCACCACTCATAATTATAGGCTGTCTCAACGATCTGAACCTGCTTGGTTGGGAACTTCTCAGCCAGTCGATCGAGCGTCGCACTCAGTACCGACAGCGGCTTAGTAGCCGAACCTGCATGCCAGATAGGATAGAAGCTCAAACCGATGATATCATAATCTAAAGCGCTGAGTTTCTGATAGAAATACTCCGTATCGTCGGTCTTTGCTACACGCTCGGTATGAATGATAATCTTGGCAGCAGGACACGACTCACGTACCGCCTTGCAGCCTTGCGTCAATACAGAAAGGAAACCCTCCCAGTCATCTCGCTCCAAATTAGGATATACTGCTGCGTAAACCACGTCATAGGGATGTACCTGTATGTCCACCATGCCATAAGAGATCTCATTGCCAACTTGCACAAAGTCAGGGGTAGCACCGGCAGTCTTCAGCTCATTCAGACAATCCTTAGTATAAGTATAGACACGCTCCGCCTTCTGCTCAGCGGTCTTGCAGTCGCTCCATTCCGCAGGAAGCTTCTGCGAAACAGGGTCTGCCCAAGTATCAGAATAATGGAAATCGAGCATGAACTGCAAACCAGCATCTTTGATGCGCTTACCGAGAGCCTTAACATAGTCAAGATCCTGAACCACACCGTCCTTAGCCTTCGTAGCATCCGGCTTGACAAACAGTCGCACTCGCATGGCATTCATGCCACACTCATCGCGCATATACAGCAGTACATCGTCTATCTGCTTGCCATCCTGATCATAATAAGGGGTTTTAAATTGCTCATAACGAGGCAGTAGCGAGATATCACCGCCCACCATGTGCTTCTCCTCGGCCATCAAAACAGAAGAGAAACATACAAAGAATAAAAAGATAAAAGTGTAAAGTCTATTCATAAATACCTCTATAAAAATTTGAAAAATGAGGTAATCACTCCCCCTCCCTAATAACGGGTCCTCGCAGCGAGAAAAAGGCTTGATAAGCCTTCAGCGAGAAGACGAGGCTTCAGCCGAGGGGAAAGGGTAAGGGGGGTGGGTCTAGTTCTTTTACTCATGCTTGCTCAACCTCTCCCAAGCCAGCTGTTCATACTTCGTTCCCGGACGACCATAGTTAGCGTACGGATGGATGGCAATGCCACCGCGAGGAGTGAAGACACCCGTCACTTCGATGTAGCGAGGATCCATGAGCTTGACAAGATCCTTCATGATGATATTGACGCAATCCTCGTGGAAGTCGCCATGATTGCGGAACGAGAACAGGTAGAGTTTCAGCGACTTAGATTCCACCATCTTCACATCAGGGATATACGAGATGACAATGCTGGCAAAATCCGGCTGTCCGGTGATAGGGCAGAGGCTGGTAAACTCTGGGCAATTGAACTTCACCCAATAATCATTCTCAGGATGCTTGTTCACAAAGGTTTCAAGCACCTCAGGAGCGTAATCCTGCTTATATACGGTCTTCTTGTTACCCAAAAGGGTCAAAGTATGTTCTTCTGATCGCTGCATAGCCATATATTTGTTTGAAAAATCGTTGCAAAGATAGCGGATTTTTCTTTTTTCTCCAAATATTCTTTAATAAAAATTCTGTTTGTCATATTTCAGTACTTTAATATGACGTCCAGAAGTCGCGTTGTCATATTTCGGTACGCAAATATGACGTCCGGAAGTCAGGTTGTCATATTTCAGTACGCGAATATGACAACCGCAAATCAGTTTATCATATTTCGGTACTTAAATATGATGTCCGGAGGTCGAGTTGTCATATTTCAGTACGCAAATATGACAACCGCAAATCCAAACAACAAATAATAGCTCCAAGAAAGCATTTCCGGCTTTCTGGAGCTATTTTTATGGTTATAGAATAGTAATTACAGGATAATTACTGCATCGAACCACCCACGATATCGAGCAACTCAGCGGTAATAGCGGCCTGACGACCCTTATTATACTGGATGCGGAGCTCGTCGAGGAGTTCGTTGGCATTATCAGTAGCCGTCTGCATCGCTACGGTACGAGCTGCGTGCTCAGCGGCCTGAGCATCGAGCATGATGGTGTAGATCTTCATGCAGAGAGCGTCAGGAATGAGCTGATTCAGAACTTCTTCCGAGGTTGGCTCGATGATGTAACCGGCCGAAGCCTTGCCTTCAGCGCTGGCAGTTTCAAGCTGCACTGGCAGGAAGACCTCACGGGTTGGGATCTGGCTGGCCGTGTTCTTGAAGTGCATGTACTGCAGTTCCACACGGTCGATGCGACCCTCGGTGTAGTCCTTCATCAGGCGCTCAGCAAGCTGCTTAGCTGTAGCGAAAGTAGGATTATCGCCCTTCTCGACATAGTCTTTGATGTGACGGAACCCCTTCATCTTGCCGAGGCTCTGATCGAGCTTACGACCAATCACGTAGCAGTCGATGGCATCATCGGTCAATCCCTGCTCGGCATACTCATGGAGCAGAGCGGCAGTATGGCGCAGCGAGTTGCTGTTATAGCCACCGCAAAGGCTTGAGTTGCTGGCGATTGTGACCACAGCCACACGCTTCACCTTGTCATGAGGCTGACAGAGAGGCGTAGAGACTTTGGTATCACCGCTGAGCAGCGAGACCATGATCTTATGCAGTTGGCGGTCGTACGGAAGCATGCTCTCGATGGCCATCTGCGCTTTGTGAAGCTTGGCAGAAGCCACGAGTTTCATGGCTGAAGTAATCTTGAGGGTTCCTTCAACCGAACCGATGCGACCTTTGATTTCCTTTAATGAAGCCATTGTTCTTTAGCTTTACGCGAGTTCGTTGCAGACACCTGCAGCGAGCTCGGTGATGATTCCTGTGATAGTATCGTCGATCTTACCAGCAGCCAGAGGCTTGATAACATCCTCAGTATGAGCGGCACGAAGCACCTGGAGGAACTTCTCCTGGAACTCAGGAACCTGATCAACAGCGATCTTAGCCATCAAGCCCTTAGTACCACAATAGAGGATAGCGATCATCTCACCGACAGGCATAGGAGAGTACTGTGGCTGGATGAGGAGCTTGTTGTTCTTACGACCACGGTCGATAGCCATGGCGGTAACGGCATCCATATCGCTTGAGAACTTCGAGAAGGCCTCGAGCTCACGGTACTGAGCCTGGTCGATCTTTAGGGTACCAGCCACCTTCTTCATTGACTTGACCTGTGCCGAACCACCTACACGAGATACCGAAATACCTACGTTGATAGCTGGACGGAAGCCCTGGTTGAAGAGGTCGGTCTCAAGGAAGATCTGACCGTCGGTAATAGAGATTACGTTGGTAGGAATGTACGCAGAAACATCACCTGCCTGGGTCTCAATGATTGGGAGAGCGGTGAGTGAACCACCTGCCTTGACATGGCCCTTGAGCGACTCTGGAAGGTCATTCATCTGCTCGGCAACCTCCTGCTGCTCAATAACCTTAGCAGCACGTTCGAGGAGACGTGAGTGGAGATAGAAGACATCACCAGGATAAGCCTCACGACCTGAAGGACGACGGAGGATCAACGAAACCTCACGATAGGCAACAGCCTGCTTAGAGAGGTCATCGTAAACGACGAGAGCGTGACGTCCGGTATCGCGGATATACTCACCGATAGCAGCACCTGCGAATGGTGCAAAGTACTGAAGGGCAGCCGAATCAGCAGCGGTAGCTGCAACGACTACGGTATATGGCATAGCACCCTTCTCGCGCAAAGTCTGTACGAGAGAAGCTACGGTAGAACCCTTCTGACCGATGGCAACGTAGATACAATAGACAGGATCGCCATTCTCATAGTTCTCCTTCTGATTGATGATGGTATCGATAGCGATAGCGGTCTTACCTGTCTGACGGTCACCGATGATGAGCTCACGCTGACCACGACCGATAGGAATCATGGCGTCGACAGCCTTGAGACCTGTCTGGAGAGGACGCTTAACAGGCTGACGGAACACAACGCCTGGGGCCTTACGCTCGAGAGGCATCTCGAACTTCTCGCCTTCGATCTGTCCCATACCGTCGAGTGGCTCGCCCAGTGGGTTGATGACACGGCCGAACATGTTCTCATTGACCTGAATAGAGGCAATGCGCTTGGTACGCTTGACGACCATGCCCTCCTTGATCTTCTCAGCACCACCGAGGAGCACGGCACCCACATTGTCTTCCTCCAGGTTCATGACGATGGCCATGACACCATTCTCGAATTCCAGCAACTCGTTCATCTCGGCATTGCGCAGACCGTAGATACGTGCTACACCGTCACCGACGGTCAACACGGTTCCGACCTCGTCGAAATGTGCTGAGTTGTCGATGCCATGCAGCTGCTGCAACAGCACCTCGCTGACTTCGCTGGCTTTGATATTACTCATAATTATTAACGATTTTCTGATTTACTATTTAACAATTTACGATTTACGATTGGATTTACCTTTATTATTATCGATTGATAGTATTCTATCACAGAGAACATACACCAATCGTAAATTGTAAATCAGTAAATTGTAAATTATATGATTCGTTTGTTCTTTTCAATAAACTGCTTCTTGATCGCATCAAACTGCTGACGCACAGAGGCGTCGAGGCGCTGATCGTCGATCTGGAAGATGAAACCGCCCAGGATACTTGGGTCGACCGAGGTCTCGAGGATGACGTCGACAGAATTCTGCGAATTCCGCTCGACCATCTCCTCCAGGCGCTTGGCCTCTTTCTCAGCGACTGGCACAGCAGTAATCAGCTTACCGATGCTGATGTGCTTGAGTTCGCGATAAAGTGTGACGAAATTATGGGCGATGAAGAGCATGAACGACTCTCTGCGATGAGCTACAACCAGAGCAGCAAACTTCTTGTAGACAGGACTTGGCTCAGTAGTAGAAACCGCTGAGCAGAGCACCTGCTCTTTCTGCTGCTGGGGTAGGAGTGGGTTGCCCAACACAGTAGCTACCTGAGGCACGTCCTTATAGCTCTGGATGAGGGTGAGGATCTCCTGATAGACGGTATCCTCGCACTTCTCTTCCACAGCGAAGTCTAAAAGCGCCTTGGCGTATCTTTTGGCAATAACTCCAATATCCATAAATTACTTAGTTTCGAGCTCATCCAGCATACGGTCGATCATAGCCATCTGATCCTTGTCGGTCTTAAGGCTTTGACGGAGCACCTTCTCAGCGATCTCTACAGAGAGGAGGCCTACCTGACGACGGATGTCGCGAATAGCATCCTCCTTCTCCACAGCGATCTGCTGCTTAGCTTCCTCCAGAATCTTCTGGCCGGCCACGGTAGCTTCGGTCTTTGCCTTCTCGACAATCTGATTGCGCATCTCAACAGCTTCAGCCAAGATCTTTGACTGCTGCTCCTGAGCCTGCTTCAGCATAGCGGCTGTTTCGGCCTGGATACCAGCGAGTTTCTCGTTAGCCTCCTTAGCTTTAGCAATGCTCTCGTCGATGTACTTAGCTCGGTCGTCGATCATGCCAGTGATGGCAGGCCAACCGAACTTAGCCAAGACGAACAGCACCACCAGGAAGGCTACAAGCATCCAGATGAATAGTCCGCTTTCGGGAATTAGCAAGTCCATATTGCGTGGATTTTAGAAGATGAAGATTATGCAGCGAGGAGGCAGACAACGACAGCGAAGAGGCTAACACCCTCAACGAGTGCGCCGATAATGATCATAGGAGTCTGAATCTTGCTGATAGCCTCAGGCTGACGAGCCATAGCGTCCATAGCCGAAGAACCGATCTTACCGAGACCGAGACCTGCACCGATTGCTACGATACCTGCGCCGAGAGCGGCTGCACCCTTAGTTGAAAGAATTTCCAAAAGCATAGTTGTAATGTTTTAATTGTTAGTATAATTTTGTTATTTTGTTCTTTTGTTGTTTTGTTCTTTTGTTGAGTTGTTATTTTGTTGAGTTGTCTCATCTTTCTTTTGTTTGGTCAAACACCAACATAAGAACAAAATAACAAAACAACATAAGAACTATCAATGCTCATGATGATGTTCCACCTGCGACAAGCCAATGTAAATGCTTGACAACATGGTGAATACAAATGCCTGAATGAAAGCTACAAGGAGCTCCAGACAGTCGAGGAAGATACCGAGCAATACGCTCACTACCGACATGATGCCGTTGCCGACACCTGGCATGCTGATGGCAGTCAGGAAGATAACGCTCAAGACACCCAGCAAAGCAGCGTGGCCTGCGAGGATGTTGGCGAAAAGTCGGATAGTCAGTGAGAATGGCTTGGTAAAGATACCGATGAACTCGATGACCGCCATGATTGGACGGAGCCATGCTGGAAGCTCAACGTTCCAGAAGATCTCCTGCCAGTAAGCCTTCGTGCCATAGACATTGACAAAGACGAAGGTACAGAGCGCCAAGCAGAGCGTGACAGCGATGTTGCCAGTCAGGTTAGCCGAACCAGGGATCAGGCCCGTGAGGTTGGCAAAGAAGATAAAGAAGAACGCGGTGAGCAGGTAAGGAGCATAACGATCGGTGTTCTTAGGGATGTTTGGCTTGATCACATCGTTATAAACGAAGCTGACCAGCATCTCCATCGCACCGACGAAGCCCTTAGGAGCCTCAGCCTTGCCATCTTTGTTTTTATACCAACGGGCGCAACCGAGTATCAGACAGCACAATACGATGCTGGCCAATAGCAATCCGGCTACATTCTTGGTGATAGAGAGGTCGAACGGACGGACATACTCGCCACCGCCCACGCCTTCGACGATCTTACCGGCATACTCTTCGCCTTCATGAGCGATGTGGAAGCCTTCGTAAGCCTCGTGGCCGTGGTGGAACTTGCTCGACATGAACACGTGCCAACCCGTCTGATGGCTGTGCAGGATCACAGGCAGAGGCAAGGCGATAGAGGTCTCGCCAATGTCGGTGATGTGCCAGTAGTACGAGTCGCCTACATGCTCGAAGATCATGGCTGTGACATCCAGACCTTCTTCCGTCTCGGTCTCATGATGGGTATCCTGAGCCTTGAGCGAAGAGGGGAGGAGCAAGCCGACTGCAAGCAGCAGACAAGCGACGAACGTCCAGACCTTATTTGTTATTTTTATCATTTTGCTTATTCTTTTTGAGGAAGAATATTGTTTCGAAGAGGATGCTGATGAAGTAGACGCCCACTGTGACCAGCGCGAATGTCTTCATCGGAATCTCTGTCAGCCTTGGTACCAGGAAGATGGCACCCACGGTGAAGAGGATCTTCAGGAGCTTCGAACCCATAACGACCCACAGGGTGAGCTCAGGATTCTGTTTCTGAAGAAGATTGTAGATGCTGACAACGACTGATTCGAAGAAGATGAAACAGGCTATCAGTATTTCAATCCACAACATCATAGCTGTACGCAGGCTGAAATGACATTACTATGCACCTCTACATAACCGCCAGTCACTGGCTGGAGAGTCTCCTCGCCACCGATGACGTAACGGATATTGCCCGGCTGCAGCGTGGTGATGATGGAGTCATGGTCTTTGAGGATGGTAAAACGTCCCTTGGTACCAGGCACCTCACATACATCCACTTCACCGTCGAACACGGTCTTCTCTGGGGAATAAATGATCAATTTCATTGACAAATTACTAATTACTAATTACAAATTACGATGTAACCAATTACTAATTACTAATTACTAATTACTTTTGCTGGAAAAGCTGTAATTTGTAATTCGTAATTTGTAATTAAAGCATTACGCTTTAGCTGCCTCCATCAACTTCTTACCCTTCTCGATAGCCTCTTCGATGGTACCGACGTTAAGGAACGCCTGCTCTGGCAGGTAGTCGACCTCACCGTCCATAATCATGTTGAAGCCCTTGATGGTATCTTCGATGTTGACCATAACACCCTTCACGCCGGTGAACTGCTCTGCCACAGTAAATGGCTGAGAGAGGAAGCGCTGAACGCGACGAGCGCGGTTTACGGTCTGCTTATCCTCATCAGAAAGCTCGTCCATACCGAGGATGGCGATGATATCCTGAAGCTCCTTGTTACGCTGAAGGATCTGCTTAACACGCTGTGCACAGTTGTAGTGCTCCTCGCCGATGATGTTTGGATCGAGGATTCGTGAAGTTGAATCCAATGGGTCTACAGCAGGATAGATACCGAGCTCGGTGATCTTACGCGAAAGTACGGTAGTTGCATCGAGGTGTGAGAAGGTGGTAGCTGGAGCAGGGTCGGTCAAGTCATCGGCAGGAACGTAAACGGCCTGAACCGAAGTAATAGAACCCTTGACGGTAGAAGTGATTCGCTCCTGCATCTTACCCATGTCGGTAGAAAGGGTAGGCTGATAACCTACAGCTGATGGCATACGGCCGAGAAGAGCCGAAACCTCAGAACCTGCCTGGGTGAAACGGAAGATGTTATCGATGAAGAGGAGGATATCCTTCGAAGTACCGATGGCATCAGAGTCACGGAACGACTCAGCGACGGTCAAACCAGAGAGGGCAACCGAAGCACGTGCTCCTGGTGGCTCAGACATCTGACCATACACGAGGGTAGCCTGTGACTTGGCAACTTCCTCATAGTCGATAGCGTCGAGGTCCCACTTGCCTTCCTCGAGGCCTTCCTTGAACTTCTCGCCATAGCGGATTACACCAGATTCGATCATCTCACGGAGAAGGTCATTACCCTCACGAGTACGTTCACCTACACCGGTGAAGACAGAGAAACCGTTGTGCTTCTTAGCGATGTTGTTGATAAGCTCCATGATCAACACGGTCTTACCTACACCTGCACCACCGAACAGACCGATCTTACCACCCTTGAGGTATGGCTCCAGGAGGTCGATGACCTTGATACCGGTGAAGAGAACCTCCTGAGAGGTCTTCAGTTCCTCGAACTTTGGTGGCTCGCGGTGGATAGGGAAGGAGCCTTCCTTCGAAAGGGTCTTCATACCATCGACGGTCTCACCGACGACATTCAACAGACGACCCTTAACCTGGTCGCCGACAGGCATGGTGATTGGAGCACCTGTTGCCTTCACCTCCAGGCCGCGACGCAAACCATCGGTCGAGTCCATAGCAACGCAGCGAACAGAGTTCTCACCGATGTGCTGCTGCACCTCGATGATCAAGTCGCGTCCGTCAGGGCGTTGTACCGTAAGGGCTTCGTTGATGGCAGGCAATGCGGTTTCAGCTGCGAACGAAACGTCCACAACAGGACCGATGACCTGTGAGATATGTCCTACGTTTTGTGACATAATGTTTTTCTTTATATAAGTTGATATTATTTTCTGATAGGTGTTTTCAGACGGTTATGTGGTGTCGGTTTATGTTTTCAGACATGGTAAGAAAGACACCACTTTTCGCAGTGCAAATATAATTTGTTTTTTTATTGAAAGCAAAAAAAAGTCGAAAAAAATAGATAATAGTAATGAATTTGTCATTATTTTGTTGTTTACATCGCCAATTTTGAAAAATTTCATCCCTCATTCAAAAATAATTGCGTAACTTTGCCGTGGAAAAATCTATTTCCTGATTACTTACGCGTACATTATATTTATTATATGGCAATTTCATTTTTTACCGAAGGCGCTGCTCAGATGCCTGAAATCAAAAAGACGGAAATCCGTAACTGGGTCAAGCAGGTGGCACAAATGCACAACAAGAGGGTAGGAGAGGTCTCGTATATCTTCTGCGACGATGAGAAGATACTCGAGGTCAACCGCCAGTATCTGCAGCATGACTACTATACCGACATCATCACCTTCGACTATACCGTGGGTGATAAGATCAGTGGCGACCTCTTCATCAGCCTCGATACTGTACGCACCAATGCTGAGCAGTTCGAGCAACCTTATGAGCGCGAACTGCATCGCGTCATCATCCATGGTATCCTGCACCTCTGTGGTATCAACGACAAGGGGCCGGGAGAGCGTGAGATTATGGAGCAGCACGAGAATGAGGCGCTGGCTTTGCTCTCTCTGTAATTCGTAATTTGTAACTCGTAATTTATCAAATGCAATTTGATTACGATGTAATTGTGATCGGTGGCGGCCACGCCGGCTGTGAAGCAGCTCATGCTTCAGCTCGACTCGGCGCGAAGACCTGCCTGATCACGATGGATATGAATAAGATCGGACAGATGTCCTGCAATCCTGCCGTGGGTGGTATTGCCAAAGGCCAGATCGTCCGAGAGATTGACGCGCTTGGCGGCAAGATGGGAGAGGTGATCGATGCCTGTTCCATCCAGTTCCGCATGCTCAATCGCTCAAAGGGGCCTGCTATGTGGAGTCCGCGTGCACAGGCTGACCGCGGTAAGTTTATCTGGGAGTGGAGACGCGTGCTGGAGAATACTCCGAACCTGGATATCTGGCAGGATACAGTGACGGAGTTTTTGTTCGATGGGGTAGGAGAGGAGCCAAATATCTCTGTATCAACAGAAAACGCTCTTAAGGTCACCGGCGTAAAGACCCAGATGGATGTGACCTTCACCGCCAAGTCCGTCGTATTGACCGCTGGAACCTTCCTCAATGGCCTGATGCACATCGGACGAACCATGATCGAAGGAGGACGTGTGGCAGAGCCAGCCAGCTACGGCTTGACCGAACAGCTCAAATCCTTAGGATTTGAAACAGGAAGAATGAAGACCGGCACGCCTGTCCGCTTGGATGGTCGAACCATTGACTTCTCTTTAGCTGAGCGTCAGGATGGTGATGAGACGGGAAGGTTCTCGTATTTGCCAAAGCAGGCCCCCATCCCCAACCCTTCCCCCCTACAGGGTGAAGGGAGTGATTACCACCATTGGGACAAGAAGACTGACTACTCCCTTCACCCTATAGGGGGGAAGGGTAAGGGGATGGGGGCTTCCCTTCCTTGCTGGACGATAGCCACCAACGAGTCCGTTCACGAGATCCTTCGCCGCGGACTCCCAGATTCTCCTCTTTATAATGGCCAGATCCAATCCATCGGCCCTCGCTATTGCCCAAGCATCGAGACAAAGATCGTAACTTTCGCTGACAAGGACCATCATTTGCTCTTTTTAGAGCCGGAAGGTACTGATACTCAGGAGTATTACCTCAATGGATTCTCTTCTTCGCTGCCAATAGACATTCAGTTGGAGGCGTTACATCAGATTCCAGCTTTGCGCAACGTGAAAGCCTATCGTCCTGGCTATGCCATCGAGTATGATTTCTTCGATCCGACGCAGTTAAGACATACTTTGGAGACCAAACGCTGCGAGGGACTTTACCTCGCAGGACAAGTGAATGGTACCACAGGATATGAGGAAGCCGCTGGTCAAGGTCTCATTGCTGGCGCCAATGCAGCGCTCAAGGTACAAGGCAAGGAACCTTTTACTCTTGGTCGTGACGAAGCTTATATCGGTGTCCTAATTGATGACCTCGTCACCAAGGGCGTAGATGAACCTTACCGTATGTTCACCTCTCGCGCCGAGTATCGCATTCTCCTTCGTCAGGATGATGCAGATATGCGCCTCACTCCACGCGCCTACGCCGTCGGTTTGGCTGATGAGTATCGCTATAATTTCACTTGTCAGAAGAAAGAGCAGATCGAGAAACTGATCAAGTTCTGCGAAACGTTCCACGTGAAACCTTCATTCAACGAATCGCTTCGTGAAATGGGAAGTGCGGAACTCAAAGAAGGCTGCAAGCTCATCGCTTTAATCAATCGTCCGGAACTGAATCTGCAAATCCTATCAAAATACATCGCTGAGCTTGCAGAAGAATTGTCGGCATATAACAACGAAGAAATCGAAGCAGCAGAGATTCGCATCAAGTACGCTGGCTACATCGAGCGAGAGAAAGCCGCAGCAGAGAAGCTGACGCGACTGGAAGCTATCAAACTTCCAAAGAGTATCGACTACAATGAACTGCAGCAACTCACCATCGAGGCGCGTCAGAAACTTTCGCGCATCCGTCCTGAGACGATAGGGCAGGCGAGCAGAATACCGGGAGTGTCACCGGCGGATATTAATATCTTGCTGGTATTAATGGGAAGATAAAACTAAACACAAATAACATGAACACAGATCTTATCAAAGCGAATCTTCGCACAATCCCTGACTTCCCAAAGCCAGGTATCCAGTTCCGTGACATCACTACAGTGCTTAAGAACCACGAGTGTATCCGCGAGTTAGCTAACGGTTTGACTGGCCATTACACTGGCCTTGGCATTACTAAAGTATTGGGTATCGAGAGCCGTGGCTTTATCCTCGGTCCAGTCATTGCAAATAACATCGGAGCTGGTTTTGTCACCGTCCGCAAGCCTGGTAAGTTACCTGCTGAAACCATCTCGCAGGAGTACGCGCTGGAGTATGGCGTAGACAAAATCGAGATCCATAAGGATGCACTTACCTCTAACGACGTTGTCCTGATCCATGACGATCTCATGGCAACAGGCGGAACTATGAAGGCTGCATACGACCTCTGCAAGAAGCTCGGCGTAAAGAAAGTTTATGTCAACTGTATCATCGAACTTGTAGACCTAAAGGGTCGCGAGAAGTTCCCTGAGGATTGCGAAGTATACTGTCCGATTGTTTACGAAGGAGAGTAAGTTTCACGTGAAATGATCCAAGCCAAAGACAATCCACGCTACGAATATCTTATGGGCATCGTAAATCTGATGCCTGACTGCCCCGGCGTCTACCGTTATTTTGACGCCGAGGGCACCATTATTTATGTAGGTAAGGCAAAGAATCTGAAGCGTCGTGTGACGAGCTATTTTACCAAAGAACATGAGTCACGCCGCACCGCCAACCTTGTACGTCAAATCTACGACCTCAAATATATCGTCGTAAACACAGAAAATGATGCACTCAATCTGGAGAACAGAATGATTAAAATGCATCAACCTAAGTATAATGTTTTGCTCAAAGATGGCAAGACTTATCCATGGATCTGTGTACGCAACGAGGCCTTTCCGCGCGTCTTCCTGACGCGTAACCTGGTCAAGGATGGTTCTTCTTACTTCGGTCCATACACCAATGTAATGGTGGCAAAGACGCTCATCGAACTCTTCCAGCAACTCTATCACACCCGCACTTGTAGCCTCAACCTCCAGGATCAGATGATTGAAAAAGGCTATAAAGTCTGCCTGAAATATCATATAGAGAAATGTTTGGGACCTTGTGTTGGCAAGGTTTCACGTGAAACATACGACGAAGGAATCAGCGAAATCAAGCAGATTCTGCGAGGACACACGGCTGAATTGATGTTGCATCTCAAGCAGGAGATGCAGAAAAAAGCAGAATTGTGGGACTTCGAAGCAGCGGAAAAAATCAAGAACCGCATGCAGTTGATCGAGAATTATCGCACGCGTTCAAACATTGTTCCTTCATCCATCAGCGACGTTGATGTCTTTGCTTACGACGAAGAAGACAGCTCTGCCATCGTCTCATATTTTCATATCGTGCAAGGTGCCATCATTTCTTCTTACACCATCGAATATAAGAAGCAGATTGATGAACCTAAGGAAGATTTGCTTGCCTTAGGTATTATGGAACTACGCGAGCGTTTTGAATCAGACGATGAAAGAAAGCTTGAGGAAGAGGAAGAAGTTTCACGTGAAAAGAAATCAGATACAATCAAAATAACTGAACTCATCGTTCCTTTCGAACCAAGTATTGTCCCAGATAATTGTGTAGCCTTTATTCCTCAGCGCGGCGACAAGCGCAAACTTCTGGAGTTAGCTGAGAAGAACTGTAAGCAATACAGAATAGATCAGATCAAGCAGCAGGAGAAGCTCAATCCAGAGCAGCGACAGACACGCCTGTTATCAGAGATTCAGAAGCAGCTCAATCTGCCTAATCTTCCTCGCCACATAGAGTCTTTCGATAACTCTAACATCTCCGGTACTGATCCAGTGGCCAGCTGTGTTGTCTTCATGAATGGCAAGCCAGAGAAGAAAGAATATCGTAAATTCAATATCCGTTCGGTAGCAGGGCCCGATGATTATGCTTCCATGCACGAGGTAGTCATGCGCCGTTATAAGCGACTCATTGATGAGTGCCGCGAAATGCCAGACCTCATCCTTGCCGATGGTGGAGTAGGACAGATGGGGGTCATTCGCCAGGGCTTAGCCGATCTTTTAGGTCAGTACGTCATGCAGCATTTGCGAGGAGAAATCACTGAGCAACACATGGCGGAGATCCGTCAGAAGCTCGACATTCCTATCGGCGGTTTGGTCAAGGACAATCATCACCGCACACGCCAAATGCTCTTCGGTGATCCACCAGCTGCCGTGGATGTAAAGCAAGGTACAAGTCTTTTTCATCTCCTCGAGCGCATCCAGGACGAAGTCCACCGCTTCGCCATCACCTTCCATCGACAGAAGCGCAGCAAATCGCAGACACATTCTGCGCTCGATGAAATCCCAGGCATCGGACCAAAGACCAAACAAGAATTGCTCAAGACTTTCAAGAGTGTAAAGCGTCTTCGTGAAGCTACGGAAGAAGAGCTCCGTACGATTGTAGGTCCAGCCAAAGCTTTGAAACTTGTAGAATACTTTAGAACAAACGTTTCACGTGAAACGTAAATAAGAGACTGTGTCAATAGTCACAGCAAAATATCAAATATCAAATAACAAATATCACCACCAGCGCTACATACTATTATAGCATTGGTGGTGATATTTATCTGATTATCAGCTACTTTATTTACATTCTGAAGTATTATTCTGCTGTTGCTCAGCATTAACTTTCTCATCTGCAAGCGTTTTAGCTTTTTCTGCTGCTAATTCCTTTTCTTTCTGAGTAGCCAACTCAGCCAATCTTGCCTGTTCAGCCTCAATTGCCTTCTGTGCTTCGCGCTGCTTTGCCTTTTCTTCAGCAAACTTAGCAGGACGATAGATTGGCTTAAAGAAAGCAATAGAAATCACAATCTCAGAGATAACGAAGGCCAAGCAACAGAATCCACCAATCTTCATCCACATGGTCAACATACTCCAACCTGCAGAAGGATTGAAGACCTCACGGATAGCAGCATTCGGATCAACATGAAGTGAACAACCGAAGATCAAGAACAAACCATAGATTAGCACAGCAACAGGTACAATAAAGAACAGTGTATTGACCTCCGTCTTTGCCTTCAGATAGAACAATTCGAGCAACTGGGCAATGCACTCGAGCATAAGCAGACCACCCAACAACTGAGGTACATAATTGATAATATCATCTGTATGCAGCATCAGTATATAACCGAAACAAGCTGCATAAGCAATGCGCAAAATAAAACTGATAATGTGATGCATAGTCGTGTTATTTTAAATTAGTGGTGCAAATATATGCCAAATCCACATAATAGACAAAATTTTTAATTATAATTTTAGATAATTGATTAACAAAAATCTAAATAGAACATATTTTAGATTCTATCAAGCACCAGCTTGATCAATTCAGGCATCTCGCCCTTATACTCAGCATTACTGTTGCCCGTATAGCGATTAGCAACGACCAGACAGACAGTAGTGGCATGGTGGCCAAGGAGGCGCGCAAAGCCGGCGAGAGGGGCAGATTCCATCTCGTAGTTGGTGATCTGTTGACCTTGATAAGAGAAAGACTCTATGCGCTGATTAATACCTGGAGAGGCGATAGGAAGGCGCAGCTCACGACCTTGAGGACCATAGAAACCGACGGCGGAGATGGTAACACCATCAATCAAATCTCCCTGGCTGGCAAGGCGGTCACAGAGTTGCTTATCAGCACTCACAACGTAAGGAGCAGCGGCTTTCTCGGGATACTGGATGGCTGAAACCAAGGCTTGTTCGAAGGCAAGATCAGCCACTTTATCACGATCAGCATACCAGTTCAGCACACCATCGAAACCGATGGATTTGCGACTAAGTATATAAGATCCGCAAGGAACGAAAGGTTGCAAACCGCCACAAGTTCCTATGCGGACAATCTCCAAAGCATGATGAGCTGGCTTCACTTCGCGAGTCTCGAAATCAATATTCTTGAGTGCATCAAGCTCATTCATCACAATATCTATATTGTCAGGACCAATGCCATGACTTAGCGCCGTGATACGCTTACCTTGATAAGTACCCGTAATGGTATGAAACTCACGTGAAGATACCTCACACTCCTTGCTATCAAAGAAAGAAGCGATCATATCCACACGCCCAGGGTCGCCACACATGACGACCTTATCAGCCAACTGCTCAGGTCTCAAATGCAGATGGAAACAACTACCATCCGGATTGATGATTAATTCACTAGACGCAATCATAGTAATATAGGTTTTACTTCACACCGCAGATCTTCTTGATCTCAGCCAACTTGTTGAGCGCCTCCATAGGCGTCATGTTGTTGATATCAATACCGATGATCTCGTTGCGAACCTCACTCAAAACTGGATCATCGAGCTGGAAGATACTCAGCTGATAATCAGCGGCTGCGCCACTCTGGATCTTGGAAGTAATAGGTTCCTTCGATTGTACTGACGAAGCCTGATTCTTCTCCAACTGCTGAAGGACTTCGTCAGCTCGCTTCACCACTTCGGGCAACATACCAGCCAATTTGGCTACATGAATACCGAAGGAATGTTCAGAACCTCCTTCCTTGAGCTTGCGCAAGAATAGTACTTTGCCTTTCTCCTCACGCACCGAAACATTATAGTTCTTAATGCGATGGAATGTCTTTTCCATCTCATTCAATTCGTGATAGTGAGTAGCAAAGAGCATCTTAGGATGACCCTCAGCACGCTCATGAATATGCTCAACGATTGACCAGGCAATGGAAATACCATCGTAAGTTGAGGTACCACGACCCAGCTCATCAAACAGAACCAAAGAGCGAGGCGAGAGGTTGTTGAGAATATTCGAAGCCTCAGTCATCTCGACCATGAAGGTAGATTCTCCCAACGAGATGTTATCCGAAGCTCCGACACGGGTAAAGATCTTATCTACAATACCGATGTGAGCTGCCTCAGCAGGTACAAAGCATCCGATGTGAGCCAGCAACACGATGAGTGCTGTCTGGCGGAGGAGAGCGGACTTACCGGCCATGTTGGGACCGGTGATCATCATGATCTGAGGGGACCCACCCCGACCCTCCCTCATAGGGAGGGAGTTTTCTGAATTACTTTCATCGGATGACAAAAGAACATCGTTTGGAACATATTGCTCACCTACTGGCATCTGGCGTTCAATCACTGGGTGACGTCCCTGACGAATATCAATGACTAACGAGTCATCAACATCTGGACGGACATAATGATAGCGTGCAGCAATGCGACTGAAAGCTAAGAGACAGTCGAGGCGAGCCATCAGCTGTGCATTGAGCTGAATGACAGGGATGTATTCTTCGAGCGCCTTGATGAGATCATTATAAAGCTTCAATTCGAGAGAGCCTATGCGCTCCTCAGCAGTCATGATCTTCTCCTCGTATTCCTTGAGTTCCTGCGTGATATAACGCTCAGCGCCCACGAGTGTTTGCTTGCGGATCCAACCCTCCGGTACTCTATCTTTATAAGTATTACGTACCTCAATATAATATCCGAAGACATTATTGAAGGCTACCTTGAGCGAAGGTATTTCATTTTCTTGTGAGAGTCGCTGCTGCAGGTTGAGCAAATATTCCTTACCACCATAGGCAATGCTACGCAAGTCATCAAGTTCCGAATCAACATTCGAGCGGATGACCTGACCCTTGCCAAACTGGATAGGAGGTTCAGGTTCGATGTCATGATAGATACGCTGAGCTATCGAGTCGCAAGTATTGATCTGCTCACCAATACTACGCAACTGTGGCTGATCAGCAGACATACAAGCCTCCTTGATGTTGCGCAATGCTTCGAGCGCCACACGCAACTGCACAATCTCGCGCGGATTGGCTCGACCCACAGCTACCTTACCGATGATACGCTCCATATCACCCAAGCGACGCAGGCTCTCATCAACCACGTCGGCCAGATCCGGATCGCGGAAGAAATACTCCACGACATTGAGTCGGTTCTTGATACTCTCCGCATGAATCAATGGGAAAAGCATCCAGCGATGGAGCAGTCGTCCACCCATCGGAGTCGTCGTATCGTCAATGACATTGAGCAATGAGCGACCACCTTCATTCATAGAAGAAACCAGCTCCAACGAACGGACAGTAAACTTATCCAATCGCATATAAGCCTCATTGTCAATGCGACGGATAGAGGTGATATGACGGATATTATTATGCTGAGTAGCTTCGAGATAACGGAGAATAGCACCAGCAGACATAGTGGCCAGCAGCATTTCCTCAATACCGAAACCCTTTAAGTTTTGTGTATTAAATAAGGAGAGCAACTGACGACGTGCATTGTCATAGCTGAAATAGAAATCCTCCAGTTCGTAGCAGTAAGGCTGTGAAGTAAAATGCTCCTGATAGAAAGGTTTCATACCTTTGAGGAAGAGCATTTCCTTCGGTGCATAGTTGTTGATAAGTTTGTCAATATAATCGTAAGTGCCTTCTGTACAGAGGAATTCGCCGGTTGAAATGTCGAGCAAAGCTATACCTACTGTGTTGTTTTGTTGTTTTGTTATTTTGTTATTTTGTTCGGCACCTACGCCAAAGGTAATAGCAGCGAGGAAGTTATTCTCACGTGCATTGAGCACATTATCACCCATGGTCAGACCAGGAGTGATGAGCTCGGTAATACCACGCTTGACGAGTTTTTTGGTCAACTTAGGATCCTCGAGCTGCTCGCAGATAGCCACACGCTTGCCGGCTCTGACCAATCGAGGCAGATAAGTATCGAGTGCATGATAAGGAAAGCCAGCCAGAGGATTACCGGCACGAGCCGTCAGCGTGATACCTAAGATATCATGCGCCTCCTTGGCATCATCACAGAATGTCTCATAAAAATCACCTACGCGATAGAGGATGATAGCATCATGATACTTCTTCTTGAGTTCGAAGTACTGCTTGAGCATAGGAGTATCTTTCGGATCTGCGGCCTTCATTAGATTAAATGTAAAATTTAAAATGTAAAATGTAGAATTGTTAGCTTGGTGCAAGATTCGTTCACAGAGATTTCTGGCGTCCGATCTTTCATGCAAGATTCGTTCACAGGTATTCCTGGCGTCCAATCCTTGATACAGGATTCGTTCACAGGTATTCCCGGCGTCCGATCCTTCATGCAGGATTCGTTCACAGAGATTCCTGGCGTCCGATCCTTGATGCAAGATTCGCTCACAGGTATTCCGGACGTCTGATCCTGCACAAAAAATTATAATTCCTTGTATTGATCAAATGCCTTGAAGAAATCCCAGATGACCAAGCCAGTGGTTACTGATACATTGAGCGAGTGTTTGGTGCCATATTGAGGAATCTCTATACAACCATCGCACAGATCCACGACTGACTGCTGTACACCCTTCACTTCATTGCCCATCACCACAGCATAGCCAGCTATGTCAGCTGACTCAAAATCGGGCTGCCACTCATTGAGCATTGTAGAACCGTGGCATTGCTCAATGGCCATCACTTTATATTGCTGTTGCTGCAAAGACTTCACAGCTTCATGGGTATCTTCAAAGTATTTCCAAGCCACAGAATCCTCGGCACCCAGCGCTGTCTTGTGGATTTCGGGCGAGGGTGGACAGGCTGAAATGCCACAGAGATAGATAGCTTCTACGCGAAAAGCATCGCTGGTGCGGAACACTGAACCGATGTTATTCAATGATCGCACATTATCTAATATAATAATCAATGGCATCTTCTCAGCTGCTTTGAATTCCTCTGCATTGATACGACCCATTTCGAGCATCGTGAGTTTCTTCATATTCTTGTTGAATGGTTTGTGGGTGCAAAGATAATAAAAAAATAACAAATAACATTTAACATTAAGAAAAAAGTGTGCACTCAGGAGTAGAGATAATATATATTATATATAATGTGTATTTAAAACTCCTTAGAATTTTTCCGTAAAATCAGGAAGGAGTCACTATTTTTCTTAATGTTAATTGTTAAATGTTATAATGAGCTTCTGTGGGTAACCTGTGGATAATGTTGAAAACTCATCTTTATAAGCCTTTGAAAAATTTTGAAAAAAAATTGTCATAAAATTTGGAAGTTCCAAAAATGTCTGGCTTAATAAGTTATTTCTAACTGCCAAATAAATTGTACACAAAATATAAAAAACTTTTTCACTCAAAAAAGTAAGGTTATCAAGTGGTGTTTTCCGAAAAAATTATTAACTTTGCACCCGAATAACGTTTGGTTGATATGTTGACAATCAATTTTTCTTTCATTTAACTTTTTACTTTTCAGCTAAAAAGTGTCTAAAGAATAAAGATTGAAAAGTTGAATACTCAGCTGATAAGAAAGGATAACTTTTGATAACTTTCGACCCCTGAGTTATCCACCTAATCAACAACCTATTATTAGCATTATTTTTTAGGTTTTGATTAAAAATTTTTTATTTCAAACAAAGAATATATAATCTTATAAATAAAAGTTGAAAACGTTGACAACTATGGATAAGAAGGAACTGATCGCCGCCATCAAGGCGCTGAAGGAAGAGAAGAATGCTGTGATCCTGGCACATTACTATACCCTGGGTGAGATTCAGGACATCGCTGACTTCGTGGGTGACTCACTGGCACTGGCTCAGCAGGCTGCTAAATCTACGGCCGACATCATCGTGATGTGTGGTGTGCACTTCATGGGTGAGACCTGTAAGATTCTGTGTCCGGAGAAGAAGGTGCTCGTGCCAGATCTGTCTGCCGGCTGTTCGTTGGCTGATTCTTGTCCAGCTGAGGACTTTGGTGCTTTTGTCAAGGCTCATCCTGGCTATACAGTCCTTTCTTACGTCAATACCACCGCGGCTGTGAAGTATTATACTGATATTGTGGTGACTTCGGGCAATGCATTGAAGATCGTTGACTCTCTGCCAAAGGATGAGAAGATCATCTTCGCTCCTGATCGTAACCTCGGTAATTATATTAATGTGGTGACGGGTCGCAATATGCTCCTCTGGGATGGTGCTTGTCATGTGCATGAGCGTTTCTCAACCGAAGCCATCCTCAAACTGAAGGCTGAGCATCCTAATGCCAAGGTGCTCGTACACCCTGAGTGCAAGCGTCCTGTAGCTCTCTTGGCCGATAAGATTGGTTCGACAGCTGTGCTCCTCAAGTATGCTGTAGCTGATGATTGTCAGGAGTTTATCGTAGCTACCGAGAGCGGTATCCTGCACGAGATGATGAAGCAGGCACCTGAGAAGACCTTCATTCCAGTACCTCCAGAGGTTTCAGAAGGCTCAGTCGGCTGCTCATGCAATGAGTGTGCTTATATGCGCCTCAATACGCTTGAGAAGCTCTATGCTTGTCTGAAGGATGAGACACCTGAGATCAATGTGGATGAGAAGATCATCGAGCGTGCTAAGTTGCCAATAGATAGAATGTTAGAACTATCATGACCCACCCCATCCCTCCCTCATAGGGAGGGGGTCTTATAGTTAGTTCTTGGGTCGTAAATGAATAATTTTATCTTTTTATGCTTTCTAAATATAATGCTTATCCAGGATTATATTCTACATTAAAAGAATATGCACATGAAAATAGAGATAACCCAACGGAAGCTGAATTAGTATTATGGAAAAGCATAAAGAATAAAAAATTAGGTGTAAAGTTTCTTAGACAATTCATAGTTGATCAATTCATAGTAGATTTTATTTGCAGAGAGAATAAACTCGTTATAGAGGTAGATGGTGCTTATCATTCTGAACCAAGACAACAAATAGATGATGCACAAAGAACTAGAATACTTCAATCATTAGGTTATAGAGTAATCAGATTTACCAACGAAGAAATACTCTTTGATATAGATAAAGTCTTACATAATATTATTATAGAGATATAATCAATGACATCAGATAACATAACTAACTCTAAAAACCCCCTCCCTATGAGGGAGGGAGGGGAGGGTCCCGAAATAATGGCTCCTGTTGGCTGCTATGAGTCATTAGCAGCTGCAATACAGGCGGGTGCGGGTAGTGTGTATTTTGGCATTCAGGGCCTGAATATGCGCTCAGCATCAGCTAATAACTTTACGATTGAAGATCTCAAGAAGATAGCTGATATCTGTCGTGAGCATGATATGAAGTCGTATCTGACGGTCAACACTATTATCTATGGTGAGGACTTGGAGAAGATGCGACAGATCATTGATGCGGCCAGCGAGGCAGGTATTTCGGCTATCATTGCCAGCGACGTAGCTGCTATGAGCTATGCGCGTGGTTTGGATAGAGGAGGAGTGCCACGTATAGAGGTGCATCTGAGTACACAGCTCAATATCAGCAATGTAGAGGCTTTGCGCTTCTATGCACAGTTTGCTGATGTGGTGGTGCTGGCTCGAGAACTGAACATGGATCAGGTAAGTGAGATTCATGAGGCTATCATCCGTGAGAAGATCACAGGTCCTGCGGGTCAGCTGATCCGTATTGAGATGTTTGCGCATGGAGCTTTGTGCATGGCTGTGAGTGGTAAGTGCTATATGAGTTTGCACGAGTATAATCGCTCGGCTAATCGTGGTGCTTGTGCGCAGGTTTGTAGACATGGATATAAAGCAACGGCTTTGGCTGATAACAAATCACAATTAACAATTAACAATAGTGAGTTATCAGAGACAAAGTACCGACTGGATGACCTTGATCATGATATACAGCTGGAGATTGACAACAAGTATATCATGTCGCCTAAAGACTTGAAAACCATTCATTTTATGAACAAGATGATGGATGCAGGTGTGGAGGTTTATAAGATTGAGGGACGTGCTCGTGGTCCTGAATACGTCAAAACCGTCGTAGAATGCTACAAGCAGGCCGCTGAAGCTGTGGAGAATCTGGGTATGCACAAGGCAGATTTTGATGCTGCAACCCAGGAAGAACAGCAACAGAAGATGGAAAAATGGAACCAGCTTTGTGAAGTTTGGGACGAGAAGCTGAGTCTTGTCTTCAACCGCGGTTTCTGGAATGGCTACTATCTGGGTCAGCGCCTGGGTGAGTGGAGTGCTAACTATGGTTCATTGGCCAAGGAGCATAAGGTTTATGCTGCCAAGACCGTGGGTTGGTTCAGCAAGATCGGTATCGGTGACTTCCAGTGTGAGGCTGAGGAGCTTCATAAGGGTGATAAGATCCTGATCATTGGTCCTACTACGGGTGTGGTGGAGCTCGTACTCGATGAGATTCAGGTGGATTATAAGGTCGTTGAGACAATTCATAAGGGTGAGAGATTCACGATTCCTGTCAAGGAGAAGATCCGTCCGAGTGATAAGTTGTATGTAATGAAGGTGTAAAACCTTATATATATAATAATGAGTGAGAGACTCAAAAACATCCTGCAAAGCATCTTTTTGGTCTTATCCATTCTGCTGATAGGTGTCTTTATCTTCTTTTCTAATCAGTTGGTCAGCTGGTTGAGCCATGAAGAGAGAACCAAGGTAGAGATCTGGGCCAATGCTTATAGCCAGCTGTTGTTGGCTGAAGAAGATGCGGATGTTTCGCTCGAACTCAAGATCATGGAGAGTAATACTACCATCCCTGTTTTTTATACCGACGATGAGGGAAATCTGTTGGGAAGCATCAATATGGATATTCCGAGTGATACAACCTCCTTCATTGAGCATAAAATCAAGATACTCACCGAACAAAAGCGTTTTTTTGACGTCAATGTAGCTCCTGGATTGACACAGAGACTTTATTATGATGAGTCTGTGCGATTGCAGTTATTGCATTATTATCCTTATGTTCAGGTGTTGGTGATCATTGTGCTGGTAATTTTGCTCTATTATATTCTGACGGGTCGCCGTCGTGCTGAGCAGAATAGGGTATGGGTAGGACTGAGCCGTGAGACAGCTCATCAGTTAGGAACACCTATCCAGTCGCTGATGGGATGGATGGAATTGCTCAGGAGCGAGTCGGAAGAAGAGAATGAAACCATCAATGAGATGGATAAGGATATTCAGCGATTGCGCATGGTGGCTGACCGATTCTCAAAGATTGGCTCTGAACCTAAGCTTGAAGAGACTGATATTCGCGAAATTATACTCATCGTGTGTGACTATATGCAGAAAAGAGCTTCGAGTCACATCCGTATCGATGCGCAGGTTCCTGATCAACCCGTAATCCGTAAGACCTCTGCTCCTCTCTTCTCGTGGATCATCGAAAACCTTTGCAAAAATGCTATTGATGCTCAGCCAACGCATGTTTTTGTACGACTTTATGCCGATGGAATCATCGAGGTAGAGGATAATGGCAAGGGTATACCTAAGAATAAATTCAAGACTGTCTTTCAAACGGGATATACTACTAAATCGCGTGGCTGGGGATTAGGATTGGCCCTGGTGAAGCGAATTGTGGAGGAATATCATCATGGAAGAATCTTCATAAAGAATTCTGTAGTGGGTGTAGGTACGACATTCAGAATTGAGATTTGAATGTTGTGCAATAGGAACTGAAGTTACACAATCAACTAAGTTATCAACACTCTAAAAATTGACTTATAAACACTCTTTTTCAAAAAAAAGATGTCAAAAAAGTAAAGTCGATAGAACAAAATAGACAAATTTTTGATTATTTTTTAGATTATTGCCAAGCAAAGGACACATTATAAAAAAATAATTATTAACTTTGCAGCCGATTAACGTATCGATTACGCTAAAATATGGGCAAATTCGATTCTTATAACATACAGCTCAAGACGATGGAAATCGGCGAGAGCGTTGTAGAATACCACCTCGGCAATGAATTTTTTGAGTCCATTGGAGAGGAGGCAATTCAGAAAGGTAACGTCACCGCTAAAATAAGGATTGTAAAGAATACTAAGCAATCTGAACTTCACTTCGAATTAGAAGGAAAGGTAATCGTGTTATGCGACCGTTGTCTGGAAGAAATGGACCAGCCAATCAAAACCAGCGGCCATCTGATCGTCAGAATGGGCAAAGAGTTTAAGGATGATGGCGATGACGTAGTGATAATCCCAGAAGAACAGGGTGTCATCAACGTTTCCTGGTTCATGTATGAATTTGTAGAATTGGCTATACCTATCAAGCATGTGCATCCTTTTGGTCACTGCAACATGGGTATGGCAAGCAAGCTTAGCGAACATCTGGTAAGTTCTGATTCGTTTGAGAGCGATGATGATTCTTTTGAAGGTGCCGATACGATTAATCCTGATGCTGAGAGCGACGGACCTATTGATCCACGCTGGAGTGCATTGGCGGCTTTGGCCGGTTCAAAAAAGAAGGATTAATTTAATAACATAAAACAATGGCACATCCTAAAAGAAGACAATCAAACACCCGTACTGCCAAGCGCCGTACGCATGACAAGGCTGTGGTTCCTGCAGTCGTAGTTTGCCCTAACTGTGGAGGTTGGCACCTCGCACACACCGTTTGCCCTGAATGTGGTTACTACCGTGGCAAGCTGGCTATTGAAAAAGAGGCAGCTCTCTAATCTCTACGACTAGAGAAATTACAGATTACGAATTACAAATTACTACCTTCGGGCCGTGATTCGTAATTCGTAATTTGCTTTTTTACAAGTAATTTGTAATTAGTAATTAGTAATTATTCGAGAAACTATGATTACCGCAGCTATTACTGGTCTCAGCCACTACCTCCCAGAGTATGTGTTGACCAATGATGAGATTGCTACGATGGTCGATACCAATGATGAGTGGATTACCACTCGTACCGGTATCAAGTCACGTCACGTGCTCCGTAATGAGCCAACAGGTTCAAGCCGCCTGGCTATTCCTGCTGTGAAGGATGTACTTGAGAAGACTGGTACCAAGCCAGAGGAGGTTGAGTGCTTGATCTGTGCTACTTCTATGCCAGATTATATCTTCCCTTCTACCGCTTGTGTCATCGCCGATGCACTGGATATCCGCAATGCTATGTGCTATGATGTACTCTCAGCTTGTACAGGCTTCCTTTACTGTCTGCATCAGGCTCAGGCTTACATCAAGGCTGGTATTTATAAGAAGATTATTATCTGTTCGGCAGAGAATCTTACCTCATTTGTTAATTATAAGGATCGTACTACCTGCGCTCTCTTCGGTGATGGTGGTGCTGCAGCTTTGATTGAGCCAAGTGAGGAAGGTTATGGTGTCAACATCGCTAAGATCCACGCTGATGGCTATGGTCATGAGCACCTGATCCGTCGCGGTGGCTGTTCAGCTAACATTCCTACCCATGAGACTGTTGATGAGGGTCTTCACTACATCCTTCAGGATGGTAAGTTCGTCTTCAAGCAGGCTGTTACCTTCATGACCAGCGCTGTGAGCGAGGTAATGGAGGAGGGTAACCTCACCATGGACGATATTGACTGGATCTGCACACACCAGGCTAACAAGCGTATCATCGATGCTGTACGTGAGCACTGCAACGCTCCTGAGGAGAAGGTGATCTGCAATATCGATCATGTAGGTAATACTTCTTCAGCATCTATTCCTATCGCTCTCCACGAGGCAGCTCTCGAGGGCAAGCTCAAGAAGGGTGACCGTCTGATGCTCGCAGCCTTCGGCTCTGGCTTCACCTGGGGTGCTATCTACCTCACTTGGGGTGATTGCAAGGTATGATAATTATCTGAAAATGATATATAAGACGCAACTCTTTTTCTCGGGAGTTGCGTTTTTTGTTTATAAATGCAAAATTATATTAGAAAGATTTGTAAATAGAAAAAATATACTTATCTTTGCAGCGTACTCTTTATGAGTATACTCAATATTATTAATTAAACCTTTTATTAGTATTTTTGTCTTAAAGACAGAAACAATTAAAACTCTATGACTATGACAATGAAGAAGTTTTTTGGTATGTTGACCGCCATGGTCATGACCAGCTTGACCTTTACATCTTGCTACGATGAGGATGTTGATACTTCTATAACTCTCTCAGGAGACTGGTATGGTAATTTTGGTATGTACTATGATTACTATGACCGTCATGGAGAATATGTAGCTACTTATGACAGCTATGATACAGATATCTCATTCTATCCTGATTATGACTATGCTACTCATGGCTATGGTTATCAGGTAGATTATTATAAGAAAGGTCCTTATAAGAAGGTCTATCACTCTTTCCACTGGGAGGTTCGTAACCAGAATATCTATCTGGAGTACTGCCATGACTCAGAGTATGATACAGTCATTCGTGACTATCGTATGACCAGAACTTATTTCTCAGGTTACTTTGATACCGGTTCAGAGCGTTTCCGTCTTGATAAGTATGCTAATTACTACGACTGGAAGCCTTACTGGAACGATTATGGCGATTACTACCACAATGGCTGGGGATACTACTATGATGACTACTATTACGCTCCAACCCGTGCAGCTGCTGCATCAGATTCTACTGATGTGTTAGATGGCGGAAGCGTACGTTTCGGTAATCGCATGAAGTAAGAAGATAGCTGATGTCATATTGACACAGTTCCAAAATATCAAATAACAAATAGCACCACCTACGCTACAATTATTGTAGAGAGGGTGGTGCTATTTGTTATTTGATATTTGCTACTTATCTGTAGTTATTTCATAATCACTTTTCTACCATTTCTGATATAAATTCCAGACTTATCGATGTTGTAAACTCGCTTACCCATCAAGTCGTAAACTACATCATCATCAGAGATGTCCTGTCGGATGTTATTGATAGAAGTAGCATTGAGCTGACTTTCTTTAAGCGTTGCACCAGCTCCTGTCTTCTCATTGCTCACGGTTTCCTGAACGAGAGAAGCATCGTATGCTGTGTAGGTGTAGTGATCAGATGGAATGAAATAGCTGATGTCACCTTTCTTCTCCTGCTTATCTTCTGTACCTTTGGTGCCAACACCCTTATTTCCTACCATTGTAACATTATAGTCGGTGTATCCAGTATTGGTAGCGTAGTTTTTCCAAGGATTCTTCACATTGACAAAAGCGCTGTTCTCAATATATATATTAGAGCGATAGCCACCGCCGACGCAATAATTTGTTTTAGAGCTTGTGTAAAGGCAATTGAGTATATGAACTTTGCCAAAGCGGACACGAGGCATACGCTCGATGCATCCTTCATCCCACCAGCAGTTAGCGAAAGTCATATTAAGGTGTCCTTCATCCTTGCTTGCATTGCCGTCACCGCCACCGATCAGGTTGCTGAAACAGTGAGCTTTTGAACCTCCACTGCCACCTGCCCATGGAGCAATCAGATAACGGAAGCGACACCAGGTAACTGAGATATAGTCAGAACCGTTGTTTACATCAAAATTACCGTCTACACCATCCTGGAAGTCACAATGGTCGACCCAAATATGCTGGCAGTTCTGAAGCGTCAAGTTGTCATTGCCATCCATATCATACGCACCAGCACCCTTGAAGGTCAGGTTGCGCAAGATGATATTGCTGCTGTTCTTGATCATCATAATGCCAGACTTGCTGACCGTCTCGCTGTGGACACTATTGACCAGCGCTGACCCAGGCAAGCCGTAAAGAGTCTTGTTCTGCACCTTATCGAAGGCGACCTGACCATCGACCTTCAGTTCGCCACTGATGAAGATGGTCTTCTTGTCTGTACCCTTGAAGGCTGCTTTCAGCTCATCGAACGTTGTGACAGTGACTTGATTCTCATCTTCACTACCGGTAGTTACAGATTCTACACTTCCCCATCCTACAGGCTTAAACTCATCATGATTTGAAGCGATAGCGTGAGTAGACAGGATAGCGAGGTTGAACAGCAGAATGGAAAGACTGATTCGATGCATGTGTGTGTCGGGGTTTATTTGTTAAGATACTTCTCTGCATCCATGGCAGCATGGCAGCCAGAGCCGGCAGCAGAGATGGCTTGACGATAGATAGGGTCAGCTACGTCGCCAGCAGCAAAGACGCCAGGGATGTTGGTGGCGGTGGTTGGGTGCTGCACCTTGATATAGCCATGCTCATCGACCTCTACACCAGCGTGTTGAGTGCCGTCTGCATCGGTCTTAGGAAGGAAGACTTCGGTGTTTGGATGGTGACCGATAGCCAGGAAGAAGCCGTCAATGGCAATATCGAGCATCTCCTCATGGTCAGTACCCTTGCCACGGACGAGGTGAGCGCCTTCTACGCCACCCTCGCCAAAGAGTCCGACTGTCTGTGTCTCCCAGAGAATCTCGATATTCTCACACTCCTTGACTTTCTTCTGCATAGCCTCGCTGGCACGAAGCACGTTGCGACGGACGATGAGATAGACCTTCTTAGCGAGATGTGAGAGGTACTGAGCCTCCTCACAAGCGGTGTCACCACCACCCACGACAGCAACAACCTTCTTGCGATAGAAGAAACCATCGCAGGTAGCACAGGCAGAGACACCCATACCAGCATATTTCTGTTCGTCAGCCAGGCCGAGATACTTAGCCGATGCACCAGTAGAGATGATAATGGTCTGAGCCTCAAGCTCGGTGCCATCGTCAACGTGTACTTTATGAGCACCGCCAGTGGTGCTGAACTCAACTTTATCGATAATACCAAAACGAACCTCTGCACCGAGGCGCTCAGCCTGACGACGGAGATCCTCCATCAACTCAGGACCAGTAGTTCCGTCAGGATAACCAGGGAAATTCTCAATTTCAGTGGTCTGTGTCAGCTGTCCGCCACTGATTGGACCCTCGTAAACGACAGGATTCAATCCAGAGCGTGAAGCGTAAATAGCAGCGGTATAGCCGGCAGGGCCGCTACCGATGATGAGGCACTTAATGGACCCTCCCTGACCCTCCCTCATAGGGAGGGAATTTGAAGTTACTTCTGTATTTCCCATATTTATATATTATTTATGTTCGAGACCCAATAACTAATTATAGTACTCCCTCCCTTTGAGGGAGGGTTGGGGTGGGTCCTCTATTGTTTATGAGTCATAATGTCGAGAACCGTCCTATCCGTTTCATTCATGCCATTGCCACCCACACGAGTCAGGTTGCGGATACAACGGTCGACGTCGTCCTCGATGAGACCTTCGTAACTGGTGACTGAGCGGTTCTGGATAGCCAGCATGGCAGAAAGGACAGCGGTAGAGACACCCGATGAGACTTTCAAAGCGCAGGATGGCTTGGCTCCATCGCACACCATACCAGCCAAGTTGGCAATCATATTCTTGACCGAATAAGTGATCTGTTCGTAGTTTCCTCCCATCAGGTAAGTAATACCGCAGCTCGAACCTGTGGAAGCTACTACACAGCCACAGAGCGCGCTGAGGCGACCGAGTGACTGCTTGATATAGATAGCTGTCAGATGGCTGAGTATAAGCGCTCTGGTGAGCTCCTCTTCGGTGTTATGATTCTCTTCGGCAAAGATCACGACTGGCATGGTACATGAAATACCCTGATTACCAGAACCTGAATTGCTCATCACAGGCACCATAGCACCTGCCATACGAGCATCACAGGCAGCTGAGGTGGCTGAGAGGATATGGCTGAAAATGGAATGTCCCATGATTCCAATACCCAATGGACGTTGTAGGGTCTTGCCAAGTGAGTGTCCATAGTTACCCTTGAGCGCTTCGTTAGCTGCGTTCTCGTTGAGGCGACGTGCTTCGTTGATGAAGTTCAGTTCCTCAATAGGAGAGGTGGTAGCAAACTCATATACCAAGTGCAGGTTGAGCTTCAGTGCTTTTTCCTTTTTGCCTTTTTCTGCAGTTATAGGATCATCGAGCAACACCGTGCTATGACCCTTAGCAGTAGTCTTGATGACGTATACAAAATGAGTATGCTCGTGAGCAATGATTGCCATAGCAGAAGAACCGTCCTCAGCCGTACAGATTACCTCAATATAGAGCTTCTCTGTGATGTCACGCTTCAAGCCGATGGTGATATTATCCTTTTCGAGATACTTCTTACCAGCTTCGACAGCCTCAGGATTGGTGTCACGAAGCACCTCAAGGCCATACTCGCTCTTGCCGATCAGCGCACCGAGTGCCACGGCGATAGGAAGTCCGATCATACCCGTGCCAGGGATACCTACACCCATGGCATTCTTAAGGATATTGGCACTGAGTAGCACATTGATACGTGCTGGCACACAACCTAAAGTCTCGGTAGCCTTAGCCACACAGAGCGATACAGCCATAGGTTCGGTACAACCGATGGCAGGGACAACCTCACGGTTGATGAGCGCAATGATGCGTTCGCGTTCTTCTTTTTCGAGCATACTATTTATAAAAGTTAGGAATTATTTCACCACTGGCAGCAGCAGCTTAGAGCCAGGATGCAAAGTCACTGTACAAGGTACGAAATCATCCTTGGTGCAGTGGTAGATATCGAGGAACTGCTGAGGATTGACGTCGAACAAAGGATACATAGAGCTCTGTACCTGTACCATCACACGGTGACCTGGCAGGAAGGTGTGCTGCACGTCGTTGAGGCGGAACTTGACTGGTGTAACCTCACCTGGCTTGAATGGCACAGGATCGACATTCACATCAGTATTATTGATATCAGCCACACCAGCAGTGTTGCGATACTTGCCACGCATGATCTCCCAACGTACCATCATCTGGCAACCAGCCATGAGATAGCGGCCATTACCATTGCGGCCAGAGGTGACTGCAGGCTTGTCGGTGAAGAGGCTATCAGCGTAGGCGAAGTCATCTGGGAAGACATCGATGAGCTTCACAACGAAGTCAGCATCGGTAGTAGAGAGGCTCACGTTGAGCTCAACATCTACAGGACCGCAGAGGGTCAATGGCTCTGTGAGAACCTCACCGTCGATAGTGAGAACGTCAGGACGGCGATAAGCGAAGCGCTGGTCATCGAGCATATAGGTAGTGGTACGGCGAGCACCTGGCACTGAGGTATATGGCACTGGGTGCAATGGGTCGCTTACATAGCTGAGAGCCTTGCCATTCTCTGGCACGAGGTACCAAGGAGTAGTCACGTGCTTGTTGCGCTCTGACCACTGATCGTGACTGTAGTCATGCCACTTGAGAGCACCTGTATCGAAGATCTTGACACCGGTGAATGGCTCCTGACCCTTGCCTTCGAGATAGTAGCTGAAGAAAGGATACTCGATATTCTCAACATACCACTCTGAGGTGATCTCGTTGCCAAAATAGAAGTTGCCGAACCAAGGTGTCTGGCCGCGGTTCCAAAGGCCGTGAGCCCAAGGACCCTCTACAAGGCTGAGGTGAGTCTCAGGAGACTGAGCGTGGATAGCGCGATAGGTCTGGAAAGCACCGTAGCAGTCCTCTGCATCGAACAAGCCACCTACGACCATCACAGCAGGCTTCACGTCGTGGCAATGACCAGCAGTTGGGTTCATAGCCTCCCAGAAAGCGTCGAGGTCAGGGTGGTTGATCACGTCATTCCAGCCAGTGACACTGTCACCGAGGAGTTTGCTGAAATCAGCAATAGTACCTACGCGATTGTAGCTGTCATAGAGGTCAGTATGTACGATGTTGGCACCTGACTTGAGGTTCTTGCGATAGTCAGGATTGGTGTAAGCCTCCTTCTTCATGCCATACTCGAAGCTGAACTGGAACGAGAACATATCGACCAAAGCGAAAGCACCATTGTGGTGAACATCATCGCCACGCCACCAGTCGGTAACAGGAGCCTGAGGCGATGCAGCCTTGAGTGCTGGGTGACCACTGAGCGCGGTCATGGTAGTATAGAAACCAGGATAAGAGATACCCTGAGTACCGATGCAACCATTGCTGTTGGTGTTCTTAACGAGCCACTCGCAGGTCTCGTAGGTATCAGAAGCCTCATCGACAGGAGCCTTCTTGTTGACGATGACGGTGCCATCCTTGCGGAACTTAGGAGTCTTCTTGCCCTCCACGAATGGACGGACGTCGACAAACTCGCCTTCGCTCATATTTTTGCCACGGACGTCCTGATAGACGAAGATGTAACCATTGTCCATATAAACCTGAGCACCTGGCTTATTGATCTTGCGCTGCACAGCCTCGCCTTCCATACCGTAAGGACCTGCACTGTAGCAAGTGCGGGTCATCATGATAGGGTGGCCCTGAGGACAAGGTACTGAGTCGATAGGCTCGTAGATGGCAGTGTAGAGCTTAACACCGTCACGCATAGTAATCATCACCTCACGCTTCTGGTAGCGAGGAGCAGCCTGCAGGAGGTTGCTCAGGAGATCAGTTGTTCCTAAAACCAGGACAAGAGTCAACAAAAGTAGTAAAAATCTTTTCATATTATAGGGTTATTTTTGCCACAAAGGTAAGATAAATACTGCTTTTTTCCAAAATTTGCCCCTATTTTTTATGTATTCTCGAAAAAAGTAACGATATTTGCCGCGTTATTTAAATATATAAGGAGTATTTCATGCGTCGTATTCTCTTTACACTCTTCGTTTGCCTCTTTATTTCAGGAGCAATAAAAGCGCAGACACCAGACCTTATAGTTCCACTTTGGCCTGATGGCGCGCCTACCGATAATGGTGCTAAAGGACCTGAACAGGACTTTGGCGATCATGTTACCAACGTCTCTGTACCCGAACTCTGGATCTGGCTTCCGGAGCAATGCAATGGTGTGGCAGTCATGGCCACTCCAGGTGGTTCATACTACGATGTGTGGTATATGCACGAAGGCAAGAGTTGGGCCGAGTGGTACAACGCGCAAGGTTTCACCTTTGCCGTCCTGAAGTACCGCCTTCCTCGCGAGGAGCATCGTGAAGTACCGCTCGATGATGCTCGTCGCGCCATGCACATCCTGCGCGACCGAGCTGCCGAGTGGGGTAATTATCAGAAGGTTGGTATTCAGGGTTGCTCTGCTGGTGGCCATCTCGCAGCTTCTCTCTGCAATTTATATCAGGAACCTGCTGAGCGTCCTGACTTCCAGATTCTCTTCTATCCGGTCATCTCTACCGATCCTGCCATCACTCACGCCTTCTCGGTACAGAACCTCCTTGGCAAGGAACCTACACAGGAACTCCTCGACGCATACAGCTTGGATAAGCGTGTCACAAAAGATACTCCACCAGCCTTCATCCTCGCTTCTTCTGACGATGGCTTAGTACCAGTTCAAAACAGCGTCGCGTACTATAATGCATTGGTAGCCAACGGCGTCTCTGCCACGATGCACCTCTATCCGATCGGTGGACACGGCTGGTCTTGGAAGACAGATTTCCCTTATCATGAGCAATATAAGGCCGAGATGAGTCAGTGGCTACGCCTTACTCAGCAGCCACAATGATTTTTTGTCATCTGTACAAACGTCCCTTTCACACCCTTTAATAACCCTTTCACTCCTCTTCTCAACTTTTAGAAAATGCATAAATCTGGTTTCGTAAATATCGTCGGCAACCCTAACGTCGGCAAGTCAACACTGATGAATTCCCTCGTCGGTGAGCGTATCAGTATCATCACCAACAAGGCGCAGACCACCCGTCATCGCATCATGGGTATTGTCAATACCGAAGACATGCAGATTGTCTATAGCGATACTCCGGGTGTCCTCAAACCTGTGTCCAAGCTCCATGAGTCGATGCTGGCTTTCTCGACAGGAGCGTTGCAGGATGCTGATATCCTGCTCTACCTGACCGATACCGTCGAGAGTCCTGAGAAGAACGAGATTTTCTTGCAGAAAGTGCAGAAAATGGCTGAAGATCAGGGACCGATGGCTCCAAAGATCATCGTGGTACTCAATAAGATGGACCTCATCACGCAAGCTGAGCTTGTACAGAAGGTCGAGGAGTGGCACCAGCGCCTCCCACAGGCAGAGATCATCCCTATCTCGGCCCTCCATGGCTTTGGCACAGACATACTGATGAGCAAGATCAAGGAGCTCCTGCCAGAGTGTCCTCCTTACTTCGACAAGGATCAGCTGACCGATAAGCCAGCGCGCTTCTTCGTCACCGAAATCATCCGCGAGAAGATCCTGCAGCTCTACGACAAGGAGATTCCTTACTCTTGCGAGGTGGCAGTAGAGAGCTTCAAGGAGAGCGAGAAGCTCATCGACATCTCTGCTATCATCTTCTGTGAGCGCGACAGTCAGAAGGGAATTCTCATCGGCAAACAGGGTTCGATGCTCCGTAAGCTCGGCACCTTGGCGCGCAAGGACATCGAGACTTTCTTCGGCAAGCAGGTCATGCTCAAGACCTTCATCAAGGTCGAGAAGGACTGGCGCAACAATATGAGTGATCTGAATAGATTTGGATATAATCCGGAATAAGGGGACCCTCCCCCGGCCCCTCCACAGGGGAGGGGAGTGATTTGTTTGGTATATGAGAAACATTTTTGGATTAGGTGAGACCGTTTACGACATCATCTTCAAGAATAATCAGCCACAGAAAGCCGTGCCAGGAGGTTCGGCTTTCAATGCGATTATTTCTTTAGGACGTACGATCGGTGCTTCGGAAGAGAAGAAGGCTGAGGTGAAGTTCATCACAGAGGTTGGCGATGATCATATCGGTCAGCTGACCATGGATTTCATGCGTCAGAATCATGTCAATACTGCTTGTGTGACAGTCAATAAGGGTAGCAAGAGCCATATCTCGCTGGCTTTCCTCGATGATGACAACAACGCGCAGTATACCTTCTATAAAGATCACGCTGGCGTCAAGTTCGAATCTGGCGAGCTGCTTCCCGTCTTCACCTCTGACGACGTCGTTGTCTTCGGCTCTTTCTTTGCCATCAACCCAGTCATCCGCCAGAAGACTCATCGCCTCCTTCAGGCAGCTCACGACGCTGGCGCCTTCCTCTATTATGACATCAACTTCCGCAAGAGTCATATTCAGGACATCCCCGATGTGATGGATAACCTCGTGGAAAACATGCGCTTAGCCACCGTCGTCCGTGGTTCGGCCGAAGACTTCGGTTATCTCTATGGCACTACCGATCCGCGCGAAGTCTATGACAAGCACATCCGTCAGCATTGCCAGAACTTCATTTGTACCGATGGCTCAGGTCCTATCCGTGTCTTCACGCCAGCCTTCTACGAGGCGCAGATCCCCACACAGCGCCTTGACAACGTCCTTAGCACCATCGGTGCCGGCGATAACTTCAATGCAGGCTTCGTCTATGGCCTGGTGCGCGACGGTATTACCGCTCAGCAGCTCACCACCTGGCCTGTCTGGCTACCACTCATCGAGACCGGTCAGCGCTTCTCTGCACACGTCTGCCAGAGTCTTGATAACTATGTCGACTTATCATTTCAACCCTGATAAGTCACAAAACATGCAGAAAATCAGCAAAATATTTTGTCAGAAGTTTTAAACTTCCTATCTTTGCGCCCGTCAAAACGCAGATTACCTTCGGATACCTTACCCATTGTTTGTGGAGCTGGTAGTATTGACCGAGAGGGTCAACAACGCCGGAAACCCCACCAACAGAAACAAGGCTGAAGGTAAAAATTTTACATTATACATTTTAAATTTTACATTTAGTCATGGGAAATTTAGTAGCTATCGTAGGCCGTCCTAATGTAGGTAAGTCTACACTTTTCAACCGCCTTACGGAGACCCGTACGGCCATCGTCAGCGAGACCGCTGGCACCACTCGCGACCGTCAGTATGGCCATGTCCTCTGGGGTGGTCGTGAATTTTCTCTCGTCGATACAGGTGGCTGGGTTGTCAACTCAGAAGACATCTTCGAAGACGAAATCAACAAGCAGGTAGAGATTGCTATTGAGGAGGCTGACGTCATCCTCTTCCTCGTCGACATTACGAATGGTGTGACTGACCTCGATGATCAGGTGGCTCGCATCCTCCGCAAGTCAGGCAAGTCTGTGATTGTTGTTGCCAATAAAGCCGACAACTACGAGCAGCACGTCTATGCCGCTGAGTTCTATAGCCTTGGCCTTGGTGATCCATTCATCATCTCTTCTGCCAACGGTTCAGGTACTGGTGATTTGCTCGATGAGATCTGCTCTCGTTTCACCAAGGATGACAGCGATGATCTCGAGGATCTTCCAAAGTTTGCCATCGTAGGTCGTCCTAACGCAGGCAAGTCTTCATTGCTCAACGCCTTCATGGGTGAGGAGCGCCACATCGTAACCGACATTGCCGGCACCACTCGCGACTCTATCTACACCAAGTACGACAAGTTCGGATTCAACTTCTATCTCGTTGATACTGCGGGTATTCGCAAGAAGAATAAGGTCTCTGAGGACATCGAATATTACTCAGTTCTCCGCTCTATCCGCGCCATCGAGAACGCCGACGTCTGCATCCTCATGATCGATGCAACCCGTGGTATTGAGGCGCAGGATATGAATATCTTCTCGCTCATCGAGAAGAACCGCAAGGGCCTCGTCGTCTGCGTCAATAAGTGGGACATCATGGCCGATAAGTCGAAGGAATCGATCAAGTGCATGGAGGATGCTATCCGCTCACGCTTCGCTCCATTCGTCGACTTCCCAATTATCTTCGCCTCAGCCGTCACCAAGCAGCGTATCTACAAGGTCATCGAGACCGCTGTCCGTGTCTATGAGAATCGCAAGCGCGTAATCAAGACTTCGGAGCTCAACGAGTACATGCTCGAAGTCATCGGAGCATATCCACCACCAAACAACAAGGGTAAGTTCGTCAAAATCAAGTACGTGACCCAGCTCAAGGCCACCACTACCACCACCGACGAGAAGAACCCAGAAGTTATCGTCAGTGCTCCAAACACTCCTTCGTTTAGTTTCTTCGCAAATCTTCCGCAATATGTAAAAGAACCATATCGCCGCTATCTGGAGAATAAGATTCGCGAGAAGTGGGACTTCTGTGGTACGCCTATTAATATCTTTATGCGCGCTAAGTAAACGTTCTGTACGCAACGTTGAAATTCTTAGTCGCAGAAATTGACGTTCTGTACACAACGTTGAAATCCTTAGTCACGGAAATTGACGTTCTGTACACAACGTCAAATTTTTTAGTCGCGGAAATTGACGTTACGTACACAACGTCAATTTTCGTGAATACGGCATCCTTTACACGGTACACTGTGGAGGATGCCGTGATGCAAGAACGGACGCCTTGAATGCAGGGCGTCCGTTCCTTGTTCAATTATTGTATTTTGGGAGTTTCGGACACCTCTTAACACAAAAATGCTCTCCGAACTATTTTCTCCGACTTAGGAGTTCTTAAGCTTGTCCAGAAGGAGCACCCACGCGTCTTGCAAAATGTCATCAGCATCCTTTCATTTTCGCGCCACCACAGACCAGTTTATGGACTCTGGGATGAAAATGTTTTATCGATCAGAAAATATCTCATATCTTTGCGCCTGTGAAACTTGATGAAACGTCAACATTTTAAATATTATTATATGGAACCAAAACTGACTATTTTATCTGCGCTCGAGATTATTCGTAACATCCTGGAAGATTCAGGTCTGATTGAGGAGAATTTTGAGAAGTGCAAGCGCTGTGCACGCTATCTGAAGAAGCAACTCGCGCTGGAGGGTTCGATCAAGGAGGTGACGATTCAGTCGTTCGCCATTTCAGAGATGCTTGAGACGGGCATGATGATGTCTTCTGTCGAACTGGCACAGAAGGCGGGTGTGTCGCACATTCAGATGTTGACCTACATGTCTGTCATTGAGCGCCTGCGCACTGAGAATGGCTTGCTCCGTCGTTCTTTCAGCCGTCGTCAGGGCGAACCTGTCTATGGCTATAGCCTGGCTAAGGACTTTCGCAGCGCGTTGATGCGCAATGAGCCTTATGTGGACTGTGGACTCAAGAACTACACGAGCCATGATGTGATGAAGCGTATCTACAACCTGCTGATGATCTGTGACCGTGATAGTGAATACTTCTGCCAGATGATCAGCGACATCAACAGCCTGGTTGAGAGTACGCGTCACACTCATCTCTCTGCGTCTTTGATCGAGCTGAAGAAGGAGCTTCGCGATGATGAGGTGGTGATGTTCCTGATCGCAGCCGGCACGCTGATCATTAAGAATGACGATAGTATCACCCCTCCGCAGTATACCGATATCATGATGGAGTCGGATATTGCGATGGAGATCTATCGTGGCATCAACGATGGCACAGGACGCCTGGCTACTCTGCGCCTGATGGAGAATGACTCGACTGACGGTAGTGCCAACCGCGACGTATTCTGCGTGACGGAGCATGCCTGCAAGACCATTCTGAAGGACTTCGACTGCAAGGTCTCGACGAAGACCACGAAGTGCCAGGACCGTGACCTGATCAAGCCAGAGGCGATTGCGGCCAAGAAGCTGTTCTACAATGAGCGTGAGGCAGAGCAAGTGCGCCGTCTCACCGACATCCTGCAGCCTGGCAACTACGAGAACCTGTCGGCTCGACTGAAGGAGTCAGGCCTGCGTACCGGTTGCTGCGTGTTGCTGCATGGTGCCCCTGGTACAGGCAAGACCGAGACGGTGCTGCAGCTGGCTCGCAACTCGGGTCATCCGCTCTATCGTGTCGATATGTCATCGGTCAAGTCGAAGTGGGTAGGTGAGTCGGAGAAGAATGTGCAGGCAATCTTTGACCGTTATCAGAATATGGTCAAGGACGCTCAGTCGCGCTCTGAACCTATTCCGCTGCTCTTGCTCAATGAGGCTGATGCATTGCTGGGCAAGCGTATGCAGAATGAGGACATGTCGAGCGTGGACAAGATGCAGAACACGATGCAGAACATCATCCTACAGAACATGGAGACAATGGATGGCGTCATGATTGCTACCACCAACCTGACCAAGAACCTGGATCAGGCCATGGCGCGCCGCTGGCTCATCACCATCGCTTTCGACATGCCAGGTGTTGAGGCCAAGGCGAAAATTTTCCGCTCGATGATCCCTGAGCTGACCACTGCACAGTCGAAGGCGCTGGCCGAGGAGTTCCCGACCTTTGCGGGTGGCCAGATGGAGAACGTCTGCCGTCGTCAGAAGATCGACCATATCCTCTATGGCACGCCTTTCAGCTTTGACCACGTGCGCAAGCTCTGTCGTGAGGAAGGTATCCAGTCAACCAGCAGCAGAAAGCCCGTCGGCTTCTGCTGCTAAATACAGCGGTTGTATCTTTACTTATTTTTACCTATAAGACACCTATTCGACGCTGAAAAACAGAAAGATACAAACTTGTCGTTTTACTCGCACTTTACCTTCTCTTTTATATATAATAAATAATGTGTAACTTTGCAGCACCAAATTGAGGAGACTGTCGCTCTGACTTATACCTGTTGTCAGGAGAGGATAAGACTCACGATTGAAGATTAACAAATAACATATTCAAAATGAAAAAGAATTTCTCCCTCGCTATCATTCTGGCAATGCTCGGAATTATCTCCGTTCAGGCAGATGATTTCGTGCGTGTAGACGGACCTAAACTCATCGGACGTGACGGCAAGTCGCTGGTGATGCGTGGCACTAACTGTGGCAACTGGATGGTGCGCGAGCCCTACATGATGAACACAGAGGGCAACCTGGACCGACAGTTCAAGTTCGACAAGATGATTGCCGAAATCTGTGGCGAGGAGAAGGTAGCCGAGTTTGACAAGCTCTGGATGGACAACAACTTCAACGAAGAGGATATGAAGTTCCTGGCCGAACAGGGATTCAATACCCTCCGCGTACCGATGCACTACAAATACTTCACCTTGCCTATCCAGAAGGAGAAGATCTATGGTGCTCAGACCTGGGTGGATGAAGGCTTTGAGCGCATTGACAAGATGTGCGAATGGGCTGAGCGTCACAACATTCTGCTCATTTTGGACATGCATGCTTGCCCTGGCGGACAGTCGTCGGGCGACATCTGCGACTACGACGAGAGCAAACCTTCGCTTTGGGAGGAGAGCCGCAACCGTGCCAAGCTGGCGGCTGTGTGGAGGAAGATTGCTGACCGATATAAGGATCAGAAGTGTGTGGCAGCCTACGACCTGATCAACGAGACCAACTGGACCCTGCCCAATAGCAACAAACTGCTGTGGGACACCTTCAAGGATATCATCAAGGCCATTCGCGAGGTGGACAACAACCACATCGTGATCGTGGAGGGCAATACCTACAGCAACGACTATACAGGCTTCCCTTCGACCAAGATGGATGACAAGCTGATCATCCAGTATCATCGCTATGGCGTCTATAACACTACTGGTCAGGTGCAGGGTATGGCCGACATGAGCAAGAAGTACAACTGTCCGATCTTCATCGGTGAGTTTGGCGAGAACAGCAACTCATGGACAGCCGACTGCATACGACTCTATGAGGAGGCAATGGGATTCGCGGCGTGGGCCTGCTGGCCTATGAAGAAGAGCAACTTCAACGCCATTGTGCAGGTGAATCGCATCGCATCATACGACAACCTGATCAGCCAGTATCAGAAGGGTAACAAGCCTGATGCCACCAAGCTGTGGAATGCACTGGTGGAGTGGGCTGAGGCTCAGCATATCAGCAAGTGTGTGGTGCGCAAGGACTACATCGATGCACTGCTCCGTCGCCCCTACAACACCGACTGCTTGCCTTTCGAGAAATACCAGACCGGAGACTACGTCTATGCTGCACATTACGACATGGGTGCCATGGGCAGAGCCTACTGGGATTCGAACGACGCTTCCTATCAGTACAACGGTGAGGACTTCACTAACTGGCAGACCGGCTGGCTGTACCGTAACGATGGCGTAGACCTCTATAACGACGTGAACGACAGCAAGAGCTGCGGTTACTACGTAGGCGAAACCAAAGATGGTGAGTGGATACAATACACCATCGAGAACCCTCACGAGGCTGCTAAGTGGAGCCTGGATTTGCGCTATGCCGTCAACTCGGGTACATCGACCGTTCGCATCACCGTCAACGATCGTCCCGTGACTCCTTCAACCTCGCTCACCTCGACCGGCGGCTGGACCTCGTGGGCCACAAAGACCTGGCAGGGTATTGTGTTGCCAAAGGGTACATTGCGCGTACGTATTTATATGGAGAAGGCAGGTCTGAACCTCAACTGGTTCCGCCTGTATGACAAGACCTCAGCCACCGCCGAGGAGCTGGCCGTACTGAATGACACTCCTCAGGACAACATGCTGAAGAACAGCGAGTGTGAGTTCCAGGGCGCATGGCTCACCGCTGCCGTGCAGTCAATCAACGACGCCAAGTTTACCTGGAACTCAACCGCTAGCAAGCCATCGAAGGGCTCCGGCACCTGCCTGACCATCTCAAACGCTCGCAACCACACATTGAACAGCGTCATCTACCAGCCTGTGCAGGTCGTTGCCGGTCATGAGTATGCTGCTGACGTGGCTGTTCGTGGTGCCAGCACCAATGGAGACCTGTGGATTCAGGCCTATGTGACTGCCGAGGAACCTCGCGACTATGACGATCCGCTGCAGGAAGACAACACTCTCGGCCAGCTCAACTCGTGGGTGGATAACACCGTAATCAACTACGACGGCATGATGTCGGCCAAAGCCAAGGCTGGCAAAAACCACAAGGCTGGCGTGATGAAGTGGAAAGCCACTGAGACTGGCACGATGTATTTTGCGCTGAAGGTCGGCACGCAGAAGAATAAGTTCAGCTTCTCGTTCGACAACTTCTCGTTCACGGACCTCACCCCATCAAGCATCGAGGCACCGCAGGTCGACGAGACCCTCTACCAGCTCACCGGAGGCGTGCTCTCCCTGGGCCAGGGTAGTCGCGCCTACAGCATGAGCGGAGTGCAGCAGACTGCCGGCCAGCTGAAGCCAGGCGTCTATGTCGTCACCGACGGCACCCGTCAGCAGAAGGTGCTGATCGAGTAAGGCGCTTGCCAGACAATGTGTACATAAATAAAGAATAATTAAATGAGACAGATCCTGACCATTATTCTGCTTGCCTTGACGCTGACCATGTCCGCTGAGGCGCAGCAGAAAGCAAAGAAGTTCTATGACGAGACGCTCGATCCGATTGCACAGATCGATGAGGCTGTAGCGAAGGCAAAGGCTGAGGGCAAGTATGTAATCTGCCAGCTGGGAGGCAACTGGTGCCCCTGGTGCGTCAAGTTCGGTTATTTCATCGAGGAGTGCGACGAGATACGCGAGGTCATCGAGAAGAACTTTGTGTATATCCACGTGAACTATACCTCTAAGAAAGACGAGAAGTCGCAGATTGCTAACCGCAGGCTGGGCAATGCCGGTCGTTTCGGATTCCCGGTGCTTGTCGTCCTTCGTGAAGACGGTTCAGTGATGCACATCCAGAACTCTTCTTATCTCGAAGAGGACAAGAGCTACAACCGAGTGCGAGTCCTGAAGTTCTTCCAGGGCTGGACACCAGAGGCAGTAACCACACTTTAAGCTCACAGAACTGGCGCTAGAGTCGTTTCGGATGCAAAAAATAAGTCAACCTATCAAAAATTTGTTGCATCTCATCCGTTTTGAACGATTCTTTCTATATATACCTATATAAACACACTATCTTTGCAGTGTCAAAACAAGGATAAAGATCTGTTGACAATTGGTAGTGAATTAGTTTTTAGATAGATAGTGTTTTTTAGGAGTTAATTCTAATAGGTAATGTGAGTTAATAGAATGGATTGGGGATGTGAATCTCCAATCCTTTTTCTTTATCTTGCAGGGGCTGATTTTGCCCAAAAAGGGTCTTGTTTTGCTCTCTGTGTTTGTCAAACACTCGTTCCGAAGGATAGAAAAAGCAGATTTTTCAACACTTTTGCACGAAGTCGGAAAAAGCACTATACCTTTGCAGCGTCGAAAGACAAGATATTTGCATTTAGTGTTTATTTAAGGTATTATTTAAAATTTTTATTGTTATGACAAAGCATGTTAGAAACTTCGTAAAGAAGGCGCTTAAAAGCTATTGCACCAACATGGGCAAGTTTTATAAGCCATGTATTGAATCGGGTGTTAACCCATTCATCTAATTTGATTTTTAAGATCTGTTTATAACTAACGTAGCACCCATCTGTGATAAATGGGTGTTACTTTTGTAAAATGACGATATATATTAATATATGATCAAGCAATGTTTCATCATCTTCGGGTGCCTGGCTGTCGGTGAGATGATTGTCTGGCTGACCGGAGCCAGCATCCCCAGCAGCATCTTCGGCATGCTGTTGCTGGCAGCACTCCTGCAGCTCAAGGTCATTCGCCTGGAGTGGGTCGAAGGTATTTCTGATTTCCTCATCGGCAATCTGGGCTTCTTCTTCGTGCCGCCGGGAGTAGCGCTGATGCTTTATTTCGATATTATCAAAGCCGAGCTGCTGCCCATCGTAGTAGCCACGGTCATCAGTACGCTGCTCGTCTTGGTGACTACCGGCTGGACACATCAGTATCTCAAAGACAAGAAAGATCATGGAACTGCTACAGAATAACATCCTCCTGCTGGCCATCACCTTCGGAACCTACTACGGTGCGCGCCAGCTGCAGAAAAAGACCGGCTGGGTGGTGCTCAACCCCATCCTGGTCACCATTGCTATCCTGATTGTGCTGCTGCAGGTTACTGGCATCAGCTACGACACCTATCAGCAGGCGGGTCAATATATCGACTTCTGGCTCAAGCCTGCCATTGTGGCACTTGGCGTACCGCTCTATCAGCACCTCGGCCAGATCCGTCGCCAGTTCCTGCCCATCTTCCTGTCGCAGCTTGTCGGCTGCCTGGTCGGGCTGGTCAGCGTCATTGCCATTGCCTCGTGGATGGGGGCGTCGAGAGAAGTCGTTATCTCCCTGGCACCGAAATCTGTGACCACGCCTATTGCCATGGAAGTCTGCTCGGCGGCTGGAGGCATTCCCTCGCTCACCGCGGCTATCGTGGTGTGTGTAGGTCTCTTCGGCGCAGTCTTCGGCTTCAAGGTGCTCGAAGTATGGCATGTGAAGAATCCATTCTCACAGGGTCTCGGCATGGGTACAGCCAGCCACGCAGTCGGCACTTCACGTGCCATGGAGAAGGGTGATACCTATGGCGCCTACGCCTCGCTTGGCCTCATCCTCAACGGCGTCCTCACCGCGTTGCTGACACCGTATGTACTGCGGATGATGGGAGTATAAGTCTCGTTTTTGATATGAAATGGGGGAAAAATGCCTCCATTTCATTTTTTTTCGTGTTTTTTAGCAGATTTTCCTGTTTTTTGTTGGTGGATCCAAAATAAAGCATCATCTTTGCCGCCGCAAATAACCTAAGCGACTTGATAAAAGAAGAAGAGTGTAAATAAAACTATGCATCAACTATTGAGTATCTAATAGTTTTTTTATCTTTTATAATTTTCGGCAACAATAATTCAGCAGAGTCATTTGTGCGATTCAAACTGTGGTTACCTTAAGTCTTATTAGAAATCAAAATTAATATATAACCACTATTTGCAGCTATAGTTTAGTATTAACAACTAAAAACAAAAGATTATGAAAAAACTATAGCCGCAGGGATAACTATACCCTTTTCCCAACAGGCAGGCACTTAGGGTGCTGCCTGCTGAAAATCATTTTTTTTACTCTTCCATGACTTGGAAGGAATAACAATACTTAATAAATAGAAACAGAATATGTTCACCAAATATCAAATCGCACTTCAATACTCACCAGAACTTGCTAATAACACTACTTTGGCAGTCCGTCGCCTCCGAATAATGATAGAACGCTGCTCGGACCTGAAAAAGGCGCTTGATTATACAGGCACCAAAAGATACAGTAAATCGTACACTGAGCTTCAGGTAAAAATGATTTACTATTTCCTGGGAGAACCACCTATTGGAGAAGCAGATACCTCTTATGATGAGAGATACATTCTTAGCGAAAAAGACTGCAAATTCTTAAGACGTTTCCTAAGTCGGAGAAAATAGTATCGAAGAATTATTCTCTCTTGTCGCTACAGTGATAACCCAGTCGCTGGTAGTAGTCGGTCAGATAAGGGAGGCGCAGGAGGAACTGGTCGTAGTTGCGTGAAGCTTCGGGCATCCACTGCGCCTCGCTGATGGCTGCAAGGCGGGGGAGGAGCATCCACTCGGCATTCTGAGGAGAAGTGATATACTCGGCCCAGAGATTGACCTGGCAGCCGAGGATGAAGCGAGACTCCTCGGGGGTCAGCTCCTTAGGGACGACAGGGATGGCGTAGGTCTTGCTCAATGGGACGTAGGCGTCGAAACTGAATGGCTCGTGGTCGCGATCCTTGCTCTGATAGAAGTTGAGGTAGCAGTAGCTCGTTGGGGTCATCACGACCTCGTGGCCAGTACGAGCGGCAGCAATGCCACCCTCCAGGCCGCGCCAAGACATGATGGCCGCGTTGTCACTGACGCCACCTTCGAGGATCTCGTCCCAGCCGATCATCACGCGGCCATGGGCATTGAGGAAGAGTTCGGCTTCGTGCATCAGCCATGATTGCAGCTGATTCTCAGCGTTGAGGCCATCGTGACCTTTGATGCCGAGTTCGGCGATTTTGGCCTGACACTTAGGACATTGCTCCCAGCGGACCTTCGGACACTCATCGCCTCCGAGGTGGATCATGGTCGATGGGAAGACGTCGATCAGTTCGGCCAGGACATCCTTGATAAACTCCAGTGTCTTGGGATTGCCGGCGCAGAGTACGTCGTCAGAGATGCCCCACATATTCCATGTCTGGTAAGGACCGCCGGTGCAACCGAGCTCCGGATAGCTGGCCAAAGCAGCCACCATGTGACCTGGCAGATCGACCTCAGGAACCACGGTGATGTGGCGCTCAGCAGCGTAGCGGACGATGTCGCGACACTCCTCCTGAGTGTAGTAGCCACCATAAGGAGTATCGTCGAAGATGGGGAGGTTATGGCCGACGACGGTGTTGGCACGACGTGCACCGACCTCGGTCAGGAGCGGATATTTCTTGACTTCGAAGCGCCAACCCTGATCGTCGGTGATGTGCCAGTGCAGGCGGTTGCAGCCGTGCAGGGCAATGATATCAATGTATTTCTTGAGCCACTCCGTCGGGAAGTAATGACGTGAGCAATCGATGTGTACGCCACGGTAGGAGAACTCAGGGCCGTCCTTGATGGTTACATAAGGAAGCTCGTAGCTCTCGGTAAGATTCTGCAACGATGATTCCTTGAGCTGCAGCGACTTGCGCAAGGTCTGCTCGGCATAGAAGAGACCGGCTTCAGTCTTGGCCGTGATGTCAATACCCTTCTTATTGACCTTGATCTCATAAGCATCCTCCGGGACAGGGAAGGACGCCCAACGCTTGTCGGAAGCGTCGAGGTGCGTATGGATGGCCGTGGCGGCATTCTGCGCGTTGAGGACAAAGACACCTTCCTGCTGCTCGATGCTGCGAGGAAGCGGGATGGTATGATAGTTGGCCACCGTCTGCGCTGAGGTGAGGGTGGCCAAACTGGAAATCAATAGAATGAGAAGTTTTTTCATGCAAAGGGGGTGCTAAAAAAGATCAGAATCCCTCAATGCCGCGATCGGCAGCAGGATAGTCGATAGAGAAGTGAAGGCCGCGGCTCTCCTTGCGCTCCATAGCCTGGCGCATGATGATGTAGCCAGTATTGATCATGTTGCGGAGCTCGCAGATGTCCATGTTGACCTTCGAGCGGAGGAAGAGTTTCTCAGTCTCCTCATAGAGGTTGTCGAGGCGTGTCCAGGCGCGCTTGAGGCGGAGGTTCGAGCGGACGATACCTACGTAGGTCTGCATGATCTGCTGCACCTCGGTCTTCGAGTCGCTGATGAGATAGAGCTCCTCGTGTGGCACGGTGCCGGTGTCAATCCAATCTGGAATGTCCTCACGATAAGTGAGTTCTGCGATGCGAGGGATCGAGTGCTTGGCAGCGAGGTCGGCATAGACGACGGCCTCGATGAGCGAATTGCTGGCCAGACGGTTGCCGCCGTGAAGGCCGGTGCAAGAACACTCGCCAGCGGCATAGAGGCGGTTGATGCTCGACTGACCATTGTAGTCGACGAGGATACCACCGCACATATAGTGATGGCATGGCACGACAGGGATAGGCTCCTTGGTGATGTCGATACCGATGCTGAGACACTTCTTATAGATGTTTGGGAAGTGGTGCTTGGTCTCCTCAGGATCCTTGTGAGTGACGTCGAGGAAGACGTGGTCGGTGCCGTTGAGCTTCATCTCGTTGAAGATGGCGCGAGCGGTGATGTCGCGTGGAGCGAGTGAGAGGCGTGGATCGTACTTGTGCATGAACTCCGAGCCGTCAAGGTTGCGCAGGATACCACCGTAGCCTCGCATGGCCTCGGTGATGAGGAAGTTCTGATGATCACCCTGATGATAAAGCGCGGTTGGGTGGAACTGCACGAACTCCATGTCCTTGACCGTACCCTTGGCGCGATAGACCATAGCCACGCCGTCGCCAGTAGCGATAGGTGGGTTGGTGGTGGTGCTGTAGACCTGTCCGACGCCACCTGTAGCCATCATGGTGACCTTGGCCAGATAGGTGTCGATGGCTCCGGTCTCCTCGTCGAGGACATAAGCACCGAAGCACTCGATGTCTGGAGTACGACGGGTAACCTCCTGACCGAGATGGTGCTGAGTGAGGATTTCGATGGCGAAGTGACGCTCCAGCACATCGATATTAGGATGCTTCTTGACGGCTTCGATGAGTGCACACTGGATGGCATGGCCGGTGTTGTCGGCATGATGCAGGATGCGGAACTCAGAGTGACCACCCTCGCGGTGCAGGTCGAACTCGCCATTCTCCTTACGGTCAAAGTCTACGCCCCACTTCACCAGTTCAGCAATCTGCGAAGGCGCATTGCGCACCACCAGCTCTACGGCCTTAGGATCAGAGAGCCAGTCGCCAGCCACCATGGTGTCGTGGATGTGTTTCTCAAAGTTGTCGACAGTCATGTCTGTCACAGAAGAGACGCCGCCCTGAGCCAGATCGGTGTTCGACTCCTGAAGCTCGCTCTTGCAGATCAGCGCCACCTTACCAGCATCAGCTACTTTAAGTGCATAGCTCATGCCGGCAATACCGGTACCGATCACTAAGAAATCATATTTTTTTTGCACTGCTATCAGATTTAAAATTTAGAATTATAGTCGCTGCACTCATAAAGAGCACGCTGCAAATTTAATTATTATTTAAATAGGTTGGAACATAGAGACACCTTTTTTATTGAAAAATAGCAGAGAAGGAATGATTTTTCCTATTTCTCAGGCAATTTGTTTGGTATTGTCAGGCGTTTTGTATATCTTTGCACACTCTAAAATGAGTAGGAGGAGGTTCGCGGAGACGCAAATTGACGCGGAACTTCGTAATTTGTAATTCGTAATTTGTAATTAAAGAAATATGTCACTTAAGTGTGGTATCGTCGGATTGCCAAACGTCGGCAAGTCCACTCTCTTCAACTGTCTCTCAAGCTCAAAGGCTCAGGCAGCTAACTTCCCATTCTGTACCATCGACCCACAGGTGGGTATCATCACCGTACCTGATGAGCGTCTTAACAAGTTGGCCGAGATCGTACATCCTGGTCGCATCGTCCCTGCAACTGTCGAGATCGTCGACATTGCCGGCCTTGTGAAGGGTGCTTCGAAGGGTGAGGGCCTGGGCAATAAGTTCCTGGCCAACATCCGTGAGACCGATGCAATCATCCACGTGCTCCGTTGCTTCGATGACGGTAATGTAGTACACGTTGATGGTAGCGTCGATCCTGTCCGCGACAAGGAGATCATCGATACGGAGTTGCAGCTCAAGGACCTTGAGACCATCGAGACACGTCTGCCAAAGGTGGCTAAGCTCGCTCAGGTGGGTATGGACAAGGATGCCAAGGTGCAGTTCGCGCTGATGAGTCGCATCAAGGAGGCGCTCGTGCAGGGCAAGTCGGCTCGTACCATACAGCCAGAGTCGCCTGAGGAGGAGAAGGCTTATCGTGACCTCTTCCTGTTGACCTCTAAGCCAATCCTCTATGTCTGCAACGTCGATGAGGCTTCGGCTAAGGACGGCAACGCTTATGTGGAGCAGGTGCGTGAGGCTGTGAAGGATGAGGACGCTGAGGTATTGGTCATCTCTGCTAAGATCGAGTCAGAGATTGCTGAGCTCGAGACTTTCGATGAGCGCCAGATGTTCCTGGAGGAGCTCGGACTCTCGGAGAGCGGTGTGAACCGACTGATCCACTCTGCATACGATCTGCTTGGCCTCCAGACCTATATCACTGCTGGTCCTATGGAGGTGAAGGCTTGGACATACGTCAAGGGAATGAAGGCGCCACAGTGTGCGGGTATCATCCACGGCGACTTCGAGAAGGGCTTCATCCGCGCTCAGGTCATCAAGTATGAGGACTACCTCCAGTACGGCTCAGAGGCTGCTGTCAAGGAGGCTGGTAAGCTCGGTATTGAGGGCAAGGACTATGTGGTGCAGGATGGTGATATTATGCACTTCCTGTTTAATGTATAAGGGACATAGCGCTGCACTTAGTTAGGAGTTAGGAGCCTGGAAGGCTCTACTGAGCGAAGCGATAGTAACCGGGGACGAAGCCTCCGGATAATAAGACGACCTCTAAAATAGAACGCTGGCTGGAGGCCAGTACCTTATTCTCGATAGGTACTGGCCTCCAGCCAGATCTATGGGAGATAGTAGGGGTCCCTATCCGGAGGCTTTGCCCCCGGTTACTATCGCTTCGCTCAGTAGAGCCTTCCAGGCTTTTTTGCCAACTAATGCTATTTAGAACAGCGACTCCGGATCGTTAGGTTCTTCTGTTTCTGGCTCTTCCGACTCTTCGGTTTCTTCCTCAGGTTCTGGCTGACGGAGAGGCTCAAGCTCTTCGATGAAGGCAACCTTATAAGGAGTGATTCGCTTGCCCTTGGTGTTCATGCTACGGACTTGGATGAACTCCTCTGCTTCGATTTCGAGCGCTGGACGGAAGTCATCCGGCTTGCCGAGGGTGACACGGAAGCGAGGGAAGGCGACGGAGGAGAAGAGAGGCTGACCCTGGCGGCGTGCATCGATCGAGAGCTTGTTGCCCTCTACGACGGTGGCCATCTGGAAGCGATCTGCATCGCCCACGAAGTTCTGCTTGGTGGCCTTGGCTTCGAGAAGGCTTCGCTTGAGGTTGTAGCACTTGTTCTCGTTGTCCCAGAGGATGAAGGTCCAGACCTTCTGAGGGTCGTACTTCTCTACGATCATCACGTTCGGTTCGTAGTGGTTGTTCTCGTCGAAAGTGGTGATGTAGTAGTCGTAGTTGTCGAGGACGATGAGTACACGATCCTCGCTCAAGAACTCGCCAAGGAAGCGGCCCTGCTTGTTGTAGTTGATGCGCTGCACGTCCGGATCCCACCATACTGGTCGGCCACCGAGCGTAGACCCGCCATCGGCTGTCTTGGTGATCTTCTGCACGTCGGCCTTGGTGAGGAGGTTGCCCTTCACGCCACGACCCTTGATAGGCGTCTCGGCAAAGTCACGGTCGAAGTTGATGACCTTCGAACCACGGAGTTTCGACTTGATGAAGACCTTGATGGTCTCGGCCTCGCCGTTGGCATTGGCGCTGAAATACACGATCTTAGAGCCTTCCTTGCCCTGCGTGATGTCGTAGACTTTGTCGCGCATGATAGAGGTAATCGGGAAGCGCTTGATCATGTGCGGACCGCCCTTGCCGTCGCGATAGACGACGTTGTAGATGGTGCGCGAGTCGTTCTTGCGATAGACGGCCAGGTGCTGGATGTCCTTGCCGATGTAGACCTTCGAGTCGACCTTCACGACCTTGTACTGACCATTCTTATAAATGACGAGGATCTCGTCGATCTCGGAACAGTTGCAGACAAACTCGCTCTCCGATTGCTTGAGGCCGGTACCCATGAAGCCCTCGGTGTAGTTAACATAGAGCTTCTGATTGCTCTCGATGACCTTGGTGGCATCAACAGAATTGAAGTTGCGGATCTCGGTGAGACGAGGATGCTCGGCGCCATACTTCTCCTTGAGATGTTCGAACCACTTGATGGCATACTCGGTGAGGTGGCGGAGGTTCTTCTCAACCTCCTTGATCTTCTTGCGCGTCTGCACCAGATCGTCCTCGGCCTTCTGGCTGTTGAACTTATGGATACGCGACATCTTGATGTCCTCGAGGCGCAACAGATCGTCACGAGTCACCTCGCGGACAAAGTCCTTCTTGTAAGGTTCCAGGCGCAGATCGATGTGTGCCAGAGCTGTGTCGAGGTCCTTGGCCTGCTCGTACTCCTTATCCTTATAAATACGCTCCTCGATGAAGATCTTCTCAAGCGAACAGGTCATGAGATGCTCCAGGAGTTCGCCATGGGTCACCTCGAGTTCCTGACGGAGCAGGTCCTTGGTGTTCTCTGCTGAGCGGCGCAATACCTCGCTGACGCTGAGGAAGTGTGGCTTCTTGTCGTAGATGACACAGCAGTTTGGAGAGATGGAAATCTCACAGTCGGTGAAGGCGTAAAGCGCGTCGATGGTCTTGTCGGATGAGACGCCTGGCATCAGGTGCACCACGATCTCAGCCTTCGAAGCGGTGAAATCGTCGAACGACTTGATCTTGATCTTGCCTTTCTCGATGGCTTTTTTGATACTTTCCAGCAGCGAGTCGGTGGTCTTGCCGTAAGGGACGTCGGTGATGCGGAGCGTCTTCTGGTCGATCTTGTCGATGCGGCTGCGCACCTTGACCACGCCGCCTCGCATACCGTCGTGATACTTGGCTACGTCGATGAGGCCTCCGGTCGGGAAGTCTGGATAGAGCTCGAACTCCTCACTCTTGAGGCAAGCGATGGAAGCGTCGAGCAACTCATTGATATTATGTGGCAGGATCTTAGACGAAAGGCCTACAGCAATACCCTCCACGCCCTGAGCGAGGAGCAGCGGGAACTTGATAGGCAGGCAGATAGGCTCCTTCTTGCGGCCATCGTAAGAGAGCTGCCAAGGAGTGATCTTGTTGTTGTAGACCACTTCGAGCGCGAACTTCGAGAGACGCGCCTCGATGTATCGTGGAGCCGCAGCTGAGTCGCCAGTGAGGATGTTGCCCCAGTTGCCCTGGCAGTCAATGAGCAGATCCTTCTGACCCATCTGCACCAGCGCATCTCCGATGGAAGCATCACCGTGAGGGTGATACTGCATGGTCTGACCCACGATGTTGGCCACCTTATTATATCGGCCATCGTCGATGACCTTCATGGCATGCAGGATGCGTCGCTGTACCGGTTTGAGGCCGTCGGCCAGGTGTGGCACGGCACGCTCAAGGATGACGTAGGATGCATAGTCGAGGAACCAGTTCTGATACATGCCACCCAAGTGGTGTATCTTGTCCTCGCCTGCTTCGTCATCGTTGTGCGGCATGTAGCCGTTGCCACCGGCAGCGGTCTCCTCGTCGGAAATCAGCTCGTCATCCTTCTGTTCTTCTTCGTCTTTGATCATTGTGTTTTAGAAAAAGTAGGTAAGGCTAATGCGGTGAACACCCTGCTTGTAATCCTCGTCGAACTGGTCTTTCTTGTCGCCGAAATCCTTGCCCTCGTAAGTGTTCGAGAGAGGGAAAGAATAGCTGTAAGAAGCCTGCAAGTGCTTGAGGAGGATAGCACCAAAGCCCAAGTCGTAGCGCCAGATGAGATCCTTGGTTGTGATCTTGTCCTGATAAGACTTGTCAAGTTTGCTGAGTGTCAAACCTGCCTGTGGGCCCGTGAAAACAAATGGGACAACCGCCAGATTGATGCCAGGGATGCTGAGGTCATAGCGGAGGTGAAGGGGGATAGCCAGATACTTCAGCTTATCCGTCTCTGTTTTAACCGTTCCAGTATAATCTCCACCCTGGTTGTCAAAAGCGTGCATAGATACAGGAACAGACACTGTCTCTTGCGAATAAAGTGCAGAAACGTCGAGACCAAGACCTATGACGGGCAGAGACGCCTTGAGCTGAAGACCGACAAACCAGCCATTCTCCGAGTCTGGCGACCAACCCTTATAATTGTAATCTGAATTCATTTCACCCTTGGTCATATTCATACCAGCAGTGACGCCAAAGCGGAATGGATCAGCCTTGACCGCAGTGAAAAGTGTCATGAAGACAAGCAAAGTAAAGAATAGTTTTTTCATACGATAATTGTGTTTTATCTGTCAAAAAAGAAAAGCGCTATGGGGATTCTATGCGCCAATTTGCTGCAAAGATAGTACATTTTCTGCTTTATTCCCAAAGATTGATGCTTTTTTTAATAAAATATGTGTAGTTTTTTGGCAATCTAAGAAAAAAAGACGATATTTGCGCAAATTATTAATAGTGAAAATCATGAAGTTTTTGATGCATGGCTTTGGCAGCCTCATCGTAATATTGACTCTAAGTCTGACCTGCAGTGAGCAGGCCATGGCTCAGTCAACCTCTAACAAAAAGAAAGTTTCAGACCGTCACTTCGACGCCCAGCAGTATATGGAAATCCTGGGTTCGGCTATCACTACTCTTCAGGGACAATACGTTGATACCATCGACTGGAGCCGCGTGCTCACCGCTGGTATTGACGCTATGCTGCATGAGCTGGATCCTTATACCGAGTTTTACAGCGAGGAGGATCAGGACGAATTCAAGACCATGACCACCGGAGAGTATGGCGGTGTGGGTGCACTCATCCAGCAGCGTGGTGACACGGTATTCATTGCTAATCCATACGTCGACCGTCCTGCTCAGCAGGCTGGCGCCCGTGTGGGTGATGGCATTCTTTCTATCGATGGTGTGAGTATGATCAAGAAGACGGTCAATGATGTGAGCGATAAATTGCGCGGACAGGCAGGTACGACCTTCACCGTCCGTGTGAAGCGTCCTTTCATCGATGAGCCGATTGATCTTAAGATTACCCGACGCAAGATCGTCCTTGATGCGGTTCCTTATTCTGGTTGGCTCAATGATAGTATTGCGTATATCAACCTCTCGCAGTTTACCGACAAGGCGGCTCAGGACGTGCAGACGGCGCTTGAGGAGTTCAAGGCCACAGGCAAGCTCAAGGGGCTGGTCTTCGACTTGCGTGGCAATGGCGGCGGCCTGCTCGATGAGGCGGTGAAGCTGGTGGGTATGTTCGTGCCAAAGGGAAGCCTCGTGGTAGAGACCAAGGCCAAGCGTCCGGAGTGGAACATCTCTTATCGCACTAACACTCATCCTATTGAGCCTGATCTGCGCCTCGTCTGCCTCGTGGATCGTAACTCAGCTTCTGCCTCGGAGATTCTGAGCGGTGCGCTGCAGGATATGGATCGCGCGGTCATTGTCGGTGAGCGTTCGTTCGGCAAGGGTCTGGTGCAGAGTACCCGTGGCCTGCCATTCAATACGCTTATTAAGTTCACTTCGGCTAAATACTACATCCCTTCTGGTCGCTGCATCCAGGCCATCAAGTACAGCCCGGATGGTCAGGCCGTGCAGATTGCCGACTCATTGACCAACGTCTTCCACACCGCCAATGGCCGAGAGGTGCGTGACGGACGCGGCATCAAGCCAGACGTAGAGCTGAAGACCAAGATGATGTCTAATCTGGCTTATTTCCTCGACCGAGAGTATATCACCGCCGACTATGCCACCCGCTATCGCCATGAGCATGAGACCATCCCTGCTGTGGCTGACTTCCACCTCTCGGATGCCGAGTATGCAGACTTCTGCGAGCAGGCGCTCAAGCATAAGAATGACAGCGTGCTGACCAAGCTACTCAAGGTGACCGACATGGCACACGAGCTGGATTCGCTCAAGGACGAGATCCGTGAGGACATAGAGTCAGAAATCGCCTTGCGTTACTACTATCAGCGTGGCCAGAACGAGCGCCTTGTGATGGGCGACAAGAACATCTCTTCGGCAGCTGAGTTGTTGGGTGATGTGGCTCGCTATGAGGCCCTCCTCAAGCCTGTGGTCAAGGAAGGGAATAAGGAAAAAGGAAAAGGGAAAAATAAAAAGAAGAAATAATTTCCGTCTATACATATCATTCATAAATAACCCCAAAATCGAAATGAAAAAGATGCTTTTGTGCGGCATGACCGCCATGCTTGCTGTGACTGCAATGGCACAGGAAGAGAAGAAGGAGGCTGTAGAAGAAGGCTTCCAGTTCACCACTGTCGATTCTATCGCTATTTCTCCGATCAAGAACCAGAAGAATGCAGGTACCTGCTGGTGCTACTCAGGACTCAGCTTCCTGGAGAGCGAGGTATATAAGAAGACCGGCAAGATGTATGACTTCTCAGAGATGTATGTCGTAGAGAAGACCTATATGGACCGTGCTGAGAAGGCTGTTCGCACCCACGGTGACGTAAGCTTCAGCCAGGGTGGTTCGGCCGGTGACCTCTTCTATGCTATGCGCCACTTCGGCCTCGTTCCTGAGAGCGAGATGCGTCCAGGCGTTATGTATGGCGATACTCTCAGCAACCATTCAGAGCTCTCGGCCCTCACCAATCCAATGGTCGCTGCTGCTGCCAAGGCTCGTAAGCTCCAGTTCGCTCCAGACGGCGAGCCACTCTGGAAGAAGTCTGTACAGGCTGTTCATGAGATTTATCTCGGCAAGTGTCCTGAGAAGTTCACCTTTGAAGGCAAGGAGTATACTCCAATGTCATTCTATAAGATGACCGGCCTCAACGCTGACGACTATGTCAACATCGGTTCATTCACCCATCATCCTTATTCTATGGGTGAGTACAAGGGCGTAGGCTTCGCTATTGAGGTACAGGACAACTGGCGCTGGGGCGAGTGCACCAACGTTGAGCTCGACGATATGATGCAGATCATCGACGATGCTGTCGCTAATGGCTACACTGTACTCTGGGGTGGTGACGTCAGCGAGGAAGGCTTCACCCGCAACGGTATTGCCGTATATCCAGACATGGAGGCAGCTGACGTTCCAGGTCTCGACCAGGCTCACTGGCTCAAGCTTGACCGCACTGCTAAGAACAACGAGATCTCTAAGCGTCCATTGCCACAGAAGGTCGTAACCCCAGCTGAGCGTCAGCGTGGCTATGACAACTTCGAGACCACCGATGACCACGGCATGCACCTCTTCGGTACTGCTAAGGATCAGCAGGGTAACCGCTACTACATGATCAAGAACTCTTGGGGCCTCAGCGGTAAGTACAACGGTATCTGGTACATGACTCCAGAGTTCACTCGTGCTAAGGTGCTCAACATCGTTGTCAACAAGAACGCTATCAGCAAGGCTCTTCGTGCTAAGTACGGTATCTAATGGACTTTAACAAAACAGTAAATAAGCTGAGCGATATCAGCTCAAGCGAACTACATCATTACGGCATCGAGGGGATTCCATTCCCTTCGGTGCTCGTATTACGTGAAATTGTGGACCTCTGTCGCGCGGTACTCTTCCCTGGCTACTATGGTAAGCCGGTGATTGATGCCGACAGCTTGAAGTTCCACGTCGGCGTTGACACCGAGCGCATCTACGAGAAGCTGAGCAAGCAGATTGCTGCCGGCCTGGCTCTGATGTGCGATGGTAAGTGCGACGCTCAGAACATCATGACCGATGCACGCTGCCGTGCCAAGGCTTTCGTGGAGAGCCTGCCACAGTTGCGTGACCTGCTTGAGACCGATGTGGTAGCACACTACCGCAACGACCCTGCAGCCCATAATCTGGGAGAAGTCATCCTCTGTTATCCTGGCATGCGTGCCATCTCAGGATACCGCATCGCCCACCGTCTGGTGGAGCTCGATGTACCACTCATTCCACGTATGATTACCGAGATCGGACATGCCGAGACCGGTATCGACATCCATCCGGGTGCCACCATCGGCCACTCGTTTGCCATCGACCATGGCACGGGTGTAGTCATCGGCGCCACGGCTATCATCGGACATAATGTGACGCTCTATCAGGGTGTCACCCTCGGCGCCAAGAACTTCCCACAGGAGGAAGACGGCACCTTGGTCAAGGGTATTGCCCGTCACCCGATCCTGGGCGACAACGTGGTGGTCTATGCCAACGCCACCATCCTGGGCCGCATCACCATTGGCAACAACGCCACCATCGGCGGCAACCTCTGGGTCACTCACGACGTGCCGGAGGGTACAAAACTCTTCTACAAGCAGAATTCATAAATTACATCTATATATATGGACAAATTCAAGATCGTAGCCAAGACCCTCGCAGGACTCGAGGAGATTCTTGCCAAAGAGATCGAACAACTGGGTGGTAGCAACATCGCTATCGGTAACCGCATGGTCAGCTTTGTAGGCGACAAGCAGTTGCTCTACAAGACCAACCTCTGGGTGCGTACCGCCCTGCGTATCATCAAGCCTATCGAGCAGTTCGACGCCTGCGACCCTGATGAGCTCTACGCTCAGATCAAGGCAATCGACTGGAGCAAATACGTGGCTGAGGGTCAGACCATCGCCATCGACAATACTATCTACAGCGAGAACTTCCGCAATTCCCGCTATGCCATCTACCGCGCCAAGGATGCTATCTGCGACTGGTTCGTGGAGCACAACATGAAGCGTCCAAAGGTAGCTGTAGCCAGCGCCGACGTGCAGCTCAACTTGCATATCAGCGACAACTGGGACATCACCGTTGACGAGGAGACCGGCGAGTCTTCACGCTCTTCGCACTGTACCCTCTCGCTCGATTCGAGCGGCAATCCTCTTTACAAGCGTGGCTATAAGGAGCAGCTCACTGACGCTCCTATCAGCGAGGTGCTGGCCGCAGGTATCCTGCTCAAGGCCGGCTACGACGGCACACGCGACCTCTATGACCCTATGTGTGGCTCAGGTACTTTCCTCATCGAGGCAGCTCTCATCGCTACCAACACCCCTGCCGGCCTCTATCGCAAGAACTTCGGCTTCCAGCGCTGGACCATCGGCGACCTCGCTTTCGACGAGGAGATGTGGCAGGACCTCTACGATGACGACAGCCAGGAGCGCGAGTTCCTCAACCATATCTACGGTTCGGATATCAGCAAGGTAGCACTCGAAGTGACTGCACAGAATATCCGCGCTGCCGGTCTCAGCAAGTACATCACCCTCGAAGTGAAGGACTTCGAGGAGGTCGACACCAACCCTATGAGTGAGGGTGGTATCCTCGTCATGAACCCTCCTTACGGCAAGCGTCTCTTCACCGACGTCCCTACCTTCTATAAGATGGTGGGCAATGTGCTGAAGCAGAAGTTCCAGGGCTGTGAGGCCTGGATCATCTCGAGCGACGATCCTAATGCTACCTTCACAGCTGTCGACCCACGCAATGGCTTCCGCAAGGAGGGTACTCCATTCGATTTCGTCGGCCTCAAGCCATCGATCAAGATTGACCTCAACAACGGTGGTATCCCATGCCAGCTCCGCAAGTATGAGCTTTTCTCTGGCAAGTTCGAGGACTTCCGCAAGGAGGGTGGCGAGCTCGATAAGACTTCGGCCGACCAGAAGCAGGACAACTCAAAGTTCGAGAACATCCGCAGCAAGAAGCCAAGCCGCTTCAGCAGCGATCGTAAGCCAGGCGACAAGAAGTTCGATAAGAAGGACGGTGAGGGTAAGAAGCGTTTCTACGATAAGGACGGCAAGGCCTTCGAGCGTGGTCATAAGCGCATCGACGACAAACCGAAGCGTACCCGCACCGCCAGCACCGAGCGTGCATACGCCGTAGGTAAGGATGGCAGTATCGTGGCTAAGGCTCCGGGAGAGAAGCCTGCATTTGAGAAGAAGCCTTTCGAGAAGAAGAGCTTCGACAAGAAGCCTTTCGGCGATAAGAAACCTTTCGCTAAGAAGGACGGCGACAAGCCATTTACCCCACGTGGCAACTTCAAGCGCAATGCCGATGGCAAGCTTGAGGAGCGAGAGGGCCACTTCCAGCCACGTGGCAAGCGTGAGTATGATCCTAATCGACCACTCTTCCACAAGGATTTCGACATGAGCAAGGCCGTACTGGATTATACGCAGGACGACACTAAGAAGGATTAAAACTCTATGAAGCGATTCTATATCACTGCACTGATGGCAGCCACACTCCTCACCGCTATGGCACAGCACAAGATCCTGGGCACCACACCTGCCCAGCAGGGCGAGCTGCCTACGATGGAGCAGATGACGCCTGGCCATCCGGATTATGTCTATACGCCGAGCCTCGTCAACGCTAAGTTCGACGACAACGGCAAGTTCACTTTCTATACTCCCGAGAACGCCTCGCAGGCTCCTGCTCGTCCACGTCAGCATGGTACTGTCAGTGCCGATGGCCTCTGGACGGCGCTCAATGAGGGTGACCGTCTCTGGGTAGAGACCACGGGCGATGGTGAGAAGCAGCGCCTCCAGGTCAGCGCTCCGGATGCTCCGAGCGACAACCTGGTCAGCGGACAGTCAGAAGTCGTGTGGGGACAGTCTGTCCACCGCAATGAGTTCGGCATCAACAAAGGTATCTTCTGGAGCCCTGAGGGTCACCAGCTGGCCTTCTACTGTATGAACCAGTCGATGGTCGGCCAGTATCCGCTCCTGCAGACCGACGCCCGTGAGGCTGAGGTCAAGTGGGTACGCTACCCAATGGCCGGTATGACCAGCCACCAGGTCGTCCTCGGTATCTATCGTCCGGAGGAGAAGCGCACCTTGTGGGTCAAGACTGGAGCCGAACTGCCACATGCGCAGAAGCAGCCGGCAGCAGGTACCCGTCATCACGAGCTGGTCAGCGATCCTGAGCATTATCTCACCTGCGTCAGCTGGCGTCCTGATGGCCGTCAGATCTTCATCGCAGAGCTCAACCGCAAGCAGAACTACATGGAGCTCAACGCCTACGACACCGAGACCGGTGAGTTCGTCGAGACCCTCTTCACCGAGTCATCAGACAAGTACGTCGAGCCAGAAGACGAGCTCACCTTCCTCCCAGGATCGAACGATAAGTTCATCTGGATGAGCGAGCGCGACGGCTATAAGCACATGTATCTTTACGACCTCTCTGACAAACACAGCGCAGAAGGCCTCAGTGGCAAGCAGCTCACCCAGGGCGACTGGATGATCAATGAGCTCATCGGCATTGACCCCGAGTGTAAATACGCTTACTTCATGGCCACCAAGGAGAGTCCGCTCGAGAATCATCTCTACAGCCTCGATTTGAAGTCGCTCAAGGTCAGCCATATCACCACCAATCCTGGTCGGCACTCCGTCCTGTTCGACAAGTACTATACCCGCGTCTACGACACCTTTGTCAGCCACGATGTCCCACGTCAGTGCCAGCTCATCGACCTCAAGAAGGGTAAGCCAGCACAGGTGGCAGTGATCTGGAAGGCCGAGGATCCATACGCAGCTAACGCCGAGCATAAGGCCATCGCTCGTCCTGAGGTGGAGGTCGGTACGCTCAAGGCTGCCGACGGTCAGACCGATCTCTATTATCGCCTCGTCAAGCCGCTGAATTATAACGATGGCAAGAAGCATCCTGTCGTCGTCTATCTCTACAATGGTCCACACGCGCAGATGGTCACCGACGGCTATCAGTGGGGTCTGCCAGGGTGGGACGCTTACATGGCGACCCGCGGCTACGTGGTCTTTACTATCGATGGCCGTGGCTCTGACAAGCGTGGCCTTGCCTTCGAGCAGACCATCTGGCATAACCTCGGCTACAACGAGGGTAAGGACCAGATGCAGGGCGTGGCTTACCTCAAGACCCTCCCATACGTCGACGCAGATCGCATCGGAATCTATGGCTGGAGCTACGGTGGCTTCATGACCACCTACATGACGCTCAACTATCCTGAGACCTTCAAGGTCGGCGTCTGTGGCGGTCCTGTCCTCGACTGGAGTCGTTACGAAGTGATGTATGGTGAGCGCTACATGGGTACTCCTCAGGACAATCCTGAAGGCTACGCAAATAACACGATGATCAACCAGACCGCCAAGCTCAAGAGCCACCTGCTCATCATCCATGACGATCAGGACGACACCGTCGTGCCACAGATGTCTTTCCAGTTCCTCAAGAACTCTGTAGCCACCGGCACCTATCCGGACTTCATGATGTATATGAATCATCCACACAACGTACGTGGCAAGGATCGTGTACACCTTTTAAATAATATAACAAGATATTTCGATAATAACTTATAAGGACCCTCCCCATATTATGAATATTTTACTCCTCGGCAGTGGCGGCCGTGAATGCGCCATCGCATGGAAGTTGGCACAGAGTGCCAAGTGTGACAAACTCTTCATCGCTCCAGGCAACGCTGGTACCACCGCCTACGGCGAGAACGTCAGCATCAAGGTCAACGAGTTTGACAAGATCGCAGACTTCTGTCTCAGCCACGCCATCGACATGGTCGTTGTAGGTCCTGAGGATCCATTGGTCAACGGTATCGTCGACTTCTTCGAGAGCAACGACAAGCTCGCTTCCATCCCAGTCATTGGTCCTACCAAGGCTGCTGCACAGCTCGAAGGCTCTAAGGATTTCTGCAAGCAGTTCATGAGCCGTCACGGCATCCCTACCGCTCGTTATCAGAGCTTTACCGCTGCAGAATACGACGACGCCTGCAAGTTCCTTGAGACCCTTCAGGCTCCTTACGTCCTCAAGGCCGACGGTCTCGCTGCCGGCAAGGGCGTACTCATCCTCCCTACCCTTGAGGAAGCCAAGGCTGAGCTCAAGGAGATGCTCAACGGTATGTTCGGCGCCGCTTCAGCTACCGTCGTCATCGAGGAGTTCATGTCTGGTATCGAGTGTTCTGTCTTCGTCCTGACCGACGGCGACCACTATAAGATCCTCCCTGTTGCCAAGGACTACAAGCGCATCGGCGAGGGCGACACCGGCCTCAACACCGGCGGCATGGGCAACTGCTCTCCAGTGCCATTTGCTAACGCTGAGTTCATGCAGAAGGTCGAGGAGCGTATCGTCAAGCCAACCATCGAGGGCCTTAAGAAGGATCAGCTCAAGTACAAAGGCTTTATCTTCCTGGGTCTCATCCGCATGGATCGCGACATCCAGTGTTACCACGCTGGCGACCCAATGGTCATCGAGTATAATGTCCGCATGGGCGACCCAGAGACCGAGGTAGTCATGCCACGTATCAAGAGCGACCTCGTAGAACTGCTCGAAGGCGTTGCCGCTGGCAACCTCAACGAGAAGATCCTTGAGGAGGATCCTCGCGCTGCAGTCACCGTCGTACTCGTATCTGGCGGTTACCCAGGCTCTTACGAGAAGGGTAAGATCATGACCGGCATGGATAACGCCCTCTTCACCCAGGGTGTAGTCAGCGAGGCCGAGAGCGATCAGAAGTCAATCCTCTTCCACGCTGGCACCGCGCTCAATGCAGATCAGGCAACCGTCACCGCTGGCGGTCGTGTCATCTGCGTCACCTCTTACGGTACCGACCGTGCAGCCGCTCTGGCACAGAGCATGCGAGGCGCAGAGCTCATCGAGTTTGAGGGCAAGTATTATCGTCGTGACATCGGCAAGGACCTTGCCGCTTGGGATTAAGCACTTTGTATCAGTTACTATTTCCACTCAGTCGCAATAAAGGTATCACCTCCATACTGATACTCTTAAGCGCGTTGCTCATCGTCGCTCAGACCCTTCTGACCGACGGTGATGTCTTTGTGCTCTGGGGCAACTGGCTGCTGTCTGGCGCCTTTGCCCTGGCACTGTGGTTTGTCCTTGGACGCTTTCATCTGGGTGGCGTGTCTGAGGGCAAGTCGCTGGCGATTGCCTGGCCACTGATGAGTGTGACGCAGAACTTCGCTTACCTTTATTTTGCTCCAACCTATCCGGCTTATAAAGGTATGGTACAGGTCTCCGCGCTCATGCTCATCGTCAGTCTCGTGCTAAGCATCTGGCAAGACGAGCGCGCCACGCTCCGCTGTCTGGCCATCGGTCTTCTCATCGGTTTGTCTTCGGCTCTCTTCCCACACACGGTACTGTGGCTGCTTCTGGTTCCAGTCATCGTCTTCCACACACGTTCGGTCAGTGCCCGTAATGTTTATAGCATCTTCACTGGAGCGGTCCTGGGACTCTGGATCACCTATTGTTATCTCGACGTTATCTATGGTCATGAGATGGCCGACAGCCTTCCTCTGCAGTTCCTTGAGATCTTCAATCTGTCAGGTTACGCCACGGTCTTCCATACTTTCCAGGTGTGGCAGTGGCTTTATCTGGCGCTGATGGTTGTGTTGGTCATCGCCTATAGTATCTCGGCCGTCGTATTAGGTACGGGTCACAGCGTTCGAGCCAGCGATAGTATTATGCAACTCTGTACACTCAGCATCGCGGAGGTCGTCTTCATGTGTCTCGATCCTGGTCACACGGCACTTTATATCTGTCAGTTGTCGCTGTTCCTTGGTATCCAGCTCTCTGTGCATCAGGCCAATCTGCATTCGTCGGCCAATGAGTGGTGGACCATTCTAATCATCCTTGGCGGCATCGTCCTCTCTGTCTTACCTCTTCTGCCGATATGGATGTAACTCCTACCTTTCGCTGGGCCACCAAGGCCGATGCTCCTTTCATCGCATGGGGAGTCTGTTGTGCATTGCACACTCATCCGTCCGAGTCGCTGCTGCAGTATATCGCTAATGAAGTCTGCAGCCGAGAGGTAGACATCCTTTATTCCTATCGTAACGCTCTGCTAGCCTTGGTCAATGACCGTCCTGTCGGTCTTTGTCTCTGTTACGATGGCGAGGGTTACCATGAGCGACGCCTTCGCACCTTTGCGCTTTTCGATCGGGCTCCGGTCGATGACACAGAATCAGACGAGTCGGATATGGATCTGGAGCATGCTGAGGACGAGACGCAGGCCGGAGAGTATTATATCGATTCACTGGCCGTCCTTCCCGAATACCGTGGTCGTGGCATTGCCCGTCAGTTGATGCTGAAACAGATCGAACATGGCCGTTCTCTCGGCCTTCCGTCCACCTTGTTGGTCGATCCGTCCAATCCTCCAGCTCTCCGTCTCTACGAGTCGTTAGGATTCCAGTATCACAGTGACTGCTACGCTTTTGGTATGATCTATACTAAAATGATGCTACATTAATAAATAAGGAGTTGTGGCAAAAGATGAAATCAGCTCCAAAATATCAAATTACAAGTATCACCACCCCTCTACAATAGCCTGTAGCGTAGGTGGTGATACTTGTTATTTGTTATTTGCCATTTGACTGTGGCCTCTTTTTATTTGGAGACAGAGACGTGGACTTTTTTGACTAAACGAAGAGAATACTTAACCGTCTTGCCTGCTGCACCGATATTAGAACCAGTGACGAAGCCGATGGCCTGAAGTCCATTGTCGCAGAGATAACGGATAGCTTCATCCTTTGCATCTCTCTGGACGATCTCTGTTCCTCCTGCTTGGACGATGACCCTGTTAAGATAGGTCATATAATTATCTTTATATCCAGCCTTGATCTGCTGGATCTCATAACTGGTTGGGATGTGCCATCCCGTCAGATCTCCTTCGACATACGCTTCTGCAATATTGATGGCGTCATACTCATGATCTGCCGCCTTGACGGAGTATACATCGGTATACTCTTGTAAGCTGATTAGCAACAGATCTGCGCTCTCTGCTGTCTCGTTGAACACAAGTGCAACGACATGTCCGTTCCAAATGGATAAAGCCGTAGGAATAGAGGTCGTCTCAGTGGTTGTGACGTCGTCTTTGGTCACAGTATTATCAGCAGAAGCACCTTCTCCGAACTCAAAGTCTAAGGCTTTCGGATCCTTCCAGCTTTCTACGGTCAGCATACCACTTAGGTCAAAGTGTTCTACTCTCTCTCCGCCTTTGTAGGTGCCAGTCAGCACGTATGGGGTAGAAGCAATAAGCGGTTCATTGACCGTATAACCATAACTATATTGCTGATTATTGTCAGAGATAGTGATGGTCAATACCGTCTGCGCATCAGTTCCTGGCAGCACATGCATCAATCCAGAGTTCCATATCCCATCTGCATTTTTGCTGCAATCTGTCCGTGCGACAATGGCCGATGAATATTTTCCATCCAGGCCATACGCTCCATATTGACGGGCTATCGCGATGTTGACCGAGGTGACCGTCTCCGGCAAATCTTTAAGCGAAACCTCCAAAGAAGCGCTTCTGATGCTCATCATGACCTCCACATTTGCCGCCTTGTCTCCCAGGGTGACGTCCGCAGAACCTACAAACAATGGTGCTGTGGCAAAACCTGACGAAGGTACCGAGATGACAGCGTCTGCCGAAGAATAGTCTTTTGGTTCGACGTATGACTGATAACCCGTTATTGCCGACACACGGTATGAGCCAGCAGCAAGATTCATCTTTATCTGATCTTCTGCCGATGTCAGTATCTGCTGAGCGCTTTTATTACCATCAGCATCGTATGCCAACACTAAAACAGGATAGTTGATTTCTCCAGTAGAACTACGAGTCGTAAGTCGTAAAGTCGTCTTTTTACTGGTCGATGAATCTGCGTTCATCTCCTCGTCAATGTCTTCGATAGCTGGAAAACAGCTCGTGAATGTAGCAAACAGTCCTGATAAGACAGGAATAAGCAATCTCTTTCTCATATTATAATAATTTATTTTGGTTTTTGTGCGCAAAAATAATGAAATTATATTTGCCACATGACGTTCCATGTTTTTCCGTGTCTTCTACATTCAATTTTTTTCAATTTTTCGTTTTATTTGTGTGTTTTGTAACTTTCCGAGGTGTTTTTCCTTATCTATTTTTATGTTTTTATTTATAAATTTCAGTATTTATATCGATAACATAAAACGAGAATACAATGTATAAACGCAATCCACATCTTAATTTCGTCCTTTTCCTTCAGAAAGATGGACTTTCAGAAAACACAATTAAGGCCTATGTTTCTACGGTCGAAATGTTTTGTCAGCGTTATGGTGACGCTACTTCTAGTACGAATCTTTTAGCTTTTAAGGGATTTCTGATAGAAAAGTATAAACCTAGAACCGTCAATCAACGTATTCAGGCAATGAATAGATATCTTGTTTTCCTAAATAAACCAGAACTGCGACTCAAATCCGTTAAGCTTCAGGAGAAATCTTTTCTCGAAAATGTCATCAGTGATGCTGATTATCGTTTTCTAAAGTCGAGTCTATTAAGAGATCACGATGATGATTTGGCAATGGCCGTATGGTTTTTGGCAGCAACAGGCGCTCGTGTGTCTGAACTATTGCAGTTCAAAGCGGAACATATCCACAGCGGATATATCGATCTGTCTACCAAGGGAGGAAAGGTTCGACGTATTTTCATCCCTCAGCATTTGGTTTCTGTCGCGCTTCCATGGTTACAAAAGAATAATATTGATAGTGGATATATTTTCCTCAATCAGAATGGTGTTCGAATAACTGCGCGAGGCTTAGCGCAGAAACTGAAAGATGCAGCTGTCCGATACCATTTAAATATAAAAGAAGTCCATCCCCATTCTTTTCGTCATCGTTTTGCTAAGAATTTCTTGGAAAAATATCAAGACATAGCTTTACTAGCTGATCTTATGGGGCATGATAGCATTGAAACAACACGCATTTACTTGCGTCGAACAGCTACAGAGCAACAGAATCTTGTGAATAAGATTGTTGACTGGTGAAAATTTTGGTGTAAAAAAGTTTCCACCACGAATACCTACTTGCATCGTGGTGGAAATCGTTATTTGTGCAATAAATAAAAGTTACTTATTTTGTAACTTGTGCAGAAGCATTACGTACGGTAAGATACCACTTACCATCCTTACGGATAGGATTCAACCCGAAGTTGATAGCATCCTCCTTACCCTGCTCGTCCTTCGAGAAAACTACCTTGAAGCGCATCAGATTATCTGCAGCATCACCGAACTGAAAATCAACCAAATGATTGTCAAGAACAGGAAAGAGAGTGAACTGCTTGATCAGACTCTGAGCCTTCTCATCAGTCATTGGAGAAATAACACCAGAATCGTTGCTCAAAGAAAGCATACCGATGGCAGCCTCCTTGTCACCAGCAGCGAGCTTTGTAAAGAAGTCCTGACACATATTTAGCACTTCTGTTGTATCAGCATCTGTTAGAGTCGCTACAAACTGATCATGAGCTGAAGGCTCAACCTTTTCCTCTTTCTTTGACGTGCAAGAGTCAAAGAAAGAAATGACGACAAAAGTCAAAAGGATAAAATAGAAAATCTTTTTCATATATTGTAAAAAGATAGTTTCAAAAAAGAGTGCGCCCCGTATGAGACGCACTCTAATACATTTATGTTGACTTTAATTACTTGCCTCCATTGTTAGCAATAGTGCCATCAACGTGGACAGTAATAGTGGTCTTCAAGATACCCCAATCATAACCGAAGGTTACAGGAATCTTAACATCGAAGTCAGAAACGTTATTACCGTTGTTCTCATACTTGATGTAACCGAAGTGCTCAACAAGGTGATCGTAGGTTGACGGAACGCCCATAGATGCCTTGTTGTAAGGCTTCATGTTAATGGTCTTAACATTCTTGCCATATACAGCATCCTCCATTGGAGTAACCTTATTGTGCTCAACGTAAGACAACTTAACATATGCATTAACCTCCTTAAGTGGCTTCTTGTCAAGATCATTGTTGTTCAAGTTGGTAGTAGCAGCATCAACATCAACCTTCATCCAGTTTACATTATAGTAAGCAAGGAGCCAGATGTTGCTGTAGTCAGTACCGTTGATGAACTTGATATCACGCCAATCCTGGAAGTTGAAGAGGTCGAATACTGTGATGTAATCAGCATTGTTCTTAGCATCAAGTACCTTCTTGCCCTCACCTGGGAGAATATCAAGTGGACGGAGGAAGTAGTTAGGGAATACGTTAGGACCAACTGGGTAGATAGAAGTACCCTCACAGTCAGTAGCGTAAACACCTACGAATACCTTATCCTTCTCCTTAGCGCCCTCAACGTTCTCCTTAACAGCGTGGCTTACTGCGTTGATGATCTTCTTAGACATGGTGTTCTTGTATAGAGCATCCTCGCCCTTAAGAGTCTCCTTAGTGTCCCAGAAATACTGAACATTACCGGTTACAGGATCAAGCTGAGCAATCCAAATCCAAGGCTGATCATTCTTAGCAGTCTTGATACGACCATAGAGCTTAGTATTCTTGTAAATACCCTCCTTAGCGTTAACCATGTGATCACGCTCGAATGCAGCGAACTCTTCAACAGTCATGTTAGCAACTACGATCTTCTGATCCTTGTTGTGATTGCCAGTAGCGAAGAGTGGATCATCACCCATCTCCCACTTGTTGCAGATTACAAAGTCGTTATCAACGTGGAGCTCGTACTCAGTAGTATTATCATTCTGGTCAAGGATAACAACATTGTTGGTCATTGGGTGGAAGTAGTATACAGCCATAGGACCATCGGTCAAATGAGTGTAAAGAACCTCGTTCTTAGCATTCTTGAAGGTAAGCTTGTTGCCATCCCAGTTGTTATCGAGGTCACGAACGAAGCCAAGCTTATCCTCATCGAGGAATGGAATCTCTGTCTGCTTGTAAGTATCGCCATTATCCTTAGCATAGTTGACATTCATACGAACTGCGTCATCTGGAGTAATGTCGATAGCACCAGTTGCGTCATACCAGTAGTTAACATCCTTAGAACCATAGGTGCCTACGATCTCTGATGCATCATTCAACGCAAGCTTCAATGGAACTACGATACCTGGAGTTGTAGCATGGTTACCAGAACCACGGCGAACATACTTAACGTAGATTACATCCTCATGCTCCTTAACAGAAGCATCGAACTTCTTGCAATCCTTCTCCTTGTGCTCATAGATGTACTGCTGATCAAACTTGTCGAGCTGAAGAGCAAGAACAGTATTTGTAATACCATTTGGATCAAACTCCTGATATACCTCAGTGTAAGTGTTCTTCCACTCAATCTCAGTTGTGGTAATGGTTTCACCATCAATACCAACCTTGAACTGCTTAGCTACTGGATGCTTAACACCATCACCATCGATAACGAACTTATCATCATACTTAGCGAGCTCATAAACCTCCTCAAACTCGAGCTTGCTCATGCCAAGCTTGTTGTTTGCAGTGTTCTCATAGAGAATCTCAGAAACCTGATTCCAAGTCTGAGCATAAAGGAGAGTTGCACAAGACTTATCCTTAGAACCAAGATCAAAGACATCAGACATGATATTGGTTGTTGTACGGGTAATGATGAAGCTCAAATAACCGTCAAGGATTACCTGACCACCCTTCTTAACAAGAACCTGTACAAGTGGCTCCTTATCTACTGAAGAAGGACCCTGCTCGTATGAACCATCCTCAAGAACCTTTGGAATATAAGCAAAAGGATCAGCATCAACAGCTGCGCGCTTCTCATCAACGGTGTTTGCAATAATCACAGCGTCCTTATAGTTAACGCCTTCAGCAGTACCGTCTACCAAGTGAGCGTAAGAAGAGTTGTTGGTCTTGTTGTCGTCAATATTGTAAGGAACAAGCTTGAACTCATACTCGAAGCCGAACTTCTCTGCAGCCTCCTTAAGAGAATATACAACATGCTGATGCTGTACCTCTGGCTGATTGTTCTTGCCATGCTTAACGCCCTTGTTGTCGCGCTTTACGAAGTGAAGAGCAATGTGCTCAGCGATATTGATACCCTTAGTGTCATTGTAGCCAAGGCTGGTGGTACGAGTAGCATCATAAACAACCTCGTATGGGTTCTTGTGAAGCTCGTTTGGCAACTTAACCTTGTCTTCGTCACAATCATTTGGAGCATACCAGTTATCGCTTACACCCTTAGCGTTGAGAGCAATAGCAACTGGCTGAATCTCGGTCTCGTAAAGAGCAGCCCAATCTGACTCTACCTTAGCAGCGTCATATGCACCTGACTGAAGGCGGAAAATAGTAGTGTTATCCTTCTGGTTCAGGACGCTGAGAGACTCATCATGCTTTGCAGTAATAAGGTTAGAAAGCTGCGCAGTTGGAACATAATAAGTTACAATTGCATAACCAGGCTTGGTGGTCTCATCAATGCTTTCAATCACCATAACCTCCTCGCTAACAGCACCACGAGTCATTGCGCAGATATTCTGAACAAGGAACTTGCGAGCTGCGTCGTCGATACGAGCGTTAGAAGGATTCTTAGCGAAAGTAACGGTATTCATAATCTTGTCACCTACAACCTTAACATTGGCAGCAGGAGCATAGAAGATACCAATTTCCTTGTCATCGAGCAAACATCCATCAACCGCACATTGTGGTGTGCAAACATGATCAATATGGTTGAGAACATTAGTCTTTGTACCCTTGTCATTTACACCGTCAGTGTAGGTATAAGAAACCTTCTTGGTGTTCAAGCTTGACTGGTTCCACTTGTGTGGATAGATATTATAGGTCAAGTCGCCAGTATGAGCATAACCCCAAGGGAACTTTTCATTTGGAATAATCTTAAACTTCTTGTTGCGCTTCTCATACATCTTGGTCTCGGTGGTGCCGAACTCAGCATCGTCTTTCCAGTCCTTGCTATGCTCCTGGCTCCAACCTTCAACCTCGGTATAGATATCGCCATCGCTTGGCAACTCAACATAACGGAGGTAGGTATACTCAGCAGCCTCGATACCGTCTACGTAGAACTCTGGCTGGAATACCAAGCTACGGAGAGCAGAAACGAGAGTGTTAACGTCAGCGTCGAGAGCATCAACCATTGCAGAGAGACCGCTCATATCAGCGGTACCATTCTCCTTAGCCTTGTTGAGAACTGCGATCAACTCGCTAGCGTCAACATCCTTAAGACCTTCGAGAGCCTTGATCTGGGTCTCGAGAGCAATGACACGAGCCTCCTGGGTATCGAAGTTACCCTTGAGAGCAGCTACAGTTGCAGCGATGTTATCAGAGGTTACGCCCTCGATAGCAGAAAGCTTAGCCTCGATAGCAGCAACCTGTGATGCGCTAGCAGCATTCTTAAGCTCTGCCTGAAGCTCGCTCTTCAACTGAGCAAGCTGAGCCTTAAGCTCGCTGTTCTGGTCCTGAAGCTGATCGATCTTATCATCGTTATCAGCACAAGACACGAACGAACCTGTAGATGCTACGAGAGCACCAAACAGGATAGCACTTAAAAACTTTTTGTTCATGTTAAAAAAAATTAGTTATTAATATTGTTGTTTG
>JAZQQH010000122.1:0-3886 GCA_045628985.1 Bacteroidales bacterium | reverse complement strand
TTCTACAATGATCAACTATTCCATTGCTATGCGTAGCGTGAACGCGAACCTGTTCGAGATCAATCAGGCAAAGTCACGCATCAATGCAGCTAAGGCTGCTGGTCAGGCTCCAGCTCAGGCAGACCTCGACCTCGTGAAGACGGAGAAGCAGAATGCCTTCGCCGTGGCTCAGTATTCGGACGTGATGACTATCGAGAAGTTCGCCCGTCACATCGCCACCCACGGTTGCGTCTATTCGCGTGCGGATATCTCAGCGATCCTCTACATGGCGGTCGATTGCATGCGTGAGCAGCTTCTGGAGGGCAAGAAGATCCGTCTGGGTGACCTCGGCGACTTCTCTGTCAACCTCACTTCGAAGGGTGCAGAGTCGGCTGACAAGTTCACCGCTCAGAACATCACTGGTGTGAATGTCATCTGGGATTGCGGCTCAGAGTTCAAGAACCTCGTGCAGGATGCAGAGTTCAACCTCGTGGCCTCACGTTCGGCTCAGGCGGCTCTCATCAAGGCCATCAAGGAGGGCAACGCCACCGTTGACCTCAACGGCACTCAGGACGATGACCCTAACGGCGGTGGCTCGAACACTCCTTCGGGTAACACTCCTTCGGGCGATGGCTCAACTTCTGGGGATGATGAGGACTATACATTCGGTTAATAACCGCCTGAGAGCATGAATGTATAATGGCAGAAGTCAGTCGGAATGACGTCAGCGGCTGACTCCTGTTTTCATTCTCAAAATCATCTACAGCTATGAAAACCCAGAAATCTCCCTATCTCTATCGCGACCTTACGGCCATCGTCTTGCTCATCGCTGGCATCGTCATGGCATTCATCGCCCTCTTCCTGCCGCCTCCGGGCGAGATTCACGAATCGGTGCTCTTCATCTTCGCACAAATTCTGATCTATGCAGGTAGTATTTTTGGAATTGATGCGTACATCCGAAAAAGCCTCTCCCCAACCCTCCCTGGCAGGGAGGGAGCAATGAAGAATGTAACGGACGATGCCTTTTACCACAAACATCAACGAGAATATGAACACCTACAAGACCCTGAGCATCGACGAAATCCCAACGATCGAGGCGACCCGGAAGAGGAGGATTGACAAGCTCATCATCCATTGTTCGGCAGTAGGTCCGCATCAGACTTCTTCGGCTCGTCAGATTGATGCGTGGCATCGCGCAAAAGGTTGGCAAATGATTGGTTATCATTACGTCATCCGTAGGGATGGCGACATCGAAGTCGGACGGCCAGCTGACATGATCGGAGCACATACGAGTGGGCAAAATTCATATTCGTTGGGCATCTGTTATGAAGGAGGTTTGAACGAAACAGGCAAGGCTGCTGACACTCGCACTCCCGAACAGAAAGCTACGCTGCTTGCCCTATTGAAACACCTCAAAACCTTCTACCCAAATGCTACGATTCACGGACATAATGAATTCGCTCGCAAGGCTTGCCCTTGTTTTGATGCTCATGCTGAGTACAACCAGCTGTAGCACAACACGTTCAGTGAATAATTCCGAATCGCGTAAGACGCAAGAAACATCGTCCCTCGTTGAATCAACAATCCACGACCGCTACGACAGCATCTACGTCCTTCACGACCGTTCGCTGAACACTATCCACGACACAGTTTGGGCCACCGAACGCATCACAGAATACCGTTACCGCTATCTGCATGACACGGTTCTCGTTGCTCGCACCGACACGCTGATTCAGTTGCAGGATGTGGAAAGAATCCAAGAGGTACAAGTTCTGAACCCTCGCTCGCCCACTTGGTTTGACCGCCTCGCCTACTCCTCACTCGCCATTCTGGTGCTGCTCCTACTCTACCGCATCCGCTCAACAGCAAATCTATTGAAATAAAAATCTTTGCAAAGCTTTTTACAAGGGCACTACTTCTCCGAATGTAGTGCCCTTGTTTGCATTTTGCTAAAAATTCATAAGATTTATGTGAATTTCATTCACATTTCGGAGAAAATGTGTATCTTTGCGGCGTTCACGATGCGTGGTGGTACACGCTCTCTTTGTGAGAACAAGGATGACATCAATTTATGACAAACTAATCGAAAATAACACAACAAACTAAAGGTCAAATATGAAGAAATATAGTTTCCTTTTATCTACCCTGTTGCTCACCGCTTGCACAGAGAAAGCACAGGTAGTAATTGACGTAGATGCTGCACAGCAAGGGCCTGAGATCAGCCCTGTTCATTATGGACTCTTCTATGAAGACATCAACCATGCTGCCGATGGCGGTCTCTATGCGGAGCTTATCCGTAACCGTTCGTTCGAAGATAACACAATGCAGCAGGATGATCTGTCGAAGACGAAAGGTGAATACTCTGAGATCAGTAACTGGTTTGCTGTAGGTAATGCTCAGATGAACCTCACACAGAAGAATCTTCTCAACAAAGTACAGCACAATGCCCTGAACGTGAAATTTACTGCTCCTGGCGATGGTGTTCGCAACGAGGGATTCTGGGGCATGAATGCGGTTGAGGGTCAGAAGTACGAACTGAGCTTCTTCTCCAAAAGCGACAAGGGTTTCAAGGGCACATTGACTGCTTCTTTGATTTCGGCCAATGGAGAAAACCTCGGCAGCACTCCTATCGTGGTGACAGCTTCAGGCAAATGGACAAAGTACTCGGCTACAATCGTTGCCAAGGGTAATGACCCAAGGGCTCAGTTCACGCTCACCTCGGACAATGCAGGAGAGTTGCAGCTGGATGTGGTGTCGCTTTTCCCTCCTACCTTCAAGGATCGACCGAACGGTATGCGTCCAGACCTTGCACAGATGTTGGCCGATATGCATCCACGCTTCCTGCGATTCCCTGGCGGTTGCTTCGTAGAGGGTCAGGACAGCCCGGACAATGCTTTCCGTTGGAAACGTACCATTGGTCCTATCGAGGAACGTGAGGGTCACCCGAATGTCAACTGGGGCTATCGCACTACCGATGGCATTGGTTTCCACGAATATCTTCAGCTGAGCGAGGACATTGGAGCCAAGCCTCTCTATGTAGTGAATGTGGGCATCTGGCACGGAGGCTTCGATCCATACGATAAGATTGACTCGTGGATTGAGGAATGCCTCGATGCCCTGGAGTATGCCAATGGCGATGTTTCGACCAAATACGGTAAGCTTCGTGCTGAGAACGGCCATCCCGAGCCTTTCGGCCTGAAGTACATCGAGATAGGCAATGAGAACTACAATTTCCACATGGATGACAACTCGGATCAATCGGAACATTATCCTGAGCGTTACATCCAGTTCTACAATGCCATCAAGGCCAAATATCCTGATGTAATCTGCATCGGCGATGTGCAGTCATGGGGAACTGACGAACCAAGCTGGCGTAACGACTATCCTGTTGATATGGTGGACGAGCACTACTATCGTGATCCTCGATGGTTTGCCGAACGATTCCACAAGTATGACAGCTATCCACGCGACTCGCACAAGGTCTATGTCGGAGAGTATGCAGTTACGAGCCGTTTTGGTGCAATCGGCAACATGAATGCAGCTCTCGGCGAGGCTGTCTTCATGATGGGCATGGAGAACAACTCTGACGTGGTGGCCATGAATTCCTACGCACCGATCTTCGTCAACGAGAACGATGCCCGCTGGCGACCAGTCATGATACGCTTTAACTCATACCAGAGCATGGGAACCCCTTCGTACTATGTGCAGCAGCTCTTCCCTAACAATGTCGGCACGCGTGTAGTCAAGACCGACTGCTCTTGGGAGTTGAATAAGCCAGCGCCAAAGCCAGAGGTGCATCTGCCAGTTCAGGTTGGCCTCGGCTCTTGGAATACAAACGTGCATTTCCGCAATCCTCAGCTTATTGTCGATGGTGAGGAACAACCTATCAATGACCTTTCGGCATGGA
>JAZQQH010000121.1:0-45090 GCA_045628985.1 Bacteroidales bacterium | reverse complement strand
AGCCTTGAAGTGATCGTGTGGAGTTACGCTGTTTGGCTTGCAGAGAACCATACCACGCTTAACCTCCTGCTTGTCGATACCACGGAGGAGAAGACCAACGTTATCACCAGCCTCACCCTGATCGAGGAGCTTACGGAACATCTCAACGCCAGTTACAACGGTGAGCTTGTCAGCACCAAGGCCGAGGAGCTGTACCTGATCACCAACGTGAACGATACCAGTCTCGATACGGCCAGTAGCAACAGTACCACGACCAGTGATTGAGAAGATATCCTCGATTGGCATCAAGAAGTCCTTATCAAGAGCACGTGGAGGAAGCTGGATCCAAGTATCGCAAGCGTCCATGAGCTCCATTACCTTATCCTCCCACTCAGGAACACCGTTAAGTGCACCGAGGGCAGAGCCGCGGATGAATGGAGTATCCTCCTCGAAACCATACTGATCGAGAAGATCACGCATCTCCATCTCAACGAGGTCAAGCATCTCAGCATCATCAACGCTATCACACTTGTTGATAAATACAACGAGACGTGGAACGTTTACCTGACGAGCGAGAAGGATGTGCTCACGGGTCTGTGGCATAGGACCATCAGTAGCAGCAACTACGATGATAGCACCATCCATCTGAGCAGCACCAGTAACCATGTTCTTTACATAGTCAGCGTGGCCTGGGCAGTCTACGTGAGCGTAGTGACGGTTCTGAGTCTGATACTCAACGTGAGCGGTGTTAATGGTAATACCACGCTCCTTCTCCTCAGGTGCGTTATCGATCTGGTCGAATGACTTAACCTCTGAAAGACCCTTCTTTGCGAGAACGGTGGTGATTGCAGCGGTAAGAGTAGTCTTACCGTGGTCTACGTGACCGATGGTACCAATGTTTACATGTGGTTTTGAACGGTCAAATTGTTCCTTTGCCATAGTAGTAAATATATTTAAATTGTTTGTATTGTATTGGTCTGAATAATTAAACCTTTGATTTAGAGCCGTCACCGAGAGTTGAACTCGGGACCTCATCCTTACCAAGGATGCGCTCTACCACTGAGCTATGACGGCAACAGTTTAGAGCGGGCAACGAGACTCGAACTCGCAACATTCAGCTTGGAGGGCTGACACTCTACCAATTGAGCTATACCCGCAGTTCGAAAAAACATAGGATTCCCCAAGTTTTGCGGGTGCAAAGGTAGAAAATTTATTTTTAATCACAAAATATTTTTGCGTTTTTTTTAAAATATCCCCCAAAAAAGCAATAAAAAAGACTTTTTTGGGGGCGTATCAGTCAAAATTGCACTATTTAAATGTCAATTTAAACCATAGAAAGTGAGTTTATTGGGCAAATAATCAGTGTTTTTTGTCTTTTGACTTCAGGATCTGGCGCTCTAAAGCCTCCACGGCCTGGTTAACTGCATCCTCATAGACCGCAGCCGTCTTAGAAGCGTAGAACTGCTCATCACCGACCTGCACTTTGATGCCGATTTCCTTATTTGCATTATCTGTTGTATTAAGAACCTTGAGCTGAACCTCTGCAGTGCGGATATCAGCATGATGTGCTAATTTACCAAGCTTCTTGTTGATGTACTCATTGACCGAAGCAGATGTCTCGAAATTGACTGACTGAATTGTAACTTCCATAGTAAATCCTTTTTAAATTAATAATGTGTATTTAAGGTCTCTCATTTGGCCCTAGGATGGGCCTGTTTATAATTCTCTATAAGGTCTTTTGGAGTCAGGTGCGTGTAAATCTCAGTAGACTCAAGAGATGCATGTCCGAGCAACTCCTTCACGGCCATCAAGTCTGCACCTTCTGCCAGCATGTTGGTTGCAAAAGAATGTCTGAGGACGTGAGCTCCTTTGCGAGGGAGCTGATCCAACTCCGAAAGATATTTATGTGCAATGTTAGAGATCTTCTCTGGATTCAGGCCATTGCCGTCTATATCCGTAAACAGCATCTCTGTCGGGCCTCCCACCTCTGCATCACGTCGAGCTCTATACTGTTCGATCAAGGTCTTCAGTTCCTGCCCAAATGGTATCAGTCGTTGCTTATTGCCTTTACCCTTTGTCACCTTGAGCTGCATTGCGCAGACATCGACGTCCGAATCTTTGAGCGATGCGGCCTCTGATCTTCGTATACCGGTGCTATAAAGCAGATCAATCAGCAGATGATCCCTCACGCCATCGAAGTCCTGTCCATATTCTATTTTGTCCAATAGGAAATCCATCTGCTCTTCCGGAATCCATACCGGCAAGGTCTTCGGAACCTTTGGTGAAGGAAGAAGCGTCAGCGGATTGCTCTCAATCAGGTTATGCTTGCGTAGATATTTGCAGAAACTCCTCACGCAACACACTCTACGTTTGATTGTAGCCACTGACAGATGATTCTTGCCCATCTCTGTCATCCAGCATCTGACCAGATCGATATCAGGATGCAAAGGATCGAACTCTCCCGTCTTGCGCGTGATGAAATCCTCGTATTCCCTTAAGTCTGAGGCATAGCTACTCATCGTCTTTTCGGAGTAGTTCTTCTCATACCTAATATAATTTAAAAAGGAGATACAATGTGGATTCATATCTTTCAGTGAAAAAGTTTATGCATGTGTACGTAACCGTCGGCCAAGCGAATCCTGTTTCTCCGGTTTCACGAACTTACGATACAATTTCAAATAAAGAGGAACGCTCTGATTAATGAGTCGGAACTTATACCTCTCTCTTTTATTAAGGTAGTTGTTGATCGAAAGTGGATAATAAGGCAACTGCTTATAGTCTCCAGGGAACTCATACAGACCGCAATGGCACAAGTTCGAAAGCGCCTGTGAGAAGAGATACGATACGCGGTTGATAAAGACATATCGGATAGCCGACTCGATCTGAGTATGCTCCATAGCAAAGTCCCAGAGATGCTGACAGACGATGAGCAAATCTCCTGTTTTCTTCGGTTTAGCCGTATTCATGATCGACACCTCTCGCTGATAGTAGTTATACACAGCTACATCCTCAAAGGCGATACGACGTGCCAGGAAATATGCGCGAGGAGTAAACTCCTGATCTTCATGAAAGATACCTTCATGAAACTTCAGTGCATAACGTTCCAGGAATCCTCGGCGGTAGATCGCTGCCCATGCAGCTGCTGGCATGCCACATTTGAGCATGAACTGCTCTCCCTTGAGAGTCTTGCCACAGGTCTTATCCTCAATTTCATATTTGGTCACCTTGCCATCCTCGGCTACTAAGTTCAGTCCGAAGCAAAGTACGTCAAGACGTTCCTTCTCCGCACGTTCCAGTAGTCGCGGAGCGAAGCATGCCTCAAGTGTATCATCACTATCAACCCACCAGATATAGTTTCCCTTAGCTGCCTTGAATCCCGCATTACGAGCAGCGCTCAGACCTTTATTGGCCTGATTGACGATGACCACTGGAGCTGTACGCTCGCCAGACTTAGCCTCTCGTGCCAGGAAATCATTGAGCAGTTCCATCGAGTCATCAGTCGAACCGTCATTTACGGCAATGACCTCGTAGTCATCAGGACCCAGTCCCTGATTCCTGACAGACGCCAGGCAACGACCGATCCATTTTGACACATTGTATATCGGGATAATAATACTCAGTCTCATAATACTCAGAATTAGTATTTCTCACTTGCGCCATCCAGACGGAAGACGATGCGGAACGAACCTCCTATCACCTTCTCCGAAGGATAGGGATAAGGAGTACTCTCCACAAACGGTGTCCACGAAGTGCTGCTGATACGGAAGTTTCCGATCTCAGCGGTATGCTCCACATGCTGACCTATACATGCACAGACATCATAGTCTCCCACCCTAACCAGTCGCAGGGTTGCCGAAGCATCCTCTGGCAACTTCTCAAGCGACACCTCTGCTGGCACATTGTCACGTGTTACGAACTCCATCGTCACCGGCACATCCTGTCGGATAACCTCATTGACACGCGCCTCAATCTCTGCGATCTGCTCATCGGTCGGACAGACAGCGAGCTCATAGTTAAGCTTGCTCTTCTTACGCTCGACATGCGAATTGCGTGAGCGAGGACAACCGAACATCCTGATCATAGTCTGATTAAGGATATGCTCAGCCGTGTGCGCTGGTTCGTATTCATTCTTATTATGTGCATTAAGGATTGGCTCGTTCTCCATAATCTTATTCAAATTTTGGTTTCAGATACTTGGCCGTATAAGACTCTGGCACCTTACAAAGTTCTCGTGGAGTTCCCTGGAATACCAGGTTGCCACCAGCATCACCACCTTCAGGACCAAGGTCGATGACATGATCGGCACACTTGATGACATCGAGGTTATGCTCGATAATCACGAGCGTATGGCCACGCTGCAAAAGCAGGTCAAAAGCTTCAAGCAGGACGCGCACATCATAGAGATGCAATCCCGTAGTTGGCTCATCGAAGATAAAGAGCGTGTGCTGATCACTTGGCTTCACATGATCGAAACCTCCTCCCTTTGAGCCCTTGACATCGCACAAATCCGACAAATAGTAAGCCAATTTCACACGCTGGTTTTCACCGCCTGAAAGGGTCGATGACGATTGTCCGAGCTTGATATATCCTAAGCCGACTTTCTGCAATGGAAGCAAGCGACGACGGATACTATCGCATCCCTCAAAGAACTCCAGCGCCTCATCGACAGACATATCAAGCACATCTGAGATATTCTTTCCTTTGTAGAGCACCTCCAGCACATCGCTGTTGAAACGTTTACCGTGACAGGCTTCACATTCCATGACCAAGTCGGCCATAAACTGCATCTCTACTGTAATGGTGCCATCGCCCTTACATTCCTCGCATCGACCGCCTTCCACATTGAAAGAGAAAGTTGCTGAGGTGAATCCCATCTGCTTAGACAGAGGCTGGTCTGCAAAGAGCTTACGGATCTCCTCGTAGGCCTTCATATAGGTAGCAGCGTTGCTGCGCGAAGACTTTCCGATCGGATTCTGGTCAATGAACTCAATGCTCTGGATGCGGCGCATATCACCTTCGAAACCTGCAAAAGCGCCAGGAGCATCTGAGGCTTCACCTAAATGACGGAGCATACCACGATAGAGGATATCACGAACCAAAGTCGATTTGCCCGAGCCAGAAACACCAGTCACCACGGTCATCACTCCCAATGGAATCTTAGCAGAGATGTTCTTCAGATTGTTGTGCACAGCTCCTTTGATTTCAATGTAATTGCTCCATGGACGTGTCGTCTTCGGCACCGGGATGGACTCCTCTCCGGTCAGGAACTTGGTGGTAAATGAAGCATTACGTTCCTTCGAATCCACCTTCACCGGTCCCTGATAGACGATCTCTCCGCCGAAGCGTCCTGCTCGAGGACCGACATCGATCAGATAGTCGGCCGAACGAATGATCTCCTCATCATGCTCAACGACAATCACAGTATTACCCTGATCGCGCAATTCTCGCAGCACATGGATTAGCTGATCCGTGTCTCGGCTATGAAGACCGATAGAAGGCTCATCGAGAATATACATTGATCCTACCAAAGCCGAACCTAAAGACGTAGCAAGATTGATACGCTGTGACTCACCTCCAGACAGACTATTCGACAGACGATCAAGCGTCAGGTACGAGAGACCTACCTCTTGCAGGAAATGCAGCCGATTCTTAATCTCCGAAAGCAGTCGCTTAGCCACGATAGCATCATGCTCATCGAGCTCCAACTGCTCGAACCAAGGAATCAGATCTCCTACTGACATGCGGACAATGTCGGTGATATTCTTGCCGTTGATCCGCACATACGAAGCCTCTTTTCTCAGACGCGATCCCTGGCAATCCGGACAGATGGTCTTTCCTCTATAGCGTGCCTGCATCACGCGGTACTGTATCTTATAAAGGTTCTCCGATACCATCTGGAAGAAATCATCGATGCCATACATCACCTTGCTTTCCTCCCATCCGGTCACCTCGCTCACCTGTGCATTCTCTTCTCGTTCCTTGCGAGACATTACGCCAGCAGGGTATCCCTTCCAAAGCAAGTCTTTCTGCTCCTGAGTAAGCTGATAATATGGGCGATGTATAGGAAATGGCTGACCATCACTAAGGATTACCTCTCCAACGCGACTGATGAAGTATTTCTTCCACTCCGACATCTTATCGCCTCGCCAAGGTACTACACAGTCCTCATAGAGCGAAAGCGCCTTGTTCGGGATGACCAGATCTTCGTCAATACCCATTACCTTGCCAAAGCCTTCGCATTTTGGACAAGCACCCATCGGGGAGTTGAAATTAAACATCATCTCCGATGGCTCTTCAAAAGTCATACCGTCAGCCTCAAAACGTTTGCTGAAGAGATAGACACCTTCTTCTGGAGCCTCAGCATTCTTGCTACCGAATGACTTGAGCAACATCTCACCATCACCCTCATAGAAAGCGGTCTCCACACTATCGCAGAAACGACTGATAGCTGCCTGATCCACTAGTGGCAACTGGAAGCGGTCGACGACGAGATTGAATGGCGCTGCCATGACCTGATCGAGCTTGACAAACTGTCCATTGCTTTCTGCTCGCGAGAAACCAGACTTGGTCAGCACCTCGATATGCTGCTCCAGTGAACGGCCCTCTGGCACATCCATTCGCACCAGAATAGCCACCTTCGTACCATCAGGCATCTGCTGAGCGCGCTGCAGCACATCCTCGGTCGTATGCTTTTTGACCTGCTGTCCGCTGATCGGACTGATCGTCTTACCCACACGGGCAAAGAGCAGACGCAAGTAGTCATAAATCTCGGTCGATGTACCTACCGTGCTTCGTGGATTGCGGACCACGACCTTCTGCTGGATGGCCACTGCAGGTGGGATGCCAAGAATATAATCGCACTCCGGCTTACCCATACGTCCCAGGAACTGACGCGCATAGGAAGACAGCGACTCCACGTAGCGTCGCTGGCCTTCAGCATAGAGCGTATCAAAGGCCAGGCTGGACTTGCCCGAACCTGAAAGGCCCGTGACCACGACCAGCTTGCCACGCGGGATCTCAACATTGATATTCTTCAGGTTGTTGACTCGCGCTCCTTTGACAAAAATGTTGCCTTCTTCGCTCATTAATTATGAATTCTCAGTTATGAATTATGAATTCTTGAGTTCCAATCTCACCACATTCTCCACATGCTGCGTGTGTGGGAACATATCTACTGGCTGAATATCAGTCACTCGATACTTCACATCAAGCAGTTGCAAGTCACGCGCCTGAGTAGCAGGATTACAGCTCACATAGACGATAACCTTAGGCTCTGCATTCAGAATCACGTTGACCACATCCTCATGCATACCTGCACGAGGTGGATCGGTGATGATAATATCCGGACGACCATGCTCTGCAATAAAGTCATCGGTCAGAATGTCCTTCATATCGCCTGCATAAAACAAGGTATTATCAATGCCATTAATCTCCGAATTGACCTTAGCATCAGCAATAGCATCAGCCACATATTCGATGCCGATGACCTTACGTGCACTACGAGCCACGAAGTTAGCAATGGTGCCGGTGCCAGTGTAGAGGTCATAGACGAGTGGAAGCTCAGAACCCTTTTCTGTCAGACCTGCATACTTACGAGCATGCTTATACAATTCATACGCCTGCTTTGAATTGGTCTGATAGAATGACTTTGAACCGACCTTAAACTTCAGTCCTTCCATCTCCTCGATCATATGATCCTTGCCAAAGTAGCACTGCACTGGCAGATCACCCCATGCATCGTTCTGCTTCTGGTTGATGACATACATCAGAGAAGTGAACTGAGGGAACTGCTCATGGATGGCCGACATCAGCTGCTCGATCTTCTTCTCATCTGGTTCTCCAAAGATTACGATAAGCATCTTCTCTCCGGTCGAAGCTGTACGCACCACCATGTTACGAAGCAGGCCATGCTGCTGGCGCAGGTCAAAGAAGGTCATATTATGCTCGATGGCGTAAGCACGGATCCAAAGGCGGACGTCGTTCGAAATCTCCTCCTGCAAATAGCAATGCTCAATGTCGAGCACCTTGTCAAAGCTGTCAGGGATGTGGAAACCGAGACCAGGCTCAAATGGGATCTCCTTACCTTCTGCTCGCAGACGATCCATCTCTTCGAACGAGATCCACTTCTTATTTGAGAAAGTAAACTCGAGCTTGTTACGATAGCGGAATGGCTGACCCTCACAAAGAGCCGCCTGATGGTCAGGATCATCACAACCATCAATCGGATGACACTCCGGGAGTTCCACCTTACCGATACGTGTCAGTGCATCCATGACCTGCTGCTGTTTGAAGCGCAACTGCTCTGCGTATGGTACATGCTGCCACTTACAGCCACCACACACACCGAAGTGCTGGCAGAATGGCTGCACGCGGTTCGAAGAAGGCTCCACCATGTTGACGATCTTACCTTCAGCATACGAACTACGCGACTTCAGAATCTGCACATCACATACATCGCCTTCAGCAGCAAAGGGGACGAACAGTACCTTGCGGATCTGATTTCCATCCTTATCGCGACTGGCACCTCCATTGGCACCGATGCTGTCAAAGTGAGCTACACACTTGCCTTCAGCTGCATATCTTTCTATCTTAACTCCCTTCAGCAAGGGAAGTTGTTTTCTCTTACGTTCCACTATTTAACGTTTTATCTCTTTCACTTTTTTACTTTAATCGACTCTCCCTTCTGGTTGACTATAGCGCGATAAAAATCTTCACTATATTTAGGATGCTTAGGCGACTTAGGAAGCCCCCATTGTGTACGCTCGAACTTGCCATCCTTCTCAACCTTGACATTTCCATCAAGATATTTCACCAACAGATGGATGGCTAGATCCTGATAGCGGAGCGTAGCATTGTCAGCCTCAGCACAAGAATAGTTGGTAAGGTAATCTGTTGCTTCCTGCGACTTTCCTGCCTCAACCAGCGCCATGGCCTCAGCATCAATCTCTTTCTCCTGCTGGTCCCAGCGATCGAAAAGGTCCTTACGTACAGCTTCAATATCCGGGCTCATCAGATCCCAAGTTGTGTATCTCTGCTGAGCCACCCATGAAGTCATCCAGAATAATGATGTCCACGAAAAAGTAAGCATATCGCCATTGCCTACAGCCACACATCTTGGAGCCTTGCTGATATTATTATAGATTGGGACGTAGAGCGCAGAGGCTGCATCATCCACGCCAAACCAAGTCTTAGCACCAACCTCACGTGGCAACCAGCCACGCATCTCTGACACAAAAGTAAAGCCTGTCTGCTGAGTTCCGATGGCACGCTCGTGAGTATACTCCACACCATCGACCTCCCAAGTCATAGGACGCCAACGATATGGACTATGGAATGGACCTCCACCCACATCCTGTGTCATATCCCAAGGAGTTCCCTCATAATGGTCAGCCAACCCCTGCTGTACATCGCGGTGAGAGAGCAGTCGATCAGGCTTCACATAAAGAGGAAGTATAGGGACGTCCTCCCCTTTCTCATTGACATAGCCAGTAGCGGTTGGCTTGCCTTGCATATCCACAAATGGGAAATACTTATCCATGCCGCTAGCCACACTATTGAACCAGCTCCATACTCGACCATCACAACCTCGGAATGCACCAAAATCATAGTCTCCGAAAGCCTTGGCAAAGTCGAAGTTCTCATCGGTTCCCTTGGCATCATACTTACCACATTCACGAGCGAAAGAAATCAGGTCGGTACTGAAATAACAGCTATCGCCTACCTCATAACGCTTATAGGTCTTAGTTGTGAGGCCAGAACCCTCATAGTTGATCATACTCTTCACCTTTGCGATCTTACGACCTTTCTGTGGGAAGGTATGTATACGAGCCTGATTAGCATGACAGGCAACACAATCTTCCGGAATCAGTCGGGCCACCCACACCGCGCCTTTCTGACCAATGGTCTGGGCCTCTCCGATCTGCTGGCCAGGTGTTCCCTTGCCAATAAGGTCCATCACCCAAATCTCGTTTGGATCTCCGATCGAGAAAGTCTCACCCGATGAATAATAGCCATATTCCTCCACGAGCTGCGTCATGATCATAATGGCCTCACGTGCGGTCTTGGCTCGCTCCAGGGTAATATAGATCAATGAACCATAGTCGATCATCGCAGTCGTATCACACAGAGCGTAGTCTCCTCCCCACGTTGACTCTGCAATGGTCACCTGCCACTCATTCATATTACCCACCACTCGATAGGTATGTGACGGTTGCGGAATCTGTCCGATGGGTTTCTGGCTATCCCAGTCAATCACCTGGCGCAATTCGCCTGGTTGATGATCTGCAGCAGCAGTATAGTACAACTCACCATACAACTGATGACTGTCGGCGTTATAACTGATCATCGTAGCGCCATTGACCGATGCTTTTTTGCCTACCAGCATATTAGTACATGCCAATGCTGGTAAAGCTAGCAATATGGCCAAGACCGAGAGAATATACTTCTTCATGAATAGTTTGTTTTCTTATATCAGGATATTCTTAATTCACGCGCAAATATAATGAAATATTTTGAATCAACCACAATAGACAACGAAAATTGCTGTTTTTTTGTCAAAATAGACAATAACCCTTGTGCAAAGGCATGTAAAGGTGCTCTTTTTTAGGGGGAAAGTTCTTAGAACTGCTTTTGCTCTGAGATCTTTGTCTCGTTGCCACAATGGTCGACAGCATAGATCTCAATCTTATGTGTTTTACCTGCTACGATGCCATAGTGGGATGGTTCTCCGAAATAACGTCCACGATTGTCCATATTGAATGGCACAAACTTACCATCGATCAGGACGCGGAACTTCTTCACACCACTCTCCTCATCGCTGACACTGATCTGCATTGTCTTGTGTGCAGCATTGAGTATCTTGACCGAAGGAGACTTCTCATCACGGAGAACAACAAAGCGGCCAGCTTCACGAGTACGAGCCACCATAGTGTTAGGGCGACCGTTCTCCGCTGGTTTGAAGACACTGCCAGCCGCAATACCAGTAGCATCAAGATTGGTCACATAGAGTTGTTGCGTATTATCTATAGTATCAGGAAGTTCGATGCTAAATGCGCAATAGCGGTGCATAGGAATATCATAGCGACCGACAGTGTAAACCTTTGAGAGTGCGGGAAGCGGATACTCCTCATTGCGCTCCACATTCACCCAACGACCTTTCTTATTCTTAATACGCTTGGTCACCTTACGAACTCCCATGGCCTGATCTGTAACACGGAAGCGTAAAGCCAGATCGGTATAGAACGTACCTGCAGGAATCTGCATACGGAACCCGGCTGTGTCGATACGCTGCGTCTTAAGCGCCTCAACCCACAATGTGTTTTCTGGTTGTACATAAGGCGCGATTTCTGCTCGCTGACCCTGAACTGTGAAGTCAAGCGACGTAAGGTTACCATGTGCATCCTCCAGTTCATAGACGAAATGATAAGGACGCTCCTCGTCAAAGTTGACCAAGCCATCGCCTAAAGAAGGATCAACCTGCTGCAAGAGATTACCTGGTTCGATGAACGACTTCATGATCATCGACTTGTCATTGACCCAAGCGGCATAATCAGTGAGCGAATTGGTGAAACGTGTCTCACTGAAGCGGAAAGCGTCCTGCTTGAAATGATAGAGCAACTGGTATTTCGGATCTTTCTCCGCATTTCCGTCTTTTCCAGGCTCTTCGAGATATAATCGCAGTTCCTTGACGCCATACTTATTGGCCTGTCCATCCATATAGTCATAGGCCTTGAGTCCGATACCGACCTTACCCCACGCCGTGAGCTTCTTCGTAACGGTTCCACCCTCACCACCACGCGTAGCACAGAGACCCGTGACCGTACTTACCTGACGCACAGAAGAGCCACAAGCTGCACCCTGTCCCGCCTGAGGATAGAGATAGACATGACTGATGCGAGGAGCCTGTGTATCCTTGAGTTCTCGCAGGAAGTACATCATCGGATCATAGCAGATATCGTCATCATCGTCTGGGATGTTACGGAGCTCAAAGTGCACGTGTGGACCTCCAGAACTACCCGTATTGCCACTCAAGGCAATGACCTGTCCTTCCTTGACAGGAATCTCATCCGGACCAAAGGTTGCATCGAGATTATTGGCCTCATCGGCCACCTGACGAGCGCGTACCACCTTCCACACCTCATCGCTGAAATCACTGAGGTGACCATAGACCGAAGTCAATCCTAAAGCAGGATGTTCCACATAGAGCACCAAACCGTAGCCATAGGCGTTGATACCGACACGACGGACAAAACCATCTGCAAACGAGTGGACAGGATGGCCGATGGTCTGATCGGACTTGAAGTCGAGACCTCCATGGAAATGGTTCGGACGCAACTCTCCATAGCCACCGGCCAAGGCGCGAGCCACATCGGTCATCGGCAACTGATAGCGTCGGTTCTGATCAACGGCAGGAGGTGTATCCTGGAAGCGTGTAAGCTTCTCCTCGGCTGGCAGTTCGTCGGTCAGTTCGTCCTTTGGCTGAGCCTGTGTGCACTGAGGGAACAAGAACGCCGACAGCAGTATTTGACACAATATAAATATACGATTCATTTTTATTCGGATTTCTTTGGGTGCAAAGATACTGTATTTTTGTGAGTCATGCAATAGCTGCAAATCCTTTTGCCAACTTTATTTGCCATTTTTACATTTTTTTGACCTTTCACTTTTTTTTTGTTCGCATTCCACTTTCATTATTTGTTTTCTAAAAGAAAAACGCTCATTTTTGCATCGTGCAGCGTTTCAATGACATACACACTCATCGGCCAGGCAAAGCCAGTTCGGTTCTCTCCATATCGGTCACTGACGTGGAGCAAGTGCTTATGAGCAATGAAAAGCAGGAAACGAAGCAGTATTACAGCCTGCAACTGCATCCGTGGCACCTGACCGGCCTTCAAGAAATTGAAGCGTACGTCTCCAAAGCTCGTCAGCTACGCGCTGATCCCTATTTCGTTGCAATCGGAGAATGCGGACTCGACGCTCTCTGCACTACTCCCCTATCTTTGCAAATCGAAGCCTTCAGAACCGCCTTACAAGTGGCCGATGAACTTCAGAAACCCGTCATCATCCATTGCGTCAAGCTATGGTCCCAACTCTTGGTCGAAACAAAAAGCCATCAAGGATTGATGATCATTCACGGCTTCCGCAAAGGGCCCGAACTCGCCAGCCAGCTTCTGGACGCAGGGTTCTCGCTGAGCCTGGGCAACCACTACCATCCAGAGGTGCTCAAGATGATCCCCCAGGACCGGTTGTTTTTTGAGACCGATGAACTCTCGTAAATCTATAAACTTTTTAATACTTTCCCGAATGAAACGAATTCTTCTTCCAGCTATGGCAGTGTTGCTTACAGCCGTCGGATGTACAGACAAGAAACCTAAGGACAACGTTGAACCCAAGGCCGTTGATACGCTCGTGGCAGACTGGGATGAGACCAGCGTGCCAATGCCGATCGAAGCCCTCTATGACTATGACGAAGCCAGCAGCCAGTTTATTATCCGTGGGTTGCTCCATATCTACGATTCACAGGAGGATTCAGCTCTCTATACTCCTATCGCAGCCACATACAAGACGGTCTATTGCGCTGGATCGCCTCAAACCATCAGCTTTTCTCACGTACAGGAAGGCAAGGAATGGGGTTCGATCATCAGTGGCAAGTATTCCTATTGCATGAAGGGTCTGAACTACTCATCGAACGGTGCGACAAATGGTGGTTTCGCCTTCAATGACAAGTTCCTGGAGACCCACGAAATGCTGACGCTCAAGTACCCTGAGAATACCGCTCCTGCCTACGTGCTCGACTCGCTGCGTGCACGCTATAACAATGACGTGAGAAGCAGCTATACCTGCGCAACGACTCAGGATGAGAAGTTCACGCTCTACTCAGTGCAGATGGAGCCAAAAGATGGCAAGTGCCTGGGCATGCGTGTATTGTCAGACAATGGCACCCTCTATATCTATGAGGAGTGGGCCGAGGACTATAACGATATGAGCGCTTGGCATGTAGATGATGGAGGCGAGTACTACCCATTCACACCAATCGCAGTATCCAAGAGCGAAAAGGGCTATGACATCTTCTATGAGGAGAGTGCTCCAGAGAGTGCTACCTCCTCAGCGCTGATGCTTCGCAATGGCAAGTTCGAGAACTATGACTTTGCCAGCTACTATTATTTCATTGACTATACTCCTACTCCTGATCCTTGCCAGTTGCCAGAAGGTTCCGAACTCAAGGCTGAGCTCGATGGCTATAAGGTCTGGATTCACACCGACACGGTTCCTACCGAGGACGATCCAGCGGGTGTCTATTCTGTCTACTACAGCGCGCCAGAGTCGAATGCGGTGTATTTCGTCGTACAGACAGGTCAGAACCGTGAGGCTTGGCAGAAGTGGGACAACGAGAATATGATCTGGGTTCCACAAGCAGACGTGCAGAGCGCTACCGATGCATTCATCGTGAAGCATCCACAGTGGAATAACTACTATCTGATCATCCAGGGATGTGCCGACATGCGCAACACGATGACCTACGTCAGTTACCTCCCTATCAGTACCATCGAACCTCACTTCCGCTGGATGCGCACCAACTCTGGCTTCCAGGGCCTTGACGAGAGCGGCAAGCTGCTGAAGTTCGAGAACTATGGTTACTACAGTGAGGGTGGCCGATACACCATCTGCCGATACTATGACTTCGACTTCAATCTCGTGAAAGAGGAACCTGTAGAGGAATAATAGCATTTATCAAATATGAAAAGATATATCATCCTATTCTCGCTATTGCTTACAAGCCTGTTCTCTACGGCGATGGCACAAATCAAAGGCCACTCATACTACGCTTTTGCCACCATGCTGAGCGATGAGATCCCATCTGCCATCATGCTCGAAGTAGAGAATGACGGCATGCTGGCGCTCGGCATGATCATGTACGAAGAGACAAAGGAGCCGATCCTGCTCTATGGCCGTCGTGATCGTCATGACAAGAACATCCTGCACATGGAGGAGCACCTGCTCAACGGCCAGTGGACAGGCAAGCTGGATCTGACCATTGAGGACGGAGCCATCAAAGGTGGTGTGTGGAAGACTCCTCAGGAAGACCGCTCGTATGAGATCACGGTCAAGAAGACCGTACCGTTCCCTTACGACGTCCTCCGAACCTTCTTCATGCCTGTTTCCAAGGAGCACATAAAGGGACATTACATCAACTACATCCGTCAGGGCAAAGCCATCAGCAATGATCGCGCGCTCAACGTCATGCTACAAGGAAATGATAAGTATGGCTTCGTCAGCGTGGAGCAGTCGGCCAGGACGCTGGTGATGGGCAACTTTGACGTGACGGGAGAGAATACCCTCACCTTCGAAGATTACCGCGGTGATAAGCCTACCTCTGTCGACATCAAGTTCTTCGACAACTTTGCCGTCGTCTCTGCTCCTGAGGCTGAGGAAGGTTCAGATGCTGCACTGGCAGAAGGTTTCTACATCCGAGAGCCAGGCGTGCTGGAAATGACAACAGGGAGTCCTTTAGGAACCGAGTTATTCTCCGTCCGCGCCCGTCTGGAAGATGGCGTTCCTTCTCTCATCGTCAGCAAGAAACGCTACGAGACGGAGAAGGAGATGTTTATGGATGAACCTAACCTTAAGTCTGGACGCCATCAGCTGAACAATGTGCAGGGTCGCGTCATCGACATGTTTATCGGTGACATCGGACAGGATATCAATCCTCACCTCTGGCTGCTGCTCGAGGATCGCACCGTGCAGATGATCTCTCTCATGCGCTTCCGCCTGACTGGCGTCAACTACGTGAGCGATCCATTGCCAAACGCCCATGACATCCAGTACTTCTCTTTCAGTGATCCGAATGCACCCGAGGTGACTTCCGAGAACGAGGAAGAAGACTTTATGGACGGATGTACCGTCTATGGCATTGACTCTGAGGGCAAGGCCTACGATCTCGGTCCTTCATTTGACATAGGCGACTTTATCTGCCATCCAGAGAAAGATCCGATTGTTGGAGAGGGGTATCTGGGTTTAGGCGAAGACTGGAGTATTCACATCATCGTCAAGAACAAGAATGAAGAATTCAGCTATTTCGGCAATTACTGGCATATCGACGATCCGAATCTTGAGCGTGGATATAAGGTTGGTTACCGACTGACCCGTAAGCGCAACAATCTGGAAGGTGGCATGGAAGAGACACCTTGTGACATTGAGGGCTCCTTTATGTATATACATGACACCGAAAACAACTGGGAGGACATCATCATTACTCCGATCGATGGCCTGGAGTTCACTCCTAAGAACAAGAAGGCCAAGTATACCCGTGTCCACGAATTAGGATAAGACGTGAATCAAGAAACTAAACGACTGATCATAGCGCACCTGTCCATGGCAGGTGCGTGTGCATTCTGGGGCCTGATGGCTCCGTTTGGCAAGGACGCCATGACCCACGGCCTCGATGGCATTACGATGGTGTCCTTCCGCGTCCTGGGTGGTGCCATCCTTTTCTGGCTCACCTCGCTCTTTGTCAAGAAAGAGCATGTGCCGATGAGCGATAAACTGCGCTTTGCTGGAGCTGGCTTGCTCGGTCTCTGCTTCAACCAGTGCTGCTACACCATCGGCCTCAGCCTCACCTCTCCGGTCAATGCCAGCATCGTCACCACCTCGATGCCGATCTTTGCGATGATCCTCTCGGCCATCATCCTCAAGGAGAAGCTCACCGGCATGAAGGTAGGCGGTGTCCTCATCGGCTGTGTAGGTGCATTGATCCTGGTGCGAGCCAGTGCCAACGCCTTGAGCGACAAGGAAGGCAACCTCACTGGCGACCTGCTGTGTCTCGGAGCTCAGTTCTCCTACGCGCTCTACCTGAGTCTGTTCAATCCGCTCATCAAGCGTTACAGCGTCTTCACGGTCAATAAGTGGATGTTCCTGTGGGCCACGCTCATGATCCTGCCATTCTCCGGACACCACGTCATCGAGACCGTAAGCCTGGGTGTACCGATGAAGACGTGGATGGAGACCTTCTACGTGGTCTTCTGTGGCACGTACCTCGGTTACATCCTCACAATGATTGCACAGCATACCCTGCGTCCTACCGTTGTCAGCGTCTACAACTACGTACAGCCAACCGTCTCGGTCACCGTGTCGCTCATCCTGGGCCTGGCCGTACTGAAATATAGTCATTTCCTCGCCATCCTACTGGTATTCACCGGTGTTGGCATGGTAATCTTCTCACAGAAGCACAAGCATAAAAACAAATGAAATTCGAGATTTGCGCCAATGGCATTGCCAGTTGCTTAGCCGCTCAGGAAGGTGGAGCCGACCGTGTGGAGCTCTGCCACGGCATCCCTGAGGGTGGCACAACACCGTCAGTAGGATGCATCCGTACGGTTCGTCGAAGCATCGACATCGGCCTCAACGTGATCATCCGTCCTCGCGGAGGCGACTTTCTCTATACTCCTCTCGAAATTGAGGAGATGGAGGCCGACATCCACGCAGCTATTGCAGCAGGAGCCGACGGTCTCGTCTTCGGCTGTCTCACGGCGCAAGGCGACATTGACCTGCCCGCCATGGAGCGACTGATGAATGCGGCTGGCAATCATCCCGTGACCTTCCACCGCGCCTTCGACGTCTGCCGCGATCCCCACCTAGCCCTACGTAAAATAGAAGAACTCGGTTGCGCTCGCATCCTCACCTCCGGCCAGCAGCCAACGGCTCCGCAAGGCGCTGCACTCCTGCGCGAACTACAGCAGGAAGCCCGCTCCGTTATCCTCATGGCCGGCTGTGGTGTCAACGAGAATAACATCGCTCAGCTTGCCGCCGACACCGGCATCCAGGAGTTCCACTTCTCTGCACGAGAACCTATCACCTCACAGATGCAGTATCGCAATCCGAACATCTACATGGGTGCTCCAGATGCCGATGAGAACACGCTGATGGTCACCACGGCCAGACGTGTAAAAAACACCATCGAAGCAGCGAAATCCGTAATTTGTAATTCGTAATCTGCACAAAGTGCATGTAATTTGTAATTCGTAATCTGCACAAAGTGCATGTAATTTGTAATTCGTAATCTGCACAAAGTGCATGTAATTTGTAATTCGTAATTTGTAATTAACTAATGTTAGAAACCCTCCTCGCCTTCCTCCTCTCCTTCATGCCGGCCAGTGACCGTGCTGATTATTCCGAAGACTTCTTCCGCGGCAACGTGCAGGAAGCCATTGATGCACGCAACGAAGCTGCATGGACTCTCCCTGACGACGTCTTCCAGCACTTTGTCCTCCCGATCCGCGTCAACAACGAGAACCTCGATAGCGCGCGTTTCTACTTCCATAAAGAACTCGCTCCTATCGTCAAAGGCCGCTCCATGCATGATGCTGTGCTGGAGGTCAATCACTGGTGCCACGAGCACGTGACCTATCAGCCAAGCGACGCTCGCACGAGCGCTCCTTTGGCCACGCTGAAGACCGCCTGGGGGCGCTGTGGCGAGGAATCGACCTTCCTGGTCAGCGCGCTCCGCTCCGTGGCCATCCCTGCGCGCCAGGTCTATACTCCTCGTTGGGCGCATACCGACGACAACCACGCCTGGGTCGAGGCTTGGGTCGATGGAGAGTGGTGTTTCCTCGGTGCCTGCGAACCTGAACCTGTACTGAATCTCGGTTGGTTCAACGCTCCTGCGAGCCGTGGCCTGCTCATGCACACCAAGGTCTTCGGTGACTGGCACGGACCTGAGGAGGTGATGAGCCGCACCCATCAGTACACCGAGATCAACGTCATCAGCAACTATGCACAGTGCGCCACCGCTACCGTAGAGGTGCACGATGCCAATGGACGACCTGTGACCGGTGCCGATGTCAACTGGCAGATCTACAACTACGCAGATTTCTACACCGTCAGCCATCAGCAGAGTGATGCACAGGCGCAGTCGACCCTCACCGCAGGCTTAGGCGATATGATGGTCACGGCCTACAAAGATGGTGCTTTCGGCTTTGCTAAGGTCAACTTCCGCGACACTTCCAAGCCAACCATCGTCACGCTCAATCACAAGATCGGAGAAGCTTTCGAAGAGGATTTCGACATTGTACCACCTTCCGAGCATAACAACCAGCCACTCGTCACCCCAGAGATGCGCGCTGAGAATGACCGGCGACTGGCTTACGAGGACTCCATCCGTCTCGCCTATCGCGCCACCTTCCCAACTTTGTCAAAACTGACAGAGCTTGGCATCACCGACGCCACCGAGCAGCAGCTGATCCTCACCTCTGAAGGCAACTACCAGACGCTCCTCTCCTTTTTAAATAATGCTACAAAGACAGGAGGCGACGCCCTGCGTCATCGCGCTGTCGAACTCCTGCAGACGCTCACCGATAAAGACCTTCGAGATGTACCTGCCGCCGTCCTCGATGACCATCTGCACAACACTCCGCTCGACGCTTCTGCCAAGCATGTCCTGTGTCCTCGCATCTTCGACGAGATGCTCACCCCTTGGCGCAGCTCATTACTCAAAGAGATGCAGCAGACATTCTCTGCCGAGCAATTAGCACAATTCCGTCAGCAGCCTTCGCTCATTGCCGACTGGTGCAAAAAGAACATCAAAGTACAGGACGATCTGACCATCGGTGGCACCTACACCACCCCAATGGGATCTTGGCGCTCCCGCACCTCTGACAGCAAGTCGTTGCCTATTCTTTTCGTAGCCATGTGCCGCGTATTAGGTATTGAGGCATGGATAGACACAGTTACTGGGAATACATTCTATTCAGTTAGGAGTGAGGAGTTAGGAGTGAGGAGTGAGCCTCAGCCGGTCACCTTTAGCGACAATGACAAAAAGGAATATATCACCGCGAATCTCCAGCTCGCTTTCGAGCCACAGAAATACGTTGCCGACCCAGAGTATGCCCGTCACTTCAGCCTCTCTCGCTATGACGGTTCCGCTTTTTCACTGCTTGCCTACGATGACTTCATGCCGCTCAGCACATCATTCAGCAAAGGTATGGAGGTCGAAGCCGGCTACTATCTCCTGACTACAGGTCAGCGTATGGCCGATGGCAGCGTGCTGGCACATGTGAGTGGATTCAATGTCTCTCCTAGCAGCAAAACATCACAGGAACTCCAGCTCCGTCAGGACGAGAATGCCGTTTCCGTCATCGGCTCCTTCAACTCTGAAGCGCGCTACACCTCCATCGACGGCCAGGATCTCTCTGTCCTGCAAACCACAGGTCGTGGCTACTTCGTCGTGGGTCTCTTAGGCGTTGGCCAGGAACCTACCAACCACGCGCTCAAGGATATCGCACTCCGCCGTCAGGAACTCGAAGCATGGGGTCGCACCTTATTGCTCCTCTTCCCATCGCGCCAGGATTACGACAAGTATATGAAGGATCCTATCGCCGGCCTCCCATCTAACGTAGTCTTTGGCATCGACGAGTCAGGCGCTATCACCTCCGAGATCCGCCAGGGTATGAAGCTCGACGAACAGACGCCATTGCCATACATCCTCATCGGCGACACCTTCAATCGCGTCGTCTTCGAGAGCCACGGCTACACCATCGGCTTAGGAGATCAGTTAGTCAAAGTTATAAAGAACATAAGTACTGCTCAGCAACTTCCTTGGGACAATGCATCGACCGAGCCCTACGTCCCTACCGCCGAGAACCTGGCCGAGCGCGAAGCTTTTCAGGACACTCACTTTGGCATCTTCCTCCACTGGGGACTCTATGCCATGCTGGCCACCGGCGAATGGACGATGACCAACAAGGATCTCCACTATCAGGAATACCAGAAGCTCGCAGGCGGTTTCTATCCGGCTTCGTTCGATGCCGACGAGTGGATCTCAGCCTTCAAGGATGCCGGTGCCGGCTATATCTGCCTCACCTCCCGTCATCACGATGGCTTCTCGATGTGGAACACCGCGCAATCCGACTATAACATCGTCAAAGCCACCCCTTTCAAGCGCGATATCGTAGCAGAACTTGCCGAGGCTTGCCACAAGCAGGATCTCCGTTTCCATCTCTATTATTCGCTCATCGACTGGTGGCGCGATGACTGTCCTCGTGGCCGCACCGGACTTGGCACGGGTCGTCCTGGCACGGGCATCGACTACCCTCACTACTATCAGTTCATGAAAGATCAGTTGCAGGAACTCCTGACCAACTACGGCAAGGTCGGTGCCATCTGGTTCGATGGTGTGTGGGATCAGGATCAACACCCAGATTTTGACTGGCATCTCCGTGGTCTCTATGACCACATCCACGCCCTCCAGCCACAGTGTCTCGTCGGCAATAACCACCACCTGTCGGTCATGGACGGTGAGGATATCCAGATCTTCGAGCGTGACCTCCCTGGCGAGAATACCGCCGGCCTCTCTGGTCAGAACGTATCCCGCCTCCCGCTCGAAACCTGTCAGACGATGAACGGCATGTGGGGTTACAAGATCACCGATCAGGATTACAAGTCCACCCGAGACCTCATCCATTACCTCGTCCGCGCCTGTGGCCTCGGTGCCAACCTCCTCCTCAACATCGGTCCTCAACCTGATGGCCGACTCCCTGAGACCGCGCTCCTCCGCCTCAAGGAAATGGGTCAGTGGATGCGTCAGTACGGCGAGAGCATCAAGGGTACTCGCGAAGGCGAGATCGCTCCTCAGGAGTGGGGCGTCACTACCCGTCGCGGCAAGGATCTCTACGTCCACCTCCTCAACTATTCCGACGACACGCTCCTCCTCCCCCTCACCACCAAGCTCCGCTCCGCCATCTGCCTCAACAATGGCCAGACGCTCAAACTCAAGCGCACCAAGGAGGGGTATCTCCTCTCGGGTCTCAATGGCATCGAGCAGGACATCGACCGAATCATCAAGATCAACTAAACAGACCGTCTTTTTGTAAATATTTAGCGTAAAATAGGTGCAAACGGATTGTTTGCACCATTTTTTTGCTGTTTTTTAAAATATCTTTCCTGCTCATTTGTTTATATAACCAGAAAGAAACATGCAATGCGTGTCATCCTGAGCAACGCGAAGGATCTCGTAATAGCAACACAAAAATACCCCGTATGACTATATTACAGAAACATCTTGTGTTTATCCCTCTCTTCCTCGTGGTGATGGTCACCCTGTTAGGAGCCCTCGTCATGTGGCTGTGGAACTGGCTGATGCCAATGATCTTCGGCTTGCCGACGCTGACCTTCTGGCACGCGGTAGGCCTGCTGGTGCTTTGCCGACTATTGGTGGGCAACATCGGCTTCGGCGGTCATCATCACCACCATGGCCACGGTCACTGCGGATGCGGTGAAAGCCAGAACAAGCTCCGCGAGCGTTGGGCCAACATGACGCCAGAGGAGCGACAGGAGATCATCGAGAAGCACAAGTGTGACGATACTGACACTGCGGCAGATGAAGGAAGGTAAGGAACTGGACGACCTCCTCCGACTGCATACCCGCAAGCTACAGAACTTCGTAAACCGGCGGGTGAGCAATCGTGAAGACGCCGAGGACATCGTGCAGGATACGCTCCTCCAGCTCCTGCGCTCGCTGCGCATCCTGGAGAACCCGATCGGCCAGGTGACCTCGTGGCTCTACACGGTGGCTCATAACCTCATCGTCAATCACGACCTGAAGAAGCGCGAGGCCGAACTGCCGGCTCTATCTTCCGATCCCGACGATGACCGCTTCATGGGCGACCTCTCAGAAATCATGGTGGCCGACAATGATGACCCCGAGATGCAGCTGCTCCGCAAGATGGTGTGGCAGGAGCTCGACAAAGCCCTGGCCGAACTACCACCCGAGCAGCGACAAGCCATAGAGCTCACCGAGGTGCAGGGCCTCAGCACTGCCGAAGCTGCCAAGCGTATGCAAGTGCCATTGGGAACTTTCCTTTCGCGCAAACGCTACGCCACACTGCACATCCGCAAGCGCCTTCATTCGCTTTATCTGGAACTGATCGAGAATACATAGTCATGTACAAATAATAATTAGTTCTTTTTATTTTTCCCTTTTCCTTTTTCACTTTACCCTTTTTTGCCCCTTATGTGGTTAACCCAATCCTCCATCGGCCGTAAAGTCATCATGGCCATCACCGGTGCAGCCCTGGTGCTGTTCCTCACCTTCCACGCTGCCATGAATATGGTGGCACTCTTCAGCGCCAGCGCCTACAACGCCATCTGCGCCTTCCTCGGTGCCAACTGGTATGCCGTCGCAGCCACCGCCATCCTGGCCGTGCTCGTGCTACTTCATTTCGCCTTGGCCTTCCACCTGGTCATCTGGAACCTGCAGGCACGTGGCCCTCAGCGCTATGACGTCCGTGTCCGACCAGGCGACGTAGAGTGGTCGAGCCAGAATATGTTCTCGTTGGGCACCGTCATCGTCCTCGGCCTTGCGCTGCATCTCTTCAATTTCTGGAGCAAGATGATGTACGCCGAGCTGGCTCACACCGCCGACGAGGAACTTGCCACCAACGGTATCTACCACATCATCAACACCTTCCACGGCATGGACGGCCACACGGTGATGGGATACGTCTACACCGCCCTCTATCTGGTGTGGCTCACCGCCCTGTGGTTCCACCTCAATCACGGCATCTGGAGCTCGATGCAGACCCTCGGCTGGAGCAACAGTGTGTGGTATGGCCGTCTGCGCGTCATCAGCCGAGTATGGGCCACCGTCGTCGTCCTGATGTTCGCCATCGTAGCCGTGGCCTTCTGCGCAGGTTATACTCCAAGTGATACACAACAAGTAATAACATCAAGCAATATGACACAAAGCAAGCTTTACGAGTTCACCGTGACCGACAACAAGGGTAATGAGCAGTCAATGGCTCAGTACCGCGGCAAGGTGCTCCTCATCGTCAACACTGCCACTGCTTGTGGCTTCACCCCTCAGTACAACGACCTCGATTCGCTCTACGACGCTTACGCCAGCCGTGGCCTCGAGATCCTCGACTTCCCATGCAACCAGTTCGGCGCTCAGGCTCCTGGCACCGACGAGGAGATTCAGGAGTTCTGCACGCTGCGTTTCAACACTCAGTTCCCACGCTTCAAGAAGATTGAGGTCAATGGCGAAAACGAGCTGCCACTCTACACCTGGCTCAAGGAGCAGAAGGGTTTTGCCGGCTTCGACCCTGCACATCCATTGACCGAGATCCTGCACAACATGTTCTCAAAGGCCGACTCGGCTTACGCAGAGAAGCCAGACATCAAGTGGAATTTCACCAAGTTCCTCATCGACCGCGAGGGTAATGTCGTGGAGCGTTTCGAACCGACTGCCACCCAGGAAGTCCTGGCTCCAGCCATCGAAAAACTCCTGTAATGAAGGAGCTCCTCTCCCGACTCAAGCTGTGGCTGAGCCGCCTGTCGTTCCGCACCGGAGTGATCGTGCTACTCAGCTGCATCCCCTGCTACATCCTCTCCTTCGCGCAGATGGCATTGCCCATCAGTGCCAGCGCCAAGAGCGTCCTCTGGTTCATCCTCTTCGGCATGGCCAAGACGCTGCAATATGGCGGGCTCACGATACTCGGCGTGGAGGGGGTGAAACGGCTGAAACAGTATTTTAAGCGATCATAAATGCTAAGGCAATTAATATCGCGAGGAAATCTCAAACACGAATTATCATTAATTGTCATTAATTTTTCATTAATAATTATTTATGATTCAATTCGTGACAATTCATGATAATTCATGTAATAAAAAACATCTATTATAGTATTATTCTTTATTAATTGAGAATTATGGCAAACGAAAAACCATGCGCAACCTGCAAATTGCGCGCTAATTACGAGAAGAATCCTAAGTCCCTGCTCGGCCGCTTCTGGCGCTGGCACATCAACTTCTGCCCAGGTTGGAAGGGCTACTTCACCTCACTCCCAGCCGAGGAGCAGCAGGTATTGCGTGAAAAGTATCAGTTCACAAAATATTGATCCAATCTGTCAAAGAGCATCAGAGCCATAATCTCAACCCAGGTTATGGCTCTGTTCTTGTCTAAAGCCATAACCTCGTCCCCGTCTATGGCTTCGTTCATGCACGAAACCATCACCTGGTTCCTGTCTATGGCTTTGCACTTTTACGAAACCATAACCTCGTCCCTGTCTATGGTTTTAGCGCTGAACGAAACCATCAACGGGTTCCGGGTTATGGCTTCGCGCCTTCTCTGCCCGTCGTCGCGCCCTCTCCTGCTGCACTCGATAAAGACGGATGCCATTGCGATGATGACCGTGGCGCAGCTCATAGAGCGAGGCGTGATACTTCTTCTCGAAAGCTACGACCAGCGCCTTCTGCTGCGAATAGCCGCATTTCTGCGCGATCTCTGCATAGTCGTGTTCGCTGTTAATCACCAGGTCGTAGGCCTGTCGCAGTCGCCATTCCTTCACCATAGCATCGAGCGTCATACCCATCAGAATCTTCAAACTACAGCTCAAATCCCTACGAGTGACGCCGAGATAACGTGCCACCTCCTTTGACCAGAGATCTGTCCTTGTGCGGAGCGTCTCAACTACCGCATCGAGGATCTTCTCTCCACACAGTTCACCTGGAGCCATCGCATACAGTTCGTCAAAACTGTACCACTTTCCGAATGTCTTTTTTGTTTCTTCCATCATAAATTGATTTTTCATTTTGTATCAACCTGCAATAAATATATTTCTGCTTCTGCAAAAAATTATCGCTGCGACAAAGATACGTAATTTCTATCTCTACTTTTCCGCCTACAGCTAAATTTTTCCGCCTACGCTCAAAAACTTCCGCCTAGGCATCTGCAAAATTCATCGCTGCAAAAATAAACAACTCCTCCCAGACACTTGCCGCTTTCTCGTCTATTTCGCCGTTTTCTCGTCTATTTCGCCGTTTTCTCTGCAAATTCGATGCAAAGATACGAAACTCGGCAACCTTACTTGAAGCTTTTTGAAGCTTTTCACTAGGAAAAAGTGTTATTTTTGCTCGTGCAAAGATACGAAAAATCAAATTTGAAAGTGTCCGTAAATGTCCGTACACCCTAGGAAAAATGTGTAAAAATTAACAATTATCAATAATCAATTACATGAGGCTTTACATATTGTCGGCAGAATTGAGGTTCAACGAGTTCAGCTGATTTTTGCAAATGATAATAACAAATTTGAAGGATATAAGTGTCATACTGACTACTTTTACCTTCATTTTATTTTTTTTTTCATCAAATTCAATATAAACTGTTTAAATTTAAATTATTTTTATTATTTTTGCACCATATTTCTTGTGTTGTTTCTTAAAAGATGAATCTTCTCTATGGAGTTTTAAGAATAAAGAGCAACTACGCCTACGCCGAGCTGATGTCTATAGTCCCTGAGGCTAATGACTAAAGCGGGTTATGGGAGGGGAATCAAGAAATTAAAAACATAAAAGGCGTTTATCAACGCTTGGGCTTGACCTTCGAAATCTCGCAAATTTCATTGTACCGTCAAGACAAGACAGCGATAGATGTCCAGGTGGTGTGATTTTTCACATGCTTCTTAGAACGAGTAAAGTCGTGACAGTCATAATTGTATCTTGTCAAGACTAATATTATTCGTTTTGGTGGTATAGGTCTGTCATATCGGCGTGGGCTCTGTTCGTTGTTTGTTCAACGGTACAGGGCAATGCGAGAGCCTCGAAGGTTGAACAACAACGAGAGGTTCACGCTTTTTTTGTGTCCGTACATGAAAAGAAAGGCATGACTGAACAAACATCTTATCACTAGTGGTTGATATCATCATACTCTTTCTTCATACGATTAATTACACAATTACAATATTAACCCCCCAAAAAATTAAAGTTATGAAGAAAACAAGAATTTTGTACTTTCTGACACTTTTGATGTGTGTTTTTTTGAACGAAGCATGTTCAAATTGTCACGATGATCCTGATGAGGTTTCTGTAGGCATGTCTTCAATTAACTTGAGTGCTAGTGGTGGTTCCCAGAGTATCCCAGTGGCAAGCAACACCAAATGGACAGTAAGTGGCAATCCTAGCTGGCTGACTGTTGCACCAATGCAAGGATCTAAAAATGGCGCATTTTCTATCTCTGCAAGTGAGAACACTAGCAAAGAAAGCCGAAATTGCATGCTTATCATCACTGCAGGCGATGCTTCTACAATGGTAAGTATCAATCAATCCGGCAAAACACAGTCGAATCAAATCGTAATTACGAATGGTAGTACTTATACACTTTCGCGCTTTAGAGTTGTATTCATGAATAGCAGACTTGAAGAACTGACAGATAGAGATTTTGGAACATTTGATCCAGGAACCGTAGTTACAGCAGATATTCCGACTTCTGCTAAAGAATTCTATATGGCAACATATATGAATAACAAATGGTTCTTCTCTCCAAATTACGATGTTAGCTACAACGATTTAAGATTAACAACTGCAGAAATTGGCAATTGGTCTACAAATTCGTCTGCTAATCAGTATCCACAAGCATCTACCGAAGACTAAACCAACTTATAACGAGGAGACTGTATCTTAGCATAAAGAGGACAGTCTCCTTATTTTAATTTAAAGAATTATGATTACTAAGCGTCTAGTTTTATTTCTCCAGTTTTTTCTTCTCACAGGAAACATTTACACCAGCAGTATGCCAGCCTACCCTAAGAAAGTTTCCGTAAAGGTAGAAGGCGGAGAAGTGTATATCCAACTTCTAGGCGATGAACATAACAAAAGAGCTGAGAATATAGATGGTTACACGATCATTCAAAAAAATGGAGAATGGCATTTTGCAGAAAAAGACTCTGACGGCATACTAATACCTTCAGTACACAAACTATCTGTTAATATCTCTGATGACACAAAACAATTTTTAAAAACTATTTCTCCTCATTTGACAAATGGAGTAAAACAGAAATCTTCAGAAACAAAAAAGAGTTCTTTTCTAGCTCCGAAAAGTCAAAAAGTAATCGGAGAGAGGAAAATTCTTGTCATACTGATGCAGTATAAAGACATGTTGATGACCAAAAGCCCAGAAGACTTCAACAAGCTTTTCAATGGCCTCGAATATGCTGAAGATGGAGCTATGGGAAGCGTCTGTGATTACTTTACAGATGTATCATATGGTCAGCTGCAACTTGCCTGTGATATAATTGGTCCTTTTACGGCTGCTAACTCCTGGTCTTATTATGGGAAAAATGATCGGGATGGGAACGATAGTAACTCAACCGACCTGTTTATGGAAGCTATAGCACAAGCTGCAGATCTTGTTTCTCTGCAAGACTATGATTCTGACAAAGATGGATATGTTGATAATATACATATTATCTATGCTGGTCATGGAGAAGAAGCCGGTGCTTCGAGTGATGCAATATGGGCTCATGAAACACAGTTTTTTGAGCCTATTGAAGTGCAAGAAATGAAGATAGATAGATATTCTTGTGCGCCAGAACTTCGTAGCAACAAAGGTGATGGCATTTCTCGTATTGGGCCACATTGCCACGAGATTGGTCATGCACTAGGTGCTATGGATTATTATGACACAGACAAAGAAACAGGTGGAAGCTATTTAGGGACTGGAGTCTGGGATGTAATGGCATCCGGAAGCTGGAACAACGACGGCATATCTCCTGCTGATTTTAATCCTTATGTTAAAGCATATAATTACGAATGGATTAATCCCATAGATCTACCATCAGGAGACGTAACCATACCCCCTTCATATATCGGGCCTGAGAACTATTATAGATTGGGATCTTCTTATTCTTCAGACTATTATCTCATAGAAAACAGGAGTAATGAGAGATGGGGCTATGGAGTTCCGGGAGAAGGTCTGCTAATTTACCACATTCATTCAGAAATTAATAACGCAGAAAACCGTATAAACTCTACAACACCTCAAAAATGCTATTTGGTCTGTGCTTCCTCAAAAACACGGATTCCAGGAGATAATCCATCATCATATGGTTCCATTAATACAGCTGGGTGCCCCTACCCTGGTGCGACAAATAACACTAGTTTCGGTCAAGGATCAGTTCCAGTTGCATTCTTTTGGAATGATGAAGAATGCAGTATCGAGTTGAACCAAATATCATTAGATGGATTAGGAAATATTCATTTGGAGAACAACAGTATAAACGACGAAGGGACAGAGCGCAGAAAAATATTCTTTGAAGGATTTGAAGAAAAAGAAACAAAAATCACAATATCAAAAGGGGAGAATAGTAAATTTTCTTCTTCCTGGGTAATAGAATCAGACCCTGAAGGACCCTCAAAATTTCCTACGAGGCCATCAGCATACAAAGGGACTAAATGTTTGCAATTATCGGCAAAAAAGTCTGCAGAAGTAACTAGCATGTTCTCTTTTACTATTCCAGAGACAGCGAACATGGACAGCAGCACGCTTAAACTAAAAATGTTCGTCAACACATTTAATCCACTAACAGATCAAAATAATAAAATACAAATAAGCTATCGCTCAAGAATTACAGAAGAATGGCAGCACAAAGAAATACAACCATCCGGAAATAATCTCTGGGTGCAATACACTTTTGATCTGCCTAATAATATAGCTTCACAGATTCAGGTTAAAGGAATTGCCTATTCTGGGAGTGTTCTAGCTATAGACAATTTGGAAGTTGAACAAATTAAAGAGACGAGTGAAACTGCAATTGAAAATATACAGTCAAGCGATTATAACCCAATTATTTTATACAATCTGTCTGGAATTAAGCAACCAAACCTTCAGAAGGGTTTCTGCATCATAAAAGATTCAGAAGGAAATGTTCATAAAATCTTGTACAAATGAGAACTGCTGATAATACGTACGAGGGCGAAGATTTTGTCCGTGAATGTCTTGAGTCTTTTGACGAGAACGTATCATTGATAGAAGCTGAAAATACGATTCATCCCAGACCTAATTGTTCACTTAGAAATGCATTCTCTGGAGACTGGAATAATGGACAAGAGTCTGTTTCTTATGCAAAAATGCTAAGAGAAGAATGTATCGAGGATAATAGAGACGTTGCTACATGGTAAAAAAGGATCTATAGCTCATGCTCTGGTTTATCATTCAGCAACTGAATGGTTTCTGAAAACTCTGAGACAATCTGTGTGAGATTTGGATTGTCTTTGCGCGCCAGCGCATAAAATCAAGGTCTTCGCTTTGGCGAGTACCTATCTGTAGAGATAATGCTGTACCACCTACCAGAATGTATGGTTTAATACACTCTAATTCTGATATGGCATCAAAAATCTTTCCAGTATGTGGAGCTAAACCGTCCATGTCAAGCAGCCTTATTATAGAATCTGGTCATCATTCCTTTCAAGTATGCATCCGGTTTCTTGATCTTGAAATAATACCAGGAAAGGAATCGGTTTAAGGTATAAAGATATTCACCTTGTGGAATCATCCGGTTGATCCACACCTCTTTTATTGTCCTAGCAGAAAAAATGCTGAATAACAAGTCTATTTCCTCAAGATCGAGATACACCAAAACCTTCTCAATGAGAATCTCATTGGGCAAATCCCTGACCGACTCCTGGTCATAGGACCAAAGTTTATGCTCTTCCTTAAGTTTTTTGATGAGCATTTGCTTAATTTCGTCTGATGCTTTTTTCATCCTGATAGAATATTATCTTATCGAAATCATTTCAGGGTGCAAATATACGCTTTATTTTCTTTCTATCCAAATTAATGTACTGTTTTTTAAGGAAAAGCCAGCGAGAGGCGTTATTTACGTCTCGCTGGCATTTATAATTCAATAACTTGTCTGTAAAATATTGATTCTATAACCTTCTTTAGAAGAAGAAAATCAAGAATGTGTAGCCGATGATGCCACCGACAACACCGATGATGAGACCTGCCTTGGCCATATCGAACTGAGGGATGATACCCGTAGAAGAAGCGATGGCGTTAGGAGGAGTAGAGATTGGCAGGGTCATTGCCAATGATGCAGCCATTGCAGTAGCGCAGAGGAGAGTCTTCACACCACCCATCTCTACGAGTGCAGGGCCCATGCCGATACCTACTGCACAGAGGATTGGGATGAGGAGCGCTGCGGTAGCAGAGTTAGAGATGAAGTTAGAGAGCAACCAGCAGATCAGACCAGAAGAGATAAGAACTACGAGTGGGCTCCAGGTGTTGAAAGGAATAGAGGTTACGAGGTCGTTGGCCAAACCTGACTTGTTGAAGCCAAGACCGAGTGCGAAACCACCGGCAACCATCCAGAGTACTGACCAGTTGATCTTCTCAAGATCCTTCTTGCTGAGCAGGCCGGTAAGACACAGACAGCAGATAGGTACGAGAGCTACGACGTTAGCGTCGAGGCCATTCCACTCGCCGGTGAACCAGAGGAGGACGGTGAGTGCGAAGGTGACACCTACAACCCAGGTCTTATAACCCTTACGTGCATGACCGTCGATCTTAATCTCGATAGTCTCACCCTTCTTGAATGGGAAGAGGAGCATCAAAGCAACCCAACCGATGGCGAGGATAAGGAGGGTGATAGGAGTCATGGCAAGTACCCAGTCGAGGAAGGAGATCTGTGAAGACTCCAAGCCAGCAGCCTGCAGGGACTCAATGGTCGAAGGATCATTGAGGTACTTGACAGCCACACCATTAGGAGGAGTACCGATAGGAGTAGCAATACCACCGATGTTTGCGCCGAGAGGGATGGCCATTGCCAAGGCGATCTTACCACGAGAACCGTTATCTGACTTCATCGAACGGAGCACTGGAGCCATGAAGGCAAGCATCATAGCAGCGGTAGCAGTGTTAGAGATGAATGCAGAGAAGAGAGCGGTGATGAGGATGAAGCCGAGGAGCACGAAGGCTGGCTTCTTGCCGAATGGCTTGAGCATCATCTTAGCCATTGCCACATCGAGACCTACCTTCTCAACGCCGATGGCCAAAACGAAGCCACCCATGAAGAGCATGATGATAGGGTCGGCGAAACAAGCCATGATAGACTTGTAGCTGATAGGGGTGCCGAGTGCGGTGGCTGTAGGATCGGAGAGCGATGGGTCGGCGGCAAACATCCAGAGCGACGAATCACTGACGGTGAGCAGCATCACTACGATAATAAGCACCGAAGTACACCAGGTAGGGATGGCCTCAGAGAGCCACAGGATAGCGGCAGTCACAAAGATAGCCACCATACGCTGCTCGATGAGCGAGATCTGTGGCAAGCCATAAACTGCAGGATCCATAACAAGGATACCGAAGTAGGCGATGATCGCTAAAAGGCTTCCTATCACCGTCTTTGCATTCGATGGGTTTCGGAAGTTCTTGTAGCGGCGAACAAGAACGTTATTTCTTAAGTCCATTAGTAAAAAGGTATTATAATGTATTAAAATTTTCGGCCCCAAAGATACGCATTTTTTGCGTCAAACGAACATTTTTGCGAATAAAATAATTGATTTATGGCAAAAACACCAGTTTTTTTCGATTATTTCATCCTTTTTAATTATATTTGCCGCAATAAAAACTTAAAAATATGGGCCTTAAACAAAAATGGGAAGCGCTGAAGCAAAACCAGGCGCTCAAAGACAAACTATATGATATCATCTTCGAGAGCGACACGCCTGCTGGCAAGCGATTCGACATTCTGCTGATGGTTGCCATTGTGGTGAGTATCCTCATCACGATCTTCGACTCGTTGTTTGTCAACTATTGGGCCACACTGGCTCTCGTCATCCTTGAGTACCTGCTCACGGCGTTCTTCACCTTCGAGTATCTGGCGCGCCTCTATTGCTCACCAAAGCCACGCGCCTATGCACTGAGCTTCTTCGGCATCATTGACCTGATTTCTATCTTGCCGATGTATCTCGGATTCTTCGTCCATGGTGCACGCTTCATGATTGTGCTACGCTCGTTCCGACTGATCCGTATTTTCCGTATCTTCAAGCTCTTCACATTCTTGCAGGAAGGCTATCTGCTGCTCGAGAGTATCAAGCAGTCACTGCGCAAGATCTCGGTGTTCTTCCTCTTCGTGCTGATCATCGTCATCTGCTTAGGTACGGTGATGTATATGGTGGAGTGCGATGAGCCAGGGACACAGTTCACCGACATCCCGACAAGCATCTACTGGGCCATCGTCACCATGACCACCGTCGGCTATGGCGACATCACGCCTGTCACCTCGCTGGGACGCTTCTTCAGCGCCGTGGTCATGCTGCTGGGTTACACCATCATCGCCGTGCCAACCGGTATTGTCAGCGCTTCGATGATCCAGGCCAGCCACGATGCAGCCAACCGTGTCTGTCCGAACTGTGGCAAGGCTGGCCATGACGCTACAGCTACTCATTGTAAGTACTGTGGTTCAGCACTGGAGGAGCCTCTGCAAGAACCACAACAAGAATTCTTTGACCAAGACTAACATAGGCCTATGCTTAGGAACTATATACTGCTTTTCCCCTTTGCCATCTGCTTCGGCTATCTGATGCAGATACTGATGCGACGCAACAAGACGCCTCTGCTCAAGGTTGTCATCGGCCTTGTTGCAGCTCTTGCAGTTTATTATCTGTGCTATAGCTATGAGTGCGACCCTCAATCGTCGGAGTTTTCGCTGCTGATTGTCGACCTGCTGGAGCAATGGATCACGCCTATCACCATCCCATTAGCCATGGCCATCATGAACGGGTTGAAGCGCCAGCCGATGTTTTCCACTTCGGTGCGATTGAGCTTCATTCCAGGCATCTTGCTGGGTTTGGCAGGAACCTCGGTGCACGTTTTTGGATTAGGCGAAGAGGCGCATCACTGGGTTTGTCGAGTGTTGTTCGATACGGTGCTGGGTATCGGGATGACCTTTGTCTTCTTCCGCAACTTCATCATGATGGGAGGCAAGGACTTCGCATGGCACCGTCTGCTGACCTTCTTCACCAAGAATAGTGCCAGCCGTCCGCTGATGGTTATCGGTGTGTCGCTCAACGTCTTCATCCTCAGCATGGCAGAGCGACTGTTCTGGGGACCATCCACCTTTAATGACTATATCGTTCTGGGAACCCTCCGACTGCTCGCTATTTCGATGGTCCTGCTCTTGCTGTTCAATGCACTGATGCAGGCCGAGAGTCCATGGATTACACTCAAGAGTATCTTCGACGTCACCACCATAAACCCGGAGGAAGAAGAACAACCCGAGGAGAACAGTCCTGAAAAGGAAGAGATGGGGGTACTACCTTCAGAACTTCCGACACTTTCATCGTCTGAGAGTACTTTGGTGCTCGAGAACGTAGATAGGCTGGCTGCCTCTCTGTCCAAATATATGAAAGACGAGAAAGCCTTCCTGCAACCCGATATCTCCATTGAGAAAGTCGCTGCACAACTCGGCACCAACCGCTTCTACATATCGCGCCTCGTCAATGTCGAACAGGCAATGACTTTCCGCGACTATATCAATTCGCTCCGCATTGAATATGCCAAAGATTATCTGAAAAAACACCCCACCGCCACACAAGAACAGGTGGCTTTTGCCTGCGGATTCAGCTCGGCTTCTTATTTTAACCGAAAATTCAAGCAAGTGGCAGGACTTTCTCCTCAGGATTGGAAAAACCGATGATGTAACATTCCGATTTTCGCATAAAGCGCAATGAATCAGCAAGATCCATTGCGCTTATCTGTTCTTCTCCCAGTCAATGTAACAAAAAGAGCCTAACTCTACATTCAGTTTTTCTTATTGTAAAAACGACAATTTTTGCGTCAATCTACTTTTTTTGTCATTTTTATCATCGTTGGATAGAAATAACTACGTATCTTTGCGTCGAGAAACAAGTTTTAAGTTTTTTTACTACATCGAATACATCAATTTTATATTTTTCTGATTCCCCAATTACCCAGCAGTCGGGAGATTGCTGGGTATCATTTTGTCCACAAACTACCGGTTTACGGTCAAACTCGGCAAAATCCATTGCATTTTTTATCTTTTTATGTACTTTTTGCGCAACATCCTTCCTTTATATATAAATAATGTATATCTTTGAACCCTCAAAACTCGATTATTAATCAAAATAACACAAACACATACTATCATGACCTCTACAATGAAACTCTTCAGCGCCACCGTCCTCATTGCCGCAAGCGCAATGACCGCACAGGCGCAACGAACCACTATCCGCCTCAGCGAAGGCTGGAAATTCCATCAGGGCCACGCTGCTGACGTGACCAAGGACTTTATGAGTGGCACCGAGTACTTCAACTACCTGACCAAAGCCAAGGGTATCCACAACGAGGGCCCTTATATCGAGAAGTTTGACGACAGCGCTTGGCAGGACGTCCGCGTGCCACACGACTGGGTAGAGAACCTCCCCTACCACTGGCAGGCCAGCCATAGCCACGGTTACAAGACCATCGGTTGGCGTTTCCCTGAGAATAGCGTCGGCTGGTATCGCCTCAACTTCGACCAGGCTTTGGCCAACGCTACTGACGAGCTGAAGTCGGATGCTGGCAAGTATCACTACGAACTGCAGTTCGATGGTATCTTCCGCAACACCACTCTCTGGGTCAATGGCTTCTATATGGGCACCGAGCCAAGCGGATATGCTACTCAGGTCTATGACATCACCGACTATATCAACTACGACGGCGAGAACAAGAATATCGTCTGCGTTCGCGCTGACGCTTTCCTCGAAGAGGGTTGGTTCTATGAGGGTGCCGGCATCTATCGTGACGCTTGGCTGCACCGCATGCCAATGGTTCACACCGCCACCTTTGGCACCTTCGTGCACCATGCACTCAACGCTGATTTCACCCAGTCGACCATGACCGTCGAGACAGAGGTGCAGAACAGCGATATCCGTTCGCGCAAGGCTACCATCGTGCACACATTGCTCGACGCAGCCGGCAACGTCGTTGCCACTACTGCGCCACAGGAACAGCTGCTTCTGGCCAAGGAGACAGGCAGCAGCAAGGTAGAGGTCAAGGTGGAGAAGCCTCATCTCTGGAGCACCGATGATCCTTATCTCTACACCGTCCGCACCGAGGTAACCTCTGAGGGACAGACCGATGTATATACTACCCGCACCGGTATTCGTGACGTACGCTTCGACGCTAAGGAAGGCTTCTTCCTCAACGGCAAGCACATGAAGCTGCAGGGCGTCAACCAGCATCAGGACCACGCCGGCGTGGGTGCTGCCATGCCTGACGGACTGATTCTCTGGCGCTTGCGTCAGCTCAAGAAGTGGGGAGCCAACGCTTATCGCGCTTCACACAACCCTACCACCCCTGCGGCTCTCGACATGTGCGACTCTCTGGGTATTCTCGTCATCGACGAGCAGCGCCTCTCAGGTGTCAACGAGGAGCATCTCCGACTCCTGGAGCGTATGATCAAGCGTGGACGTAACCATCCGAGCATCATCCTTTGGAGCGATGGCAACGAGGAATGGGGTATGGAGAACAACCAGCCAGGCAAGCGCGTAGCCGCTTCGATGCGAGAGTTCACCCACCGCCTCGACCCTACCCGTCTGGTATGTATGGCCAACGCAGGTGGCGGCACGATGATCGAGTCGCTCGAAGTTCAGGGCTATAACTACATCATCCAGAACGACGTAGACAACCGCCACGCCAAGCATCCTGAGTGGATCATCGTCGGCACCGAGGAGACTACCGCTTGTGGTACCCGTGGCATTTACTTCAAGGAGGAAGGCCGCATGCCTTCTATCAACCGCACCGACTCAACCTACGAGAACATCATCGAGCGTGGCTGGAAGTTCTATGCCGAGCGTCCATGGGGTCAGGGCCTCTTCTACTGGACAGGCTTCGACTATCGTGGCGAGCCAAATCCGCTCGGTTTCCCTGCTGTAGGTTCACAGTTCGGTTTGCTCGACTACTGTGGCTTCCCTAAGGACGAGGCATACTACCTCAAGTCTTGGTGGACCAATGAGCCAACCCTCCATATCTTCCCACACTGGAACCTCCAGGGCCATGAAGGCGAGACCATCAGCCTTTGGGCCTACTCTAACTGCGATGAGGTAGAGCTCCGCGTCAATGGCAAGAATATGGGTCGCAAGGCCATGCCTAAGAACGGGCACCTCACCTGGGACGTTGTCTACCAGCCAGGCCGTGTCGAGGCCATCGGCTATAAGAACGGTAAGCGTGTCATGACCGAGAAGCTCGAGACCACCAGCGAGGCTTCGCAGATCGTACTCAATGCCGACACTGAGCATAACATTAGCATTGTCAACGCTCAGCTCCTCGACAAGAAGAAGCGCTTCGTCCCAACCGCATGCAACGAGCTGAAGATCACCGTCACAGGCTCTGCACACATCCTCGGCGTAGGCAATGGCGACAGCGCCTACAAGGGCGAGGAGCACCCTGCAGACCTCCACTGCCAGTCATGGACAGTACCTGCTTTCAATGGCTTGGCACAGGTTATCATTGAGCACGAAAAGAATGGCTCAGAGCCTGTCACCGTCACCATATCAGCTGACGGCGTGAAGGCTTGCACGATTCAGCTGTAACCCTTACCAGCTGATTCTATCGTCCCTTAATATCCCTTAAGGACCCTTAATATCCCTTAGATTCCTTTTACAAAATGGCTGAGAACTTAGAAATCATCACCGGCACCAAAGCCGAGAAGTACGAGACGCTCTTTCCTCAGATTGAGGCAGTTGTGAGTGCCGAACCAGACGCTATTGCCAACATGGCCAACGTAGCATCCATGATCCACGAGACCTTCGGGTTCTGGTGGACTGGGTTCTACCGTGTCATTGACGGCATGCTGGTCTTAGGTCCTTTCCAAGGGCCGATGGCCTGCACTCGCATCAAGAAAGGTCGCGGCGTATGTGGTACGGCATGGGCAGAAGACCGCACGCAGGTAGTACCGGATGTGGATCAGTTTCCTGGCCATATCGCCTGTAGCTCTGCCTCTCGCAGCGAGATTGTCGTACCAATCCACAATGTCACAGGCGAAGTTATCGGAGTCCTCGACATTGACAGTGCAGACCTCAACACCTTCGACGAGACAGATGCGCTCTGGCTCGAAAAGGTAGCTAAGTTATTTAATTAAAGAGAGGTGAATACCCACTTCCTCAATGCTGGTATTACATATAAAGATATCCGCACTGGAAGTTTCAAGTTCTCTCCATAGGACATATAGCGTCAATGAGTCAGTTGTTCAAATCTTTCCTTGTCCTCTGTACAGCGGTAATATCATTCGCATCGTGCAATAAGGAAGTCCTTGACATACCCGTTTTGCCGGATCAGGACATCGTGGTTATGTACGAGAACGATGTCCATTGCGCCACAGAGGGTTACGCCAAGTTTGCAGCACTCCGTTCGGAATATGAGGCTCAGACACCTTACGTCACTACGGTGAGTGCCGGCGACTTTGTGCAGGGAGGTATCATGGGTACCCTGACTAATGGCGAAGGGGTGACAAAGATTATGAACCACGTAGGGTATGACATCGTAACGCCAGGCAACCATGAGTTCGACTACGGGATGGAGCAGATGTATCATCTCCTCAACGATTGCCTTGACGCTACGGTGGTGTGTGCCAATTTCTGCCACTATCCGAGCATGGAGGTTGTCTTCAAGCCCTACACCATTAAGGAGTACGGCAAAGTGAAGGTGGCATACATCGGCCTTACGACGGCCAAGACCCTCACCTCAACATCGCCAAGCAATTTCCAGGATGCCGGAGGCAACAGGATATACGACTTCATGGACGACCGGCTGGAGGAGCAGACCACCCGCATGGTAGAAACGGCGCGCAGCGAGGGTGCCACCTACGTGGTGCTTATCACACACCTTGGCGATGGCATAGTCCCTGGGTGCAAGAATGCACTAGACATCATTCATAAGACTCAGGGTATTGACGTGGTGCTGGATGGCCACTATCACTCTGTAATCAATGATAGCCTCGTAGCTAATGTAGAAGGCAAGATGGTGCACTATACATCGACCGGCACCAAGTTCCAGCACATGGGCGTACTCACCATCGGCAAGACTGGCAATATCAGCACTCGCCTCGTAAAGACGGCGACCTACGACAAGACGGACGCTGGCGTACAAGCTTTTGTGGATAAGGTCAACGATGAAGTCACGGCTATCGGAGATTACGTGATAGGCCACACCGACTTCGACCTCTCTGTGAATGACGCTGACGGCAAGCGCATCGTACGTAATCAGGAGAGTGCATTGGCCAATTTCGTGGCAGATTCATATATGGATCTGTTTGATACGGATGTGGCATTGATCAACGGAGGCGGTCTGCGCGAGAGTCTGAAGGCGGGCGACATCACCTACAACAACCTGCTGGCTGTTACCCCATTCAGCAACACGATGTGCTCAGCCACCATCACCGGACAGCAGCTGCTCGACGGATTGGAGCACAGCTACTACCTGCTCCCTAACGAGAGTGGCAGCTTCATACATGTAGGTGGAATGCGCCTCAGCATTGACATTTCCGTTCAGGCGGAGTTTGTGAAAGAGGATGGCCTCTTTGTCGCTGTGGCAGAAGGCTCTCCACGCAGGGTGTCGGATCTGGAGATCTACAACAAGGCAACCGGTCAGTACGAACCCGTAGATCCTTCACGCACCTACACCGTTGCTTCATCGAACTTCATACTCCGTGAACTCGGCTGCAGTGGAGCATTCCGCTATGCTAAGCCAGACGTTGACCTTGGCATCACAGACGTTGAAGCCACCGTAATGTATTTACGTGACAAATTGCGTGGCAGCATTCCTTCAAACTATTCCTCTCCGGAAGGTCGTATTGTAATCCATTAACCCATTCTTTCTATCTCTGTGGTCATGAAAAAGATCATTTTCCCAACCTTAGCCATTCTCTTGGCAGCACTTTCCTCATGCGGAAGAAAGGCTCAATCTTCTGACAATCAAGACGTCGTATGTGGCGGTTATTCCGAGCTTCGCCTCCTCACGGCCGAAGACTCTCTGGCATTTACCTCAGCGGTGAAAGACAATGAGAATCTCAAGCCTGTGCTGGTCAGCTCACAGATCGTAGCTGGCACCAACTACAGATTCCGCTGCGAGCAGATGAATGCAGACAGCACTTTCTCGTCGGTCGAAGTAAAAGTCTTCCAGCCACTTCCAGGCGAAGGTGAGCCGAAGGTCGACTCTATCGTCAAGCTGGCCGATGCAGATGAGACCGGCTATCTGGTACGTGTCGGCGAGATGGCTCCTGACTTCACCGTCACCCTGGCCGATGGTCGCACCGTCAAGCTCTCCGAGCTGCGAGGCAAAGTCGTCATGCTACAGTTCACTGCCAGCTGGTGCTCTGTCTGCCGTCGTGAGATGCCTTTCATCGAGCGTGATATCTGGCAGAAACACAAGGACAACGCTGACTTCGTGCTCATGGGTATCGACCGCGATGAGCCTCTCCCTACCGTCCAGTCCTTCGCCTCGCAAGTCGGCATCACCTATCCTTTAGGTCTCGATCCTGACGCTGGCATCTATGTACGCTACGCCCTTAAGCAATCGGGCATCACCCGCAACGTCCTCATCGACCGCGAGGGCCGCATCGTCAAGCTTACCCGACTCTATAACGAGGAGGAGTTCGCTGGCTTGGTGGCCAAGATCGACGAGCTGCTGGACAAATAACTGATTCTTTTGAGTGTCTAAATCATAATCAGAAATGACAATCATGACCGAGAATTTCAACACTTGGGACCAGATGTTGAAATTCTCGGTCATGTCATCCTTTACACGGTACAGTGTAGAGGATGCCGAGATGTAGGAACGGACGCCGTGCTTGTAGGACGTCCATTCTTACATGCAGGAAAGGACGCCATGCTTGCAAGATGTCCATTCTTAGATGCAGGAAGGGATTACACGGATCACTGCGAGCCCTTCTTGCGATGAAGATGGAATAATGTCTGTATCAAAGAAGGCGTAACATATATATAATAATATTAAAAAGCAAAAGATTGGGATCAAAAAATTGGCTATTGCTATCAAATTGACAAAAAAACAATCATAATCGGCCAATTATCTCTTTCTCTTTTGACCTAAAGGGGACTCGTTATATGCAACAGAATACTTAGGGAAGTACATGAAAAGGAAATCCATGAACATGAAATTATCCCACGTACTCATGATAGGATGAGCATTTTTGTAGTTGTATAGAATCTCACGGTGGTCAATACAACGAGCAGGAGTCAACTGCTCTCGTACTGCCGAATCTGGCAAGAGAACAGACAGGAAGTGATCGACTTCCTTATCCAGCCAGAATGGCATATATTGACTTTGCGGATAGTAGACAGACAACAATCTATATTTCAAAGGAGGATAGAGAGGATTGTCATAGATGCTCATCTTGTCACCGATAGCGCCATCATTGAGCAACTTGACGATGTTATCTAGCTGCTGCTGGAAAAGGCTGTCAGAACAGTCATTGCATTCGTAGGGCTCGGAATCGACTTCGTAAAATGCCCCTATTCGACTCATATTATACTTCAGGCGATGTGTGAATCCTCGCGGATTATCCATGGAGTACTCGCTGCGCGACATATTCTTGATATGACTGATTGTAAACTCCGAGACAAAAGTGTCTCTCTCAGCCAGACCTTCACTGATGATGTTTTTGATCCAGCCTTCCTGTTGCATAAACCGTTCAAGGGCAAAGGTGATACTGTCTCGCGTCTCAGCATCATACTGAAGAGAAATTTGCTTCGCTAGACTTACCCCATTATCGTCATTCCTCGGCGATAAACCCTGATCATTTCTTCCAATCCACCATGCAGTGGCAAAGAGAACGGCTTGCAGTAATACGATCAAAGAGCCGACAGTCCATATCTTCCTCTTTCGACGGTTTTGATCGATCTGTAGCAAAGCCTCTTTGACCTGCATAGCCGTCTGATAACGTTGCTCTAAGGGAGCCAAGCAGCGTCTAATCACCTTATAATAATAAACCGGAAGGTCTGAAAGTTGTTCGAGCAGATGACCAAGGCTGTAAATGTCACACCGACAGTCTATGGTAGCACTCTCAAGCTGTTCTGGAGCCATGTAATCTGCAGTTCCTGCAGGTTCTTTAAGGATAGAATAGAACGGACGGTCAGCCAATCCAAAGTCAATCAGCTTGGGGTGGTGACCATCATGCGTGATGATAATGTTTTCAGGCTTAATATCGCGATGTACGATCTGTCGCTGGTGCAGATAGATGAGTGCATCGATCAGTTCATATATGATGCGAAGGGTGTCTTCTGGCTTGACGTCGGGTGAAGCAAAGTACTGATTCCAGGTTACGCCATCCACAAATTCGGAAACAATACAAGTACCCAATGGCTCCACCTCCTTCATATCGAAAGTCTGCACGATATTAGGAGAACTAAGCGTGAAGCAGATATCAAACTCTTTTCGGAGCAACTGCTGATATCGAGTCTCCCCCTGCATCTGTTCAGTCAGACGTTTGAAGACGAGCCATTTGCCACAATACTGAGCCTTAAAGATCTCAGTATATCCGTTCTGGGAGGCATGAAGCAACTGCAATCCAGTCAAAGAGTCACTCATAGATGCAGCCTCTGAAAGGGGTTCGCTATAAAACTGCGACATTGTCTGATTCCTCTTTTCGTTCGGTTACTTTCAGCACAGTAAGTCCACCCTCTGTGCCAGCGATATAATTGCCGATGTTGCGGCCATCACGTACCACATCGGTCACTTGTAGCGGCTGATTCAGGGCCAGCATCATGATAGTCATCTCGTCACCGCTCTGTATCTTGGCATTGTGGCTCTCAATCACCTGAAAGCGCTTACCTTGCATGGCCTGAAGAATGACCTTACGATCAGGTCTCCACTCCAGCTGCACCGTATCACCCTCGCACAACTGGCTCTCCAGCAGCACATCATTCTGCACAAAAGCAGAGCAGATCTCCGCATTTTCCACAAAATTACCCCATCCCAGATATCCCAGATAGCGAGCCAGTACACCCAAGGAGGAGCGACGCGGGAAGCTCTCCGTCTGTATATAGCCGAAGATACGTTTCAGCGTCGTGGCACTGATGTCTTCGCCCGTCGTCTTCTTAACCTTGATCGACAGATAGTCAAAGTCAGACGGTGTTTCGAGTGAATGGTTGAATTTGCGCATGACGCATGCTTTCAGTTTCTCAAGTATTGCGTTTTGATCCATAGATAAAACCCGATTTGTTGCAGTGTGTTCTTTATAAGTGCAAAAATACTGATTATTTTTCATTCCAAAACCGAGCAAACAGAAACTTTTTGTGCCAAAACATGCCAAATTCGCAACTAATAAGGTTTTAGAAATGTCAGGATAGCAGAATAATCCCCCTCGCTTCCACTTTTGAGATTGCGCGGGGGATTGCTAATTGTTATCAATCTCCGAATCCGAAGCCGATCTTGCGAGCATTCCCCTTACATAGAGACTCACACTTGCAACTCTCTATTATTGCATCAAGGTCAATAGAATCACGGTCGGCCAGAATGTCGCTCACGATACGTTTACGGGCGATGTTCTCAATCTGGCCACCACTGAAGTCAAAGCGCTGAGCGAGGGAAAGTGCATCCTCCTCCGTCAGGTCAGGCAGCATCGACTGCCAGATGTGGCGACGTTCAGCAGGAGAAGGCTTCTCGAACTCAATCTTATAGAGGAAGCGACGCTCGAAGGCGGCATCGAGTGAACCTGTGAGGTTGGTCGTAGCAATCATGATACCCTCCAGTTGCTCCATCTCCTGTAAGATAATGTTCTGCATGGCATTCTCCATCTTGTCTACGCTTCTCGTAGCACCCTCCGCACGCTTGTTGAGCAAGGCATCTGCTTCGTTAAAGAGGAGGATAGGAGCCTTGGCATTGTTACGAGCCAGCTTGCCATAACGTTCGAACACCGCCTTTATGTTCTGCTCTGTCTCACCTACCCACTTCGATCGGATACTGGGCACATCCACCAGCATGATGTCGCGCCCCGTGAGGCGTGCCAGCTGCTGAGCCGTCTCAGTCTTTCCTGTGCCAGGGCCGCCGTAGAAGAGGCAGGTAAAGCCTCGGCGCATGCCACGATCCTTCAGTCGCTGCATTACGCGTTGCATACGGTCTTCGCTCAGAAGGTCCTGCAACTCACCGACCTGCTTACTCACGCGTGTATTATAATATAATGTCTTAGGCGTGATATCCTCGTGACGTGTCACATTAGCACGACTTTCGGTCTTTACGGCAAGGTGCAGCTCGGTAAGAATTTCTTCTTTCGAATAGTTGGTGATGCGCCAACGATCGGTCTCCACCTGTCCATCATCATTCGAATACTCTACAAGTTTCTTTGACATCAGCACATGCGAACCTTGCTCAAGTTCATTCATGTGCCTGCGAAAATTGCTACGTGAGAAGTAGTCATCCAGATCGCAACGCGCAATATGCTCATCATGATCGTTCATATAAATCATGCACATAGCCAGATAGAGCACCAAGTCAGTATCATCAAGATGCAATCCCTGCAGGCGCTGGCAAAGCAAAAGTTGCTTATTACTTTCAATCAGCGTATGCAAGCGCGCATACAAATCATCATCCTCAATCTCCTCTTTGTCTCGCATCTCCAGATAACTAAACACCAGATTCATCACCTCCTGCGCCGTGAGGCCATCGATAGGATCAGGCTCGGGCAGTGTATCTTTTTTCAGGCAATCCAGCACTTTGTTTGGTACGCGAAAGGTGACATCTCCATCGCGGTCCCTACGTCGCATGATGGCCCCACGCTGTACCAAAGCATCGATTTCCTCCCTCACAGACAACACTTGCAGAGGGCGCACATCAAAATGGTTAGCAATGTCACGATAAAAAATGTGTGAATCAGTAAACTGATCTACAAACACAGAGAACAACATCGCTTGCATAGGAGTCAAGCCCAATCGCTTTGCCAATTCCTTCGTCAGCTGTAGCACCTCGCCTTCCATCGCCAGATTTTCCTGGTCCTTGGTACGTGATGCAATCTCCATAGCCAGAGCAATAGCTGACATCTTCTTCAAATTCATCTTCTTTTCGGTTGTCTTCATAGCGTATATCGTTTTGTTTTGTGCAAAAAATAATGCTGAGATGTGCCAAAATGCGACACAACTCAGCATTAATATAGTAACCTTTCAAAAAAAATTCAAATTTGAAGGCAACTTTTTTGGTTCTTCTTCAATTTAGTTGAAAAACACATCCTCAGCTAAGTACATCTTGATGGCAAGTAGGTTAATACCAGCACGACCATACATAGTTCTTTTGATTGTTTTGAGTTTGTTCACATGTCCTTCTAAAATACCATTTGA
>JAZQQH010000120.1:0-26859 GCA_045628985.1 Bacteroidales bacterium | reverse complement strand
TATAAGCCGGTTTTAAGCCCAGATTTGACCAAAATCAAAGATTTCAGTCCTGAAGAATACTTCTCAATAAAGATAGTGGCTTGAAAATAAAAAGAGGACGTACAAAAGTCTAATCATGGACTTTTGACACGCCCTCTTTTTGATTTATTTCTTCACCTTCCGATAAATGTAAGGTTCTACCACATACGCGAAGACGACGGCGCTGATGAGGCCGACGAGGGTGGCGAAGCCGACGGAGCGGATGGCGGGGTGGGTGGCGAAGTTCATTGAGCCTACGGTGATGACCAGGACGAGCGCCGAGAGCATGATGGCGGTCTTGTGGTACTTGAGGACTTGATTCTCATGCTCAGAAGGTGACTTTTCTCCCTCCCCTTTGAGGGGAGCTGGAGGGGTCCTCAATCCGCACATGATAAAGATCGAGTAGTCGACACCGATGCCGAAGATGAAGGTCGAGATGATGATGTTGATCAGGTTGAACTGCTGATGGAAGATATTCATCGCACCGAGGACGATGATCCAGGAGATGACGATGGGGAGGAAGCAGAGCAAGGCGATCTTCAGGTTCCAGCGGAAGGAGAGGAGCAGGACGAGCAGGACGAAGGCCATGCTGACCCACTGCAGGACATCGAAGTCCTGACCGAGCTGGCGGAGCGTATCGGTGGCATAGTAGTAGGTATCGAGCACCATGAGGTTCGGCTCGTTGGCGATGGCGTCACAGATGCGGTGATAGTGGGTCGAGTCGCTGCGGACGGAGTCGAGCTCGCAATAGACGGTCGAGAAACAGAGATACGAACTGTCGTACGACTGCTCCATGGTGGTGGTCAGATAGCCGGTAGGGATGAGACCTGCCTCGTAGAGTGCATCGGGCTCGTAGGAGCGCGTAGCAGCCTCGTAGAACGGCGCAAAGGCCTCGGGGTTAAGTCCTGCCACGGGTGCACATCGGGCGATGAGCTGGCGCACCGTAGCGAGTCGCTCGTCCGTCCAGTAAGCCTGCCAGGCGTCGATACGCTGCTGCTGGATGTGGAGCGGGATGAAGAGCTTGGAGGTCTGCGAGTAATGATCGACGAGGCCAGCATCCTGCAGAGAGTCGAGCTTGGCGGTGAGGAGGCCGAAATTCTGGAGCGCCTCTTCCATCGTTGCGCCACCTGCTGCGAAATACTGAGAGCGGAGACCATTGGTCGACTTAAGACGGACACGGGCTTCCATCTCGGCCTGATCGTCGGCAATATAGCCGAGGTTGCGCATGTCGGCGTCGAAGTTGGTGCCACCCCAGAGGTAATAGCCGACGCTGAGACAGGTGAGTGCAGCGATGACCAGGAGGAGCGGACGGCTGCGATCGGGACGTGCTGCATTGAGACGGTCGATGAGCGCAAAGGCGCGCTGGTTGACGCGGTTCTTCTCCTTATTGAAGAACGGTGGCAGCCAGATCAAGGCGAAGACGGTGGTGCCGGTGATGGCAAAGGAGGCGAAGAGGCCGAAGTCCTGCAGCAGATCGGTATTGATGAAGATCAGGCCGAGGAACGAGCCGATGGTGGTGACACATCCCATGAGGACTGGCTTGACCTGGTCGCGTAAGACCTGCACAGGATCGCCGACATATTTATAATGAGTGATGACGTGCAGGACGTAGCTGAGTGCCACGCCGAGGACGATGGCTCCGATACCCAGGGCGAGGAGCGAGAACTGGCCTTTGATGAAATACATCATGGAGAGGCCGAAGACAGCGCCGAAGCCGACGGGAAGGAGTAGGAGCGGGATGGTGTTCCAGTTGCGGAAACAGAGGCAGATGACGAGCAGCACCAAGGCCAATGATCCGAGGATGTTGAGCATGATGTCATGCTTGATGGTCCATGAGTTGTAGGCGCCGCGTACGGTGGTGCCATAGTAGCCGATGTTGACGCCAGGAGCCTGCGCCTGCAGGTGTGACTTGATGCCGTTGATACGCTCGACGAGCGGGATGTTATGGCCGGAGTCGGTACCCGAATAGAGAGGGGTGAGGATGACGACGGCCATGGTGGAATCAGGGACGAAGAGGTGTCCGTTGACCAGGCGATAAGAACCGCTGAGTGTAGAGCGGAGCTCGAGGAACTGATCTTGCAGGACGTGACGCATGCCGATAGGATCGATGGTCAGGAGCTCAGGGAAGGCGCCGCCGATGACGGTATTGGCCTGATCGCGGAGATCGAGCATCTGACGGGTGACGGCACTCTCATTGAGCAACGTGTCAAAGGCGGCGTAGCACGAAGTGTCGACGAAGGTCGGCAGATGCTCCTCGGCGTAGGCGATGGCGTCGAACAGGAGGTCTTCGGTAGAGAGGCTCGAGAAGAGGTCGGCGATGGTCTTCTGCTCTTCGGGAAGGGATTCCTCGACAGCGAGGAGTGAGTCGCAGAATGCATCGACCACCTGACAGATGCTATCGACGCCAAGGCCTTGCTGGTCTTCGAAGACGATGAAGGTCTTGTCCTTGATACGCAGGTTGGAGAACGCCAGCTTGACGCTGCCATCCTCGTTGTGAGAGGCGGGGAGCAGGCGCACGATATCCTCCTCGAGGTAGATCTTGGTGGAGTAGTAACCGAAGAAACCCAGAAGAAGGACCATCGACGTCAGCCACAAGGCGCGGTGACGGTCGAAGAAGTGATAGATACGGATGAAGAATTGCGTCATTGATGTGACTCAATATAGTCGTAGAGGTCGTTGAAGGTCTTGATCTGCTCGAGTTCGTTCTTCTCAAGCTTGATGCGGAAGAGCGCCTGTACGATACCGACGAGGTCGATGAGGCTGATGCTGTCGAGGTCCAGGGTGTCGTAGATGATGGCATCAGGGGTGATGACCGACTCTTCGAGTTCGAACTCCTCGGCGATGCGAGGATTGATGCGGGAGATGATTTCTTCTCTTGTCATAGAATTTTTGTTTTGTTGCTTGTTATGAATGTAAGGTGCTAATTGTTTTTGATTAACCTAATAGGTCTGCAATGCGATCTCTGAGCTGCATGGCCTCCTGGCACTCCTTAGGATGGAGGAGGACACAGCAGGCGCGCTTGAGCTTCTTGAGCTGCTGATAGTAGTACCATGCCAGCTTGCCGGTGAGAGGCCAGAGTGCGATCCAGAGGATGGATTGCCACCAGAGGCCGTAGCCTAAGCCGAGGACGAGGAGCGTGATGAGCGCCGTGATCGGATAGATGAACAGCGTGGCGAAGACGTAGCGATAGGTGTTGGTAAACATACGGTCGGTCTTCAGCATCAGCAGTGGCAGGCCGTAGCAGAGAGCGTGTGGCCAGAGGAACAGGAGCCAGAGGGGGAGGAGCAGCAGCTGCACGAGACCCTGCAGGAGCGTGGCTGCGACGCCTGGCTGTGAGGAGAGGACAAGCTCGGTGGTGCCGATCTGCAGGAGCTTCTCCTGTAGCTGCTTGGCTGACGCGATGATCTCAGTGTACTTGGGATGAGCGTTGAGACGGCTGGCAAAGGCCTGGTCTTTCTCCAGACGCTGTGGCAAGGCGAGACGGTCACGCTGCGGATAGTTGAGCGTGGAGAGACGGAGGAAGTCCTTGGTCTCATAGTCTTCGGCGCCTTCGTCGAGCATCATCTGCTGGATGGTGTCATGTATCTGGTGAGTGACCTTTCGCATGACGGTGGCAGGATGCTGCTGGAACTCCTCGTAGTAAGGCTGGAGCGAGACGGCAGGTGCTACCTTCCAGATGAAGTCGATCTGCACATCGAAGTAATCACTGTAATGGGTGGCCGTAGGGAGGATTTTGATGTCTTCCTTCCATCCGTTATGTTCGGCAGCAAGGAAGGCGATGCGGACGGTACCCGTGGTGAATCGGCCGAGATAGTGGCCTTGGGTGTGACCAGCCTCAGGGAAGACGACGAACGGATAGCCGGCGTTGAGGCGCTCTGAGACCTGGTCGAACGAGGAGAAGTTGCTCTCGATACCTTCGCCACCTTCGAAACCGAAACGGAAGGCCGGTACCATACCTACCCAATGGAGGAAGCTCGTGATCTTGGGATGGATCTCAAAGAGATTGGCACGAGCCATGGCACACATGCGGATCCGCTGTGGCAGCGCGAAGAGGATGTTGAGCGGATCATTGCCGGTGTTCTGGTGATTGCAGACAATGAAATAGCGGTCGCCGTCCTTGGGAAGGTTCTTTTCGCCGAAGACGTATCTCTTGCGGAGCAGCATGGTGTCGTGCACCTGCTTGATATACCACTTGAAACTATAATAAATAGGATCTTTCATTGATTATTCGTTGGGTGTTTCTTCGGACACGGAGTCATCGGCCGCTGGTGCAGTGGAGACTTCGTGACCGTTCTCGTCGCAGATATAGAGGAACTCGGCATCGGTCAGCGCTTCCTTCATAGCACTCTCGATGCGCTTGAGGCCCTTGCCACCTGGCCATTTGTTGCTGCCACCGCTGCTGATCCACTCCATGTGCTGGTGACGGTCATCGACGTCATCGCAGAAAGTGGCGTTGAACGACCAGCCGTCGCCATCGAGGACGTGAGGATTGCTATATGAAGACTTGTAGCGGTACATCTTCTCGTCGAGAATGATCTGCTTCATGCGCTGCATGATACCTTCCTGCTTGATCAGATAGCGGGAATACTGGATCTGATCGATGTTGAAGACGATGGCAAAGACACTGTCATTGGCCGAGAAGAATCGCATGCTGAACTCCGGGAAGGCGATCATCTGCGAGCCATAGCGGTAGCTGATATCGGACAGCGGAAGTCTTGGCGCCGACGGCTTGTCGGCACAGCAGGTGAAGATGCTGAGCAGGGAGAGGAGAGCGGTGGTTAATTTCTTCATTTCTTTCTAAATATTAGTAGTCCTAACGCCGTGATGCCACCATTGATCAACAGCAGTTCGTAGCCGATCTTGTAGCCATTGAACCACGCCTCGCTGTTCTGGTCGAGGATGAAACAGAGGATCGGAGAGAGGATGCAGATGACGGGGATGAAGCCATCACGAACCTTGACCTTGGTGAAGAGGCCGAAGAAGAAGAGACCGATGAGCGGACCGTAGGTGTAGCTGGCGACGACGTAGACGGCGTTGATGACCGAACCGCTGGCCAGGAGGTGGAAGAGGTAGATCATCATACCCATGAGGATGGAGTTGATCAGATGTACCTTAAAACGGCGCTGACGTGCCTCAGATTCGTCGTTCTGTGGCTGCATGAAGTCTACCATCACCGACGTGGTAAGTGCGGTCACAGCGGAGCCTGCAGAAGAGAAGGCGGCGGCGATGAGGCCGAGGACGAAGAGGATGCTGACGATGATCGGGAGGAACGGTGTACCTGTCAGCGGATTGATACCCGTGGCCAGGTAGGGGAAGAGCTCGTCGGACTTGAGTGGAGCCGCTGTGCCATTGGCCATGACCTCATGCAGGGTGCCATCGGCCTCTAACATGCCGAGCTGGCCGGCGTAGGTGTAGAGGAGGATACCCAGCGAGAGGAACACCAGATTGACCGGCAGGAAGCCGAAACCGTAGGAGACCATGTTCTTCTGCGCTTCTTTGAGCGAGGTACACGAGAGGTTCTTCTGCATCATGTCCTGATCGAGGCCGGTCATGGCAATGGTGGTGAAGGCGCCGCCGAGGAACTGCTTCCAGAAGAAGCGCGTGTCGTTGGCATCGTCGAAGAACCAGATGCGGCTCATCGGACTCTCGGTGATCGTGGTGTAGAGACCTGAGGCGCTGAGGCCCATCGCCTTAGAGACATAGACGACGAACCCGATCATGGCGGCAAGGAGACAGAGCGTCTGCAGGAGATCGGTCCAGACGAGTGTCTTGACACCACCGCGGAACGAATAGAGCCACACGATAAGCATGATACACGCCACGCTGAGACCGAATGGCATCCCTAAGCCTTCGAACAAGACGAGCTGCAGGACGACGGCGGTGAGGTACATACGGACGGCACAGCCGAGGAACTTGCTCAGGAGGAAGAACGCTGCACCGGTGCGATGTGCCGACTGGCCATAGCGTTGCTCCAGATAGACGTAGATGCTCGAGAGACCGAGACGGTAATAGAGCGGCAACAGGATGTAGGCCACGGCAAAATAGCCAGCCACGAAGCCGAGGACCATCTGGAGGTATCCCATGCTGCTGGTGGCCACCATACCTGGTACGCTGACGTAGGTCACACCCGAGATGCTGGTACCGATCATGGCGATGGCTACGACCCACCAGGGGCTCTTGCGGTCACCACGATAGAAACTCTGCGAGTCAGTATCTTTTCTGCGAGTGGTCCACCAGCTGACGCCGAAGACCATGCAGAAGTAGAGGGCGATGATGAAAAGAACTAATATTGAATTCATCAATAATGAATAATTAATAATGAATAATTAATAATGAAATGAATAATCCCAGATGTCACAAGACCTCAGGGTCGTGAGATTGCGCGTGGCAAGAATTAATCATTAATCATTATTCATTAATCATTTTTCGAACCTTATCCAGTCAATATCGAGGAAGGCGGCGTCATTCTTCGTCTCGCTGCGCGTGTTGAAGAATCCGAGCTTGGCACCGATCCACTTGCCTTCCTTGGCTTCGAACTCATTGCCAAGCGCCTGCCAATGCTTATTGTCGAGGCTGTAGTAGCACTGCACGAGGCTGCGGATCTGGTTCTCCGAACCTTCGCTGTGTACCTTGACGCGGAGATAGACATCGACCGAGGCGGTGCGGCTCTTAGGGATGTCATCCTTCGCATACTTGACCGTGTATGGCTCTGGCAGCTTCTGGCGCTCGATGTTGACCGAAGCGTTGATGACTTCGGCCTTGCCTTTGTCTGCACCGAGACAGGTGACCTGCTGCAGGACGATACCTTCTGGCGTGTCGACGAGCTTGAGCGCTGCATAGTCGAGACCTTCGATGATCATGCCGGCCTGCTCGTAGCGTGGCTTGTAATCCGGATTAGGGATGAAGCGGAGCTTGGCGGTGGCGGTGAAGTTCTCGGTAGGGAACTTCTGCATCAGGAGGTTCGGACAGTCGTAGAGGTTCTTGCTGCCGGCTGGCATCTGCACGCCGTAGAGGCGGAGACGGCTGTTCTTGGCATCGCAGAAGTACCAGTAGTGGCTCCACGGAGCTTTCCATTGCCACTGCAGGCCGAGGGTCGTAGAGTCGAACTCATCGTCTTCTGCTGGCTGCACGTTTGGCATGGCAGGAAGGTTTGGCTTCTTCCATTTGGCCACAGCATCGCCACAGCCATCACCGTCACGGTCATCACCGATGACAAGCCAGTCATTCTTCCACACGGCTGGCTGGAGATGTACGACGCGACCGTAGGCGTGCTTGTCCTGAAAGTGGAGGAACCAGTCCTCGCCATTCTGCGTATCGACCCATGCGCCTTGGTGAGGTCCGTTGACCTTGCTCTTGCCTTGTGCCAGGCCTACGTACTCCTCGTAAGGACCGAAAGGATCCTTGCTGCGGAGCTCGACCTGCCAGCCATACTTGACGCCACCGGCTGGACTCATTATATAATAATAACCGTTGCGCTTGTAGAACTTGGTCCCTTCGATGGTCGGCTGATCCTCGTGGCCGTCATAGACGATACGCGAAGGACCTGTGACGCGCGTGCCATCGGCTGACATCGGAGCCACGAAGAGGACCGACTTGACGCCTGCACGTGAACCTGCACAGCCGTGGCTGAGATAGGCCTTGCCGTCTTCGTCCCAGAGCGGGCAGCAGTCGATGAGACCTTTGCCTTTCTTGACCCATACGATCGGTTCCCATGGACCGCGAGGATCCTGTGTCTTGGTCATGAAGAGACCCTGATCTGGATCGCCACAGTAGATGTAGAACCAGCCGTCGTGATAGCGGATGGAAGGTGCCCATACGTAGTTGCCATGTTGCACCTTCTGACGCCAGTCGAGGTCGGTACCTGCATATTCTGGCAGGACAGGATAGTCATCGACAATGGCGTGTCCGATCAGTTCCCAGTTGACCAGGTCGGTGCTGTGGAGGATAGGCAGGCCTGGGACGTCGCAGAAGCTCGAGGCGGTCATGTAGTAGTCGTTGCCAACGCGACAGACATCCGGATCGGAGTAGTCGGCGTCGATGACAGGATTGCGGTACATGCCGTTCGGCAAGTTCGGATTCCAGGTGTTCGATGGTGCTTGCGCCAGGGCCATCTGACCGAGGCCTAAGGTCAGGACCATAGTCAGGAGGTTGAGAGTCAACTGCTTCATGTGCCAAAAGTTCGTATTTGTACTTTTTTTGAGGGGCAAAGATACACATATTTCTCGTTTTTTGCAACTATCACCTCCTTTTTTGCCCTTCAATCAATTTTTTTTGTACTTTTTTATCTTTTTCTGTACCGACCTATTTAAAATATATATAACTTTGCATCGTCTAAGGGCGGCTTTTTGGCTTATCCTTAGCGTTAACAGAAGCGTTTTCGTTTATTCTTTATAACAAAACCTGGAAAATTTTGTAGCAGAATAGATGTCAAAACACTTCTCGCTTGACTTGTATATAGCCAGGCTCTATATCCGGTTATCGGGTATAGTGTCCTAATTCGTATATAGGTTCGGGCGTGAAGTTTGTTTGTAACATCTGCTACAAGGCTTTATTCCAGGTGCCCGTTATAAGGATGTGAAAACAGATTTCACGTCCTTTTTTTGCGTCCATTTGTATTCGATGTAATTTACTCAATTTTTATAATATTTACTCTTTCAAATGAAAAAAGCATTTAGAATTCTATCCTTACTTGCCACAGGTCTTGCAGTCGTAGGATGTCAGGATTTTGAGAATGGCTTCTCCGCTCAAGAGATCAAGAACGCTGAGTATGCCGCACATTTCGAGAAAGTTTTTGGAACTCCAGATCCAAACCAGGATTGGTCGATGGCTACTCTCGTCAAGGCCAATGTTAACCTCCCAGGCCTCACTGGCACTGCCAAGATGAACATCTGCACCGGTGATCCTCGTAACTCAGAGACCCGCCTCCTCGCTCAGATCATGCTCAAGGACGGTAAGGGTTCTATCGACTTCGATGCCATCAAGGGCAGCGACAATGTATTCGTGACTGTGGAGCAGGATGGGGAGTATAAGATATTCAGCCAGTATAGCATCGTCAATGGCTTCCTCGGCATTGGTGACATCCAGATGCCAATGACTCGTGCTGGTGTTGGTAATGTGACTGAGGTATCATCATTCAGCGGTACTTGTCCTACTACTCAGAGAACTGGAGAAAATGCGACTGCCGAGTACACATACTTCGACAAGACCAGATCAACAACAAAGTTTGAAGGTATCAAATATCCAAGTACTGATAGTTATGAAAACTCGAATAATGTCAAGTCCCTCGAGGATTGGATAACATACGCTAAAGGTAGTGGTATTGTAACCTATAATCAATACGACAAAACAATATCAAACAATTCTCCATTTACGGATGAATCAATTTGTGCTTTTGTCAAAGTTGAGCCTAATGACTTTTCAACTGCAGTTTTGAAAGATGCAAACTTCGCAGAAGATAATCATGATGGTACAATTACTATGTACTGGGATCCAAATGGAAAAACTGGTAATGCTAATTGGAAAGATTCAAAGTCATTTTCTGATTGGAAACAAGATGCTGTAACCAATTATTCAAAAATTGTTGATGGTACTTACAATGGACCTTGGACAAACGAGTCTCTCAAAACTTGTTTCAATATATTGCCATGTTCTAAAGATGACGATGGAGCATTGTTTGTCTTGACAGATGAATCGACATGGGTTCTTAAGCCAAATGCACAACCTCGTTATATTTTTGTTCATCCTACCTTCCAGTACCTCGATGGCGTAGAGCAAGTTGCTTCTTCATCCATTGATTTGGCTACACTCAACTCTTTCTTCGGTTTTGAAGATGGTAAATTCTGTGCTTTTTTTGCAGAATCGGTTCCAATATGGGATTCTAGAAAGCTTGGAGTCTATTATGATGAGCCAACCATGCGAAAAATGGAGAATGGCTTCTCAATTGTAACAACTGCTAATCAGGTAATCGAGCTTCCATACGTATTCGGTTGTACTGCATATAGCAACCAGTTCGGCTATATCTATTACAAGGCAGAAGATGAGGCTAATATAGATCCTATCGCACTCAAGCACTATGTGTTGATTGAGGATGGTCGTCCTTCACAGAACATCTATCGTGGAGAATGGAAAACTGGCACTTCAGTAGCAGGAGATGACCATGGCTCTTTGGCAGACTGGGATTACAATTATTCTTATCCTCTTTCAAACGGAACCAGTATAAATTTGACTTGGAACGGTACATATCCAGATAGAGGAAATGATTTTGTGTGTGCATGTGATGTAAATGGAACGGGTATTTATTCTGATTCACATCAACATCTGCCAAACTGTTATTCTCCTTCAGAGCGTTTCGCATGGGTTGCACAACATGGTATTGTTGGTACTACTTATCGTCCAATGTTCTTTGGCGAAGATGGCAATGATTCTCAGGGTACATACGAGTGGCCAGAAGGCTACAAGATAGTATTCTGGATTAATACTCTTAAGACTGATACCCCAGAATCTTCTGATGCTATTGATAGACTGAAGACTCATCCTGTCAAATGTTTCCAATCTGATAAAGAGGGTGGCTATAAACTTGGTGAGCACTTCAATTACTCACTTCCAACCATCAATAAGCGCTTGTTCCATGACTATCAAGGTGAACTTTCTCACACAGAAGAGGAACTTAAGACCCTTGGTCAGGTACAGTGTATTTCTTGGACGGTTGAAGGGAAAACCTTCCTCGCTTTCGGTGATGTGTCAGGCGATAGGGACTTGAATGATATGGTCTTTATGGTAAGTGCACCAAACTCTGACCCTGACAATACTGTTGTCACCGTTCCTGTCAAGTGGCATTTGAACTATAACCACCAGCACGAAGAAAATGATTTGTTCGACAGCTATACTCTTAATCAGGGAGCACCTTATACAAATCCTAAGAATTCTAGTGGAGATAATTCGGAGCCTTCCCGTTATGGTTATACGTTCGTTGGCTGGTCAACTAGCTATACTGCCACTTCTGGAAACAAAGAGATCTCTGCTAGTGTGCCAACCAACAGCACTGATGCCATCCACTATTATGCTGTATGGGCACCAGTAGGCAAGTCATACACCATCACATGGCATAAGAATTATGATTCTTCCGTTTATGGAAGCGATGACTGTGGCAAGGACGATCCTGAAACCAATGCAGCAGATATCCACAAGCAGCAGGCAGTTGGAGAGAATGCGACATTCAACAAGCCAAACACCGATCCAACTGCTCCATCTGAGAAGCGATTCAAAGGCTGGTCACTCACACCAACTGGTGATATCCTCCCAGATAGCTGGTTCGAGACGCCTGCCAATATGACTGCGACTGGTGATGATGAGAATATCTGCTTCTACGCAATTTATGAGGATGCGCCAACTCCAACACCAGGTCCTGATCCTGCGCCAATCACTTGGATTCTCGCTTGCGAGGACCTTGGCGGTTCTTTCGACTATGACTTTAATGATGTCGTTTGGTCGGTACAGACAATAGGGAAATCTACCAAGGTAAAGGTTCTTGCTGCAGGTGGTACTCTTGGATTTACTCTCAAGTATAATGGTACTGAGATTTGTACTAAGACTAATGCGTTTGAAGAAGATACCACTGATGATCAGGTCGTAAATGCAGGTTCGAAGGGTGTAACTCGCACATCAAAAGAGTTTACTTTGAATACTGCAATTGAAAACATTTCATCAAATTGGAGGAACTTCTCAGTAGTAGTAAAGGATCATGGTGAATCTCTTCACGAGGTCCAGAATGTTAAGGAATCTACCAAGAACAGTAAGGCTCCACAGATCATTCTTCTTCCAGAAGAGTGGGAGTGGCCAACCGAGCTGACACCTATTAATGAGGCTTACACTAACTTTACCACTTGGGTGACTAATAACACTGCTGCTACGTGGGAAAGTTGGAGTGCTGCTAAGGTTTCAGGAAAGACCGTTTCTCGCTCGGCTACTCATAATTAAAGATATCTCTCCGCAGGAAGCACCGTCGTGAGACAGCAATCCTGCAAGAGACGGACTTCGGTCTCGTCTCTGTATGATAGACTAAATAAAGTATTTTCATCTTCGGATGAAATAAATTGAGAAAAATCTCTGTCAGTAATGGCAGAACAAGGAAAGGTATTGTCGTGAGACAATACCTTTTTTTGAGACTTCCTGAGTGGGTTCTGAACCCCTTAGTATTAGTTATTGTCCCCCTTTAGGGGACTAATAACAATACAAGGGTATGAAGACCCACTCAGGAAAATTTCAAAACCATAGACGAGAACCAGATTAAGGTTTCGTTCAAGCACGAGACCATAGACGAGACCCAGGTTATGGTTTCGTTCCAGCACGAAGCCATAGACGAGACCCAGGTTATGGTTTCGTTCTTGCACGAAACCATAGATGAGAACCAGGTGATGGTTTCGTTCAGACACAAAGCCATAAATGCGTCCCAGTTTATTCTTTTCGTTGCAATTATTATTAAAAAACTTTGATTTTGTGGGATGATTTTTGCAAATATCACAAAAATCGCTTATATTTGCACGGGTTAAACCAAAAAATCTATTGTTTACATTTAATTCTTCCTTTTAGAATGATCCAGTTCCAGTGCGATTATAATAACGGCGCTCATCCAAAGATCCTGGAGCGTCTGGTAGCAACTAACGACGAACAGAGTGTAGGCTATGGCCTCGATCCACATTGCGACAATGCACGTCGACTGATCCGTGAGGCTTGTCAGCGTCCGGATGCAGATGTGCATTTTATGGTAGGTGGCACGCAGACCAATGTCACAGTCATCGCATCGATCCTCCGTCATCATCAGGGTGTGATCTGTGCCACCAGTGGCCATATCAACGTGCACGAGACCGGTGCGCTTGAGCATATTGGCCATAAGTGCATCACCTTGCCTCACCAGCAGGGTCTCATCACGGCAGAGCAGATCGAGGAGCTTGTCGTGGCTCATCGTGCCTCTGAGGATCCTTGCCATTGTGTAGAGCCAGCGATGGTCTATATCTCGTTCTCGACCGAATATGGTACGATCTATAGCAAGGAGCAGTTGACTAAGATCAGTGAGGTCTGCCATCGTCTGGAGTTGCCTCTCTTTATCGACGGTGCTCGTATGGGTTATGGCCTGACTTGCGATGCTTGCGACATTACGTTGCCAGAGCTGGCTCAGTTGGCCGATGTGTTCTATCTTGGTGGTACCAAGCAGGGTGCTATGTTCGGTGAGGCGATCGTCATCACAGCTGATTCATTGAAGAAGAACTTCCGCTATAACATCAAGCAGAATGGTGGCATGCTGGCCAAGGGCCGTATGCTCGGTATTCAGTTCGAGACACTCTTTACCGACAATCTCTATTTCGAGATCGCTCGTCATGCCAATGTGCAGGCTAAGCGTATCCGCGATGCATTTGTTGCCAAAGGCTATAAGCTCCTGATGGAGAGTCCTACCAACCAGCAGTTCCCTATCCTCAACAAGGCTGAGATGGAGCGCTTCGGCAAGGACTTCCTCTACGAGATCTGGGAACCGGTTGATGCAGAGCATACTGCGGTACGTTTCTGCACCAGTTGGGCAACGAAGGCGGAGGATGTGGATAAACTTATAGCAATGCTTTAATGAAGAATTTCCTACAGAAATATCCGCTGACGCTACTGACGCTTGTAGCCATCTTCTACTTGTCATTCTTCACACCTCCAGAGATCCCGGAACTCGAGAACGTGCGATTCTTTGACAAGTGGACACACATGGTCATGTACGGAGGATTGGCAGCGGTGGTGCTTTACGAACACTTTAAGCAGCATGGTCTTCAGGGGTTCAAACTGAAGACTGTGCAGAGAGATACGCTCCACTGGCCACATATCAGCGTTATCGCCTTGTGGTGGCCTATCGTGCTTGGTGGAGTGATTGAGATCTTGCAGGAACACTGCACCAATCACCGTCGCAGTGGTGAGTGGCTCGATTTCCTGGCCGACAGCGTAGGAGCGCTGCTGGTTTTCGTTATTGTCTTTGTGCTCGTCAAGAGACAGAAAAAATAGGTGCGGGGAGATTTTCTCTTATCGCTCGCAAAATAACCTTGAAATTATAGAAACATAACACAATACGTATGAGCCTTTTAGATCAAGTAAGGTTTGGTAACTACCTTGTCTCAGTACCATACAATCTGGAGCGTACCAGTCTCTACTCTATTCAGGAACTGTTTGATGTCTTCGACTACAATGATCCTAGCAGCTTTGATCGTTGCTACGATACGCGTGTATACAAACACATGGTCGAGACAGGAAAGATCACGGATCTGCCGTATGAGATTGCCGCACGTGCCTTTCATGACTTGCGTGTGCGAGTGGCCATGAAGAAGTTCTTGAAAGAATATGAGCAACAGCAGGTTGTGGGTATGATGGGTGGCCACGGATTGGCACGTACCACCAAGGCTTATCGTCAGGCAGTAGATGTCAGCAAGCGCCTGACTGAAATGGGTTATCTGATGATTAGCGGAGGAGGTCCTGGCGCGATGGAGGCAGCTCATCTCGGAGCTTACATGGCTGGACATACGAAGGAGGAGATCGATGAGGCCATTGAGATCTTAAGTCTGGCCCCGACTTATCAGGATGCTGGTTGGTTGGCACAGGCCTTCAAGGTGATGGAGCGATTCCCGCTTACTTCAGAATATAAGAGTCTTTCTATTCCTACCTGGTACTACGGTCATGAACCACCGTCGGCCTTTGCAACACACATCGCCAAACTCTTTGAGAATAGCATTCGTGAGGATACGCTACTTACTGAGGCTTATGGAGGTCTGATCTTTATGGAAGGTAGCGCTGGTACGCTGCAGGAGATCTTCCAGGAGGCTGTGCAGAACCACTACGTCAGCCTCGGGTATCCGAGTCCGATGGTCTTCGTCGGTAAGCACTTCTGGACGGAAGACGTCCCTGTCGTACCGTTCATGCAGCACATGCTCGATAATGGCCGGTACAAGAATCTTATCATCAAATTGGCAGATGATGTTGATGAGATTGTAGAGGCTTTGACACGACCTTGAAAAATATCAAATATAAATATCACCACCCTCTCTATAATTGCTTATAGCGAAGGTGGTGATACTTGTTTTTTAATTATGGCTGTGGCTTTTGACACGGCCTCTTTTTGATTTATTCCTCAAAGTTATTTCGAAGGATTACCATCCTTTATTTCTGCCATCTTTTCTTTGATTTGCTTAAGGTTCTCTTCAACGAAATCCTTTCCGAGTAAGAACCAAGCTGCAGATAGGAAGAATCCGACGAAACCAAATGCGAGAACGGTATTCTTGCGGCTCTTATTGGGTTTCTGAGGGAGGGTTGCGGGTTCGATCACAGCGAAGACTGGACGCATTTCCTGAACCTTTGCTCGTGCCAATTCTCGTTGTTGTGCCATTTGCGAATAAATCTGGTTGGCCAGATCTGCTTCTTGCTGAAGTCTGTCCTTCCTGCTGCTGAGAGAAAGAAGGGAAACGTCTCGGTCATAGTCCATACTTGATGCATACGCGGCTTGCGCTGCTACAAGCTTTTCCTGAGCTTCGTCTGCCAGTTTTGAATAGTATTCAAGATTGTCTCTTTCCTTCTTAGTCCTATATAAGTCAATATAGTTCTGAAGTCTATTGCATACGGTATCTGCAAGCTCTGTGGCCATCAGTTGGTCATCAAGTGTGACAGATATAGTCGTAATACCTGTCTTTTTATCGACATCGGCAGAAATTGCCCTTTTAAGAGCCAGAACAGCATTATTCTGTTTTTTTGTCAGCTGTGAAATATTGACAGAGTTGTCGATTTCTTCTTCTGCACCAAAGATACTCTCCATTATTTGTGCTACAAATCCCTTGGGCTTATCTTCTCCTGTGATGTGCTTATAGACGGTGGTTGGCTCAGCAACAATTCCGTTCTTTGCATCCTTAGGAGAGACATAAGGTGTCAATTTGACATCAAATAGATTTGTCAAAAAAGGAGTGCTACTGCAAATGTCTGGAAATAATGTAATATTCAAAGCATCTGTACTCGATCCCATGCTTAAGTTGCCCATACCCAACATGCTGGCAATTCCTCCTAATGAACCACCAGCTCCTCCTGCTTTGGCCTCTGGTGCTAATACAATTGAAACAGAGTACTCTCTCTTTTGACATAGAGCAACAACAATTCCTATTGCGCCAAAAATGCAGGAAATAATAACTATTTTCTTCCAATTGAGAATGAACTTAGAAATATAAGCTGCCCAATCAATTGGCTCCTCGTCTTCTTCGTACATATAATCGTACTCAGGACTTGTATTTGGATTGTCTTGTGACATATTCTATTATTTGAGAATGTTAGCAATAGAGGCAATCATTGTTGCTAATGAAGCCGAAGTTGTTGCAATACTTAAGATTCCCTGAAGGCCAAGACCTTGTCCTTCCTTTGAAGGAACGATAATCTCACTTCCTGGCTCAATCTTTCCTTTCCTTGCTTTTGAGATGTGACCATTCATGTGAATAACGTAAGCATGACGTTTGCGAGCTCTGTATGCAAAACCTCCGGCCTCTTCAATGTAATGCTTATAATTTTCATTCGGACGATAGGTAATTGCATTAGGTGATTGAACAGCACCACTAACGCGTACAATGTTACTATAAGTCGGAATTTCAAGTCGGTCACCTTCTCTTAAAACGAGATCATAGTGACTACCTGGGTTTTCAAGGGCTTTATTGAGCTCGATAGCAACGTAGTATTCAGTGCCAAGTTCTTTGTCGCTCAGAGCGATAGAGTCTCGTCCTTGCTTCGCCATGTTTAATACGGCTTCCATTTGCTTTCTTTCGGTATCTGTCATTCTGCGGACCAGTCTTGCACCTTCTGCATAGGCAAATTTAGTAATTCCTCCAGCCTGTTTAACAAGCTCAGACAGACGTTCGTCTCGTTCTGTCATAGCAAAATCACCAGTAAAGTTTGCTTCACCTGTGACTGAAACAAATTTCTGTGTGGTGTATGATGGACTTGAACGAACAATTACTTCATCATAAGGCTCGAGAACAAAGCCAGGAGTTCCATCAATGACAAATCCTTCCTTTAATGCGAAAGTATAGATCTTGGAAATCTCATTATTTGCTTCTGTACCGTTCTGGTCGGTAATGCGACGTGAAATGTCGACACGAGCATAAGAAGCACCTGCATTCAGACCACCGGCCATCATGACAAGGTCCTCAAGGGTTGTGTTATCCGCATAAGGATACATGCCAGGATTGGCTATCTCTCCACGTATTTGAACCGTCTCGTATTCCTTCATATCGTTGATGCTAGGAATAAACAGTTCGTCATTGTTTTTAAGGATAATATCCTGTGTGGTTCCATTCAGAATGCCACGAAGATCTACAGAAACGACTTCAAGGCTACGATCATTCTTCTCTCGATGAAGGACAGCGCGTGAGGTAAAGGCCTCTGGCTGAAGACCTCCAGCACGATCAATAAGCGTTTTGACAGAGTACAGCTTTGTGCTGAGCTGATAAATGCCTGGCTGGACTACTGCACCACGAAGATTGATGCGGTTCTGATAGCGCTCAAGTAACTTGCTTACAGTGACTTCGTCGCCTTCTTTAATCTTGAAGGTGTTATATTCCGAACTTTCTACACTTAAGACTTCGTAGTTCGTAGCACCCTGACGAATTACGGTGATGTTCTGGGTGTAAGCGCCTTTAGAGAAACCACCAGCATAATCCAGAAGATTCTGCATGGTTTCGCCTTCCTTCATTTCAAAATACATCGGGCGCTTGACCTGTCCATCCAATTTTACAAGGTTTGTATAGGCTGGCACGATAACAGCATCTCCATCCTCAAGACGAATATTGCTTTGACTGTTACCGTTCATGATGAAATCGTAAGCATCGATAGTGCTGATTGTCTTGCCACGGCGTGTTACCTTAATTTTACGAATCGAACCTGGGTCTTTGATGCCACCAGCACTATAGAGAGCATGGAATGCACTTGCAAATCCAGACAATGTATAGGTGCCAGGAACATTTACCTCGCCAAGCACATTGATTGTGATGCTTCGTGTCTCGCCTAGGCTCAATACCATTTCTGTCTTAGATTCCTCATTGTCTAAACCGGCATATATGGTCGATAGTTTTTTGCGAAGGAAAGCATTTGCCTCATCGACAGTCTTGCCACTAAGATATACTGGTCCAAGAACTTCTATGTTGATACTTCCTTCGCTGGAAATGACGTCCTGGATGGTGGCCTGGTTGGCACCATAGATGTCGATGATGACCTCGTCGCCAGGACCAAGCTTATAATTGCGAGGAGTGGCCAAATTCAAGCTAGGTTCAAACGTTAAGTCTCTATTCCTGAAGATGTCACGGCCGAATACACTGTCTGCCTCTGCGCTAAATGCGGTATTGTCATCGATGGCAGGCCCCGAAAAATATGCAGAGTCATTTAAGGTTTCTGGTGTCCAGGCTTCATTTGAATCATTTTTAGAATTGCTTAATCTTCCATTCTTAATTTCATTCTTTCCAATGCGTTTGCCTCTTTGTCTGTTGACGCCAGAAGAACTGTTGCTCGATTCACTCTTGCCTTCCATTTCCGACTGATACATCTTCTTTACGCGCTCAGCTTGGGCTCTGTCTACACCTCGAGCTGCTAATTCAGAAAGAAGTGCTTTTTGCGACTTGCCAGAAGCTAAACCCTTTTTTACATATTCCAATACCTGTCGGTCGGACATGGTACTTACGGCAAAAGAAGGCACCGAAACAAGCGCCATCAAAAATAGAATTAAAAAAGGAACTAGTTTTTTCATATCAATGATGATCAAATTTCTTATTATTCTCCACCAAACTCCATCAGATAAGCCTTGATGAAACCATCAATCTTACCATCCATCACGCCATTTACATCCGAGGTCTGGAAACCTGTGCGATGATCCTTGACGCGTCGGTCATCGAATACGTATGAGCGGATCTGAGAACCCCACTCGATCTTCTTCTTGCCGGCCTCGATGGCAGCCTGCTTCTCGCGGCGGTGCTCGAGCTCGATGTTATAGATCTGCGATTTCAGGAGCTGCAGAGCCATCTCGCGGTTCTTAGGCTGATCACGGGTCACGGTACAAGCCTGGAGCAACTCCGTCTCAACACCAGTATAAGGATCAAGATACATATAGCGTGCACGGACACCAGATTCGACCTTATTGACGTTCTGACCACCGGCACCACCAGAGCGGAAGGTATCCCATGACAGACGGCCTGGATCGATATTTACCTCGATAGTATCATCGATCATTGGGAAGGCGAAGACCGAAGCAAATGAGGTCATACGCTTACCCTGTGCATTGTATGGCGATACACGTACCAGGCGGTGCACGCCATTCTCTGACTTCAGATAACCGAAGGCCATATCACCCTCAAGCTCCAGCGTACAAGACTTGATACCGGCGTCATCTCCCTCCACAAGGTCCTGTACGGTCACCTTATATCCGTGATCCTCGGCATATCGCATATAGAGTCGCATCAGCTGCTGAGCCCAGTCATTAGCCTCAGTGCCACCTGCACCTGCATTGATCTTCAGGACGCAGTTCATGTGATCTTCCTCGCCCTGAAGCATATTCTTAAGCTCGATGTCCTCGAAGAGTTTGATAGTCTTGGCATATTGCTCATCGACCTCCTCCTCGGTCACGATCTCTTCCTTGTAGAATTCGAAAGCGGTAGCCAGCTCATTGACATTATCTCTGGCCGAATTATAAGCCTCGATCCAGTTGCGGATACCCTTTACCACCTTCATCTGAGCCTCTGCGGCCTTCTGGTCCTCCCAGAATCCAGGTACCTGGGTACGGAGCTCTTCCTCCTCCAACTGAATCAGTTTATTCTCGATGTCGAGATATCTATGCAAGTCATTAAGTCGTTCTTGTGTAGCCTTAAGTTGTTCTATTGTTATCATAATATATATACATTTTGCGGCAAAGATAATAAAATCATGTGATAATTCAAAGTTTTTAGGGCAAAGATTGTTTATGTTCGATAAAAAATCCTTATCTTCGCGACCAAAACACAACCCAAGTTGACAAATCTATATCATAATGGATATTTCTTCTGCACAAACCTCTGCTGTGGTGCTGTTGCGCAAAATGATTGCCATACCATCCGTCAGCCGAGATGAGAAGGCGGTGGCCGATATGCTTCAGCAATATATGTCCGATGCCACAGGTCTGCCCGTACATCGCCACAATAATAACCTTTGGCTGATCGATCCACAGTTCGATGAGCATAGGCCGACACTCCTGCTCAATGCACATATTGATACCGTCAAGCCCGTCGCTTCCTGGCAAAGAGACCCGTTTTCTCCCACTGAGGAGGTGGATGCTGACGGACAGACACGCTTGTATGGACTTGGTTCCAATGACGATGGCGCCTCGCTCGTCTCATTGCTCCATATCTGGATGCTCCTGACGGCCGAACCTCAGCAGTACAATGTCATTTTCCTGGCTTCGGCCGAAGAGGAAGTCAGTGGCAAGAACGGCATTGAGAGCGTCCTCCCATTGTTGCCAAAGATCGATGTCGCGCTTGTCGGCGAACCTACCGGCATGCACCCAGCCATTGCCGAAAAAGGCCTTGTAGTGATCGATGGCGTGGCACATGGCAAGTCAGGCCATGCTGCACGAAATGAGGGTGTCAACGCTCTTTATATCGCGCTCGATGCCATCCAGCAGCTTCGCACATACCGCTTCCCGAATGAGTCACTGACCTTAGGTCCCGTCAAGGTCACAGTCACTGGCATTCAGGCAGGTACGGTACATAATGTGATACCAGATACCTGCACATTCATGGTCGATGTCCGCACCACCGATGCTTATTCTAACGAGGCTGTCGTAGAGATGCTCCGCGAAGCTGTAGGCAATCCTGACAACGTGACATTGACGCCTCGTAGCACACGCCTTCAGCCATCGGGTATCGAGGTCTCACATCCGCTGTTGCAAAGTATCATCCGTCAGGGTCGTCAGCCATTCGGATCGCCAACTCTCTCCGATCAGGCGTTGATGCGATTCCCAAGCGTCAAGATGGGACCTGGCCAGTCATCGCGTAGCCATACGGCCGATGAGTTTATCATTATCGACGAAATCAATGAGGCCATCACCCTCTATTGGTCAATACTTAATGGATTAGTCTTATGACGAAATTAAATAACTATTTCAGCAAAAGTATTCGTAGAATCAAGCATCGTAAAGGCTTTGGAGTGCACTCTCCGTTCGCTTTCGCCATCATCACAGAGGTGATCGAAGAGAAGTTGCCTTATTATGCGTATAGCTCCATGCAGCGCCGCTATGACAAGAAAGCTCCAATACCTTTCAAAGTAGTATGTCTGCTTTTCCGTCTGGCCAATCGTTTCTCGTGCAGGAATATCGCTATTCTTGGCGATGAGCAATATGCCAGGATGCCACTCACAGAGGTCGATAGTCGCAATAATGTGTCGATCTTCAGCGATGTTGCATCTCTAGCAGCGGCAGAAGGTACAAAATATGATATGATAGTGGTCAATCAGAATCCTTTCCAGAGTGAATCTCAACTGGCGGATTGGGTGCTGGTACATGCTGCAGCAGAGTCTGTAGTCTTTGCGAAAGGTATACAGCCAAGACACTCACTGGAGTCTTTTTGGGATGCATTCTCTGAATTGGACGACGTTCCTATAACCATGGATCTTTTCGACTACGGATTGGCAATTCTTAAGCCGAATTTCTTCAAGCAACATTACATTGTTTCATTTTAATCGATAAAAAACGTTAAAAAATAGTCCCTAAGTATCCTATTTATTGAGATTCTTCCTATCTTCGCGCGCAAATTCCGCAGAAAATGCACAAATTGATAAGAAATTGAATTCATATTTAACCATTTAAACTAATGTATTGGACTCTTGAATTGGCTTCAAAGCTTGAAGACGCTCCATGGCCAGCAACACGTGAAGAACTACTTGACTATGCTAATCGTTCCGGTGCTCCTCTTGAGGTAATTGAGAACCTTCAGGAGATGGAGGATGAAGGCGAAATGTATGACTCTATCGAAGATCTTTGGCCTGATTATCCTCAGAAGGACGATTTCTTTTTTAACGAAGAGGAATACTAGGTCGTTTCATCACCGACGGTTGCGAAATTCAAGTAGTTTGAAGCATAAATGCCTCAAAATGAGGCAAAAGACGAAGGAGGACGAAAAGCATTGTATGCTGTCGTTCTCCTTTCGCGGCCTTATAAAGCCTAGTTTGCTTGACAAGATAGACGAAATTTCAAAAAGCGAGAAGAAAGAAAAGGAGTACTAATTATGGGAAGAAAAAAGATCCTAAATCCCGAAGGTAAGTTCTTGTTACGCACGAACTTAAGTCCTGATCCGCAGGGCCGCTATCATGTCAATTTACAGTATATTATTGACCGCAAACAGGCTTTGAGTACTACTGGCGTATGGCTTAAAGAATCAGAATGGGATGCTTTGACGCAACGTGTTCGTCCTTGTCATGGTCAGGCAAAGCGCCTGAATAACCAGCTTTATGCCCTTAGAGCTAAGGTTGACGAACTGATTCTGGCTTTCATGACAGAGGGGCGCGGTCATCTGACCGTTGAGATTGTCCGTTCAATGATGTCTGGTACCTATGATCCTAAGGCTGTAATAATCGAAGAGAAGGAGGATACAGACTTCTTTGAGATTACCAGCGGAGTTCTCGAACTTGAATATAAGACAGGCAAGCTCGCTTATTCCACTTATTATAATGGAGAGCGCTACATGGAGAATTTCCGTAAGTATCTTATTCAATCAACAGGCAACTCAAAGATAGACGTACGCAAGGTAACAGAGCAGATGGTTGATGACTACATCCTTTGGCGTCTTTCGAAGGGTAATGATTCGGAAACTATCAATAAAGCATTAACACCAATTATCAAAGGTCTTAGAACTGCGGCCAACCGTAATCATATCCAATTGTCTTTTGCCAACCTCATTGAGAGTAAATATCTGCCAAAGCGTCAAGAATTATCAGAGGAAGATGTAGAGGACTCAACGGTCAATTACCTTACAGAGGAGCTGCTTAACAAGTTCATTGCACTCTATCCAAAGGTTCATTTCCCTCGTACGCGAGATTTTATGGATATGTTCTTGTTCTCATTCCATGCTTGTGGACTTCGTTTCTCGGACATCCTCACACTTCAGTGGAAGCACATTAACTTTGAGACTCGCATCCTTAGGAAACTTCTCTTTAAGGGTAATAAGCCTCATGAATTCAAACTGGACGATGTTGCCATTGAGATTCTGGAGAAGTGGAAGGATTCACCTCAGTCTGGTAAGGTTTTTGTCTTTGGGTTGTTGCCCGATGACTTCGATCTCAAGGATAAGGCTGAGCTGAACAAGCAACGGCAGAACAAGAACCGTTGCATCCGCACTTCGCTCAACGAGATAGGTCGTAAGATTGGGCTTCCTTTCAATTTGGGTATGCATACTGCGCGTCATACCTGGGCTGTAATGGCATTGGATCGTCTTCGTGATGTCGCATTGGTAAGTCACTTGTTAGCCCATTCTTCAGTGGATGTGACCACTAAGGTATATGCCAAGTTCTTGCCAGAGACTGTTAATCGAGAACTTGACAAGCTGCAGTTTGATTTCCGAGCAAGAGTTGATGAATGATAAAAAAAGCAGGGTGGAGCCGCAACGCTTCACCCTGCTTTCATAAATAGACGAGCACATTACTCGCTCAACTGCACTGGCAGATCTAGACCGTCAATGCGGTAGGCTGGTACTGTGATGGCAGCGAGGAAATCATCGACATCTTTCTGGAGGTACCAGATCTTGTCGCTGTCCTCAGCCTTATGGAATCGCAGGAGGCCCTCATCGCGATAACGACGGATGCACTTCTCACCAACCTGGAGGTATTCCATGAGGCTTTTTGTGTTGAAGAGCTTGTTCGGATCATGCTCGGTGAGCTTTCGATTCACGTCATATAAGGCGGTGCGAATCTGAGCCATCTCCTGCTGCAAAGCCGAGAAGCTTTCTTCATCGATTGTAAAAACTTTCATAGCGAAGATATAAAAAAGTTTCGTAACTACATTATGTAAAACTCGTATTATGGTAGGGAAGAATGTGTCGGGTACATTACTTCCCTATCATCTTTTTTTCTCTGATAAGCACCCGTACGGAGTCTGTTCCGACCTCGTCGATCAACTGGTTGACCTCGAACCGGGTAGCCCTGTACACTCCGTACTCACGGAGCTCGACATCCAGCCACTCCAGACGTGCAGTCTGCTCCAGATAGCGGTTCTTGTTATCGATGATCTTGTAGATGCCACATGCTATAGCAAGGGCAATTACGAATACTATCCAGAAGTGGTAGTTCATCCAGATCTTACCTACAAAAGCACTCTTGATGTATTCCCATACGCTGTCGCGCCATCGCTTACGTGGAGGCGGATCTGCCGCTTGATTCTCCTCATTGGTTGAGGCTGAAGGGACAATAGAAAGGATATTGCCCTCCTTCATCAAATTAACCAGAAGGTCAGCATTTTTTGCCGCAGATGTGTTTGCCACAGATGCCGCTGAGACTTTCGCAGAGAGTGTCTTGAAGTCATTGCCAAGGCCGGAAATTGCCGTTCCCTGCGCGCTGATCTTTGACAACAGCTCTCTTAGGAGTCTCTTTACATCCTCACAACCCGTCTCGTTGTTGCTGAGCTTGCTGATGCATCGTTCGAAGATACTCAAGAGATAGCTCTCAAATTTCGATTTGATGACCATAGCTTCCTTGTCCTGAGGGTCAACCTGACCTGTGATGATCTCTCTTTGCAGGGTGAGCTCAGAGCTTATACCTCTAAGCAAAGAGTCATTTGATGATTTCGATTCAGATTTCATCGTCTAAACTTCGTTTTATGTTTATACTCATGTTGATTGTTCACACGCGAACGCTTTTTCTCATCCTCTTCATCCTTATCACGACCCCAAGGAAGATCAGACTGAGAACCGCCACCGCCACTACCGATCTCCACTGATGGAGCCAAAGGAATAGCTAGAACTTCCACCAAAGCATCCAATGTTGCATAGGCGATACCATTACCGGCTTCAGCCGAATCCGTTGTCCCATCGACAATGCTATCGAACGCGTTGGACGTAAGTTCGTAGGCAGGATTCTCTTGCCCCAGAATAGAGACACCCGATCCAATACCCCTGTCATTGCTACGTGAAGAGCGGTCAGCTACAGCCATGTCCGGATGCAGCAATACACCGGCAGAGTCTCGGTCAAAGGATACATCATAGTAGTCTCGTTCAGAAGAGAGACCTCCAAGTTCCCTGTCCAGATTTCTGAAAGAGAACGAGCGGTCGAGACTCGAACCTGCGTACGATTTACTGCCATCTCTGAAGACAATACCCTGCACCACGTGCCTTTGGGGAGACCAGCGGAACTGCATGGTGATACCCCTCTTGGCAAGTTCCTCCTCGAAGTCCTTCCAGGTGATTGCCTCATCTAGTGCGGCCTTCACCTTGGCATACATCTCATATCGGAACTTGTCCATGCCCTTCAGCTGTTCAGGCTTCACCTTCCGCTTGCCATCCACGATGACCAGACCGAACTCTTGGGCAAGAGTCTTGCATGCCTTCATGTTACGATAGCGTTCATTTCCATCACGGATCCAGTGACCATTGTTGTTGACCCTGTTCATGATGGCGTGCCAATGGATATACTCATGGTCATGGTGCTCCCAAGCTGCCATCTGGGTGTGGTCATATCCCATCAACTCCGCCCAGTGAAACAGTATGGCAACCTTCTTCTCGTATGAAATGTTCTTGTCCTCCAAAGCCAGAGAAAAGGAGGCGTGGAGAAACGGTTCGCTACGTCCAGGCAACATCTTCGCCCATCGTTCAAAGCTTCTTGCCATCGCATCCGTGTTGTCCGCACGGACACCTTTCGAGAGAAGAAACTCCGGTTTGTGGTCCTTGCGAGTGATGTAGTCGATCACCGCTTTGGCCGAACTTCTTGACATCATCTTTACTATCATGACAGTAACTTATCCAGTTTAGATAATGCGCCGATACAAACCTCAAGCAGTTGACCCAGCTTCTCCCTGATCCCATCAAGGGACTTATATGTATTGGCAAGACGAGCCAGCTGATTAAGGTTGTTCGCCATGCCATCAAGGGTGCGAGCTGCTCTGATTAGTTCCGGAGGAATCGTTTGTCTGACTTCTCCATTACGAACCAGTTCTCGTATCATTTCAGGCTTGCTTTTGCCCGAATCCTTAGCCATTTCCTTCAGTAGGGAGTGGTCAGCATCGTTCATGCGGACAACGATGACATTACGCAGACGTTCCGAACGAGGTAAGATCGGACGACCGCCTTTCTTGTACTTACTCATATTATAAATTGTATAATGGAGCCTAAGCTCCGGTTAGTAAATCCGGATAGATGTTTTGGGGGTACAAGTTATGGAGCAGTGTAGCTGCGACGCGGAAATTGGGACTAATAGACCCCGATTTCCGGGTTTTTGATTACAAAAACACAAACTTGCTTACCCCCAAAAGCGTCCTACCCTTAATTTAAGCCTTCTGAGTCTGAGTGACCGTTTTTTCAGGTTCCTCAGAGCTCATTCTGGACTGTTCTGACTGGAGAGATTCGCCAGAAACTGGAGTCTCAGAAGTGCCTGTTATGCTAGACGCTGCCTGTATAGAGTCTGTCTCTACATGAGGAAGAGTAATCTCCAGAGGAGCCTTACCTTCTTCCTGAGGCGTGTTGTTGTAGATGCACCGAGGGTTCTTGATGCCACGCACGCTGTCAGTCTTCCAGCCATAGACACAGGCCATATCGACCAGACAAGAGAGACGGTCGCAGTAGATGCGGATAG
>JAZQQH010000119.1:0-3178 GCA_045628985.1 Bacteroidales bacterium | reverse complement strand
AATAGATTCATTATCTATTTTTACGGGTGCTGCATAATGCCGGGTCAGTTGTGAGGACCGGATCGATGTACCCTCTATCAAGAAATAAAGAAAAAAGTAAATTATCAGTACTTGCAGCTATAGGTCTTAGTAAAAACAATTTAACAACAAACTAATGACAAGACATTGGCTGCAAGGGTTTCCTTATATCCTTATTGCATCTTCTGGGCACCGTGAGGTGTCTCCAAGAGCACGCGGCACTCAAAAAAGTGCGCTAGCCAAGCCTTGAAAGATAATCTCTATTATTTAATGCGAAGACAAGAAACTGGGCTGGATCCGAAGGTCATGGCCCTAATCAAAAAGTATGACAAAGAGAGAGAATCTTTGAGAGTCTCAAAGGTCTTTACTTTCAGTGATACAGAAGCCGTTATGAAGTCTCCGAGGCAGGATATGCTTCAGGAGCTGCTGCTGGAGGCGTATCAGCGAAACACGATCCTGCCGGAGAAACGAATCGTAGAGGCGCTGACCTATAATCCGGTATTCTGGAATTCAACGTATCAGCAAAACATTCTGAATGCACAAGAGGAAATAATACTCTTTGCCGAAGAGAACTACCTGCCGCTGGTGTGCTATCTCTATCAGGAGCTGATGCAACTGTGTGGTGAGTGGGAACGCCATAGCCATGCACCACTCGATGTGATTTATGCTGGTATTCAGATGATTCAGCCAGGGCGTAACTTGTGCTATTTCCCAGCCATCAATCCGGAGGTGTGGACCGACCCTCAGCTGCAACGTGCTGCCATTGCTTCTGATGAGTATTTCTTCGACCAATGGGCCTATACGCGCATCTATCAGTTGGCAGTACATTCGCCTCATGTAAGTTTCTATCTGGGCGATGAGGCCGATGTCATGACCAGAGCGAATACGAACGATGAACGGCTGCTTTACTCTTTCATCGCCCTTGACTGGAAGGATAACAAGACGGGAAAATGGTTGGTAACCAACGACATGCTTATGTCTTATTATCGCCAATTGGACAAGGGCGGGAAGATGGCCCTGGTGGTGCCGACTCAGTTTTTTAAGCAGAACGAGTGGCTGGCGTTCCGCAAGCTCCTGTGGAAGGATCGCACCGTAACCCAGGTGCTCTCTCTGCCTGCTCAGATCAGATGGAATGATGAGAACCTGACCTGGCACGTCATTGTCATCGAGAAGACGCGTCAGAAATATATTCAGTATCTGGATGCTACCTATTTCAATTATCTGACTCAGATCCCTCAGTTCGACTTGATTGACTTCCTGAATTTTTCTTTGATACAGGATGACAGATCACGCAATCTGGAATTTATATTAAAATATGAAGAGGAGCATGATGGACGCATTGATGCGCTGAATGCTGACGGTGCTCTGCCCCTGTATCGCATCGGTATGTTTGTGGGGGAGCAGAGTGTTGCGCTGACGGATGTCGTCAAATCTTCGACGAAGAAGTGCGTCATCCCGAACACGCGTCAGGGCAAGCTGATCACGGGTAGCTACCTGAATATGGGAAGAAGCCTGATTCCTATCGATGAGAAACAGGTTCTTGACCATCCGCTGCACTATATTGAATATCAGCCGATAGATGAACCCTGTGTGATTGTCTGCATGAACGATTACGGGGTGCGTGTGGGATATGTCGAAACTGTGACGCAGCGCCTCTGGGCACCTCTTTATGCCATGGTGCTTGTCCCCAACGAAAAGATAACGGTGAAGGAGCTCGCCCGCCAGATGATCGAACCATCGACCGTCGATCAGATTCTGGCGAGTTATATGCCACAATTCGCTCACATGACCAAGCTGACTATCTCGGAAGATATCTATCTACCTATGGAAGAAGGCTTTATACCAGAACCGATCTTACATGAATAATATTCATTCGCTATACGAAGCAGCATCGATCTTCACAAATGGCGACCTTGTCCGTCCGCCTGAGTGGTATGCCAGCTTCTACGATGAGGAGTACCAACGGTGTCTCCCCGATAAGATCACGGTAATGATAAGCATGAAACTGGAGATGAGGATGAACGTGCGAAGGGCTGCGGAACATGCCGATTTCCTTCAGTCGGAAAAAGTTAGGGTCACCGATCAAATGATGGACTCCTCTCTGGGCTTAGCCTGCGCTAGTGTCAAAGGTGACCGGACGGCTATAGGTCATGCCATAGATACGGGATTGAGTAACGGATCGCTGACGCAGGCCGATGTTCAGGAATACTTCGAGCGGGACTACTTGCTTGCGCTTATTAATAAGGAACAGGCGTTGCTCGATGAGAAGATTGTAGTAGCTCCTATGGCACGGCAGAGCCACAGATCTTCTGGTCGCACTCCTATACCGAAGGTAGCTGGCCGTCAGTGGCCAAAGGTGTTCCTCGACGAGTCGCTTCCTCTTGCAACCATCGCTTCTGCCATCCAGAAATCGTTCAGCAGTCTTTTCCTGCCTACAGACAAGGGTACTTGTGGACCTGCTAAAAATATGGCGGTGATCGAAGGTTCCCAGTTCAGCGTGAAAGACTACGTGATAACGCTTTATTTCTACTTCGTCAAGCATAATTTTTCGCCCTGGAGGATCAATGTGTCAGCGTACCGTGATTATATAAGTTCGGTTATAGGTGGCGATTATGTTCTGACCGTGCAGGCCTATGCTCCTATTTTCAAGTTACAGACGCAATATCAATGTGGACTTCATGAAATCTCCGATGAGATGATCCTTCTCAAAAAAGATAATGAGTGTTATATGAACGAAGACCAGTTCAGATATTGGCTGAGACATCTTCAAATGCTTGAAACGCACCTGAAAACTATGCCATATTTCGAAAATATTGTGTAAAACCATCGACTTTTCGCTTGAAATAAATTGAAGTAAATTGAAAGAAAAATGTTCAATTTACTTCAATTTGTTATATGCTATTTGCCCCCTATCTTTGCACCGTCAATCAGACAAAACAACGTCTCGATTGGCGGTGCTACTCGTCCCTCGGGGCTTGAGGCATGAAGGTTCTTTGACATACTTGATAAACGATTACAAATTACTAATTACGGATTACGTGGTTGGTAAAGTCCTGAGAGGGATTGACGGAATGCCCATCCGGCCCGAAGAGGGAAAAGGGAAAAATGAAAAGGGAAAAATAGAATTACCCTTTGAGAGAGTTATAAATAAGAAACAAAT
>JAZQQH010000118.1:0-46307 GCA_045628985.1 Bacteroidales bacterium | reverse complement strand
ATCCAGATGCTGATTGACAACCTCACGGACGCTGTGTTCAACCAGCGAGTGGTGGATGCGCATAATAACGGTGAGCGATTCATCTATACGTGTGTGGATGAGGTGGAAGCGTTGAAAAAAGTCACGTCACGCGGAAGCATTGACGAGGTGACGCTGCTGATCCGCAAGGCGTTCGACAATTCGCTGCATGGCCAGGAGCGCGTGGGTGCGGACTCGGTGAGCGGCATTGCCCCATTGCGCTGGAACTGGAATGCCTCGACTACGCCACCCACCGCGCGCAAGTTCTTCAGCCGCGCGGTGAATGACGGCACGGTGAGCCGACTGGACGTGTGCACGATCTTCAAGGAAGAGAGCGCCTCGGCAGGAATGCCGGTGATGGGGATCTATGATGAGAGTTTTGCGCAGGAGCTCCGTGGCTACATTGACCACCTCGACTGCGCGAACGGGCTCATAGAATGCCCGCAGGCGAAGACGCTGGTGGAGGAGCTGGTGGGCGAGTGTGACGCCTTGGCCAACCAGATGGAGAGCGAGGCCTACCGTGTGCTGTCTTATCGCGGCGTGGTGATAGCGTGGCTCAAGGGCCTGGTGCTCTACATCGCCCAGGGCTATAAGTGGACGACGGAGATAGCGGACTTCGTGCGCTGGTCACTGCAGTATAATATGTGGTGTAAGATGCTCTACTTCGGGCAGCAGCTGGAGGAAGAGCTGGCTGCGGAGAAGAGCATCCAGAGCCAGGGTGGCCCGCAGAACTTGCTCCTCTCTTTGCCAGCGGAGTTCACCAAGGAGGACTACTACCAGCTGCGCAGCCGCTACGGCAAGGTGGGCAAGGGTGACTCGACGCTCCGCACGTGGATGAGCCGCGGGTATGTGGAGTGGGATGAGATTGCCGGGCGGTACGTTAATAAGAAATTGAAAATTGATAATTGATAATTGAAAATCTGCTACGCGCTACAGTGCTACAGTTGATTTGGTAAGTAATCATCTAGAATTATCTTATAAGAGCCGAACAATAAAATCGGGAGAACTGCGTTAGATACTATATATTTTACAATTAAAATTTAACTAGTGCAACGCCTCATTTTCTGGGGAATCCTCATCCTCATATTATTAATAGTAGGGCTGATCGTTGACCAGCTCTACTATCGTATTATCCGCCTTTTCCTCGAGAAGCATACGGCGCAGTTGGTGCGTCTCTACACCTTCATCGCCGTCATGGTGCTCATCGTTGGTGGCTACCTGATGGGACATTACGTCACCCGTCTGCAGGTCAATATCACACAGGCGAACATCCAGTCAGAGAAGGTTCCCGCTTCGTTCGATGGCTTCCGCATCGCGCAGATCTCAGACTTCCACATCGGCTCGTTTATCGATGAGCGTGGCAAGGAGTTCGTACCCAAGCTGTTCGATGAGATCCTGGCACAGCACCCTGACATCATCGTCTTCACCGGCGATCTTGTCTCCATGCGCGCCGCCGAGGCCGTACCTTTCCGCAGCGAACTGAAGCGCCTGGCCTCAGCTGGCATCCCCGTCTATAGCATCATGGGCAATCACGACTATGCCGACTATATGCGCGGTTTCAGCGATGAGCGACGCAAACAGGACGTTGACAGCCTCATGCAGCTGCAGCAAGAGGCAGGCTGGCAGATGCTCAACAACACTACTGAGATGATCTATCGTGGCGAGGATTCCATCGCCATCGTCGGCGTGGAGAATATCGGTGAGCCTCCGTTCTCTGTCTATGGTAACCTCGAAGAAGCCATGCAGCCTATGGGTGGACTGAAGGGAGCCGATCAGCTCTTCACCGTGCTCCTCTCCCACAACCCTACCCACTGGCGCAGCGAAGTCCTTCCCCGCACCGGCATTGACCTGACGCTGAGCGGACACACCCATGACATGCAGTTCCGCATCCTCGGCTGGTCACCTTCCGGATGGAAGTACCCAGAGCACGCTGGCCTATATCAAGAAGGCTCGCAATACCTCTACGTCAACACCGGTGTCGGTTGCGTAGGTCCTGCTTTGCGCGTTGGCATCAAGCCTGAAGTTTCGATACTGACGCTAAAAAAAGAATATACAGATTCCAAAAAAGCGAAATAATCAGCTTTTTAAGGGGATAATGAGAGAAAAATCCCATAAATATTTTGGAAGATTGAGAAATAATAACTACCTTTGCGCCCGAAATATAAACAGACCGAGCATTTTCCCCGGTCATAAAACAATAAAACAATGAAGAAGGATATCCATCCATCAAACTATCGTCCTGTAGCATTCAAGGACATGTCAAATGACGTGACTTTCATCTCACGCTCTACCATCAACACCAAGGAGACCATCGAGATCGACGGCGTTGAGTACCCACTCGTAAAGCTTGAAATCACCTCTGCCAGCCACCCATTCTACACTGGCAAGCACAAGCTCGTTGATACCGCAGGTCGTGTTGATAAGTTCCTCAACCGCTACGGCAAGCGCAAGTAATTCTTGCTCTACGCAGGACTTATACAAGGCATTTACCTCCATTTGGATACAAAATATCCTTATGGAGGTTATTTTTTTGAATAAAGACTTGCTTTTTGATTATAATATTCTTATATTTGCGGCATGAGAAACCGCGTTACCTTTTTTCTACTGAGCACTCTCTTGCTCGGGATATATACAATACCTTGCCTCGCACAGAAGCCACGACTCTATAACGTAGAGCATGGACTGGCGAGCACTCAGCTCACGGACCTTGACTTCGACAATGATAACTTCCTGTGGGTTTCGACTCGCGGAGGTTTGTCGCGCTTTGATGGTCAGAGCTTTATCTCCTTCACTGGTGAGAGTGAAAACATGGTATCGCTCAACAGTAATATGATCTCGTGCTCGTATGTAAGCGAGGATGGATTCATCTGGATTGGCGCCAACGATGGCCTTTACCGACTGGATCATGCGATAAACAATTTCTCCTACTTCCCGCTCGACGAAAGCCCTGACCATATCGTCAGCGTTTCGGCAATCATCAACATTGTGGGGTATCCAGACAAACTGTTAATAGGAACTAACGGTTATGGCGTCTTTGTGTTCGACATGAAGAAGCTGGCGGTAGATCAGGAAATGACCGAAGCATTTGTCAATGCATATACTCCTTCTTATATTAATCATATTATCAATGATGACAAGGGCAATCTCTGGATCAGCACTCACCATTGGGTCACTGCGCTCAATCCGAAGAGCAAGAAGATTGTTGTACCGACCAGTGCCATTTCGCTTGAAGAACAGCAGAAATGCGAGATAACTGCAGCTACAAGCATCCCAAGCAAAGGACTCATCTATTTCGGAACAGCTAAGCATGGCTTGCTGGAGTGTAATACTAACACGTTTGAGATCAGCAAGCTGCGAGTGCCAGAGCTCTCTGTCCGACAGATTACCTCCATCGCAACAAGTTCGGACACTACCCTACTCATCGGCACTGAAGGCCAAGGACTGTGGAGCCTCAACACAAAGACCCTCGCCATTGAGCGTATCAGATATACCCAATGCCCAGTTGACCTGGATCATGTCAAGATCAAGAACATTGCTTTCGACAAACAGGGCAACACTTGGTATAACCTCTATCAAAAGGGCATCATGGTGGTGCCGACCAGTGGTAAACTCTTCAACTGCCAGCCTATTCTGGCAGACTCAGACGATGAGCATAACCTAAGCAATGTGAGCAGTTTCTCCGAAGGTCCTGACCACACACGCTGCTATGGATTAGACGGTGCTGGCGTGCTGATGGTCTATCCGAATGGCACACGCCGACTCTACTCTTCAGAGAACTCGTTGCTCAACACCAGCGCCATCATGACCGTGAAGACGCTGCCAGACGGACGTACCTATGTCGGCACTTATGGCGATGGCATGTATGTCATTGACCGCAGCGGGAAGTTGATGCGAGACCCTAACCTCAGTCGTCTCGATCCTCACAGCGTCATGTGCTTGGAACTCTCGCGCGACAAGCAGTCGCTCTATATCGGTACTAATGGCGAAGGACTCTATACCTACGACCTGCGAACCAATCAGCTGAAATGCTTGATCAATGACGATGGTTCGCACTGGGTCATCAGCCTCTATTCTGGTGATCCTGGCCAGATCTGGTTTGGCACTGAGGGTCAGATCATGAGGTATTCGTTGGCCGATGGCAGTGTGACCCGATATAAGGAGCCTTATCATGTACGAGCCTTCACTATCTCCAAAGATGCTGACGGTGTGCTTTGGTACCTGACCGACAAGGGTCTGTATCGCTTCTACAAGCAGGATCAGGCCATTCGCGAAGTCCAGATCGGCCAGCAGATGGGTGAGACTTACTCAGCCATGCTGATTGCAGAGGACGGCAAGCTCTGGTTGTCGTCGAACATGGGTATTATCAGCTATGACCCTAAGTATATCAAGGTTTTGCGATATAATAGTCCGGATATCTCTGAGGTCGGATCATTCAGTATACGTGCCTCTCAGCATTGGTCGGACCAGAAGTTCGCATTCGGTGGTGACAACGGCATGCTGGTCTTTGATCCTGCCGACATTGAATCTTATAACTACGAGCTGGCGCCTATCTACTTCACCCGTCTGTGGGTCAACAACCAGCAGATAGATTATAATCCGAGCCTCTCGCCAGAAGAGAACCTGCTGGATTCTGCACTGTGGGCTGCTACGACGCTTCGCCTGCCTATCGAGTCGAATTCTTTCTCTCTGTCATTTACGGTGCAGGAATATAGCACGCCTGTGGACATCAACTACTCGTACCGACTGAACGGTTATGAGGATCAATGGCACCAGGTACAGGGTCTCAACCAGACGCTGAGCTATGCGTCTCTGCCAGCAGGCACCTACACTCTGGTGGTTAGTGCACAGCAAGGTAATGACCAGAATAGCTTGCCACAAACCAAGGAGCTTAAGATCATCATCAAGGCGCCATGGTATCAGAGCAGCTGGTTCACATACTTCATCATTCTCCTCTTTGCAGCCAGCATGTGCTGGTCTATATGGTCGATAATTAAGGTTGTGAAATCACGTAGCTAAAAATAGGGTCTTTTGACACAGACCCTTTTATTTCAAGATATCCTGTATATCCTTCAGTTGTCCGTCCATCGGCGCTGGCTGTATACCTAAAAGATGGCAGAGAAGCGGATAGATGGCGGTGTTCTGGAAAAGCTCTGGTTTCTGATATTCGGTCTTGAACGCAGGACCGATGGCGCGGAAGAGAACCTGCATATCATGTTCTGTCGGATCATAACCATGCTGGCCAGGAGCCAGGGCATAGACATCACCAATCACCCAGCCAAGGTCCGGATTGACAATCACGTCACCACAGTTAGGATTATTGCCAAACTGAAGATACGCAGGGAGTTCTCCACGTTTCCATGCTCGGATGTGTGGCACGTCTTTCAAGGCCATCACAATACTGTCGGCACATCCAGGACGTGCCTCGATATGCGTTGGCAATGAATAGTCGTAACGCTCTACCCACTCCGGCTTAAGATACTCAGAGATGCGAACCAAGCGTCGTTCTGAGGTTGGCGTCATACCATGATCGGAAGTGATGATGACATTAAGACGATCAAAGATAGGAAGACGCTGCAGCATCTGATAGAGCGTGCACATAAGGCTATCCATGTGCTCTATCGTGCCACGCGTGTGAGCAGAATAAGGCAGGTGCCAGTGTCCGCTATAGTCAGGCTCATCGAAGTAAAGCATGACGAGATCAGGGCGCTCTGAGAGCGGGAGTGTAAAGAGTCGCTCTACTTCATCGAGACGGTCCTCGAAACTCAGCGTCTGGCCCTTGATGAACTGATGATAGGTATCAGGACGAACTCCCTTGATTTCGGTATCTGAGCCTGGCCAATAGACAACTCCCGTACGCAAACCTTGATTATGAGCGGTAACCCAGATAGGCTCGCCACCATAGAAAGTACCATCGAACTTCTTCTCAAGATCGGACAACGAGAACCACTCCTGACGCTCGCGATGATAGAACTTATTGGCAATAATGCCATGATGATCAGGAACGAGGCCTGTAGCAAGGGTATAATGGTTCGGGAACGTCTTGCTCGGGAACGATGGCATCATCTGCGCATAGACTCCTACCCTACCCAAGCTGTCGAGAAATGGAGTACGATACATCTCTGAGTAGTCCCAACGGAATCCATCCATAGAAACGATCAGAGTGTAGTTCTTATCTTGTGCATGAAGACATACTGCACTCAGGAAGAAACTAAGAAGTATAAGGAACTTGCGCATAGGATTTCTTTATTAGATAACTTCAAGGCCTTCGCTTGGCATCCAGCCTACATTGCCATCAGAAAGTTCAATCTCCGACCAGCCAGACAGCGTGCTGCGGACGCGCACCTTAAGTCCCTCATGGATGGTGAAGAGCTGTGTGCCACTCTCTGCTGGTGAGCTGCGTACGATGACCGAAGGAGTCATGACGATGGCATAGTCACGTTGCTGGATGCGGTCACGCTGTGCACCTGCATAGAAGTTGAACATGAAGCAAAGGAGGATGCTCAGAATGCCGCCATAGAAACCACACTTACGGAGCATGGTCTTCTGTCCAAAGAAGTACAAGCCACAGCCAACCAGGAACAAGAGGAAGGCAATGATAGCCAACCATCCCCAAGTATCGCACGAGAGAAGGTCTCGGATGGCATTGCTCCAGGTGACGAAGATAATTGGCTCAATAGCCTCAATCTTGTCGACACACTGCATCTTAGCCAACTCCAGGTTTGACTCTGCATCAGCATTCGAAGGGTCGAACAGAAGGCAACGCTCGTAGTTGAGGATGGCCTTCGGATAATTCTTCAGCTTATAATATGCACCACCAAGGTTGTAGTAGAGCTCTGGTTCAGCGCCATAGCTGGCCAACACTTGCTCGTATGCATCGATGGTGGTTTGATAATGAGCGCTGTCATACTGTGCGGCACCCAGATCAAGCAAGTCTTGCTGAGCGTAAGCCTTGGTAGTAAAACCGAAGACCGTGAGCACGGTAACCAATATGAAGATTATTCTCTTAGACATAAACTAATGAATAATTAATAATGAATAATTGAATGACCAATGAGGTAATCACTCCCCTCCCTTGCGGATTTCCGCCCCCGCTGTTCGGGGGATTGAGGGGGTGCGGTTGGGCAGGGGGAGGGTCTTTACTTAATCTCACTCTCCAGCTTCTCCAACGTATTCGAAGCCTTCTTATAGAGATCGTCCATCGCATGAGCATCGTGAGAAGGCGCATAGCGTGCGAACTGGCAGGTCTCAAGCACATCCTTGACAGCAGCAATAGAATCAGCTGACACCTTGTGTTCACTGAGCGTCTGCTGGATGTTGTCAATATTCAAATCACTGAGCTGGATGCGGAGCTTATCGCCTACGTAGCCGAGCATGGCCTTATGGATTGCCTCGTAGAAGTTAGCCTCATCATTGGCCTTGAGAGCGGTGTTAGCAGCACGGAGACGCTTCTCTGCCACCTTGCCAGCCTTACGTGTACGCTTGCCAACAAGGTCGGCATTGAGCTTGATCTGACGGCGACCGATGATAGCTCCGACAAGAGCGCCAAGGAACGGAAGGATGTAGAAGAGCCAGTAGAAGAGCGAGCCATAGAATGGGTCCTCATCCTTATCAAGGCTGCCAGCGCTTACCTGGTGGAGGTAGCGGATATCATTGCCAAGCACCTTCAGTCGCTCCTGGTTGGCACCCGTGAAGTCAATGGCAGGACCTGACTGCGAACCGTCATCAGCACCCTTCTCCACCTCCAAGGTATAAGCCTGAGTGGTGAGGGTCTTGAACTGTCCGCTCTTAGTATCGAAGTAACCGAACTCGATGGCAGGAATAGAGAAGGTACCTGCATGACGAGGGATGACAGTATACTCAATGACCTTCTTACCCTGCATACCAGCGGCTGTGGCACGGGTATCAAGATCGACCTTAGGGTCAAAGACCTCAAAGTCCGATGGGAACTCCGGCTCAGGCTCACGAGTATACTTGACGTTGCCAACACCCTCGATGGTGATGCGATAGATGACAGCATCGTTGGTCTTGACCTTGTTGGCCGTCAGCTCGCTGCTAACCTTAAAGTCACCTACAGCGTTCATATACGAAGCAGGCTTGCTGCCAGGCAGGCTCTTGACTGTAATCTTGCGTGGAGCGCTCTGCAAAGGTACTTCAACGTTCTGAGTATACTCCATTGGCCAATCGAAGAAACCACCACTACGACGAGTGGTTACGACCTGCACGTTGGCCTTGAGCGAAGAAGCAGGAATAGTGATTTCGCCACTGCGAGATGGGAAGAGCAACCACTTAGCCAGAGGATACATCTGGTAGTTAGCACCCTGATAATGCTCAAGGGTAGCCTGCGCGGTGCTGTTGTCCATATCCTGCACGGTGAAACCTTCAAAGTCAGGAAGTTTCACATCGGTAGGATTGCCCATCTGCGTATTGCGCCAGTAGAGCTTGAGCGTAGCGACGATGGCCTCACCTTCGTAAGCCGAGGTCTTGCTGACGTCCAGCACGAGGTGGTAGTCGTTCTTATTGAACTTAGCACTACCCTGCTGAGCGTTGCCCGACTGCGAAGAAGCACTATTGCCGCCACCCTGAGAAGTCTGAGTGTCGGCAGGAAGTACCTTGATGGTAAGGTTGTTAGAAGTGACGGTCTGACCATCGGCCTTGCAAGTGGCAGCAGGGAGCGTGAAGGTTCCTTCCTTCTCGGCCAAAAGAACGTAAGAGAAGGTAGTACGGACCTCGGAAGTTACCTGTCCATTGACAATGCTGGTGCTCGATGAAGTACTGTTCGACGGGCCATAGAGCACCTCGAAGCCTTTGCCTTCGAGATCAACGCTGATACCGCTGGCACGCGAATTGGCGGTGTACTCCACACGGAACTGCTGTCCGACAGCCACAGCACTCGGAGCCGAGGCCTTGAAGGTCACATCGGCCCAAGCAGTCACGACTGTGAGAACGGAGAGAAATAGCGAGATAATAAACTTTCGCATATCTATATTATTACTTTTTACTTTTTCCATTATAACTTCGCCTCAGCGATTACCAGTCCTTCGAGGTCTTACGACGCTGCATCTGCTGCATCTGTTGCTGCTGGACCTTCTCCTGAGTCTGCTGCTCGTCGCGGTTGTTGGCATTGAGGATAGCCTCGGCCTGATCCTTTGACATCTGGCCCTGTTGCTGCTGAGGTTGCTGCTCCTGCTGGTCTTGTTGCTGGTCTTGCTGCGGAGGATCCTGCTGTTGCTGATCTTTGTTCTGATCCTGCTGCTGATCCTGGTTCTGCTGCTGTTGATCCTGTTGCTGCTGTTGTTGCTGCTGATCGTCCTTGTTCTGATCCTGATTCTCGTCCTGCTGCTGTTGGAGCAACTTCTGCGCCAAGGCCAGGTTGTATCGAGCCTCATCGTCGAGCGGATTGTTGCGCAATGAACGCTTGAAGAACTGGACAGCCTCCTGATACTGCTGTGCAGCCATGCAGACGTCGCCAGCATTGAAATAAGCCTTCGAAGCCAACGCGCGATTGCCACCCTTCTGTGCAGCCGAAGCAGCGTTGACAAATTGCTGGAGCGACTCCTTAGCCTTCTCGTCCTGCTGCTGACGGATCAGTGCATTACCCAGGTTATAAGTAGCCAATGAGTCATTCGGAGCCACCTCCAACGCCTTGCGATACTGGATCTCGGCGTTGAGGAAGTCCTCCTTATGGAAGAGGTTATTACCCTCGCGTGTGGCCTGACGGACCTGACGCTGGGCAAAGCCTGTAGTTGCTAAGAGAACGAAAAGGAATAAAAGACAAATCTTTCTCATATTATATAATATATCTCGGCAGGACTTGCCGAAAACGCTTACTTATGCTCGAAAAGCTGGATCTTCGAAAGAAGAGCGTTGGCCTTATCAAGCACAAAGAGGTCGATGAAAAGGAAGAAGAAAGCCAGCCATACAAAGAACTGGAACTTATCGTCGTAAGCCGCATAGACATGACTCTCAAGTTCTGACTTCTGCAAGGCCTGCAACGCGTCACTGACATTCTGGATAGCACCATTGCCATTGTCAGCATGAGCATAGATACCCTGGCCAGCAGCGGCAATGTCACGTGCCATCTGCTCATCAAGGCGAGTGGTGACAGGGTTGCCAGACTCATCCTTGCGATAAGAACCTGCGCGACCACTATCATCAGGCAGCAGCGCTCCCTGTGTTGAACCAATACCAATGACGTGTGTATGGATTCCCTTAGACAATGCACCAGCAGCTGCACCTGTAGCGTCATCCTCGTGGTTCTCACCATCGGTAATCAGCACGATAGCCTTCTCGCTGGTCTCACTTGGAGTAAATGAGCGGACTGCCAGGTTGATGGCTGCACCGATAGCCGTACCCTGCAGGCTCACCATGCGAGGGTCGATGCTCGAAAGGAACATCTTGGCCGACACGAAGTCGTTGGTGATAGGCAACTGGGTGTAAGCCTCACCGGCAAAGACGATGAGTCCCACCTGGTCATTCTCCATCTGGTCGAGCAGTCGGCTCAGCATACGCTTAGCGCGCTCCAGACGGTTTGGTGCAATGTCTTCGGCCAGCATGGAGTTACTGATATCCAAGCAGACCATGACCTCGATACCCTCCTTCTTGACCGTCTGCAGCTTGCTACCGAACTGTGGACGAGCCACAGCCAGGATCAAGCTGGTAAGTGCCAGCATCTGCAATGCGAACTTCAGGCGCAGCTTACCGTCACTGACGCCTGGCATCAATGGACGGAGCAACGCTATATTACCGAACTTCTTGAGCGCCTTATTGCTGGACATTCGGCTGGCAATGAACAATGCCACCAGCACTACTACCAGCAGTAGCAGCCAAAGGAGTTGGGGATTTGCAAAACGAAAGTTTTCCATATTATGGCAAATTTCTCAATACTGTATTACGGAGCAATACATGAATCAAAAGAAGTGCAAGTGCCAGCAAGGCGAAAGGCAGATACTCCTCCTCCTTGTGCGAGAACTCACGCACCGACATCTTGGTCTTCTCCATCTGGTCAATCTCGTCGAAGATATCAGACAATGAAGACTTATCAGTAGCACGGAAATAACGTCCACCAGTCAGCTGAGCCATGGCCTTGAGCGTATCTTCGTCAATGTCAGCACGAATCATCTGACGGACAGGACGACCGAAAGGATCATAGCCAACGACACTCTCGAACTCACCCTTCGAACCTACACCGATGGTATAGAGGCGCACTCCCATGACCTTAGCCACCTGAGCAGCGTCCTTTGGAGCAACGTCACCCGAGTTGTTGGTACCATCGGTCAGAAGGATGATGACCTTGCTCTTGGCTTGTCCGTTACGGATACGGTTGACGGCTGTGACCAGTCCGTCACCAATGGCAGTACTACCACCATCGATCAGGTCAAAGTCCACAGAGTTAATCATATTGCTGACCACAGCATGGTCGCTGGTCATCGGACACATCGTATAAGACTCCTTGCCGAAAAGCACCACGCCGATATTGTCGTTAGGGCGACCAGCCACGAACTTGGCAGCTACGTCCTTCGAAGCCTCCAGTCGGTTCGGACGGAAATCCTCATACTGCATGGAGTTTGAGACGTCGAGCGAGAGGACGATATCGATACCCTCAGTGTTCGACTGGCTCCAGCTGTCACTGCTCTGAGGACGTGCCAGCACCACGATGGTGAGTGCAAAGGCGCCACAGAGCAACGCAAAGTTGACGTGACGGAGATACTCCTTCCATGAGCGTGGCAGCGACTGGAAAGGACTGGTAGTAGAGACCTGCAGCGAGGCCTGTGCTACCGACTGCTTCCAGATATACCATGCGATGGCTGGCAGGAGTAATATGAGCAGGAATAAATAGCCTGGATTTGCAAATTGCATATTTCTAGAATTTATCAAATGGTAGCTTCTGACTCATCGTCTTCCGAAGCAACTGGCTCCTCTATTTCAATCTTCTTGGTCTGTTCGACGAACATCTTGGCGTTCATGAACGAGAGCTGGTTCTCATCGGCCAAAGGCTGGTACTTAGCGAACTTGACCAGATCGGCAATCGAGAGAATCTGCTTCAGGTTGGCCAACGAAGCCTTCTGACTCTCGGCGAGCTCATAGAGTTCATCCAGGATCTCGTCGCTGGTCTTCTCCATGGCAGGAACATCAAAGCGCTGTTCGATGTACTGACGCAAGATGTCGGTCAGCTCGGTATGATACTGCTTGTCACGGCCATTCTGCCACAGCTTCTTGTCTGACAAAGCCTCGAGAGCCGCCATAGCCACCACATGCGCTGGCAATGGTTTCTCCTTGACCACCACGACAGGAGCGTTGGCCTTATGGCGCTGATAGTACTTCCAGCCGAACCACGCTGCCACAAGTACAGCCAGGATAATCAATGGCCAGAGGAAATACCAGATATAGTCGAGCAGCACAAACTCAGGATCCTCCACATCCTTGAAGCCAGCGAACTTCTCAGGATCAACCTCAATCTCCTCGAATGGCACGAAGACCTTCAAGGCCAACGAGTTGGTGCGGAGCGTATCGCCTGTCGAAGTTGCGAACTCGAATGGTGGAATATAGAGCGTGGCTGAGTCGAACGCGAACACGGTGATGTCCTCATGCAGCGTCACGAATCCGCCTTCGGTCTTGACTGTATCCACACGCGGAGCCTCGAAATCATCGAGCTCGAGCAGATACTGAGTCGAGTCATCATAAGCCACAATGCCACCCTGCTGCAGCACATTCTGCGGGAACAGGATCTGCTGGCCTTCTGGCACGACAGCCTCCAAGTGGAAGGTCATCGGACAGCCAAAGGTGACATAGGTGCTGTCCATCTTCACGCTGACCGTCGGCTGCTGAGCCCACAACGAAGGAACCGTTGCAAGATGCAACAGCAAGGCGGCGAGAAGGATGGTTATGTTTTTTAATCTGAATGTCATACGATAAATGTTAGCTGCGACGCTGGAAGAGCGACAAAAGCGCAGGGACAAAATCCTCATCAGTACGGATAGAGACACTGTCGACGCGTGAACGCAAGAAGGCGTCGGTCATCTGGCTCTGCATCGTCTGCCACCACTGAGCGTAAGCCTCACGGACCTTACGGCTGCTGGTGTCGACCCATCGCTCCTGACCAGACTCAGCGTCACGCACCTTGAGCAATCCGACGTCTGGCAATTCCTGTTCACGAGGGTCATAGACCTGGATGGCCACGACGTCGTGCTTCGAATTGGCAATCTGCAGCGACTGCTGATAAGGTTTGGCATCAAAGAAATCGCTGATCACAAAGGTGGTGCAGCGCTTCTTCTGCGCATTGCTGATATACTGTATGGCCTTACCGATGTCAGTACCACGCTGCACTGGCTGGAACTGAAGCATCTCGCTGATGATAGCCAGCACATGCTTCTTGCCTTTCTGTGGCGGGATGTACTTCTCGATACGGTCACTGAAGAAGATAACACCGATCTTATCATTGTTCTGTATACCCGACATGGCCAATGTAGCAGCAATCTGCGTGATCTGCTCCTGCTTGGTCTGTGTGGTCGTACCGAACTCTCGGCTGCCACTGACGTCGATAAGAAGCATGATCGTCAGCTCGCGCTCCTCCTCAAAGATCTTGATATGAGGCTTGCTCTGACGGGCAGTGACATTCCAGTCGATGTCACGCACGTCGTCTCCATACTGGTACTCACGCACCTCAGAGAACGACATACCGTGACCCTTGAACGCCGTCTTGTACGATCCCGCAAAGACGTTGGCGCTCAAGCCTCGGCTCTTGATCTCAATCTGCCTTACCTTCTTGATTAATTCTGTTGTTTCCATTTGGATATAATTCATAATTCACAATTCATAATTCATAATTCCAGCTACTGTAAGTTATTTGCAGCGCGAAGCTCAATTATCAATTATGAATTATCAATTATCAATTTTTTTTTAAGGTACCTCGACCTTATTCAAAATCTCAGCCACAACCTCCTCAGCAGTGAGGTTATTAGCCTCAGCCTCATAAGACAGGCCGATACGATGACGCATGACGTCTGGACAGATAGCACGTACATCTTCTGGGATAACGTAGCCACGACGCTTCAGGAAGGCGTATGCACGAGCCGCGAGAGCCAGGTTGATAGAAGCACGAGGAGAAGCACCGTAGGCAATCATGTCCTTCATGTTCTCCATGCCATACATCTCAGGATAGCGGGTAGCGAAGACAATGTCAACGATATACTTCTGGATCTTCTCGTCGATATAAACCTGCTTAACGACCTTGCGAGCGTCAAGGATTTCATCGACGCTCATCACTGGCTTGACCTCTGACTTGAAGCCAGCGAGGTGACCAGCCACGATCTTCATCTCCTCTTCCTTCTTAGGATAGTCGATCTTCACCTTGAGCATGAAACGGTCGCACTGAGCCTCAGGAAGTGGGTAGGTACCCTCCTGCTCAATAGGGTTCTGAGTAGCCATTACGAGGAATGGCTTATCGAGCTGGAAGGTCTCAGGACCGATGGTCACCTGACGCTCCTGCATGGCCTCGAGGAGTGCTGACTGCACCTTGGCAGGAGCACGGTTAATCTCATCGGCCAAGACGAAGTTTGCGAAAACAGGACCTTTCTTGACGGTGAACTGCTCAGACTTCTGAGAGTAGACCATGGTACCGATAACATCGGCAGGCAAGAGGTCTGGAGTAAACTGAATGCGGCTATACTTAGCATCGATCAGCTGTGAGAGGGTCTTGATGGCGAGGGTCTTTGCCAAACCAGGAACACCTTCCAGGAGGATGTGTCCATCAGCCAAGAGGCCGATGAGCAGAGACTCTACCAGGTGCTTCTGTCCCACGATGACCTGATCCATGCCCTGGGTCAGTACGCCGACGAAGGCGCTTTTGCTTTCAATAAGCTCGTTGAGCTCACGAATGTCAACTCTTTCCATATATATTCAATTTTTCTTGTTATTTTCTACAATGTGCTCGTTTAGAGTGCTATTTTATGAAAAGATCGCTCTAAATCGGGTGCAAAGATACTTCTTTTGAGCGAATTATGCAAGTAGTACATATACAAAAAAGTTAAACGCGTATTTAAATCTCGTTAAATCCGCGCTTATTTGCTTTTACGAAGTAAAAAAGTCATCGTCCGAAGTCCTCTGGGACCTTCTTTAGGACAGGAAGGTATCCCAGTGATTCGTGCGATACCTTCCGTCAAGCAAGAAGGGATCCCAGTGATTCGTGCGATACCTTCCGTCAAGCGGGAAGGTATCCCAGTGATTCCGGTGATACCTTCCCGCTTGCAGGATTTCAACGTTACGTACACAACGTCAATATTCTCGATCAAAAAAGTCAACACCAGAATCCTAGTGTTGACTTTTTATATAACTTAGCAAATCTCGTCAATATTAAATGGCGTAGCCTGGTAGACGTAGTAATTGAGCCAGTTAGCAAAGAGCAGATTGGCCGTACTGCGCCAGCGCATCAGAGGGCCCTTGTTAGGGTCGCCATCTCGATAATAGTTGACTGGCATCTCGATAGGAAGACCCTTCGAGAGGTCGCGCTTATACTCCTTGTCAAGTGTGTCAGGAGCGTACTCAGAGTGACCAGTCACGAAGATCTCGCGACCCTCACGTGCCATGATCATATAGACACCACTCTCGCGGCTCTCTGACAGGATCTCGAGCTCTGGATGCTTCAGGATATCCTCGCGTCGCACCTCGCTGTGACGGCTATGTGGCACATAGAACTCATCGTCGAAACCTCGGAAGATAGGACAAAGCGAGTCGGCCTTGATATGCTTGAAGATACCGAACATCTTGTGGTCGAGCGGATACTTTGGCACACCATAGAAGTGATAGAGACCGGCTTGTGCGGCCCAACAGATATACATGGTGCTGGTGACGTGTGTCGAAGCCCAGTTGAAGATTTCCTGCAGCTCTGACCAATAGGTCACCTCCTCATAATCCATCTGCTCGAGTGGCGCACCGGTGATGATCATGCCGTCGAACTTCTGCGACTTCAGCTCGCTGAATGGCGTATAGAAGCGCTCCATGTGCTCGCTCGACGTATTCTTAGAGATATGGGTAGAGATCATCATAAAGACAATCTCCACCTGCAATGGGGTATTTGACAGGACGCGGATCAGATCATTCTCGGTCTGCTCCTTGATTGGCATCAGATTGAGAATACAGATGCGTAACGGACGGATAGCCTGTGCATTGCCACGCTCATAATCCATGACGAAGATATTTTCCTTCTTGAGCGTCTCAATGGCTGGCAGGTTCTTAGGTAGTCTTAATGGCATCTTCTATTACTCCATCACAATAAGGAACTTACTATTGCTCCAGAAAGCAGCCTGATCCTTGATAACCAGTGAGCTGGTACCATCGTCATGCTTAACGAGCTCGTAGCTGTTGGCAGGATGAGAAGTCATCACCTTAGGGCTCTTGTCGTTGATGTCGATCTTGGTAACCTCACGGATGTCAATCTCATTGAAGCCTGCGGTTGAGAAGCCATCGGTAGTAAGACGCTTCTTTGAGAATGCGCCACCCTCGATGAGACCCTTGTTCTTCAAAGTCTTCTTATCTGCTACGATATAGTAACCCGTGTTGAGCATCTTGTCCTGAGTGTCGATGACGGTCTGCTGAACCTCGCTCTTAGCCTGAGTCTCCTCAAGGACGACCTGAGTAGAAGACAAGTTCTCTGACAAGTCAGCGATCTGCTGATCCTTGGCAATGATCTGGTTCTGATAGTTCTTGATCTCTGCCTGATAGCCAGATACCTCATTCTGAAGACGATCGATGGTCTTCTTCAACTCCTTGTTCTGACCGAGCTGAGCGCTGTACTTCTTCTGGAGTTCCTCAAGAGCGGCCTGCTTCTCTAGGATGGTCTGCTGCACGAGGTTGAGCTTCTGCATGAGGCTCTCACGCTGAGCTACAAGGTTCTTGTCCTCGCCGTTGCTGACGCTGAGCTGGCCATTGATCTGATCGAGCTGGTCAGTCACATTCTGAAGGGTGGTCTGAAGATCATAGATCTCGTTACCCTGCTGGAGAGCTACCAGCATCAGGCTGTCATTGGTGTTGGTAACCTGATGATACTGTTCCTTGCTGACGCCGCTACAGCTAGCAAGCATCAATGTTGCAGCCATGACAGCTGCTGAAAAAAGAAATTTCTTCATTGTTATAGAGTTTTTAATTTGTTTCTCAATACAATATGCTTCCGAATACTTTATGAAGCAAATGACTTACTCTTCGGTTTCTTCGGTCTTGTACTTGTTCTTGTGCACTTTCTTCTCCTTAGGAGCCTCTGGCAATCCTCCTAAAAGCATGACAATCTCACCCTTTGGCTCGTTAGCTGTGAAGTGGTCAATCAGCTCGCGCAAAGTGCCACGCTGCGTATCAGCAAAGCGCTTCGAAATCTCACGACAGACGGCTGCTGGACGATCTTCGCCACATACTTTGGCCAACTGTTCAAGGGTCTTCACCAGACGGTAAGGCGATTCGTAGATGATGCTGGTGCGAGGATCGTTAGCCAAGATCTGCATACGTGTCTCACGACCTTTCTTCTGCGGCAGGAAGCCTTCGAAACAGAACTTATCGTTCGGCAAAGCGCTCTGTACCAATGCAGGAACAAAAGCCGTAGCGCCTGGCAGACACTCCACCTCCACTCCCAGTTTGGCACACTCACGCACCAGCATGAAACCTGGATCGCTGATACCTGGCGTACCGGCATCGCTCACCAGCGCCACGGTCATACCTGCTGCAATCTTCTGCGCCATGGCCTCGCTCGTCTCATGCTCGTTGAACTTATGATGGCTCTGCATTGGCACATGGATGTCGTAGTGCTGCATCAAGACACTGCTCGTACGTGTATCCTCGGCCAGAATCAGGTCAGCCTCCTTCAGCACACGGATGGCACGGAAGGTCATGTCTTCAAGATTACCGACAGGAGTAGGTACGACGTAGAGTTTTGACATCTTTTATAAGGATTTTTGATTACTGGTTGATTGTATAAGGGGGATACAAGTCCAATTTCTGTGCAAAGTTACGTGTTTTTTCCTTTACCCGATGATAAAACCATCAAAATCAGAAAAATATTGAGCAAAATTAACTATTTTGCATCATGGAATGAGCGAAAGCAACACTTTTTCAATACCTTTTCGCACCTCCAGCGTCTTGCACGTGAAGTTATTCACAAAAATGCTTACTGCATAGGTCTTGCTGTCCGATCCTTTCAGATAGCCGGCATAAGCCACGGTGGTTTTGAGCGTACCGGTCTTCAGTCGGCCATTGGTTGCCAGACGTGACTTGAGGAGGAAACGTCTCACCGTACCCTCCTTACCGACGACAGGCAGGCTATTGACGAAATCCGGATCGAACTGCATCTCGGCCAACAGCTGGATGATGAAGTGCGAAGTCACTCGGTCACTCGGAGCCAGGCCACAGCCATCGTACATGATCAGGCTCTCTGTGTCGAGTCCTCGGCTCTTCCAATAGTCAGAGACGACGAGTAGCGCGCTGTCCAGCTGGCAGTTAGGACCCATGAGGCGCAGTAGTGTCTCGGCCTGATTGTTAAGACTTTCCACGTTGGTGTCACGCACCACCTCTCGCAACACACGACCACTGTCTGGCAGAAGGTTCTGCAGAGGCGGGATGTAGTCTTCTCCGATGTCCTCGATCAGCCAGTCACGGTTGTAGCCTTCAAGACCTGGCAACACATGCTGAGCGGTATCGATCAGCGCCACACTGTCTGGCAGGATATAGTCTCCTCCCAACAGGCGAAGCGCAGCAGCCGTGGTTACCAGCTTCATGACTGAGGCAGGAATCATCATACGCTGAGGATCATACTGATAGAGCGTTGTATAAGCCTTCTGTGGCGTAGCGCTCTGCTTCTGTGGCAGACGGACGATCTCGAGTGTCACCGTAGCATGGCTCATACCCGGAGACTTGAGCCACGTCTGGAAAGAAGGAGGCAAAGAACGAGTTTGTGCATTGACCGTCAGCACGCAAGCCAATGTCAATGCACAAACCATTATGTATCGGATATATTTATTCACAATGATATCTGGTTAGGGAGATGTTGTTGAGGAATACCGGAGACTTCTGTTTGGTCGAATCCGTAGCGATGACCATCACCGAAATGAACGCCTTCTCGAAACGCATCATGGAGTCTGGCACGGCCGAGAGTTCCTGCGGACCGTTCTTCTCGATCAGCAGCGTCTTCTGGCCGACAGGAAGTGTTTTACGACGCTCCTGCGCTTCTCTATTCACGTTGATACCCTGCCATTCCTTACTGTCACGCGAGAAGGAAATCGAAGCCAGCAGCTTCTGTCCTTCGGTCAGATGGTCCACATTGAACGTCCAGCGCAATGTATCTCCTCGGTGGAAGTTAGTGTCGGATTCAAGTTCCCAGAAACGTCGATCCACAAAACGAGTACGGTCGAGCACCAGATAGTTTCGCATACTCCAGAGCTGTACCGAGTCGCCTGGCTCGCTCGAAACGAAATCCTTGCTGTCGGTGGTCAGCGTGCTCCACATGTCATGCTCGTCCATCAGTCGCTCATCGACATGCGAGTAGACGCGCACCAGCTGCTTCAGGTGACGTGCATACCACATCAGCGAGCTGTCATACTGTGCACGGCTCACTCCATGCTCCACCAGGACGGCGGCCATGATGGACTTCTGGAAATCCTGATCGTTATTATGGCTCACCTGCAACTCCATCAGGCCCTCGGCCTTGTGCACATCCACCAGCAGATCTACCATCTGATCTTCATCGAGCACATAGTCAGGACGGTCGATGCACGAGACACCCACCAGCATGCTGATCAGCAGACATATAAGATATGTGGCAGATTTTTGCATTCCTGAATGAAAAGCTTATTTCTTATTGAAGATTTTCTCAAGCTTGACGAGTTCCTTATTGAAGAACAGGATCAGGCAGACGACACCCACTGAGATGCAGGCATCTGCAAAGTTAAAGACCGGCTTAAAGAACATGAATGGCTCGTCGCTACATGGCATCCACGATGGCCAATGGAAATTGAATCCCAGCCAGTTCATCATCTCGCCTCGTACAGGGAAGGTGTCAGGCCAGTCAAAGCGGATCAGCGGGAAGTAGAACATATCTACTACCCTACCCTTAAACCACTCCTGCGATGGCATCAGGCCGGCCTCCTTGTCGACCCACTGTGCCACATGTCCATAGCTATCGGTAAACCACTGACCATAGAAGACACAGTCGATGATATTGCCAACAGCGCCTGCAAGTATAGCAGCAATGGTGACAACCAGTCCTGTCGACACCACTCGCATACGGATAGCCTTGGCCAGGAACCAGCTGAAAACACCCGTGCAGAGGATACGGAAACCTGTCAGCACAAACTTGTCGACAAGTTCCATGCCAAAGGCCATACCGTTATTCTCGATGAACGAGAGATAGAACCACGACGTCACTTCTACCGACTCATGCAGGTAGAAGTGCGTCTTGATATATATCTTTATCAGTTGGTCAATAAGGATTATCAGCGAAAAAATCCAAACCGCCAACCAGCCATGCTGTTTTGCAGTCACCTAATTATTAATTATGAATTATTAATTATGAATTATCTGCGACGCTCCTTAGCCTCGATGCTCAGAGTAGCATGTGGCACAGCGCGCAGGCGCTCCTTCGGAATCAAGGTATGGGTAACACGACAGATGCCATAGGTCTTGTTCTCAATGCGAACAAGTGCACCCTGAAGGCCCTTGATGAACTTCTCCAGACGAGAGGCCTTCAAACCCCACTCCTCACGAGAGAGGGTCTCTGCGCCATCCTCCATGTTCTTAAATACTGGAGCAGTATCACGGTCGCCATTGTCGCCATTGCGGAGACGCTGACGGATTTCATTATACTCCTCAAGAGCCACCTTGAGTTTCTCTTCAATGAGCACCTTGAACTCCTCAAGTTCCTCATCCGAATAACGCAATTTTACTTCTTCAGCCATTGTGTTTATAAGGTTATAATTATAATAAGGTGTAATTTTTATAGGTAATAAAAAGTATTAAAGGGGAGTGAAAGGGGAGAGAAAGGGACGTTTGTATCAGTTGACACAATTTTTCGAGAGCTGAAGGTATCGTCCCTTTCACTCCCTTTTCACTCCCTTTCTTTACCTTTCTCTACCATCTCAAAGCCAAATCACTTAGTGATCTGAGCCTTCAAGATAAAGTCATCCATATCGAGCTCAGCCGCATCAGCACCTACTGCACCTACTTCGATGCTGGTAGCCAATACCTGACCTGCGATATAATCCTTATACTGTGCGATGACAGCGTCGGTCTGCTCGTTAGGTTCGATGACGATCTTGATGCGGTCAGTAACCTCGAAGCCTGCGGTCTTACGATGATTCTGGATACGCTTGATGATCTCACGAGCGATACCTTCCTGACGGAGTTCCTCAGTGACGGTGATGTCGAGCGCTACGGTTACGCGGCCTTCACTTGCCACGTTCCAGCCTGGCATATCCTCAGAGATGATCTCTACATCGCTAGTCAGGATCTCTACTGCTGTACCCTCAAGGTCGAAGCCGATCTTGCCTTCCTTCTCGAGAACTGCGATCTGCTCCTGTGGCAGCTCTGCCAATGCAGCAGCTACGGCCTTCATGAGCTTGCCGTAACGCTTGCCGAGCTCGCGGAAGTTTGGCTTGACCTTCTTGACGAGTACGTGGTCATCACCACCAGCAATCTTGAGCTCCTTGATGTTGGTCTCCGAGAGGATAAGATCCTTGACTGCGAGGATATCCTGCTCCTGCTCTGCATCGACAGCAGGGAACATGATGGTCTGCAGTGGCTGACGAACGTTGAGCTTCGAAGTCTTACGGATCGAGAGGATCAGTGAAGTAACGGTCTGTGCGAGGTTCATCTTACGCTCCAATGCTGCATCGGTAGCACCAGCGACTGGGAAGTCAGCGAGGTGTACAGAGACGTTCTTATCGCGACCACTCACTGCATTCAAGTCGCAGAAGAGTTTATCAGCGTAGAATGGAGCAATAGGAGCCATCAGCTTAGCCACGGTCTCCAAGCAAGTATAGAGAGTCTGATAAGCTGCGAGCTTGTCCTTGTTGAGGTCACCGGCCCAGAAACGCTTACGGTTCAGACGAACGTACCAGTTAGAGAGGTTATCGCAAACGAAGGTCTCGATGAGACGGCCGGCCTGTGTAGGCTCGAAGGTCTCGTAGTTCTTCTCTACCTCCTGGATGAGAGTGTTCAATGAAGAAAGGATCCAGCGGTCGATCTCTGGTCTCTTCTCTACAGCTACCTCAGCCTCAGCACCGGTGAAGCCATCGATGTTGGCATAGAGTGCGAAGAGCTTATAAGTATTAAATAAGGTGCCGAAGAACTTACGGCTTACCTCGGTCACACCTTCTGGATCGAACTTGAGGTTATCCCAAGGCGAAGCGTTGGTGATCATGTACCAACGGAGTGGATCCGAGCCATACTTCTCGATAGCGCCGAATGGGTCGATGGCATTGCCGAGACGCTTAGACATCTTCTGGCCATCTTTAGCGAGGACGAGACCGTTCGAAACGACAGCCTTATAAGCTACTGAGTCGAAGATCATCGTACCGAGTGCATGGAGGGTAAAGAACCAGCCACGGGTCTGATCGACACCCTCTGCAATGAAGTTAGCAGGATAGATGGTGCGGTTGTCGAACGCCTCCTTGTTCTCGAATGGATAATGGATCTGAGCGTATGGCATGGCACCTGAGTCGAACCAGACGTCGATCAGGTCGAGCTCACGGGTCAGGACAGCACCTGAAGCAGAAACGAGCTTGATGTCATCAACGTATGGACGGTGCAGGTCGATCTTGTCATAGTTCTCCTGAGTCATCACACCTGGCTCGAAGCCCTTTTCCTTGTAAGGATTAGCCTTCATCACGCCAGCTGCAACAGCCTTCTCGATCTCGTTGTAGAGCTCCTCTACCGAACCGATGCAGATCTCTTCACGGGTGTCGCGGTTGCGCCAGATTGGCAATGGAGTACCCCAGTAACGTGAACGTGAGAGGTTCCAGTCGTTGAGGTTCTCAAGCCACTTGCCGAAGCGGCCAGTACCGGTTGACTCAGGCTTCCAGTTGATGGTCTTATTGAGCTCGATCATACGCTCACGACAAGCGGTAGAGCGGATGAACCAAGAATCCAAAGGATAGTAGAGGACTGGCTTATCAGTACGCCAGCAGTGAGGATAGTTGTGTACGTGCTTCTCGATCTTGAACGCCTGGCTGGCAGCCTTCATCTCCAAACAGATCTTGATGTTCAAGTCGTCAGCCTTAGCTGCAGCCTCAGCGTCGTACTTGCCACCCTGATTGAACTCAGGAGCGTAAGCGTTCTTGACGAAGCCACCAGCATGAACGCTGTAGCCTTCTACATTGACACACTTCTCTACGAAGCTCTCTGCGAGCTCGTCAAGCACGTAGTACTTACCGGTCATATCAACCATTGGACGGGTCTCACCCAACTGGTTGATCATATAGAGTGCAGGGATGTCTGCAGCCTTAGCCACCTTAGCATCGTCAGCACCGAAGGTTGGCGCGATGTGTACGATACCGGTACCATCCTCAGTAGTTACATAGTCGCCTGGGATGACGCGGAAAGCCTGCTCAGACATCTCCACGAACTTATCCTGACCATGCATGAAGGTCTTCTCAGGATGTGCAGCAGCGTACTTAGCTACGAACTCAGCCGAGAGGTCATCGACCTTCTCACATGGCTTCACCCATGGCATGAGCTGCTCGTACTTCATACCCACGAGCTCTGATCCCTTGTAATGACCTACGATGCGATAAGGCAGCTTCTTGCCATCAACCTTATTGATATCGAGCGCCTCCATCTCAGCGAGGGTCTGATACTCCTCACCTGCCAAGTAAGCCTTGAGGCGAGCCTCAGCAAGGATGACGGTCAACTTCTCACCGTTGTATGGATTGAAGGTCTGTGCAGCCACATAGTCGATATTAGGACCGACGCAAAGAGCCACGTTCGAAGGCAAAGTCCAAGGGGTAGTTGTCCAAGCAACGATAGCAGCAGTACCCCACTCTGCCAACTCACTCCTAACTCCTAACTCCTCACTCCTCACTTTGAACACGCCAGTGACAGTGGTGTCCTTCACGTCGCGGTAGCAACCTGGCTGGTTCAACTCGTGTGAAGAAAGACCGGTACCTGCAGCAGGAGAATATGGCTGAATGGTGTAGCCTTTGTAGAGCAAGCCTTTCTTGTAAAGCTGCTGGAGGAGCCACCAGAGGGTCTCGATGTAGCGGTTGTCGTAGGTGATGTATGGATCGTTGAGGTCTACCCAGTAACCCATCTTGTGAGTCAGGTCGGTCCACTCCTTGGTGTACTTCATGACCTCCTTGCGGCAAGCTGCATTGTAGTCATCCACCGAGATCTTCTTACCGATGTCCTCCTTGGTGATACCCAACATCTTCTCCACACCGAGCTCTACAGGCAGGCCGTGGGTATCCCAACCAGCCTTACGCTTCACCTGATAACCCTTCATGGTCTTGAAGCGGCAGAAAATATCCTTAATCGAACGTGCCATCACGTGGTGAATACCTGGCATACCGTTAGCTGACGGTGGACCCTCATAAAACACGAAAGAAGGATGACCCTCACGTGTGGTCATCGACTTCTCAAAGACACTGTTCTCATCCCAACGCTTCAGGACCTCCTTGTTGATCTCTGACAGGTTGAACTGGTTATATTCTGCGTACTTCATATCCTTGAATTTGAAACTTTATTCGAATTACTATTTGCGCTTCTTATTTTTAAGCGGGCGCAAAAATACTCATTTTTCTCCGAATTTCCAAATCTTTCTACGAAAAACTGCTATTTTATTCTCAAACCGCGCCTTTTCTTCATCTTTTAATGACCAAACATTGCATTTTCGTGTAAAGGGGTCGTCGTTTTAGCGACCCCTTTGATAGGAGATCCTCAGATCAGAAAATACCCTTTGCTGAACATAAAAAAGAACGAAGGAAAAATTTCCCTCGTTCCCTTTGTTCGAACGCTCGACACCTTTACGACAGGAAAAAATTTCCCTCTCGTTCAGAAGTGGACGCTAATACCCCTCAGTATTATAGTTACAGCCCCCTATAAGGGGCTAGTAACAATACTGGGGTTTGGCAACCACTTCTGAAAATCGCATAAATTTAAAGCTATTATTATCTTGTCAGCTTTGTGAAGCACCTGAAATCCGAACCTACTGTCCCTGGAGTAAACTTCGTTCCTATCTTCTGCCACTCCATCTTTGTCTTTGTCAGTTTCGTGATCTCATAATCCTCTCCTGAAAAATCTGACATATGTGAATTCAACATAATAACATTATCTATGCCATCAATTGACCCAACAAAATAGGATTTGGAAAAAATAGTGTCACCAGCAAACACATCATACACATGAATATCGACGCGATGATCAGACTTGAACGTCCAAGTCATCCCTCCTTCCGTGGCGAAATACGGATAATCACTATAATCCTCTACCCACTCCCCTATGATGTTATCTTCAGTTATTTCCAACTCATCATTATCACAAGAAGCACATGCAAAAAGTGCAAAAAGTACGACTAAAAAAGTAAACGATAGATGTTTCATAATATATCACAATTAACTGAATTACTGCATTCTTTCCCTCTCAGCATTACCCGCATCAACTCCTTGATAGCTACGATTCGGTTTTTGCGCACCGAACTTATACTTCACTGTCAAAGAGATTCTCCTGCTATCTGCATAGCACCTGCGGGAATAAACCACATTATTGCCATAGCTAAGCGTCGCGCTCTGGTTGGTCTTGAAGACATCCTCCGCCTTCAGTTGGAAGTTCCATCGCTTATAAGCCTTCAGAACTCCCAGATCGAGCTGCTCCTGGTGTTGCTGCCACACAGAGCCACGATGGCCGCTGGAATGAAGCTGAAGCTCAGCAAGCCCATACAATCCCCACGGTAACTGAACCTGGTTATGCCAGGATAAACGATACACAGGGTCATTGAATTTACGAGTTCCATCGGTATAGGAAATCTTCAGATCCTGAGCAAAAACGGAGGCCGAGGCCTGCGTCTGCCAAGGTCCTATCGTATTCGAGTAATTGAGCGTCGCATCGGCCATCGTTGCCTGAGGAACGTTGTCGTAGTTCAGGAAGTATCCCGCAGAATAAGCACCGATACGTTGTGCAATATAATCCTTGACTGTCTGCACATTACCGATGAAATTAAAATGACCATACTGCGCCTGTAGCGTCCATTGATGCAGGATGGACGGACGAAGATCTGGATTACCCGACACGGCCAGCATCTCCAGGTTATAGTGAGCAAAGCCATTGGTCTGGCCATAGGTCGGCATGGCAGAATGCATGGCATACGAACCGATCATCTGCCATCGCTGCCCCGTATAACCCACAGAAGCAAACGGAAAAAGATGTTGCTTCGGACGTATCTGTGCATCGATATTCTCATACCTCATACCCGCCTCTGCAGAGATATGCTTTAGCTGAAGAATATAAGCCAGGCGCGTGCTGACTCGATCCTGTCGTCGCTCGCGATAGGCTTGCTGTGTGAAGTCCTGTAGCTTAGCGTCCGATTGTAGATAATAATCTTCTCGCAAGGTATGTGAATACTCTGCACCTAACGACATGACGCCTCTCCACAGCTTACGTTCCACCTCAGCTTTCGCGGCAAACAAGGTGTTAAACACCTCATTGCGCTGCACAATAGGACGAGCTACAAAGCGATAATCATCCATCAAACTGAATCCGTCATGATAGAAGTTTCCACCCATACGCATCTGCCAGCGATCCGTATGTCCGCGATAGTAAACATTCAGGTCATGATGCGGTGCATAGTCAAGGAGCCAGGTAGATCTCACACTGTCAAGTCCCAAGATATTACTCGGATTGAAATATCCCATCCTTACCTCTTCCGCTTGTTGCTCGATGGTATTAAGCAGGTCGCTATACTGATACCTGAAACCCATTTCATGTGAAGGCGTCAGATGGATGTTCATTCCTGCCGACACTCTCAGTTCATGAGCCGGATATCGCTCAAGTAAAGTCCTGTCGTTCAGCCTCAGATCCTGATAGATTCCTTGCCGTCCATAATCAAAGCGTGTCATCAGATCCCACTTCTTCCGATGGATATCCGCCGAGGCTGACTGTCGGGAACTCATGCTATGCCCCATAGAAAAACGTGAATGCAACTGTCCTTGCCATCCGAGTGACGAAGGCCGGAGCGTATGGATGTGCACGACTCGGCTCTTGCCACTATAAGCAACCCGTTCATCATTGCTCGAATAATCGATACTCAGAATATCGTCCGAATCCCAAGCCGTCAGATCACTTAGCATGGAGATCGGCATGTCATCAAGATAGATCATGACCGATGGATCATCTATCGTCAAGCCTGGCAGATAGGACAACAGATCGAAGGCCGTACCCACATGTGCCAGTTGCGTGTCAGCGACACGGAGCGTTGTCCGATGCTGATGTAACTGTACTGCAGCGTACTGATAGTTATAATCCACATTAGGAAGTGGCCTAAGCTTGATGAGCAATGGAGAAGGCTCCAGCTCTTCTGCCTCTGTCAATACCGGCTGTTCGTATTCCACAAACAGATGGTTACCATAGGTCGTAACCCGTATCGGCCGATGACCTACAGCCACACGGACAGCCTCCTCTGCACTCCTGGCCGAGAAGTCAAAGTTGACGCGTATCTTCTCCAGCTGATTATAGACAAAGTGAATCTTCGTCTCAGGATATTGCTCATCGATGGCCGTAAGCACATCGGCAAGCGAGGTTTCCGGAAACGTCATCTGCTTCGTCTGAGCCTGTAACACGACGGTCAGCGAAAGCAGACAAGACAAAAGACACATGCGTAGCCACCGTCCCAATGTCATCCTGAGCAAAGCGAAGGATCTCACGTGTAGCTTCATCGTACTTCTATCGTCTGATCAAGAGTCAACACAAGATGCACATGCTCGAAGTGATTGAGGAAGTCAATACTCTCCTGTAGCGTCCAGCTCCGCTCCAGTTCCACATAGAGGCGTATATCTGCCGAAGCAAAATATTCCACGCTTGCATTATGAGTCACAGCCAGTTGCTCCACGATCTGCGAGAGTGCCACATTACGATAAATGATCGAAGTCTCATTCTCTACAATCTCCTCAACCTTATACTCCTCACTCCTCACTCCTAACTCCTCACTAAGCGAAGCGCCCGATTCCTCACTCCTCACTAGAGAATACGCCACCGCCACCATACAAGCCAGCAGCAGAGAGGCGGCCACACCATAACGCCTCCAGAAGCTATGACGCGGTGCAAGGCTTGGAGCCACGCTCTCCTCCTTCACATGATACTTGGCATTGAACTGCTTCCACACCTCATCCACAGAAGGACTTTTCGCCTCCTGCTTTGCCAGCTTATAAGCCTCCGCCACCTCATCAGCCATCTGTCGGAGCTGAGGATCCAAGGTCTCGCTTGTGTAGTTCTTATTATCAGTCATCATGAGAAAATTCTTTAGAGTTTGGATTAAATCTATCGCGCAATAGTCGCAAGCCATTCACGATATGTTTGTTGATTGCAGCCTTCGTGACTTGTAGCTGCTCTGCCGCCTGCTGGTAGCTGAAGCCATTGCCAAAACATAAATCAAAGACTTCGCGCATACGAGGCGGCATCTCGAGGTCAATAAATTGTCGCACCTGTCTTAAGCGGTCGCGCTGCAGGAGGTCTTCTTTCAAATCCGTCACCATCTCGATGCGAACGTCAGCCTTCACATCCTCCAGCCGCTCCTTTCGCTCCAGAAGATTGACACAATAATTATAGGTAGCGCATGTCAGATACCCCGGCAACTTATCCTGCATCACCTCAGGTTGTTTCGTCCACAGCGTAGCAAACACCTCGCTCACAGCATCCTGACTCTCCTGTTCGTCATGCAACAGGCCGTATGCCAGGTGGTAGAGCCTGACATACTCTGTACGGAAGAGTGTCTCGAATGCTGCAGAGGAGATCATCGGATAATAGTTTTCAATCTGTATTTTACTATATAGACAAACGAAGAGCCGATTTCATTACCTCAGGACCCAATTATTTTTCAAGAATAAAATATTTTTCAAAAAAACAAGTTTTATAGGTAATGGATTTCGAAGTTCATTTGTCTATAAAGCAAACGCGTTTCGACAAACATTATTATTAACCGAATAAAAATATGAGTATGAAAACGATCTTTCGTTATGTATATTCTTTGGTGATAGCCTTTTTATCTTTAGGCATATTCTCTTCCTGTTCAAATATGGCAGAAGATGACAACCTTTCTGCAATGAATAACTCTCCGATCGGTGATTTCGGTGAGATACAACCACTCACTTTGGTCACACCAGACAATCTGGTGCTCGAGAATGCATTCGGGCACCCTGCTGTATTTTATGGAGACGACTACAAGGAAAAATGTATGCAAATTTTCTGCCTTACCTCCAGTCGTGACCTTCCAGTACCTGAATATACTTTTTTTGGACTCTTCTTGAAGGTTCCGAACCTGAACAAGCTGAAAGCAGGTCAGTCACTCGACATTTACCAAAGTGAGCTCAGCTGGTCGTTTTCCAGCAATTTAGGCGATTTTCAAAACCATATTCCCAATGGTGCCAGCGTGATTGTCCGCGAAGCCAACGATGAATATATCGACCTTTATGTCGATCATTTGAAGTTTACTTTCTCTCAAGGCTTCCACCTAAAAAATGGTGACTATACCGTCTTTGGAGATATCAGGTTCCTGAGATCAGAAATCCAACCTGATGCTAATGAATAAAAGCCACATATATTAATATGAAAAAGATCATCTTAATCTGCTTTGCTTTTCTCTTCGGAGTTCTTTACTCTTCCTGTTCTAACGATGATGAGGAAATAGTAATAGATTCTGAACCCGTATACCTATCCTATGGCTACTATCATGGAGACATAAAATATGGAGAGAAAAATGAGCCGAAAGAAGTAATGATCATCAAATCAGAAAAGGATTTCAAGAAATACCGAGATCTCCTCTCTTTTGACGATCCTTTGAACAGAAACAATTTGAATAAGGAATAATCAAACTCCGCATCTTCTGCACTGTACAATGGAGAGGATGCCATGGCAAAGCCATCTCCTACGCTGTACATTGGGGAGGATGCCGAGAAAAAGGCATCTCCTACACAGTACACTGGAGAGGATGACATGACAAAGGCATCTCCTACGCTGTACAGTGGGGAGGATGGCACGAAGAAGGCATCTCCCCCACTGTACGGTGCAGGAGATGCCTTACTTTTTGAAGTATACTCTGTTCTTTGCTTTGCGGTTTTCTCCTGCCAGGAGTTTCGAGTAGCCGTGGCGGGTGCCGAGCTCAATTTTGAGCCGGGGCATCTACGAGAGGAATGCAAAGACACGAAAAAAGTTTGAAATTTCCAAATTTTCTGACCGGAAAATGAGGTATTTATCCGTATCATTTCACATTTCGACGTAAAAAATATGATTTCTCATTATTTCTTATTATCTTTGCGCTTCGTAAATACTATTTTCAACGATTATGATCGAATATCTTTACGGTAAAGTCACCGAACTTGATCCGACACAAGCTGTACTCGAATGCTGTGGTGTAGGTTACGCCTGCGCTATCTCTGTCTATACCTACGACCACCTGAAGAAAGGCGAAGTGCAGAAGCTCTATATCCATGAGAGTATCCGCGAGGATGCACACCAGCTCTTCGGCTTTGGCACGAAGCAGGAGCGCGCGCTCTTCCAGCTGCTGATCTCGGTGAGTGGTGTAGGTCCGAACACGGCGCGATGCATCCTCTCGTCGCTGGCTCCTGACGAGCTCGTGGCTGTGGTGTCGTCGGGCAATGACCGACAGCTGAAGAACGTGAAGGGTATCGGTGCCAAGACCGCTCAGCGTATCATTGTGGATCTGAAGGACAAGGTAGGCGCTACGGGTATTGCTGCAGCTACCAGTGGCACGAGCGTGCTTGTGGCCAGCAACCAGAATGGCGACGAGGCCATCCAGGCGCTTATGGCTCTCGGCTATCCGCAGGCCAATGCCGTCAAGGCGGTCAATCAGTTGCTTGCTAAGGAACCTTCGATGACGGTGCAGGCGCTGATCAAGGCGGGACTCCACATGATGTGATTTTAGTGAGGAATTAGGAGTGAGGAGTAATCTCTGCTACACAAAAGATTAAGCTATGGGTAAATTCAAAGCTGCGCTTTTCGACCTCGATGGAACACTGTTCGACACCGAGGGACAATATACTGTGATCTGGGGCAAGATCAGCCGCAGGTTCCGTCCGGATATTCCTGATCTTGAGTACAAGATTAAGGGAATGACGCTCGTGCAGATCTTCGATCAGTACTTTCCTGACGACGAGACACGCCGACAGATCAAGATCATGCTCGACGAATACGAGGCCGACATGCATTATGAGTTTGTGGCTGGCGCCAGAGAGTTTATCGAGGACATTAAGGCGCATGGTGTGAAGTGTGCAGTCGTGACGAGTTCGAACCAGATCAAGATGGCTTCGGTGGCACGTAAGATGCCGGAGTTCAATGACATCTTCGACCGTATCCTCACCGCCGAGGACTTCTCTGCATCGAAGCCAGAGCCAGATTGCTATCTCTTAGGCGCTCGTGTCTTTGACTGTGAACTGGATGAGTGCATCGTGTTTGAAGATGCATTCAATGGTTTGGAGGCTGGCCGACGCTCGGGTATCTACACCATCGGCCTTGCCATCACTAATAAAAGAGAAGCCATCGAAGACAAGTGTAACTATGTCCTCGATGACTTTGTAGGTTTCAATTACGAAAAGGCTTGTAAGCTAATCCTTAACTCATAATTATTTCGTTTTCTTGGTTGTCGTTGTGGTCTTGGCTGCTGTAGTAGCCTTGGTTGTCGTTGTGGTCACTGGCTTGTAGTACTTCAGCGCCTCTGGCATCATCTGCTGGAGGGTTGCAATACGCTTAACATCACTTGGATGATCGCTGAAAAGATCGCTGCCAGAATTACCGTTCGACGCTGCCATACGCTGCCAGAATGGAATAGCCTTCTGTGGATCATAACCTGCCATAGCTACGAAGATCAGGCCCATGACGTCGGCCTCTGTCTCGTTGTCGCGACTATACTTAAGATTAGCGAACGAGAAACCCATCTGTGCGGCAAGACCTGCCAAACCAGTCAAAGTAGTAGAGTTTGGAGCCACCTGGCTAAGTACCTGAGACACAATCTGTGCACCATATTGCTGCTTGAGCTGTGTAGACATCTGCTCAGCAGAGTGCTTGGCTACAGCATGTGCAATCTCATGACCAAGAACGACTGCGAGCGAAGCCTCGTCCTGAGTGACAGGAAGAAGTCCCTCATACACGACGATCTTACCACCTGGCATACAGAAGGCGTTGACCTGATTGTCTGCCACGAGGTTGAATTCCCATGCAAAGTTCTGCACTTCGTTAGCAAAGCCATTGTTCTTGAGATATGACTCGACGGCGTTTGCGAGCTTGGTACCGACACGCTTCACGAGCTCGGTGTTAGCCTTGTTGGTCGATGGCTTAGCCGACTGCATGTACTGTGAATACTGCTGAGTACTAAGGCTCAGTACTTGAGCGTCGTCAACCAGCAAGGTATGCTTACGACCTGTGATTGGGACGGTGGATGTGGTTCCGCAACTTGACACGAGGAAGGTCAAGAGAAGCAGAGGGAGAAGAAGAAAATGTCTCATTTTCTAATTACGAATTATAAAATTAATTACAGATTACAAATTACTTCTCGGGGAGGGTCTATCTTTTTTTTGCAAAAAAATCCTTGACTAACGCCAACGCCTCATCGGCCATCACTCCACTGACGACTTGCGTCTTAGGATGCAAGGCCTGAGGTGCGATGCGAGAAAAGCCTCGACGAGGATCATCAGCGCCATAGACGATGCGGGAGATCTGACTCCAACCAAGAGCACCTGCACACATGACACAAGGCTCAAGCGTGACGTAGAGCGTGCAGTCGGTGAGATACTTGCCTCCAAGGCGCTCGGCGGCAGCGGTGATGGCTTGCATCTCAGCATGGGCTGTGACGTCATGAAGCGTCTCGGTGAGATTGTGAGTGCGGGCCAGGATGTGGTCTTTGCAGACAATCAAGGCTCCTACGGGAATCTCTCCTTCGTCAGCAGCAAGACGCGCTTCCTGCAACGCCAGCTTCATATAATATTCGTCGGTCATGCGGAGCAAATTACTAATTACTAATTACTGATTACTAATTACTTTACCTCAAAATACTCAGCGGCAGGATTTGAGATATAAAGTCCACAGACAGAGGCTTGTGGATACATGGCTCCATTCTCAGTAAGACGGATGCCAACTTTCTCGAAATCAATCATTTCTGCGAGGAGGAAGATATTCTTCTGATCTGGCAACGATGGATAACCGATGGCTGGACGGATGCCACGCCACTGATGTTGCTCGGCAAGCTGCTGCGAGAGATATTCAGCTCCAGCTTCGGTCAGACGGTCAGCCAACGTCTGGAGCATCAGCACGTCGTAGTCGCTTCCTCCGCGCTCATTCTTCAACGTTTCGAGCCGAGAGAGAAGAGATGGATTGATGGTCACCGCGAAAGCGCCAATCGTATCCGTAGGATTCTGCGAGGCCTCGGTTGGAGCGATATAGTCACAGAGCGCGAGGCAAGTTCCTTCGGCTTTCTGCTGACGTGGAGTCAGGATTTCGAGCGTCTTGTTGCAGCACGGACAAGCCGGATCATGGTCAGAATGTTTCAGTTGAATGCTGATACGATCTTCCTTTCCACTGGCAGGATAGAACGCCTGGGTGGCGCTAAGTCCGTAAGAAGGATCAAAGAGCAACTCATCGAGCAAAGCATCAGCATCAGCCTTGAGTTTCTTACCCTCCTCCGAGTCGGCTTTGACGCGCCACGTCCAATAGAAATACGTCCAGTCGATGAGAGGAGCAACGTCTTTGAGCGCGATGTTTGGCAAGATCTGCTTGCCGAGGAATGGAGCAGACACTGGCTGATACTGGCTCCAGTCGCACGTCCAGCGACGCTGCAAAGGAGTGGCAACACCCGCTGCTTCCTGCTGTTTCTTCTCCGCTTTCTGCTGTGATTGTTTCTCGGCTTGCTGCTGACGGATACGCTCCTGCTCCTGACGATTCTCCTCAATAACAGCTTCACGCTGAGCAGGATCGAGCAACTTCATGGCCAAACCAGGATTCATCGCGGCATCACGGACATGGAAGACAGGGCCATCATAACATGGCGCAATCTTGACAGCGGTATGGATCGGCGAAGTGGTGGCACCTCCTACCATGATCGGGATACGCAAGCCAGCTTCCTGCATGGCCTTAGCCACGTTGCACATCTCTTCGAGCGATGGAGTGATCAATCCTGAGAGGCTCACAATGTCGGCCTTCTGCTCGATGGCTGCTTGGACGATAGTCTCGGTAGGAACCATCACGCCAAGGTCAACGACCTGGAAGTTATTGCATGACATGATGACACTGACGATGTTCTTGCCGATGTCGTGCACATCACCCTTCACAGTAGCTATAACAATCTTAGCCCCCATCCCCTGACCCTTCCCCCCTACAGGAGGAAGGGAGTGGTTAGCATCGGCTTTTTGTGCATCCATGAAGGGGTTGAGGATCTCCACGGCCTTTTTCATCGTGCGAGCTGTCTTGACGACTTGAGGAAGGAACATCTTGCCCTCGCCAAAGAGACGACCGACCTCATTCATGCCTTCCATGAGTGGACCAGATATAATATTAAGAGGAGTGTCTCCACGATGGATAAGCTCCATCAGGTCGGCTTCTAATGTGGTGCTGACACCTTTGATTAAGGCTTGCTGGAGGCGATGCTCACAGCCCCCTTCGACTCCCCCAAGGGGGAGAGACTGGTGGGTCGAAGCGTTGGCAGGATCATTCGGGGCAACAAGACCCTCCCCTTTGGGGGAGTTGGAGGGGGCTCCAAAGATCGCCTTCGGATCATACTTCACCCCCGCTTCCTTTGCTGCAGCTTGCGCCTCGCTCATTCGCTGAGCGATCTCGATCAGTTCCTCGCTGGCCTCATCGTAAGTATTGAGAACCACCTCGGTGATGGCCATGCGGAGCTCCAGCGGGATAGTCTTATAATCAACCTCGGTGGCAGGGTTCATGATGGCCATACCCATACCGTTCGGGATAGCGTGATGCAGGAAGACGGTGTGCATGGCCTCACGCAGGTAGTTGTTGCCACGGAAGGCGAAAGAGAGGTTCGACAAACCGCCAGAGACACGAGTACCTGGCAGATGGTCTTTTACCCAACGGGTGGCGCGAATAAAGTCCTGTGCATACGCGAAGTGTTCGCTCATACCCGTGGCAATGGTAAGGACATTAGGATCGAAGATGATATCCTGAGGATCGAAACCTACCTTATCGACGAGCAAGTCATACATGCGCTGACAGATCTTGACGCGACGCTCATAATCCGTAGCCTGTCCTTCTTCATCGAAACACATGGCAATGACTGCAGCTCCTAATCGACGGATGACACGAGCATGTTCGAGGAACTCCTCCTCTCCCATCTTGAGGCTGATACTGTTGACCACACCCTTGCCCTGAATGCACTTCAAACCGGCTTCGATGACGTCCCAACGGGAGCTATCGACCATGATAGGGACGCGACTGATGGCAGGATCAGAAGCCAGGAGGTTCAGGAAGGTCACCATCTCCTCTTTTGCATCAAGGAGGCCATCGTCCATGTTGACGTCGATGACCATGGCGCCGTCCTCTACCTGCTTGCGAGCAATGTCGAGCGCTTCATCATAATTCTTCTCGCTGATGAGACGGAGAAACTTGCGCGAGCCGGCTACGTTGCAGCGCTCGCCGACTTTTACGAATGAGGAATGAGGAGTGAGGAGTGAGGAGTTGTTGGCTGCTACAAGAGGTTCTAAGCCAGCAAGGTGCATGTGTCCGTCTTTCTTGGCAGGTTCACGGCGTGGCTCTGCAGTTCGACGGTCTATCTCAGCGCGCATAGCTGCGATATGTGCAGGTGTCGTACCGCAACAACCGCCGACCATATTGACGAGTTTCTCATCGAAATAAGGCTGCATCTGTCGCACCATATCCTCAGGTGTATCATCATAGCCACCGAACTGATTCGGCAAACCAGCATTAGGATGACAGCTCACGAAACATGGAGCCACTGCCGACATCTGACGGAGATAAGGAACCATACCATCGGCACCGAGGCCACAATTCAGACCTAAGCAAAGTGGACGAGCGTGGAGGACAGAAGTGACGAAAGCCTCCACCGTCTGACCACTGAGCGTACGGCCAGAAGCGTCGCTAACGGTCATGGAGAGGAGGACCTCAGGGAAAGATTCTCCCTCAATACTACCTTTTATTTCTCCCTTTTCCCTTTTCCTTTTTACTTCTGCTTTTGCCCATGCAAAAGCCGAAAGCGCCGCTTTAGCATTGAGCGTGTCAAAGATTGTCTCAATAAGAATGCCATCTACGCCCTCTTCGACCAAGACTTTGATCTGCTCGTAATAAGCCGACTCCAGCTCGTCAAACGAGATAGCACGAGCGGCAGGATCATTGACGTCATCGCTCATCGAGAGCATCTTGCTGGTCGGACCTACATCGCCGACCACAAAGACCTTACGATCCGTAGCCTCATCAGCGGCCTGACGAGCCAGACGCACCGAAGCGCGGTTCATCTCTGCGATCTTGTCTTCCTGATGATACTCATGCTGCGAGATGCGCTGAGACGAAAAGGTGTTGGTAGTCAGCACATCCACGCCGGCCTTGACGTAGCGACGATGGATATCGAGGATTACGTCCGGACGGTCAATAGAGAGCTGATCATTGTTGGCACCCTTGATTCCGTATTCCTGAATCAAAGATCCCATACCGCCGTCAAGCAGCAGAATTTTATTTTTAAAAGCTTCGCGCAATTTCATTGCGAATTACAAATTACTAATTACAAATTACGCATCACTGTCTCAATCTGCGCCGCCGCATTCATCGTGTAGAAATGCAGCGATGGAGCCTCATGTTCACGCAACTCACGGCACTGACGGATGCACCACTCCGTTCCAACCTTCTTGACATCCTCGTTCGATGTGCACTTCTCGAGCATCTCGACGAGTTCCTCAGGAAAGTCGATGTGGAAAGTCCGTGGCAACATCGTGCAATGATTGAGCGTTGCCAAAGGCTTGATACCCGGGACGATAGGAACATTGATTCCAGCCTCGCGGCACTTATCGACGAAGTCAAAGTACTTCTGGTTATCGAAGAACATCTGAGTGACGATATACCCTGCACCGAGATCCACCTTATGCTTCAGAGCGCGCAGGTCTGCTGCAAAGGACATCGCCTCATCATGCTTCTCAGGATAGCCAGCCACGCCGTAGGTAAATGGACGATCCTGACAAAGTTCATGAGCCTCACCGAAAAGCAATTTACCCGCGTTGAAGTTATTGACCTGCTCACAAAGTTCCGATGCATAGCGGAGACCGCCTTCCTTCGGGATGAAACGCGAATCCTGCTTCGACTTATCGCCACGCAGGATAATCAGGTCGCGCAGATCGAGGAAAGCCAGATCGAGCAACTCATACTCCGTCTCCTGCTGCGAGTAACCACTACAGATAATATGTGGCACGACCGGCAGATTATACTTCTGCTTGATGGCATAAGCGATGGCCACAGTACCCGGACGAAGACGCTCCTCCACGCGCTTGAACTGACCAGGAGCCACCTCCTTATAAGTATAGTCAGAGCGATGAGTAGTCACCTCGATAAAGGCTGGATTAAATGGCATCAGTCGGTCAATGGCGCCATAAATCTGATCGATGCTCTTGCCTCGCAACGGAGGGAGAACTTCGAAGCTGAAAAGAGTTTCTGTAGTATTCTTTAGGATATCGGTTACGCTCATAATTATATATACCTCAAAAATTGATTTCTCTTGCACATGGAGAGAATGGAGCTCACTCCATGCGCATATTATATTAATTAGGAGTGGCAAAGATAATCAATATTATTTAAAATGAGATGTATTTATAAAAAAATAATACTCAAAACACCCCAAAAAAAGAAAAATTGACTATATTTGCGCGCTAAATAAAGTATTCTTTCTATTGACAGACAAGAATTATACCCAGATAACAAATAAAAAACTACAATAAAATGGCTCAAGTTAAACCAAGCATCCCAAAGGGAACTCGTGACTTCTCACCTGTTGAGATGGCTAAGCGCAACTATATCTTCAACACCATCAAGGACGTATACAGCCTCTTCGGCTACCAGCAGATCGAGACTCCTTCGATGGAGAACCTCTCGACCCTCATGGGCAAGTATGGCGAAGAAGGCGATAAGCTTCTCTTCAAGATTCTCGACTCAGGCAACTTCCTCAGCGACGTGAAGCCAGAGGAACTCGTCAATGCAGAGGGCAAGCCAGAAGGTTCAGCGCGCCTCGCTGCCCGTGTCTGTGAGAAGGGTCTGCGCTACGATCTCACCGTTCCTTTTGCACGCTTCGTGGTGATGCACCAGAACGAATTGACCTTCCCATTCAAGCGTTATCAGATCCAGCCAGTATGGCGCGCTGATCGTCCTCAGAAGGGCCGCTATCGTGAGTTCTTCCAGTGCGACGCTGACGTCGTTGGCAGTGACTCGTTGCTCAATGAGGTAGAGATCATCCAGATGATCGATGAGGTCATGCACCGCTTCGGTATCCGTGTAGCCATCAAGATGAACAACCGCAAGATCCTCGCTGGCATTGCTGACGTCATCGGTGCTCCTGAGCTCCTCGTTGACATCACCGTGGCGATCGATAAACTCGACAAGATTGGTCTCGACAACGTCAATGCAGAGCTCCGCGAGAAGGGTCTCAGCGACGAGCAGATTGCCAAGCTCCAGCCTATCATCATGCTCGAAGGCTCGAACAATGAGAAACTCTCGACCATCAAGAACGTACTCGCTGCTTCTGAGATTGGTGTCAAAGGCGTAGAGGAGCTCGAGTGGGTACTCGCTAAGCTCGAAAAGCTCGGTGGCGCTCGCTGCCAGCTCGACATTGACCTCACCCTGGCTCGTGGCCTCAACTACTACACCGGCGCGATCTTCGAGGTCAAGGCGCTCGACGTTCAGATCGGCTCTATCACCGGCGGTGGCCGTTATGACAACCTCACTGGCGTCTTCGGTATGCCAGGCGTCTCTGGTGTAGGTATCTCGTTCGGTGCTGACCGTATCTACGACGTCCTCAACCAGCTCGACCTCTATCCTACCGACGCTTTGCAGAGCACCCAGGTTCTCTTCGTCACCTTCGGCGAGGACGAGCAGAACTTCGCACTCCCACTCCTCGCTCAGCTCCGTCAGGCAGGTGTCCGCGCCGAGGTTTATCCTGAGGCTGGTGCGAAGATGAAGAAGCAGATGTCATACGCCAACGCCAAGCAGATCCCATACGTAGCTATCATCGGTGGCGATGAGGTGGCCAATCAGGAGGTTTCGCTCAAGAATATGATCACGGGCGAGCAGGAGAAGGTCAAGGCCGCTGAGCTCGCAAAACGTTTTTAAAGAATTCTTTTTTTGAACATGAATTATCACAAATGGTCACGAATGAATCATAAATTATTTATTAATGAAAAATTCATGACAATTCATGATAATTCGTGTTAAAGATAATTTTCGAAAACGTTGTCTATAATTATCATTCATGAAAAAGATTCTCTCTGCAGCCGCCCTTGCTTTTGCAATGGCTTCCTGCACCACTAACAATACGGATATGGATAATCCTTTCTTGCACGATTCCCCCCTCCCTCACGGAGCCTTTGAGTTCGATAAGCTCAAGACCGAACACTACATGCCAGCTTTCGAGGCTGGTATGAAAGAAGAGGATGCTGAGATTGATGCTATCATCAACAATCCCGCAGAGCCAGACTTCGAGAACACCATCGCGGCGCTCGACAAGACGGGCAAGCTCCTGGGTCGTGTCAGCAGCATCTTCTACAATCTCCTGGAGTGCGATGGTACCGACGAGATGCTCGACCTCAGCGTCCAGATCCAGCCAATCATGAGCGAACACGCGCTCAAGATCTCGCTCAACGAGCAGCTTTTCAAGCGCGTAGAAGCTGTCTGGAACAAGTATAAGGACAATCACGACGACCTCTCCAATGAGCAGTTCCGCCTCCTCAAGGACACCTACGACGGCTATCTCAAGTCGGGTGCTACCCTCCAAGGCGAACAGCGCGAGCGTTGGCGTCAGATCAGCACCGAGCTTGACAGCCTCACTCTGGTCTATGGCCAGAATGTACAGAAAGCCACGGGTGTATGGTCTTATACGCTCAATCCTGAGACTGACCTCGCCGGTCTGCCATCGTTCGTCACTGAAGACCTCAAGGCCAACGACTACAAGCTCACTTTGCTGGCTCCTTCTTATGGTCCTTTCATGAAGTATTCTTCTCGTCGTGACCTGCGAGAGATGCTCTATAAGGCTTATAGCAGCCGTTGCGTAGGTGGCGAATATGATAATACCGACAACATCCGTCGCATCGCCACCCTCCGTCAGGAGCGTGCAGAGCTGCTTGGTTATGAGACCTTTGCCGACTTCCGCATCGAAGACACCATGGCTAAGACTCCAGACGCTGTCTACAGCCTCCTCAACACCTTACTCAACGCTTACAAAGAGCCGGCTGACAAGGAGGTGAAGGAAGTCGAAGAGTATGCAGCCAAGTACGAGCAGGAGCACGGCGGCCAGCCACTTGAAGGTGGCCTCCAGCCTTGGGACTTCAACTACTACTCAGAGCTCCTGATGACCGAGAAATACGCTTTCAACGACGCGCTCATCAAGCCATATTTCTCCATCGAGAATGTCAAGAAAGGCGTCTTCGGCCTCGCTACCAAGCTCTATGGCGTCACCTTCCAGAAGGTCGACGTTCCTGTCTACAATCCTGCAGCTGAGTGCTTTGAGGTGGTCGATGGTGATGGTTCATATCTCGGACTTCTCTACACCGATTTCTCTCCTCGCGAAACCAAGCGTCCTGGTGCTTGGATGACCGAGTTCAAGGGTCAGTGGAAAGAACAGGTAGCAGATGACAATGGTCAAATATCAGAGGTTGACAGCCGTCCACACGTCCAGATCGTCATGAGCTTCTCGCAGCCTATCGGTAAGCCAGGCGACGAGAACTACGTGCCAGCGCTCCTCACCTACAACGAGGTCAACACCTTCTTGCACGAGTTCGGTCACTCCCTCCATGGCCTCCTCACCAAGTGTCGCTATGCCAGCCAGAGTGGCACCAGCGTAAAGCATGACTTCGTGGAGCTGCCATCGCAGTTCAATGAGAACTTCCTCCGCAAGCGTGAGTTCCTCGATACTTTCGCTGAGAACTACGAGACTGGTGAGAAGATTCCACAGGAACTCATCGACCGTCTGCAGAAGTCGCAGAACTACCATGCAGCTTATGCTTGCGTCCGTCAGCTCTCGTTCGGTTTGCTCGACATGGCTTACCACACCCTTGGCATTGCCTCTAAGACCCAGGCTCGTGGCCGTGAGATGGACGTGAAGTATCCTCAGCTTGGCAACATCGAGCAGTTCGAGCGCGATGCCATGGCTCCTACTCAGGTACTTCCGCTCGTCGATAATTGCATGATGTCTACCTCCTTCACTCACCTCTTCAGTGGCGGCTATGCTGCTGGCTACTACGGATATAAGTGGGCCGAGGTGCTCGACGCCGACGCTTTCGCCGTCTTCGAGAAAGAGGGCCTCTTCAACCCTGAGACTGCCAAGCGCTTCCGTCATCTGCTTGAGAGTGGCGATACCATCGATCCTTCCGAGCTCTATCGTGAGTTCAAAGGCGCAGATCCTGATATCCAGGCGCTGATGCGTCGCGATGGGATCATTAAATAATCTACTATGATTCTAAACATTGCATTCATTCTTTTAGGTTTTGTGCTGCTGATCAAAGGTGGTGACTACCTCGTGGAGGGAGCCGTCGCCATTGCTCAACGCGCCAAGCTGAGCAAGATGGTCATCGGCATGACCGTCGTTGGCTTTGGCACCTCCATGCCAGAGCTGCTCGTCTCTGCACAATCTGCTTTGGTAGGCAATAGTGGCATTGCTATCGGCAATGTAGTGGGTAGCAATATCGCCAACATCGCGCTCATCCTCGGTGTCTCGTCGCTGATTGCTCCTATCGCCTCCTCACGTGCCACCTTGCGTGTCGACCATCCTTTCATGCTCCTCTCGGCCGTCCTTTTTGTGGGTATTGCCATGACGGGCACCATCGAGCGATGGGCCGGTATCATCTTTGTGCTGATGCTGGTTGGCTTTGTGTGGTATCAGGTCGTAGCGTCGCGCAAGGCCATGAAGCAGGAAGAGGGACCTACCGAAGAGCCTATGGCCCTCTGGAAGTCCGCGCTGATGGTAGTGGTTTCTTTTGGTGCGATGGTTTTCGGAGCCGACAAGCTCATCGAAGGCGCCTCAAACATCGCCTCGTCACTGGGTGTCTCTGACCGAATCATCGGCCTGACCATCGTGGCTGTAGGTACTTCCCTGCCTGAGCTCTTCGCTTCGGTGATGGCTTCTATCAAGGGAGAGTCCGATATGGCCATTGGCAATATCATCGGTTCCGTTACCTTCAACATCCTCAGTGTCATCGGCTTCTCGGCCATCATCTGCCCTATCAAGGACAGCAACGTCGGCTTTGGCATTGACTATCTGGCCATGCTGCTGGTGGCTGTCGTTCTCTGGATTTTCCTCCGCACTCACCACAAGCTCGTCCGTTGGGAAGGCCTCGTCCTGACGCTCTTCTACATCGCTTACATGGTAGTAACATTAGTGAGGAGTTAGGCTCCTCACTCCTAATTCCTCACTCCTAACTCCTAACTATTATTAATGACCAAACAAGAACTTCGCAAACAGATCAAACAAGAAATACAGAAACTGAGTGCCGCTGACCGCGACACCGCCTCACTCTTCGTCTGTCTCCAGATCCTCGGCACCGCTGAGTGGCAGCAGGCCAATACGGTATTGCTATACAACGCTTTACCCGACGAGGTCAATCTGCAGCTCCTCATCGACGACGCTCGTGGCTCTGGCAAGGAGATCATCCTTCCCGACCAGAGTGCCAACGCTCCAGTCATCCCTGCCGAAGTCCTCGCTGAGGTCAATCTGGCCATCATCCCTGGCCGCGCCTTCACTCGCAACGGCAAGCGCTTAGGCCGTGGCGGTGGCTGGTACGACCGTCTCCTTCCTCAGCTCAAGTGCCAGAAGTGGGGTGTCGCCTTCGCTTGTCAGATCAAAAAAGACATCCCTACTGATGAGTGGGATGTCCGTATGAATAGGATTATATCATAAATACAAATTTGGCAGAAGGACAACAGACCATAAAAGACTTATAACTACACGCTGGTCGACTCAGAGACCTTCACGCGTTCCTTTACTTCCTACGCCATCCGAGATCGCAATATCCTGCTCGGATTCTTTTATAAGTTATAGAGATTAGTACAAAAAATCAGCCACCGACATGCAGGGATATCGTGGCTGATACTATTTATTTAAAAGATCTTCTAAATCGTAAGGTTTGCTGAGAAGAATATCATTATGATGCTCTCCTTCATAGTGAGCATCTTTGACTATGGCTACAGGTTTTCCGTTTATATTTTCTATTGACAATGCAAAATACCAATGCTTGAAATAATACTGTTTCCAGTCATTATCAAGCCAAGGGATAAATGTTGCAATATGAATGTCTTGAGAATCAATCGTAGTATTAACGACAGAAGCTACCTCTACAATATTTCTTCTCAGTTGCTGATAGGTATAATCTTTTCGCTCAGGATAAAATCTACGATACTCTCTATAAAGATAAGTATACTTACCTACAATTTTCTGTTTAAGACCTATTTCTTTAGGCACTTTTATTTGTAAAAGCATATTCCGATTCTATCGCAGATACTTTCTCATCAAATGCCTCAAGACACTCTCGAACGAATTCTTCGCCCTCAAACATTTCGTCTTTGTAAATATTTGATTTTGTTTCCATATCTATTATGCTTATAATAAAATTTCGCTGCAAAGATAGCAATCTTTTTAATATTCTCCAAATTATTCAGCAAGAATTTCACTCTTCGATCTCTCTGAGCTTGATAATCCGCCGCTCGTTGAGGTCAAAGCGGATATCGTCATCTAAATCTTCTCCGAAGTCGTGGCCATGAGCAACGCGAGAGACGTAGAAACCAGAGACACGGTACTGCTTCCCGATTTCCTTATATGCTTGCTTATGTTTCGACTTGCGGTATCTAAGGTATTCTGATAGTATGTTCATAGCATAGGATTCTAAATCAGCCACTGGCATGCGGGATTCCCTCGTAAAGAGCTCGCTGCAGTGGCTGATGATTATTTCTTTGGTACTGCCCTCCAGGCAGGTTTGGTGGATTCCTGCTTTCCGGCAGCACCTGCGGTGCAACCGGTTACTAACAACTCACTTCGTTCGTTGTGTGGAGCCTTCCAGGCTCTGTCTACCAGCGCTATACGTTAGTAGAAGCTTGGTGACTGTCCCCGAGAGTTATTTAGTTTCCACGGGATTTAACCCACTTTTCTGGAATGTTCTGGCTTTCTTCTGTCCACATCTCTGTAATAGGAGTTGCAATCATAAGAGGAGCCTTAGTTGTAGTATGTTCCTTGTCTGGGAATGGAATATCATAATTCGAATAAATTGCTGACTGATCATTTTGAATTTCATTCCAATCCAAGTCAGAATCATTGTACTTATTAGCAAATATCTTCACTCGGATATTGTTGTTCATAGAGTCCCAGAATGGCTTTCCACTACCCTTTACATATGTTTTCTTGACATAATGACCATTTGGCATATAATATGCATTCACATTTTGAACTATGCCCTGAATCTTGTTAAAACTTATGTCGTTATAATTTGAACCATCACCCTTAAAATATACCTGGAATGGAACTGTACCGCACAAGTGCTTGATGGTAGCTTCCTGAGTCAGGATTTGTTCCGGAGTAGGATTTTCTCCTGAGCTTTCAAGATATGTTTCGGTAACATCTACTACAATGTCATTGAAATCCCAGTCGACGGTAGAGCCAAGGTCCTCAATCATATAACGCTTGCTCCTTGCCACGCGCTTCTCTGGCAGAGTGTTATGACTAACATAAAGGAATGTGATATCGTTAATGTCCCAATCTGAGTACTTCGAATCCTCACAACCAATTACCATGGCTTTTGTCGCCTCACCAGCAAACCCAACAAGAGATTCAAAGCCTTCAGCATTCAAAAGTTCTGATATGTTTCCTGTCACTTCAGTACTTGTTAATGCAAGCATCATACCCTCTCTTGAAGACTGCTGCTCACCCTTGTAACCATAGCCACGGGTCCAACCTTTGTCCCAATTAGGGGCATCTGTGGTGTAATCATATACTCCATCAACTTTTAAATCTTCAAAATTTTCTGGCAAAACATGGTACATTTCCAAGTAAAAATAAAACTCGCCAGTAATATTGCTTACAACGATAGGATGACTACGAGGAGCTACGGCATATTGTGAGTTCGTAGTTGACATGTTTCCTCTTAATGGCTGATCTTGATACGTTCCATTAGTAAACTTATACTGGAAGTCACTCGTATACTCGTCATTAATAGCTCTTCCTTCCCATGGATCCCAAATTACTCTATCTTCGTTGCTAGTAACAATATGCAACTTCCACTTGATACAAGCATTTCCTTTATAAAGTGGAATAAGAGCAAATTCATTATTAGCACGGTCTCCACTATAAACGAGAGTGAAAGGTTTACCTTTATCCCTGTTTGCTTTTACACCCTCAGGAAGCTCAGAGGCCATCCAATTGACGGTAGTTTCCGGAATGTAATACCAACCTTCCTTCTTAACTACGTCAATTCTTTCACCTGCTCGTGTTCCTGCACTTGCCCCCATGTTAAATCCAAGATCGAACACAGATCCATCAGTAGCACCAGTAATAGGTAGAGTTTCTGATAAGTCCCAATTGAAACCTTCTGGGATATTACCATAAGTTTTAAAGAAATTCTTTGAATACTCCTGTTCCAGAAGCTCCTGTTCTGAGAACGGATTGTGCTCCTCACAAGAAGTAAATGTCGATACGGCGAGCATCGACAAGACAGTGAGGCCTTGAAGTTTAGTAATTTTCATAATGGCAATTCGATGTTTAAATATACTGAAGTTTCCCACACCCCCAGAAGCAGCTGGGAGCAGGAAATAACTTCGAAATAATGATTGTTAAACCAATACCTATAGGCTTTTATGCTCTTTCTGCTTAAAAAGTGTAAAACCTAGGCACGATCTTTGAAATCTTG
>JAZQQH010000117.1:0-24942 GCA_045628985.1 Bacteroidales bacterium | reverse complement strand
GTTTTACACTTTTTAAGCAGAAAGAGCATAAAAGCCTATAGGTATTGGTTTAACAATCATTATTTCGAAGTTATTTCCTGCTCCCAGCTGCTTCTGGGGGTGTGGGAAACTTCAGTAAAGTACTTTTGGTGTGCATTAAGTGTATGCGAAGAGATCAAATCTCACCACTTCTCACACTCCCATTATGAGACACCTTAGCCTCATACAGCTTCTTGTCAGCCAACTCATAAACCGCCTGAAGGTCATGTTCCTGACCCACAGAGACAAAGATGGCGCCACAGCTAAGGCAAGGCGTGGTACGGAGCTGAGGGATGTTAATCTGCTTGAGGCGTTCCTTCAGTGGTTCGAGGATAGCTTGCACACCCTCCGACTGCGCCTGTGCCACCGTCTCAGGAGTAGTGACATAGACGACGAACTCATCGCCACCCAGTCGCATGACCACATCATGAGTGTAGACTTCGCTCAGTGACTTGGCCACTTCTATCAGCACCTGATCACCTACCGGATGACCCAGCTTGTCGTTGATCATCTTGAAATGGTCACAGTCGAACAGCATATAAATACCTGCTTCACAGCGAGAAAGGATATCTTTGATGATACGCTCGCCTGAATAACGGTTCATGATACCCGTGAGAGCATCGCGCATAGCCGCCACGCGCAAGACGTTGAGTTCCTTATGATGATCAGCAGCCGACTCGGTGGTGAAGATAGCCGTGATATACTGGCCCTTAGAATCCATCTCGCCTGGCATGATACGAGCGTGACACCAACCGATGTTCTTGGTCAGATACTCATACGAAATGAAGCGGTTTGTCTGGAAGCGGTTATTGAGCGTAATCTCGCTGATGAAGTTACGGAAACCTTCCTGATACTCAGCATCGACATAATATTGACAGAAGAGTTCTCCGAGTTCAAGAACTGTCTTAACCTTCTGACTGGCAGCACGTACGGCAGCTGTTCCTTGCAAGAGCTTGAACGAATAATCGCGCAAGTCGATGTAAATCATCGTCTCAAACGAGTGGCGCATAATGTCGGTCATGGCAATCTGCTCGTTGAGCATCTTGATGGTTTCGAGCATTCGATCACGAGTCAGATACACATCGATATACTGGCCGACAATGGTAGTCACCTTGCCAGCTTCGTCGTAGAGACAAGCATATTCCGTGCAGACACCCGTACCTTCTTTGTTGAGAAACTCCTGTGTACCCGTTCTCGGGAAATCAGGTTCGTTGGCTACGCGACGGAGAATCTCCACAATCTTCTGATGCTCCGTCTCATCGAAATAATAGTTCGGCGCAACCTTGCAGAAATTCTCGAAGGCCAGATGCTGCTGCTTCCCTTCCGCATCATTGCAGAGAATAACCATGACATCCTCATTTACTTCATAACGGAAGAGTTTGAAGTCATTACGGCTGATTAGCAGCTTGTTACGCTCCAGCTCAGAGCGCAACAGGTAACGTACCTGCTGCTCGCTGAGTTGATCAATATAGTTGATGTCAAATGCTTTCATAGATACAAAGAAGACTTTAGGAATGCATAATATCGATTGGAGGATTACTCCTCCCCCATGAACATAGGATCCCAAGCTGGCAGCATGGTTGGCTTCTGCTTGAGCATGTCGAGGTACTTCTGGCCGACGTAGCACTTCTTGATGACGAGGCGGAACATGTACTCGTTGAACCACTCATCAGTCATGATCATGTGGCCCTTGTGTCCGCTGGCAGCACCCCAAGAGTTCTCTACCATCCACTTGTTAACCTTCAGATCCTTAGAGGTTTGGTCAATATCTACAGCAACCATGGTCATAGCGTGGCTCGAACCAGAAGCGTGAGTCATGACGCGCTGACGCTTGTCCATATTGAAGGTTGTGCCAAGGAGCGACTCGTAGTCATAGTTCTGGAGAGAGAGGACGCCACTCTTACGATTAGAGAACTTACCCACGTCGCATGAGAAATACATAGCGGTGTTGTCCTTGAGCGACTCGATGGCCAATGGCTTGATCTCGTCGGCAGGGAGGTTGAGGTAAACCCAGTCGTGACCATCGTAGGTATGACGGTCATACTCAATCTGATAGGTCTTGTAGTACTCGCGGGTTGGGTCGTTCATCACCATGAGATAGTTGTCATAGAGCGCCTCGTCCTGCCAGTACTTCTTATAGAATGACATTGGGGTGTAAGTCTCGGTGCTGACTACCTCGTCCTTAGCGTTGCGCTGTGTCCAGGTGAACTCTGTTGGAGGTACGCCGTAAGCGAGGGTAAGGATGCGATAGATGGTGCCGAGCATCTCAACCTTGGTCTTCTCGAGGTCCTTGTTGATGGCAATGTCGCTCTGACGAGTCTTCACATTGTTACCCTTATCACGAAGCTCGAGGCCCATCTCGCGGAGCTTGAGTTTCAAGAGGTTGGTAATCTGACCGGTGTTAGCTGCCTGATAGTTGTCTGGCATTACCTCCGATGGAACCACGCCGTACTTCTCAACCAAGTCAGCCACGCCACAGAAAGTACCACCGTCAGAGAGTGGGTTCTGGAAGAGCCAATCTACCATACGGTCGTCCATAGGCTTCTTGCGCGTGTCAATGATACCCTGCAGGAAGAGATTAGCCTTCTCCAACTGGTCGTAGAAGAAAAGATAGCACTGCGAGAGCTCAAGGCCAGGGAGGTTATACTGGTTGATGGCCTTGCTGCGAAGGACGTTCATGCCGGTGAAGAGCCAGCAGCGTCCACTGCTTGCCTGATTGGTAATTCCCTTATTTGGAACACGATAGGTGAAATGATCATCGATAGGAACCAGCGTCGAAGCATCGGTAGCCAATACGGTGATACTGTTGCCAGCCATGGCATTGCGGATAGCCTTGTCAGCTGGAGTCTCCTTCTGCTGCAACTGCTGCAGCACTTCAGGAGTAATAGCTTCCTGTGCGAATGCTGTGGTGGCAGCAAGGGCAAGGGCGGTGAGGATGGATGTTTTCATAATAAGATTATTTATGTTATAATGTAGTTATAAGGAAGTGATAAGGAAGTTATAAGGAAGTTATAAGGACGATAGTAATGTTTAATGGAATTGGACGAAAAAACAGAAGTGGACAATCATAACTAACGTCCTTATAACTTCCTTTTTAACTTCCCTATTACTTCCTTATAACTTCTTTTTTAATTCATTACGAATACAAAAATCTCTTTATAGACTTTTTCGGCGTCTTCTCAAACTCCTCCTTAACCAGCTCAATGTCATTGATATGAGCGTATGAAGGGAAATTCTTATTGACGTCACTCTGGCGCGAATGGAGCAGCTTAAGGATAGCTTCATCATCGGCCAAACCAGCGGTAGCAGCGGCTGGACGGTCAGGGAAGACAAGCGCGATGAGACGGTGCTCACGCTGCACAACGACGCTCTCTACGACGTATGGCAAGCCGTTGACCACAGCTTCAATCTCCTCCGGATAGACGTTCTGACCTGATGGTGAGAGCAGCATGTTCTTGATACGTCCGCGGATAAAGATATTGCCGTCAGCGTCCATCACTCCCATATCGCCCGTGTGGAGCCAGCCGTCAGCGTCAATGGCACGCTGTGTTGCCTCCTCATTCTTATAATAGCCGAGCATGACGTTCATGCCACGGGTGATGATCTCGCCCGGAATATTCTGAGGATCAGCGCTGTCGATACGAACTTCCATGCGAGGAGCCGGACGTCCGCACGAGGTTGGCGCAAACGACTGCCAGTCGCGATAACCGATGATCGGTGCACACTCGGTCATGCCATAACCCACGGTGTAAGGGAATTTGATGTCCTTCAGGATTGCCTCCACCTCGCCATTGAGGCCTGCACCACCGATGATGATCTCGTAGAAGTTGCCACCCAGCGCGGTGTAAAGTCCCTCGCGGAACTTCTTCTTGACGATGCTTCCCACCAAAGGAATATTTCTCAACACCTTCATCAGCGGAGCGTTGTACTTAGGCATCAGGCCCTTACGTACCACTTTCTCGATGATCATTGGCACCACTACGATGAGGCAAGGCTTGACGGTACTCAACGCCTTGAGGATGATGTTAGGGCTCAGTGCACGGTTGAGGAAGGTGATATGAATACCCACGATGAACTCATACAGCAGCTCGAAAGCCATGCCATAGAGGTGAGCGGTTGGCAGCATCGAGACAACTTCCATCCCCTTGCCAAGGAACGGGAGTACCCGCTGTGCAAACTCCATATTGCTCCACACCGCGCGCTGCGGGATCATCACACCCTTCGGTTCAGACGTCGTACCGCTGGTGTAGTTGATCATGAGCAGTTCGTCAGCGCTCTGCTGGTGATAAGTCACGTCCGATGGCTTGAAACCCTCAGGATAGCGCTGAGCGAAGAGCTCCTCCACCATGTCCTGCTGTTCAATCACGCAGATCTCCAGCTCGGGCAATTCATTCTTTATGTCATTGGCCTCAAGCATCTTAAGTATCTGCTGACTGACGAGCAATACCTGCGCTTCGCTATGATTCACCAGTCGCACCACCATATCAGGCGTGAACTCGTTGAGCAATGGCACAGCCACCGCGCCGTAAGTAAACGCCGCCAACAAGCCAATACACCACTCCGCGCTGTTTCGTCCGCAGAGTGCCACACGGAATCCCGGCTGTAAGCCAGCCTCCTGCCAAGCCAGATGATAGCGGGCAATACGCTCTCCCACCTGACCGAAGGTATAGCATTCAGCTTCGAAATTACTCAAAGCTGGCAGTTCCCAAAACTCGCGTATGGCTTGCTCGAGTAATTCATTGTAAGTTTGTTTCATTGTATTGTGATTTATTATTTTAGAACGGATATCCCACCGCGAAGTGCAGCGTGTTATGATTCGAGCGGAACGGGTGACGAATCGCCCATCGCTCATCTGTATCTGCCGACGGATCATGCGCCTTGAAACCCCAGTCGAGGCGGAGAATCACAAAATCCGTCACTACGCGAAGGCCCAAGCCCCACGACGCCGCAATCTGCTTATAGAAGTCCGACGTTATCTCGCCTCCCTCCTGATGTTCATACGGCTTGATTGTCCAGACGTTGCCAGCGTCGACAAACAGCGCTGACTCGAACTTCCAGAAGAGGTTGGTGCGAAGCTCGACGGAAGCATCCAGTCGCACATCGCCACACTGATTGAAGTAGTTGAACTTCTTCGTGTCCGCGCTCTTATATCGTCCAGGACCCAATTCTCGCACCGACCAGCCGCGCACCGAGTTGGCGCCACCGCTGTAGTAACGTTTCTCGAATGGCATGACGTCACTGTTGCCATAAGGAACAGCCACGCCGCCTGCTGCACGCAAAGCCAGACGGCTTCGCTCCGAGAGGAAAAGGCTGCTACTCCAATCCACATCTAGTCGCGCATATTGCTCAAACGGCTGTGCCACAATCTGATATCGTCCGTCCACCTCCTTGGCATTGAACATCTTGCTCACGCCAGAAAGCACATTGCCCGCAATCTCCGGATTGATGCGCAACGACCAGAGACGGCGACGCGTCTGCTGCTGACGGCCCGTGGTGAGCGTGTTGTTACCCAGATAGAGCGTGTAGTTCATACTCAGGATGAAGTGGCTGCTGTAGCTGCTGTAGCTGATCGGGCCGAGGTTCTCAATGAGCTGCTTGAACGTCTCGCTCTGCTCCGGTAAGTGCACATAGCTGAGGTTGAGAATGTCCCAGGCGTGATGAGCCGACGGTGACGTCCACTTATAACCGAAGGCGCCTTGCGTGATGATTCGCGTATACTCCGGACGGCTCTGATGCGAGAAGCTCGCCTTGAACTGTGACGTGGCGCGGCTCTTGCGCTTCACCTCTTCGCTCAGGAAGGGGAACAGGAAGCGAGGAATCTCCAAGCCAAACTCAGCGGCATACTCCGAATAGTTTCTGTTCACGAGCTTCTCCACATTGCCGCTCAACGCCTCATAACCACCCTTCAGTCGTGACGTAAATGCCTCACTACCACGGAAAAGGTTTCTATGCTGATAAGACAACGCCAGGGCAAAACCCAGGTCACCCGCGGTATTCGTACCATCCACCTCGAACTGCACGGCGTGATTGCTCTGTGGCGAGAGATAGACGAAACAGTCGAGTGCCGCCTCCTCTCCTTCCTCCGAAACCGCCTCCACGCGGAGGTTGACGTAGCGCAAGATGTGCAGTCGGCTCAAAGCTGAATACGTGTTGCGGATAGCACTCTCGCTATAGAGCTGACCAGGAATCACCTCGCAGCTGCGAAGCAAGACAGGGTCGCGCAAGTAGCACTGATCGCCCGAATAAGTCAGGTCATAACCTGGCAAGCCGAGGGTTCGGAAATGCTGTGTCAAAGAGTCGGTACCTTCCTGCGACAAGATATTGAAGTTAGCCAGGAAATGCACCTTGCGGAATCGCCACTGCTGGTGTTTTCCATCGATGCGGACGGTCAGATCCACACCCTCTTCTCCCTTCAGCGTGTCGGCCAAATAAGAGATATTCTCCTTGTTGAAATCCCAGTAGCCATGCTCGCGCATAGCGGTCGTGATACGCTGGCGTTCATTCTCTAACGTGCTGTGGTCGAGGAGCTGACCGACGCGCAACTGGCTACGCTCAGCGTCGTTGAGGATGGTTGCGCTCAACGTTGTATCGACCACCTGATAACGGATATCTGCCAGGCGACGCGGACGGTGACTGGTGATATTATAGATGACTCGCGCCTTCTGATTCTCCACGATGGTGCGATGCGAAACCTCCGCGTCGAGAAAGCCTTTGCGCTGCATCACCAGCTGCATGGCTCGCTCCGTGCGACGTGCAGCATCTTCGTTATAGACAGGTGGCTCAGTACCCAGACGTCCGCGCATCCTGTGCCACACCGTCGTCGTGTCAGGGTGCCACATCCACGCTCCCATCGGCAGGAATCCGAAGGTTCGATGATAAGGCTTCTGCACGGTAGCCATCTTGAGGCGCGACTCGCTCGTCGTCTGTCCGTCAATACGAACCTCTACCCTGCTCACAACCGCCTCTCCCTGGGGGATATGACGAGCCACACGGCAGCCGGTGACTGTCAGCATCAGGAGGAAAAGAGCAAAATAAAGGACGTGTCGCAAAATAAAATTTCTAAAGTTTCCCACACCCGATTTATGCGAGTGTAGTTAATATAACAGCCTAAGCCTCCCTTCGCAGGAGGCTGGCATATGATCTTTGAAAAACTTGAAAAAAATCTGAGGAAAATAACAGATTGTCAAAGAAAATCTGTATATTTGTAGTGCAAAAACAATATACTAACTCAAACAATCTGTTATGGATGCAAAAATAGACCATTTCTCGGAGTTATCCAAATTTCTTGGTGAGAAATCATCAGTTTGTGCTGATTTTCTTTCTTTACTCGGCCGATTTAAACTTGGACATTCACTTTCACGCCTCAAGATGGAGAAAGAGAAGGGGACCAAGTCAATCCTTCTTCTTCAGTATCTTCTCATCTTCCGTCTCTGTGGACAAAGCATCCATCAATCGCTTCGCCATCAGTTCGGCGGGCTGATAGAGGGAGGAAAGAATCAGTTCTACCGTTTCCTGACCCGGCCCAGGATGGATTGGCGAAGACTTCTGCTTGATACGGTAAAGGCCTTTTTCCGCATTGTAAAGGAAGAATCTATAGATGCTGAGCAGGAGCGATATTTCATCCTGGACGATACCACCCTTGAGAAAACCGGTTTCTGTATGGAAGGCATCAGCCGGGTGTTCGACCATGTGGCACAGAAGAGCGTGCTTGGCTACAAACTGCTCCTGCTTGCCTTGACGGACAAGAAAAGTACACTGCCTCTGGATTTCTCTCTCCATGCCGAATCGGGGAAGAAAAACAACTTCGGACTGACGAAGAAACAGCTTTCGGACCGCTTCCACAAGAAAAGGGATTCCGGAGACTGCTCTCACAAACGCATTGAAGAATTGCTCATGGAGAAGCCCAGGACTGCCATTGAGATGCTCCATAGAGCCGTCAGGAATGGTTTCACTGCCAGATATCTCTTGGCTGACAAGTGGTTCTTTGGCAAGGAATTCATCCGTGAAGTCAGAAGCATCAAGGATGGCGCCATCCACATTGTGACCCTTCTGAAAAAGAAGAATACGAACTTCTCCGTCAATGGCAGGAAGGTCTCTGCCAAGGTCTTGATCAGCATGCACGAAAGGAAGGGTGATTTCTCTTCATGCAGAAGATACAAGAGTCAATATGTCCGGGTGCGCGCCGAATATGATGGCATTCCTGTGCAGCTGTTCATCATCCGATATGGAAGAAGTTCGAAGTGCGAGGTAATGGTCACCACTGACATGGCACTCAATTTTGTTTCCACATTCGAACTCTACCAGATTCGTTGGAATATCGAGGTCCTCTTCTATGAGACAAAGCAGCATCTGGAGCTCGGCAAATGCCAGAGCCTTGATCTGGATGCCCAGATTGCGGACTGTACGCTGGCATTCATAGCCTATACAGTCATATCGCTAAGGAAGAGATTCTCCGATTACGAAACCTTCGGAGATCTTTATCGTGATATCAAGGAAGGCCTGCTGGAACTGACCTTCATCGAGAGGCTGCTCCCGATGATTGCAGATCTGCTGGAAAGAATCGCAAGACTCTTTGACTCTACCTTGGACGAGCTGTTCGAGAAGGCCATTGCTGACCCTGTAGCCAGAATGGAGCTCGAATGCATCCTCAGATATAATCAAGATTTCAAAGATCGTGCCTAGGTTTTACACTTTTTAAGCAGAAAGAGCATAAAAGCCTATAGGTATTGGTTTAACAATCATTATTTCGAAGTTATTTCCTGCTCCCAGCTGCTTCTGGGGGTGTGGGAAACTTCAGTTATTAATTCTGCAAATTTTTTTTCTAAACTACGAAGAAACACGCATTCTTACCCATAGCCACCGAGGAATGAGTCGCCAGAGGAAGACCAGCACCCGGTATTTCCAGTCGACGGTAATGATCTGTCGCTTCTTCTCCAACCCCTTGACAATCTCCTCTGCCACCCTAGTAGCATCGAGCTGCATTGGATATTTATGGTTATCTTTGAGCAACGCCGTCCGCACAAATCCCGGACGGATATCCGAGATTGTCAGGTGCTTCATTCCCTTCATGTGAGCCAACTGTGTCAGACACTCCAGATAATGATTGACATAGCGCTTGGTTGAAGAATAAGCCGGCGAAGCTCCCAGTCCTTTCGTGCCAGCAATGGAACTGATCACGGCAATATGTCCCTCCTGCTCAGGATGTTGCTCAAAATAATGGAACATCGCTGTGACCATACGAGTGAATCCCATGGCGTTCGTCTCCACCGTAGCCAGCTCCTTCTCCACATCGAGCTCCACATTCTGATGACCGATACCCGAGCTGTGGAAATAGAGATCACATCCACCGAGCTTACCAATCAGCGTATGGAGCTTCTCCACCGCATTCGGCAGAGTCACATCGATGCACTCCGTAGCCACCACATTGAGATTCTTCCGCTGTATCTCAAACAACAGCTGCTGACGTCGGCCAGCAATACCTACCTCCCACCCCTTAGCAGTGAGAACCTTCATGACCTTCAGACCTATGCCAGAAGTCGCTCCTATAATAATTGCTTTTTTCACGTTATCGCAGTTTTCAGCAAAGATAAGCGATAACACATAAGTTTCCAAATACTCGGATATGAATTGCGTATTATTTTGTCACTAGCGGTCTACTGCATAAACATAATTGTAACATATAAGTGTCATTTTTCCCCTTAATATATATAATGTATCATTTGTTGCAGTTGTTCTTTTTATTTTTTTAGCAAAGAGATATATTTTGCTTATTTTTGCAACAAACTCCTTGAGCTATGCAATTCTTCCTCGTCCTCCTTGCAGCACTTGCACCAGTAGCAGTGGCATTATGGTACATCTACAAGAAAGATAGTACTCAGCCAGAACCGACCAGTTGGTTGATGAAGGCTTTCATTTATGGTGCACTTTCTGCACCCCTATCGTTTGTGTTCTCAGTTCCATTGGGTGCAATCTTCGGATTATCTCTTGAGGCTGAGGTGTATCCTGGAATCTTTGATGCATTTGCAGATGCATTCTTTCTGGCTGCCATACCAGAAGAGTTGGCAAAGCTCATCATGCTGTGGCTACTTCTGAGGAAAAATCCGCACTACGATGAGCAGTTTGATGGCATTGTATATGCCGTATGCATCGGTATGGGATTTGCTGGAATAGAGAATATTATGTACTTGTCAGAAGGTATAGCAGACAGTTCCTGGATTGGCATAGGAATCTCCAGAGCCTTGTTTTCCATCCCCGGTCACTTCCTCTTTGCCGTTTTGATGGGTTATTACTACAGCCTCTACCATTTTGGCATTGACCGCAGCATGAAGGCTAAGGCGATGATTCTCGTTGCTCCCATCCTTGCGCATGGTCTCTTCGATGGCATCCTGATGAGCATGCAAGTGAATGAAGGCCTTGCTGTAATAGGCATGTTCCTCTTCCTCTACTTCTTCAACAAGTTGAGAAAGAGAGGTAAAGAAAGAATTGATAGTTTAATGAATCAATAAGACTCATTGCAAGAACGGACGCCTTGCATGCAGGACGTCCGTTCTTGCTTCGTGGCATCCTATAACGGGTACCCGGTGAAGGATGCCGTCATCAAGGCATCTCCCCCAGTGTACAGTGGAGAGGATGCCACGACCGCGGGAGTCAACACCAGTATTCTAGTGTTGACTCCATGCATCAAGAATTTTGACGTTGTGTACATAACGTTGAAATCTTGCTATAAAAATAGGTTCACCCGGAATCGCGGCGTCCGATCTTGCACAAAAGAAGGGATTTTAGGAAGTCGGAGGAGTAAAAAAGGGTTGCAGAATGGAAAAATAGAAGAGAAAAATAAAATAATGTACGTGCATTGGCGCGCGTAATGAGATTTTTATTATATTTGCACCCGTGAAAATTGACTGCACTCGGTCGAAGAAAGACATTCGGCTGACTGTAGAAAGTAAAATTAGTGATCGTATCTAATATCAACCAATCAAAAATAGATTATCATATGGCAAACGTTCCATTTAAGTATGCTCCTATGTTCCAGAAGGGCAAGGACACCACTGAGTACTACCTCCTCACCAAGGAAGGCGTATCGGTAAGCGAGTTCGAGGGACATAAGATCCTCAAGGTCTCTAAGGAGGCTCTCACCCTTTTGGCTCAGCAGTGTTTCCACGACGTAGAGTTCATGCTCCGTCGCGAGCATAACGAGCAGGTAGCTAAGATCCTTCGCGATCCAGAGGCTACTGAGAATGATAAGTATGTAGCACTCCAGTTCCTCCGCAACGCTGAGACCGCTGTGAAGGGTGTACTCCCATTCTGCCAGGATACCGGTACTGCTATCATCCACGCAGAGAAGGGTCAGCAGGTTTGGACAGGCTTCGAGGATGAAGAGGCTCTCTCACTCGGTGTCTATAACACCTATACTCAGGACAACCTCCGCTACTCACAGAACGCTCCTCTCAACATGTACGATGAGGTCAATACCAAGTGCAACCTCCCTGCTCAGATCGACATCGAGGCTACCGAGGGTGCTGAGTATAAGTTCATCTGCGTCGCTAAGGGTGGTGGTTCGGCTAACAAGACCTACTTCTATCCTATGACCAAGGCGCTCATCCAGAATGAGAACACCTTGCTTCCTTGGCTCGTAGAGGAGATCAAGCACTTCGGTACTGCAGCTTGTCCTCCATATCACATCTGTGTAGTTATCGGTGGTACTTCGGCTGAGAAGAACCTCCTCACTGTGAAGCTTGGTTCTATCAAGTACTACGATTCTCTCCCTACTACTGGCGATGAGACTGGCCGTGCATTCCGTGACCTCGACCTCGAGGAGAAGCTCCTCAAGAAGGTATACGAGATCGGCCTCGGCGCTCAGTTCGGTGGCAAGTACCTCGCTCACGATATCCGCGTGATCCGTCTGCCACGCCACGGCGCTTCGCTCCCAGTTGGTATGGGTGTAAGCTGCTCGGCTGACCGTAACATCAAGGCTAAGATCAACGAGGACGGTATCTGGATTGAGAAGATGGATAGCAACCCAACCGAGCTCATCCCAGAGGAGCTCCGCCTGCCAGGTGAGGGTGGCGATGGCATTGAGATCGACCTCAACCAGGGTATCGACGCTGTTCGTAAGGAGCTCTCTAAGTATCCTGTTTCGACCCGCGTAAACCTCAAGGGTACTATCATCGTGGCTCGTGATATCGCTCATGCTAAGTTGAAGGCTCGCCTCGACGCTGGTGAGGGTATGCCACAGTACTTCAAGGATTATCCTGTACTCTACGCTGGTCCTGCTAAGACTCCAGAAGGCTATCCTTGTGGCTCAATGGGCCCAACCACCGCTGGTCGTATGGATCCATATGTTGATGAGTTCCAGGCCAATGGCGGCAGCCTCGTGATGATTGCTAAGGGTAACCGTGCACAGTGTGTAACCGACGCTTGTAAGAAGCATGGCGGTTTCTACCTCGGTACCATCGGTGGTGTGGCTGCAGTTCTCTCACAGACTTCTATCAAGAGCATCGAGTGTGTAGAGTTCCCAGAGCTCGGCATGGAGGCTGTATGGAAGATCGACGTTGAGAACTTCCCTGCATTCATCCTCGTCGATGATAAGGGCGATGACTTCTTCAAGCAGCTGAAGCCTATGCCAAATTGCTCGATTTTGAAGTGATTCTTCTTTATTTGAGTATTTAAGGGGAGTGAAAGGGAAGTGAAAAGGGAGTGAAAGGGACGATAGTTCCTCTTCGCGAAACCTACACTAACGTCCTTTTCACTCCCCTTTCACTCCTCTTTCACTCCCCTTACATTACCTTTATGAAAAAATATCTCCTCCTCCCCCTCCTCCTCGCCGCCTGCACCGCACAGCAGCCGGTAGAGAATAATCCTGTATTGACTATCGAAGGTGGTCAGGTACAGGGTGTTGAACTTGAAAATTCAGTTGTATATCGTGGTATTCCATACGCTGCTGCTCCTGTGGGAGAATTGCGCTGGCAGCGTCCTCAGGCCGTACAGGCTTGGGAAGGTATCAAGGTGGCTGACACGTGGAGCTGCGCCTCTTGGCAGGCGGCTCATGATCCGAATGACGCTAATTATGGCGTTGAGTTTTATGACAATGATCCTGAATTCAGCGAGGATTGTCTCTATCTGAATGTCTGGACACCTAAAGGTGCAGCCGGACAGACAGACAAGAAGCTGCCAGTGGCTATGTGGATTCATGGTGGCGCTTATCATGCTGGCTGGGGATTTGAAAAGGAATTCGATGGTGAGGCTTGGGCCGATCGTGATGTGATCCTCGTGACCATCAACTACCGACTGGGTATCTTCGGCTTCATGAGCCATCCTTTGCTCACCGCCAATGATCCTGAGGGAATCTCTGGCAACTACGGTATCTATGACCAGCTCAAGGCTTTGCAGTGGGTACACGACAACATCGCACAGTTCGGTGGCGATCCTGACAACGTGACTATCTTCGGCCAGAGCGCTGGTGGTGGCAGTGTACGTTGCCTCGTCAGCTCTCCGTTGGCTAAGCCATTGATCAACAAGGCGATCATCATGAGTGCAGGCGGATTGAATCGCACCTTAGGTGTTGAAAATAACCAGGAAGAAGCAGACAAACTCGGCGAAGCTGTCTATGGCGACGCTTTCAAGACACTCGAGGAGTTTATGGCAGCCGACTGGCAGACGCTCTATGACGTGCAGCAAAAGTACGTAGCTGCTACGGGCAACTGGCGCCTCAGCACACCACATATTGATGGCAAGCTACTTACTGAGGATTTCAGCGAGGCTACGCTCAATAACACGCTGGCTGACATTCCTTATATGGTAGGCTCGGTGGCTAACGATATGCCAGGCCTGAATGAAGGCTTGCAGGACTTTGCAGCTGTACGTGACAGCTTGTCAGAGAATCCTACCTATATTTATTATTTCGACGCTGCACCTCCTACTGATGGCCGTCCTGCATTGACTGGATCTTTCCACAGCTCGGAGCTCTGGTCGGTTTTCCACACACAGGATCGCTCATGGCGTCCATTCTCTGAGGCTGACAATGAGCTGAGTAACCGTATGGTGGATTACTGGACAAACTTCGTGAAGTATGGCAATCCGAATGGTGCAGAGGGAGACGCTTGGAAGCCTTATTCTGCGGCTGAGCCATACGTACAGGATTTGAAGCGCAAGGAATAACATGAAGATTGGCCTTCTCTCCGATACCCACAGCCACTGGGATGACCGCTACGAGCAGTACTTCAGTGGCTGTGACGAGATATGGCATGCAGGCGACATTGGCGACATGGAAGTCGCACGACGCTTGCAGACCATCGCTCCGTTGCGCGCTGTCTTTGGCAATATCGATGGTACGGATATAAGGCTCGTTTATCCTGAGGTGCAGCGATTTACGTGCGAAGGTGTGGACATACTGATGAAACACATCGGAGGATATCCTGGCAAGTATGACCGCAGTATCCGTTCGCAAATCACGATGCACCCACCACAACTCTTTATCTCTGGCCATTCGCACATCCTCAAGGTCATGATGGATCATAACCTCCATTGCCTGCACATCAATCCGGGTGCAGCAGGGACGTATGGCCAGCAGACCGTCAGGACGCTTTTGCGTTTTGTTATTGAGAATGGGAATATCCGCGACCTTGAAGTCATTGAGCTAAACAAGTAGAAAACATGAAACCAGCAAACAAGATTTGTCGTAAGGAACTCGGTTTCCTGCTCCTTTATTTTATATTAGGCTCGATAGCCCTCTTTCCTATCGCCATCTTATTTCTGGCATTCTATGGCATCTGCTCAGATATCGGATTATCAGAAGAAGTGTTTGAAAGCGCTGTCGGAGGCCATATTCTTATATGGCTACAGGACATCCTCTTGATGTTCCTCCCGGCCTACCTGTGGTGCAAGAACCGTCTGCGTCGTGAACCGCTAAAATGCTATGGGTTGCGTACGTTCGACTGGCGATGGATCCTGCTGGCCAGCTGCGCCTGCCTGGCCTACTTTGTCGTGATGGATCCTGTTGCGACCTTTATCAATAACTATCCGTTCCCTGACGCCATCCAGGAGGTTCTCAACCAAGAGAAGGTCGAGAGCTTCGAGATGAGTCAGAAGATGATGAACTTATCAGGCGTTGGAGGATTCATCGAATGTATCCTATTAGTCAGCCTCGGAGCAGCCTTCACTGAGGAGTTGTTCTTCCGTGGCGCGTTGCTCAAGGGATTAGGACTCTCTACGCTCAATCCTCTCGTCGTAGCCATCATCGTGGGTATCGTCTTCAGTGCTGTGCATGGCGAATTCATAGGTTTCATTGACCGCGCGCTGTTCGGTGTCTTCGCCTGCTACCTGGTCTATTGGAGTCGCAGTCTTTGGCCTTCTATCGCACTTCATGCGCTCAATAACTTCCTTTGCATACTGCAGTTCAGAGCTTTACCATCGGACTATAATCCTCTCGATAAAGCAGAGCTCACCTTCCCTTGGTATGTGAGTCTCGCTGGAGCTGTGGCGCTCTACTTCATCATACGCAAGATGTATGAGAAGAGAGAGGTGACTGTCACAATTCCATCCATCGAATTCAACTATACTCCGAACGAATGAGGGACTGTGAGGCTGTGTCAAAAGACCCAGCCTCTTATTCGATTACCTTGTAGCTGAAGTTCTTCACAGCGACGCCCTCTGTGACGAGGATGCCAGGACGGAGTGCGAAGAAGCCATTGAAGTTATTGTGATGCATGCCAGATACATCGACACCGCTTTCAACGACTGTCCAGTTCTCGCCATCGAGACTCTTCTCGGTAGTAGCTACGTTCTTCTCATTGCGGATACGCAGATAGAAGTGGTTGGCAGTCTCCTCCACACCGAAGTTTGCCTCCTCGTTATAGAAGAGATAAAGACCAGCCTTAGCACCTTCTGTAAGTTCATACTCGGCAGACACCTCATAAGAGCGGTCAACAGCGGTGATCAGCCAGAGTTCTGCATCCTTGAAGCCTGGCTCCCACTTGGCCCACATCAGCGGATTCCCATAGTTGCGAAGCGTAGCATACTGAGCGCTTTCAGGAGTATCCTCGACGAAACCGTTGGCCTCATCAGCGTCAGCAAGCTTTGGCCAGCCATCTTCTGTCCACTCAATACTTTCGATGATGGTAGTTCGGCCCAAAGTGTGATAACCATTGCGATAGGAATGATAGACGATGTACCAGTTGCCCTCAGCATCGTCGAAGATCGTACCATGGCCCTTTGACCACCACTCCTCGTCAGCGCTATAAGTATGGACGAGAGGGTTGCTTGGCATGTTCTCCCAAGGACCGAGCGCCGACTTGCTACGTGCCACAACGACCATGTGGCTGGTCGGAGGACCTGCGGTACCACCTTCGGCAGTAACAAGATAATAATACTCGCCACGCTGGAAGAGCTTTGGAGACTCAAGCCACACACCTTCGGTCTTCCAGTCAGCAGGGAATTCCCAACCATCATAAGGCTTGAAGACCTCACCAGCAGCGGCCAAGCCATCGTCAGTGAGTTCTACGGCGTAGCAGTTGTTGGTATAGAGATACTGCTTACCGTTCTCTGCATAGACGTGTCCAGGATCGATGCCATCGGCTGCCAGCTTCACTGGGCCTTCCCATGGACCAGCCGGATTATCAGCCATGACAACGTAGTTCTCGCCTGCACTTGTTGGATAATAGATATAGAACTTCTCTCCTACCTTGCAGATCTCAGGAGCGAAGATCGAATAAGGCTGACCACCAACCGCACGAGAAATAGGTTCCCAGTTAACCAGATCTGTAGAATGCCAGACGAGCAGGCCAGGATAGTAGGTGAATGACGAATGGGTCATATAGAAGTCATTACCATCACGTACGATGCTTGGATCAGGATAGTCGCCAGGAAAGACAATCTTCTTTAGGGTGCTGTTTTCTGTTGGAGCCGGCTGTTTGGTGCACGACACGGTCAGAAGACCTGCCATGACAGCAGCAACGGTACAAACGCCTTGCTTAACGATGTTCATAGGGAGTGTGTCAATGTTATTTGATAGTTATACCTCAAAGTCCAGGCAGGTGCGCTGCACGGTGTAAGGACGAACCTTGCCATTGGCAACTGCTACGTGCTCAGGATGAGTAGCGTAAGCCTTGAGTGCTTCAGGAGACTCGAGTGTCGAATCGAGCATGACGTCACAGTTGCTCGAAGCCAGTCGGCCATCAATGTTAACTACTACGTCGATAAGGCCAGGGACCTTACCTTTCAGGCCTTCGAGGCCAGCCTTGATACCAGCCTTGACGGTGGTCTTCTCCTCTTCGGAGAGTTCTGGATTGAGTGTCCAGAGGATGATATGCTTTACCATTGGAAAAATAAAATTTTTAATTACTAATTACGAATTACAAATTACTAATAACAGAGAATCACTGTGTGACGCTGTAAAAATGCTAAATTTGCCCGCAAATATAGCAAGTATTTGGAAAAACTCCAAATATTTCGTGCATTTCTTTTGGTCATCTTTAATATAATGTGTATCTTTGCGGGTCGAAAACCGTCATTACACATATTTATATATAATAAAAAATGAAAAAACTACTTATTCTGATGATGATGCTCAGCATGAGCGTCATTGCGTTTGCACAGAACCGCATCAATCCTGACACCTGCGTTGTCAGCCATCACACCACCACTGTCAAGGGTGTTACTTTCAACTACACCGCCACCATCGGCTATCAGCCAGTATGGGACAAGGACGGTAACATCGTAGCTGGTGTCAACTATACCTACTACGAGCGTGATGGCATCAAGGACAAGACCCATCGCCCACTCATGATCTCGTTCAATGGTGGACCTGGTGCAGGCGCTGTCTGGATGGAGATCGGCTATACCGGTCCTACACTCCTCAACATGGACGAGGAAGGCAATCCTGTGCAGCCATACGGCGTGAGCAAGAACCCATATTCTATTCTCGACGTTGCCGACATCGTGTACGTCTGTCCTGTCACCACCGGCTTCAGCCGCGCTTTGAAGGACGTCGACACCAAGCAGTTCTATGGCATCAACGAGGATATCGACTACCTCAGCGACTGGATCAACACCTTCGTAACCCGTCAGAACCGCTGGCTCTCTCCTAAGTACCTCATCGGCGAGAGCTATGGTACTCCACGTGTCTCAGGCCTCTCATACGCGCTGCAGAGCAAGCACTGGATGTTCCTCAACGGTGTCATCCTCGTCTCTCCTACCGAGCTCGGTATCCGTCGCGACGGTCCTGTAGCCGAGGCTCTTACCCTCCCATACATGTGTGCTACTGCCTGGTATCATAAGGCTCTCAGCGCTGACCTCCAGAACAAGGACCTCCTCGAGATCCTTCCTGAGGTCGAGAAGTGGACCATCGAGGAGTATATTCCAGCTCTCTCATGGGGTGGCCATCTCAGCGCAGAGAAGCGTGCAGCCATCGCCAAGAAGGTGTCTTACTACAGCGGTATTAGCGAGCAGGACATCATCGAGCATAACCTCACCATCAAGGTACGTCACTACTGGAAGGAACTCCTCCGCGACCGTGACTTCACCATCGGTCGTCTTGACAGCCGCTATCGTGGCCGTGACATCGTGTCAGGTGGCGAGAACCCAGAGTGGAACGCTGAGATGGAGGCTTGGTGCAACGCCTTCACCCCTCCATACAACTGGTACGTACGCAACGAGCTCAACTTCGTGACCGACGTGAAGTACAACATGCTTGCCAGCGTCTATCCTTGGAACCGTCAGAACGAGCACACCGGTACCGACCTCATGAAGGCCATCAGCCAGAACCCTGGCCTTAAGGTGCTCCTCCAGAGCGGTTACTACGACGGTGCTTGCGACTACTTCAATGCTAAGTACAACTTCTGGCAGATGGATAAGGGTGGTAAGTTCCAGGACCGCTTCACCATCAAGGGCTACCGTTGTGGCCACATGATGTACGTCCGCAAGGAGGATATGAAGCAGGCCAACGAGGATATCCGCGAGTTCCTCAAGGCTTCTATGCCGGAGGATGGAAAGGGGATAGCTTATTAAAACAAAGAAGTTATAGAGAAGTTATAGGGAAGTTATAAAGAAGTTATAAGGACAATACCTTATTCTCCCGATATCTTTTTTCTCGATATTTGGTCAAACCATACTATCGTCCTTATAACTTCCTTTTAACTTCTTTTTTACTCCCTTATAACTTCTCTTTCTTAATAATGGACCCAAACAAAGAAGAACTCATCCTGATGCGCATCACCGGCGAGGACCGTCCAGGCCTCACCGCCAGCATCATGAGCATTCTGGCCAAATATGATGCCAAGATCATGGACATCGGCCAGGCCGACATACACAATACCTTATCGCTGGGTATCCTCATTCGCGTAGAGGACGCCAATAGCGGCAACGTGATGAAGGAGGTACTCTTCAAGAGCTCCGAGCTGCACGTCAACGTAGCCTTCGTCCCAGTCTCTGAGGACGACTACAACGCGTGGGTAGGCCGACAGGGCAAGAACCGCTACATCCTCACCATCCTCGGCCGTCGTATGCAGGCGCGTCAGATTGAAGCTGTGTCGCGCGTCATCACCGAGCAGGGCCTCAACATTGATGCTATCAAGCGCCTCTCTGGCCGTCCACCGCTCGATGCAGAGAAGCAGTCGAAGACACGCGCCTGTATCGAATTCTCCGTCCGTGGCAATCCGAAGAACGTCGAGGAGATGCACAGCCAGCTCATGGCTCTCTCGAGCGAACTGGAGATGGATTCCTCGTTCCAGAAGGACAACATGTACCGCCGTATGCGCCGCCTCATCTGCTTCGATATGGACTCTACTTTGATCCAGACAGAGTGCATTGACGAACTGGCAGTACGTGCCGGCGTAGGCGATCAGGTTAAGGCCATCACCGAGAGCGCTATGCGTGGCGAGATTGACTTCAAGGAGTCATTCACCCGTCGTGTGGCCTTGCTCAAGGGCCTCGACGTCAGCGTGATGCGCGAGATTGCCGAGAACATGCCAATCACCGAAGGCGTGGAGCGCTTGATGTTCGTCCTGAAGAGATATGGCTACAAGATCGCCATCCTCTCCGGTGGATTCACCTTCTTTGGCGAGTACCTGCAGCGCAAGTTTGGCATCGACTATGTCTATGCCAACGAGCTTGAGGTCGATGACTTCGGCAAGCTCACCGGCAACTATCGCGGCGAAGTGGTCGATGGCAAGCGTAAAGCCGAGCTCCTCCGTCTCATCGCACAAGTCGAGAAGGTCGATCTGGAGCAGACCATTGCTGTTGGTGATGGTGCCAATGATCTCCCGATGCTCTCACTCGCAGGCCTTGGCATCGCCTTCCACGCTAAGCCACGTGTCGTAGCCAACGCCAAGCAGAGCATCAACACCATCGGCCTCGATGGCGTACTCTATTTCTTAGGATTCAAGGATTCCTATCTCGATGTGTAATTGTAAATGTAATTAAAAGGTAAATAAGGGGAGTGAAAGAGGAGTGAAAAGGACGTTAGTACCAGTAGTCAAGTATTGACTCACTCCAAATCGTTCCGACAGACAGAAGGTATCGTCCCTTTCACTCCCCTTTCACTTCCCTTATTTACCCTTATTAACCTTTATAAAAAATGAAAACTTCCCTCTTTATCGCCTCTCTCCTCCTCGCCGGCACCGCAGTAGCCACCGCCCAGGAGTCTGGCTATCAGTTCACCACCGTTAAGTCGCTCAAGACTACCCCAGTCAAGAATCAGGCCCGCACCGGCACCTGCTGGTGTTTCGCTACCACCTCGTTCATGGAGACCGAGCTCCTGCGTATGGGCAAGGGCGAGTATGATCTCTCTGAGATGTTCATCGTCCGTCAGAAGTACATGAACCAGCTCGAGGACAACTACCTCCGTCATGGTCGTGGCAACACCGGTCCTGGCAGCCTCTCGCACACCTGGATGAACGCTTTCAACCAGGTAGGTATTGTTCCTGAGGAGGTCTACAGCGGCATCAACTACGACTCAGAGCTCCACAACCACGGCGAGCTCCAGCAGTATGTCTCTGGCATTGCACAGATCGGCGTCAAGCTGAAAAAGCGCTCTCCAGAGTACTACAAGATCCTCAATAACATCTTCGACACCTATCTCGGCCCTCTCCCTGAGAAGTTCACTTACAAAGGCAAGGAATACACCGCCAAGACCTTCGCAGCCAGCCTCGGCCTCAACATGGACGACTATGTCGAGATCACCAGCTTCAGCCACAAGCCATACTACAAGCCATTCGCTGTAGAGGTAGGCGACAACTGGGAGTTCGCACAGCAGTATAACGTACCTCTCGACGAGATGATCGAGGTGATGGATTACGCTATCAACAACGGCTACTCAGTATGTTGGGACGGTGACGTCAGCGAGAAGGGTTTCTCGCACAAGAATGGCGTAGCTATCAATCCAGCTGTCGAGAAGTTAGAGGACTACTCTGGCACCGATCGCGCTCGTTTCGAGAACATGACCTCTGAGGAGCGCCTGGCAGAGGCTTACAAGTTCGAGGCTCCATGTCCTGAGATCAACGTCACCCAGGAGGTACGTCAGGAAGGCTACGAGAGCTTCGTCACCACCGATGACCACCTCATGCACATCACCGGTATCGTCAAGGACCAGAACGGCACCAAGTACTACATCACCAAGAACTCTTGGGGTACTGAGCGCAACAGCAACGGTGGCTTCCTCAACATGTCTGAGAGCTTCGTCCGCGCCAAGACCATCTACGTCATGGTTCACAAGAACGCGCTTCCTGCACAGCTGCGCAAGAAGCTCGGACTCTAATCGATCCCGAAATAACTATACCCCACCGCTATCGTCACTATAAGCAATGTGAAGGCGATGATAGCACCCAGAAGGAGGCTGAGTGAGACAAGTTTGAAACTCCGCCTCCTTCCTATTTTAAATAGCTGCTTATAATCCCACACCATCAGGATGAAGCTATAGAGGAAGTCGAGATCCAGGAACTCAAGGTGCTGGTTGGTCATCCAGTGGAACATCATCGTGAACCACGAAAGGATCAGCATCTGGCAGCCGACGAACATCAAGATGTGCACATGCTCCATGAAGTTAAGCACCTTGCCATAGCGCGTAGAGCGGAAACAGAAACTCGTAGCCGGCGCCATCGGCAGGATGAAGAGGAAGGCCACCAATCCCGGATTCTTCAGTATCTCACCCACGACCTCCTGCACCTTCTGCAGCAGAGGTCCGTACTTATCATAATTCTCGCCAAGATTGAATTCTGCATCATTCATCGTCAGATCCGGTATCGCGTCCTTGGCAACGAGCCACACCGTGAGGTAATAGATCGTACCCAGGCAGAAGAGCATACCCAGCGGCTTCATATACACCTTGCGATGCCCCTCGATATAGTCGCGTATCATGTGGCCCGGACGCCAGAAGAGCTCCGAAGCCGTACGCAGGAAGCCGTTGTCGAGGTTGATAAAGATCGAGATGAAGTCATCGACCATATTGAGGAACGACAGGCGCCTCACCTTACGGCTCTGGCCACAGACGGGACAGAAGCTACCCTGGTAGTGTGTTTCGCAATTCTTACACACCACCTCATCGGTCAGGAGTTTCTTCCTGGCCACAAAATGAGACCTGAGGCCATTGACCTGCAGGATACTCAGCAGACGGAGACGAGCACGTAGACGTAAATTCATGGTGCAAAGATAACACCTTTTGCGCAAGCATCCAAAAAACTGGGACAGAAAACTCCGGCAAAGAACAAAAGACCCGAAAAAAGCGTTTTCAAAAAGAAAAAATCATTCATTTTGTAATAAATTTGTAACATATCTGTAAGAAAAATGTAATCTTTTATTGCGAGTCTTAATAATTGTGCGTATATTTGTGCTCGGATAAAACGTCCAAGCACCCCTAACACAGGGTGCCATTCATTTACACAAACCAAATATGTCTATCTGGGTAATCTTTAAGCTCATCGGATCCCTCGCCCTCCTGATGTACGGTATGAAGGCCATGAGCGAAAGCCTGCAGAAAATGGCAGGTCCACAGTTGCGTCATGTACTTCAGGCCATGACCACCAATCGTTTTGCCGGCATGCTGACCGGTGCGTTCGTAACAGCCAGCGTGCAGAGTTCTACTGCCACCACCGTCATGACCGTCTCGTTCGTCAATGCCGGATTGCTCACCCTCGCGCAGGCTATCTCTATCATCATGGGTGCCAACATCGGTACCACCTTCACCGCCTGGATCATGTCGGCCGGCTTCTCGTTCAACATCACCGACTTCGTCTGGCCAGCCTTCTTCATCGGCATCTTGCTGATCTATTCTAAGAAGAAACAGATCATCGGCGACTTCCTCTTCGGCGTCTCGTTCCTGCTCCTCGGCCTCGGCACCCTGAAGGCTACGGGTACGGATATGCACCTTGAGAACATCCCAGCCGTGATGTCGTTCTTCCAGTCGTTCGACGACAATTATCTCTCATACCTCCTGTTCCTCCTCATCGGTGGCGTCATGACCATGTGTGTGCAGAGCTCTGCAGCCGTCATGGCCATCACCATGACCCTCTGCTCTACCGGCGTCCTTCCTATATATTTAGGTATCGCGCTCGTAATGGGTGAGAACATCGGTACCACCGTCACCTCTAACATCGCTGCTATGACTGCCAACATCCAGGCACGTCGCGCAGCTTTCGGACACATGTTCTTCAATATCTTCGGCGTCGTCTGGGTATTGATCGTGTTCCGTCCGTTCGTCAATATGGTCTGCAACATCGTCGGCATGGATGTCAACAATCCTGAGGCCATGCAGCTCCCATTCGTCCTGGCTACGTTCCACACCACGTTCAACGTGATCAACACCGCCATCCTCATCTGGTTCATCCCACAGATCGAGAAGATCGTCTGCGCCATCATCAAGCGCTCACACGCCAAGGCCGACGAGGAGGAGGACTTCAAGCTCCAGTTCATCACCGGTGGTATCCTTGCTACCCCTGAGCTCTCAGTGCTTGAGGCACGTAAGGAGATCGGCTCGTTCGGCAACCGCATCCAGCGTATGTTCGGCATGATCAAGGACCTCATGGACGAGAAGGACGACGAGAAGTTCGTCAAGCTCTTCACCCGCATCGAGAAGTACGAAGGTATCTCTGACAACATGGAGATCGAAATCGGCAAGTACCTCAACGAGGTATCTGATAACCACCTCTCTGACGAGACCAAGGCCAAGATTCGCGCCATGCTCCGTGAGATCTCTGAGCTCGAGTCGATCGGCGACGCCTGCTACAATCTGGCTCGTGTCCTCAACCGTCGCAAGAAGTCTGACGAGGACTTCACCGAGAAGCAGATCGCTAACATCAAGAAGATGTTCGAGCTGACCAACCGCAGCCTCACCCTCATGAACGAGCTCTTCACCCGTCCGCTCCAGCAGATCGACGCCAACCGCTCATTCAACGTAGAGACCGAGATCAACAACTACCGCGATATGATCAAGATCCAGAACGTCAACGACGTCAACAACCACGTCTACACCTACTCTGTAGGCTCAATGTACATGGATCTCATCAACGAGTGCGAGAAGCTCGGCGACTACGTAGTCAACGTCGTAGAGGCTCGCACAGGCGTACGCCAGCAGGAAGCATAAGCTACTACTTCCTTTTACGAAAAAACATATTGGCCGTCTTGCTTGCAGGACGGCCTTTCTTTGTAATAGGAATGGACGCCTTGCTTGCAAGACGGACGTTCTTTGATGTAGGAATGGACGCCTTGCTTGCAGGACGGACGTTCTTTGATACAGGAATGGACGCCTTGCTTGCAGGACGGACATTCATAAATGAAAAAATGGACGTCATGCATGCAGAGGGTACTGAAAAACTCTCCATATAGCATCGTTCATAAAAAAGGATGCACAAATGCAGCTCAAGTGTTGCATATGTGCATTCTTTTTCGTATCTTTGCAGAGAAAATCTGAAGATATGTTGTCACAAGAGCAAACAATAC
>JAZQQH010000116.1:0-34135 GCA_045628985.1 Bacteroidales bacterium | reverse complement strand
AACGAATGCTGGTGTCGATAAAGACATCAAGGTAAAAGATTGGACTGATGAACAGGCCGCCGCTATTCGTGAGTATATCGGTGCCAACTACAAGGTAGAGGGCGATCTTCGTTCTGAAGTTCAGTTGAACATTAAGCGTCTGATGGATATCGGTTGCTACCGTGGTATCCGTCATCGTCTTGGTCTCCCATGCCGTGGTCAGAGCACTAAGAACAATGCTCGTACACGTAAGGGCAAGAAGAAGACCGTTGCTAACAAGAAGAAGGCTACAAAGTAATCTGTTAAAGTAGAAAACAACTATGGCAAAGAAAACAGTTGCAGCTAAAAAGCGTAACGTAAAGGTTGATGCTAATGGTCAGCTCCATGTTCATTCATCTTTCAACAACGTAATTGTATCTCTCGCAAACAGCGAGGGTCAGGTGATCTCATGGTCATCTGCAGGTAAGATGGGCTTCAGAGGTTCGAAGAAGAATACTCCATATGCTGCTCAGATGGCAGCTCAGGATTGCGCTAAAATCGCCTACGATCTTGGTCTTCGCAAAGTGAAGGCATATGTTAAGGGTCCAGGTAATGGTCGTGAGTCAGCTATCCGTACCATCCATGGTGCTGGTATCGAGGTAACTGAGATTATTGACGTTACTCCACTTCCACACAACGGTTGTCGTCCTCCAAAGCGTCGCCGCGTTTAATTCTGTGTGGTTTTTAATTAATTTAATGCTTTTTAAATTGTAAAAAACTATGGCAAGATATACAGGCCCTAAAACACGTATTGCCCGCAAACTTGGTGAGGCTATCTACGGTCCAGACAAGGTTCTCGCTAAGAAGAACTATGCTCCTGGTCAGCACGGTCTCAACCGTCGTAAGAAAACATCAGAGTACGGCATTCAGCTTCGTGAGAAGCAGAAGGCTAAGTATACCTACGGTGTTCTTGAGTCACAGTTCCGTCGTCTCTTTGAGAAGGCTGAGCGTACCAAGGGTGTAACCGGTGAGGTACTTCTCCAGCTTCTTGAGAGCCGTCTCGACAATCTCGTATTCCGTCTCGGTATTGCTCCAACCCGTGCAGCTGCTCGTCAGCTCGTCCTCCACAAGCACATCGTTGTTGATGGCAAGGTAGTTAACATTGCTTCATATAGCGTTAAGCCTGGTCAGATCATCGGCGTTCGTGAGCGTTCTAAGTCACTTGAGGTAGTTGAAAATGCACTCGCAGGTTTCAACCACGCTAAGTATGCTTGGCTCGAGTGGGATCAGAATTCACTCAGTGGTAAGTATCTCCACACTCCAGAGCGTGCTGATATCCCTGAGAATATTCAGGAACAGCTCATTGTCGAATTGTACTCTAAATAATAAATAGTCCACATGGCGATTTTAGCATTTCAAAGACCCGAAAAGGTTCTTATGTTGGAAGCTGACCAGTTCTCTGGTAAGTTTGAATTCCGACCTTTGGAACCAGGCTATGGCATTACAGTAGGTAATGCTTTACGCCGAATTCTGCTTTCATCACTGGAAGGCTATGCTTTCACCTCTGTCAAGATCAGCGGTGTAGAGCATGAGTTTGCTACCATTCCGGGTGTGATGGAGGATGTTACTAACATCATCCTTAACCTCAAGCAGGTCCGCTTGAAGCAGATCGTCGAAGGTACAGAGAACGAGACAGTCTCAGTTAAGATCAAAGGCGCAGAGATCCTGAAGGCAGGTGACCTGAATTCTGGCATGAGCGGCTTTGAGGTACTTAACCCAGACTTGGTTATCTGCCACATGGACAATAGTGCAAGTTTTGATATTACATTGACCATTAACAAGGGTCGTGGATATGTACCAGCAGAGGAGAATCGTAATCCTAATGCTGAGTTGACTACCATTGCCATTGACTCAATCTTTACTCCTATCCGTAACGTCAAGTATACTGTCGAGCCTTATCGCGTTGAGCAGCGTACTGACTACGAGAAGCTGTTGATTGAGGTTTCAACCGATGGTTCAATTCATCCTAAGGACGCATTGCGTGAAGCTGCTAAGATCTTGATCTATCACTTCATGCTCTTCTCTGATGAAAAGATCGCTCTTGAGACTACAGAGACTGATGTTAACGAGGAGTTCGATGAGGAAATCCTCCACATGCGTCAGTTGCTCAAGACTCGTCTTACTGACATGGATCTCTCTGTACGTGCTCTCAACTGCTTGAAGAGCGCTGAGGTTGAGACCCTCGGTGAGCTGGTAGTCTTCAACAAGACCGACCTTCTCAAATTCCGCAACTTTGGTAAGAAGTCGCTCACTGAGCTTGAGGAGCTCCTCCAGAGCCTTAACCTCTCGTTTGGTATGGATATCTCAAAATATAAACTTGATAAAGATTAATTACAACAATGAGACATAATAAGAAATTCAATCATCTTGGACGCACCAAGTCTCACCGCGAGGCTTTGCTTTCAAACATGACTGTATCATTGATCAAGGCTAAGCGTATCAACACTACCGTTGCTAAGGCAAAGGCACTTCGCGTTTATGCTGAGCCAATCATCAACCGTGCTAAGGAAGATACCACCAACAGCCGTCGTATTGTCTTCTCTTATCTCCAGGATAAGGAGGCAGTTAAGGAGCTCTTCGGTGAGATCGCAGTTAAGATTGCTAACCGTCCTGGTGGCTACCTCCGTATCCTCAAGCTTGGCCAGAACCGCCTCGGTGACAACGCTGAGATGGCTATGATCGAGTTCGTTGACTACAACGAGAACCTCCTCAAGGATGGCGGTGAGAAGAAGGCTAAGACCCGTCGCTCACGCAGCAAGAAGGCTGAGGCTGCTCCTGCAGCTGAGGCACCTGCAGCAGAGGCTCCAGCAGCTGAGTAATTCTGTTCTTTCAGAATCAAATAGAGATATTCGTCGACAAGACGTTGTTTCGACGTAAAATAATAATATCACCGTCCCAGTCACAATTCTTTGTGCAAGGATGGTGATATTTGATATTATCATTTCTCCATGTTCGACGTTCAAGCAATTCGCAAGGATTTTCCTATACTTGATAGCCAGGTCTATGGTAAGCCTCTCGTTTATCTCGACAATGGTGCTACGACGCAGAAACCTCTCTGTGTGATCGAAAAGATCTCTGACGGTTATCTGCATCATAATGCCAATGTGCATCGCGGCGTGCACTTCCTCAGTCAGGATGCTACCGATCTACATGAGGCCTCACGCCTGCGTGTTCAGAAGTTCATCAATGCACGTGAGTCGGCTGAGATCATCTTCACCCGTGGCACCACTGAAAGCATCAACCTCGTGGCGTCTTCTTTCGGTGAAGCTTTCTTGCAGGAAGGCGATGAGGTGATTGTCTCGGACATGGAGCATCATAGCAACATTGTCTCGTGGCAGTTGCTTCAGTCACGTAAGCATATCGTCATCCAGCACGTCAGGCTCAATGACAAGCAGGAGCTCGATATGGACCACTTCCGTAGCCTTTTCTCCGACCGAACCAAGCTCGTCAGCATCGCTCATGTGTCGAACGTCCTGGGTACGGTCAATCCTGTGAAGGAGATCGTAGCTTTTGCACACGCCATGAACGTCCCTGTGCTGATCGACGGCGCTCAATCTACGCCTCATATCAAGGTCGACGTGCAGGACCTCGATTGCGACTTCCTCGTTTTCTCCGCTCATAAGATCTACGGTCCTACAGGAGTAGGCGTACTTTATGGCAAGCGTGAGTGGCTCGACAAGATGCCACCTTACCAGGGAGGAGGTGAGATGATCCAGAACGTCTCATTCGAGAATACGACGTTCAATGTGCTTCCTTATAAGTTCGAAGCAGGAACACCTGACTTCATCAATACCGTTGCTTTTGCTGCTGCTCTTGACTATGTCGAGAGCCTTGGCATGGAAAATATTGCAGCGTATGAGCACCAGTTGCTCGACTATTGCACGGAGGAATTCAAGAAGCTCCCTGGTATGCGCATCTTCGGCAACGCCGATCATAAGTCTGCCGTCATGAGCTTCCTTGTGGCCGACATTCATCATTACGATATGGGAATGTTGCTCGATAAACTTGGTATTGCCGTCCGCACTGGTCATCATTGCGCCGAGCCGCTCATGCATAGCCTCGGCATCCAGGGTACGGTCAGAGCTTCGTTCTCATTCTATAATACCGAAGAAGAAATCGAAAAGCTCGTGGCTGGCATCAAGAGAGTCAGCCAGATGTTTGGAATCAAATAAAAAACAAAAAATATCAACACTTGGAACCAGGTGTTGATATTTTTTATTATGTCATCCTTCACCGCGTACCCGCTGAAGGATGCTTTCATCACGGGATCCTCCACCGCGTACCCGCTGAAGGATGCCTTCATCACGGGATCCTTCACAGCGTACCCGCTGAAGGATGCTTTCATCACGGGATCCTCCACCGCGTACCCGCTGAAGGATGCTTTCATCACGGGATCCTTCACCGCGTACCCGTTGAAGGATGCCGTAATCAATTATTCCCACTTCAGCGATTCTGCCGACACTTTCTCCACGTGTCCGATAAAGTTGGCTGCATGGCTGTTGAAATTCTCCACGTCGCCAGTTGTGTAGAAATGAGTGGTAGCGTCTTTAGTAAGGCGGCAATCCATCTCTGGATGGCGGCGCAGATAGTCCTGCAACCCGTATGCTACCGGCTTGCCTTGTGGCATGAGGATGATTTCCGGATGATCGAGCTCCTGAAGCACCGTCTGGATCAGGCTCGTCACGAGAGGGTAGTGGGTGCAGCCGAGGATGATTGTATCGATGAGCGGATCCTGATCGAGCAACTGCTTGAGGTCCGCATACACCGCATCGTGCATCTCCTGTGTGTGCTGGAGGCCAGCTTCGATCATCGGAACCCAAGTGGGGCAGGCTTGGCTGTTGACCGCGAGAGGCTTGAAGTCGAGACGGATAGACGTCGGGATCTTCTCGATTTCCATGTCGTATGACTGAGACGAGATGGTGGCTCGGGTTGCAATGACACCGATGTGTCCTGAGTAGGTGAACTCAGCCACACGCTCCACCGTCGGACGGATTACGCCAAGCACGCGGCGCGTAGGGTCTTCGGTGTAAGGAAGGACACGCTGCTGAATGTTGCGGAGCGCCTTAGCCGACGCTGTGTTGCAGGCGAGGATTACGAGCGGACAACCCATACTGAAGAGCTTGTCGACCGCCTGTCGCGTGAAGGCGTTGACCTCCTCAAAAGATCGGTCACCGTATGGCGCACGCTGATTGTCGCCTAAGAAAATATAGTCATATTGGGGGAGGAGACGATGGATCTCCCTATAGATAGAAAGACCTCCAAAACCGCTGTCAAAGATACCGATAGGTCCCATGAATCGATGATAATTTAAGGATTGAAAAACTGATTTTTAGTGCTGCAAAGATACTGATTTTGCGCCCAAAAAACAAAACTTAGCCTTTAAATTTGTTTAATATACGTTTAAAACACCGCGTATCTTACTATATAATGTTATTTTATAAGCTTGAAAAATACCAGCGTAGCGAATTTTTAATTAAATTTGCCGCGCTATTATGTGCGTATGTGCAGTAATGGCCGATGGAAATCTATTGAAAAATAGTAACTAAAAAATATAAAGCATTATGATGAAGCAATACAAATTGCTCAACAATCTCTTCGGATGGATCGCCTTCGTCGTAGCGGCATTCACCTACCTCTCGACGGTAGAGCCGACTGCGTCGTTCTGGGATTGTCCAGAGTTTATCACTTGCGCCGCTAAGGGCGAGGTGGGTCACCCACCAGGAAACACCTTCTTCAACCTCACTGGCCGTTTCTTCGTCAACTTCGCAGGAGGCGATATGGCTCTCGCAGGCATCTGGGTGAACCGTATGTCGGCGCTGTTCTCAGCAGGTACGATCCTGTTCCTCTTCTGGACCATTACGGCTTTGACCAAGAAGGTCGTCTGCCGCAAGAATGAGTCAGAGAACGATATGACCTGGAGTCAGGCCATCACCATCCTTGCCTCTGGCCTGGTGGGTTCGTTGGTCTATACCTGGTCAGATACCTTCTGGTTCTCGGCTGTCGAGGCGGAGGTTTACGCCTTCTCAAGCTTCATGACCGCGCTGGTATTCTGGCTGATTCTTAAGTGGGAGAACAATGCGAGGGGAGTAGAGGGTGACCGATATATCATCCTTTTGGCCTATATCATCGGCCTTTCGATCGGCGTGCACCTGCTCAACCTGCTGTGTATCCCGGCTATCGTACTCGTCTATTATTTCAAGAAACAGCCAAATGCTAACCTCAAGGGTACGCTCGGTGCGCTGCTGTTGTCTGTCCTGATGATTGCCTTCATCCTTTATGGTATGATCCCTGGCTTCATCAAGATTGCCAGCCAGGTAGAGCTTTTCGCGGTCAATACCCTCGGCTTCTCATTCAATACTGGTACGGGTTTCTATTTCTTCTTCGTCCTTGCCTTGCTTGCCTTTGGCGTATGGAAGAGCTATCAGAAGGAGACTTCCGATCAGACCCTCCGCATCTTGCTGGCAGCCGGTATCGTCCTGAGTGGTATGCCATTCGTTGGCGAGAGCTGGATCCTCGGCATCCTCGTGGCACTTGCTTTCGTGGCAGGTATCTTTATGTGGAAGAAGCTCAATGCACGTCTCTGTAGCAACATCCTGCTCTGCTTGCTCACTATCCTCATCGGCTATTCGACCTTCGCGCAGATCATCATCCGTTCGTCGGCTCAGTTGCCAATGGATCAGAACTCGCCAGATGAGATCTTCTCATTCTCGAAGTACCTCAATCGTGAGCAGTATGGCGAGAGTCCTCTCTTCTTTGGTCAGACCTTTGCGAGCGATGTGAAGCGTGATGCTTCTGGTCGCGCTGACGTCAAGGAGGGTGCTCCTATCTACACCAAGGTCGTCAAGACCAATCCGGACGATCCAGATCAGTACTTCCTGAGTGGACATAAGGAGAAATATGAGTACAACTATACCGTCCTCTTCCCACGTATGTACTCTAAGCAGGCAAATCATGTGCAGGGTTACAAGGAGTGGAGTGACTTCAAGGGAGAGAAGAAGAACGTCGACGGCAAGGTCATCACCGTGCCAACCTTCGGCGAGAACCTGACCTACTTCTTCCGCTACCAGGTCAACTTCATGTACTGGCGCTACTTCATGTGGAACTTCTCTGGCCGACAGAGCGACGTACAGACCTATGGCGAGATTGACCGTGGTAACTGGATCACCGGTATCCCAGTCATCGATGAGATTTTGGTCGGAACACAGGAGGATATGCCATCGAGCATCAAGGATAATAAAGGACACAACGTCTTCTATATGTTGCCATTGCTCCTCGGCTTGATCGGTCTCTTCTGGCAGGCTTACAGTGGCGAAAAGGGTATCCAGGGCTTCTGGGTAGTCTTCTTCCTCTTCTTCATGACCGGCTTGGCCATCGTCATCTACCTCAACCAGACACCTTATCAGCCACGTGAACGAGACTATGCTTACGCGGGTTCATTCTACGCGTTCTCGATCTGGGTCGGCATGGGTGTGGCTGGCTTGGTTCGCCTCGCTGAGAAGTATCTGCTCCAGAAGGAGAGTGCCACTGTGGCTGCACTCCTCGGTGCGATCTGTCTCGGCGTCCCATTCCAGATGGTTGGTCAGACTTGGGACGATCACGATCGTTCTGGCCGCTACACCGCACGTGACTTCGGTCGCAACTACCTCTCTTCTTTGGAGCCAAACGCTATCATCTTCACCAATGGCGATAACGACACCTTCCCACTCTGGTACAACCAGGAGGTTGAGGGTTACCGTACCGACGTCCGCGTCTGCAACCTCTCTTACTTGCAGACCGACTGGTACATCAACCAGATGAAGTCACAGGCTTACGAGAGCGAGCCATTGCCAATCTCGTTCCGTCCTGATCAGTACGTAGCCGACAAGCTCAACTACGCTCATGTCGTAGATATGTTCAAGGGCGAGGAGAAACCAATGGATCAGGTGATGAACTGGCTCTATAGCGACGATTCTCGTTACAAGCGTCTCGAAGGCTATGGCGCTGACATTGACTATATCCCAGCTTCGAAGATGTATCTCGACATCGACTCAGCCGCTGTAGCCAACTCTCCGGTTATCGATACTCCAGACAAGGATCTGATCAGCAAGCGTATGCACATCGATCTCAGTAGTAAGTCGTATATTACTAAGAACGAGATTGCCATGCTTTCGATGATTCAGAATATCGCCAAGGATGGCTGGAAGCGTCCTATCTACTTCGCTACCACCGTCGGCTCGGATATGTATCTCAGCTTGAATCGCTACTTCCGTCTCGTAGGTCTGGCTTACCAGATCGTTCCTCTCGAGGGTGGAGGTACTACTACCGCTGACATCGACAAGAGCTACGACAACCTGATGAACAAGTTCGCGTGGGGTAACATTCAGGATACTACCATCTATCTGGATGAGAACAACCGTCGTATGTGTCGCACCCAGCGTATGATGTTTACCACCTTGATTCAGGAGCTCCTGGATATGGGAGACATCGACCGCGCTCTCAAGGCTACACGCTTCTGCGATGAGACCATTCCATCGGCCAACATCCCATACGACTACACCGCCGTCACCATGGCTCAGGCTTACTATGCAGCTGGCGAGAAGTCCGACGGTGACCGTATCCTGACCGATATCCTGGCACAAGACGAGGAGTATCTGCTTTGGGCCTTTACTCTTGAGCCAATGTATATGCAGTCGGTAGGTCGAACCATCCGTGAGCATATCATCACCATGCGTGAGGCTCTCGAGGTGGCAACCGAACAGGAGAACGCGGAAATCATCGCACGCTTCGATGAGGAGTTCCGCACCTTCTTCGACTTGGCATATTCCAAGTACAAGCTTCTGAATTAAATTCAGTCACATAAGTCATTCTGCACCTGTCTTCGCCCTTGCAAGGAGCGAATCATGGGTGCAGAGTGACCTTTTCTTTTAATATGTTCATAGAGCAGCCTCCTACCTGGTTCCGCCGCCTAATGTTTCAGGATTCCCTTTGGCGCCTTCCTGCGCAGCCGAAGTGTGTCTACCTGACCTTTGACGATGGTCCGACACCGCAGGTTACCCCCTGGGTGCTGGACGTTCTGGCGCGCTATGGTGTGAAGGCTACTTTCTTCTGTGTCGGCGATAACGTAGCTCGCTATCGCACTGTCTTTGAGCAAGTCAAGGCGGCAGGTCATCGCCTCGGCAACCATACCATGAATCATATCTCGGCCTTGACCTATGAGTCAAAGGCTTACCTTGCCAATGTCGAGAAAGCCAACGTGCTGATACAATCCGACCTTTTCCGACCACCGCATGGCTGGCTCCGCTTCGGTCAGGCTTCGCTCCTCCAGAAGAAATACCGACTGGTGATGTGGGACCTCGTGACGCGCGACTATTCTTCGCGCCTCAATGCCGAGGAGGTCTTTCAGAATGTGAAGCATTATGTGCGCAACGGATCGATCATTACCTTCCACGATCAGCCTAAGTCGTGGCATAACCTTGAGGAGGCGTTGCCGCGGTCTATTGAGTGGCTGCTGGAACAAGGATATGAGTTCAGGCTGCTGTAACGGCCCCCTCCGTCTCCCCCGGGGGAGAGATTGGCTTTTGAAAGAAGATTGCAATCCATTTGCACCAAAAGATCAGTACCTTTGCACCGCAATATATAAATAAGGAGAGATTTGACTTTTGATTAGAAAAGTCATCCACCCTCAGAAAATCGATGCAATTATGAGAAACCGCTTTTTGTTATCCCTTTTGTCTATAGCCATCCTTACCGGATGCACCCATAGTCATGACCATGGTTCTGAACATGATCATGACCACGCTGACATGCACGATGCAGGTCACAGCCACGATCACGACGGTGATCATGACGAGGACGCGCATGAGCATGCTGCTGGCGTCATTCATTTCAGCGAAGAGCAAGCCGCTGCAGCAGGTCTGTTGACCGAAGTCGTGCAGCCTGCGCCTTTCACACAGGTTTTGAAGGTCAATGGCGAACTCCTCTCTGCAGAAGGCGATGAGCAGACCATCGTGGCGCGCTCTGCCGGTGTCGTGTCTTATGCTCCGGGTGCCACGCTGACCGATGGCGCCGAGGTACGTCAGGGTCAGACCCTCTTCCGCGTCTCAGCTCAAGGGATGACCAGCGGCGATGGCGTGGCCAGCGCCAAGGCCGAGCGTCTTCAGGCCGAGGCTGTGTGGGAGCGCGCTCAGCGTCTCTATAAGGATCAGCTTATCACCAAGACCGAGTATGAAGCTGCGGAGTTGCGTTACAAGCTCTCTGTCCCTATGCAGAGTTCTGACGTCATCACCTCACCGCTCAGTGGCTTCCTGTTGCAGTGTCTTGTCCCATCGGGTAGCTATGTGTCCGAAGGCCAGCCATTGGCCGTCGTCAGCCGTCATCAGAAGTTGCAGCTCCATGCCGATGTCTCAGCGCGTTATTATGACCGACTCAGCGGCATCGTCTCTGCCGACATCCAGCTTCCATATAGTGACAAGGTCTTCCATCTCAGCGAGCTCCACGGCCGATTGCTCTCCATCGGTAAGGCTTCAGGCTTGAGCACCTCTGCTACCGACTTCCACGGCTCTGCATCCAGCATGGCGTCTCCCTATATTCCTGTCATCTTTGAGTTCGACTATGCGTCAGGCCTCTTTGCCGGTTCATTTGCCGAAGTCTTCTTGCTTTGTGGCGAGCGTCAGGGAGTCCTCTCTTTGCCACTCTCGGCGCTGACCGAGGAACAGGGACTCTTCTTCGTCTATCTTAAGATCGGAGAGGATGACTATCGCAAGCAGGAGGTCAAGGTTGGCCAGCGTGGTTCGGAGCGTGTAGAGATCCTGAGTGGCCTCCAGCCTTCTGACGAGGTCGTCATCGAAGGCGCTTATCAGGTCAAGCTGGCCAGCGTAGCCACCGTTGCCGAGGGTCATCATCACCATTAATCCCCTCGTGCCATGAACCGAATCATACAATTCTCCCTCAATAACCGTCCCACCATCTGCCTGCTGGCCGTCCTGCTGCTTATTGCTGGATGTTTCACCGCGTGGCACATGGAGGTCGATGTGTTCCCGGATCTCAACGCTCCAACCGTCGTGGTCATGACCGAAGCCGAGGGTATGGCTCCGGAGGAAGTGGAGCGCCTCGTCACCTTCCCCGTCGAGACGGCTGTCAATGGTGCGGCCGACGTCCGCCGTGTCCGTAGCTCTTCGACTACCGGCTTCAGCGTCGTGTGGGTAGAGTTCGAGTGGGGTACCGATATCTATCGCGCTCGTCAGATTGTCACCGAGAAGCTCGCTTCCATCGGAGAGAGCCTCCCGCCACACGTCGGTAATCCTACGCTCGGACCTCAGTCGAGTATCCTCGGTGAAGTCCTCTTCATCGGACTTTCCGTCAAAGAAGGAACGCCTGCTGCCGACAGCCTCTCACTTCTCGACCTCCGCACGTTGGCCGACTGGACCATCCGTCCGCGCCTCCTCTCCACGGGTGGTGTAGCACAGGTTACCGTCATCGGTGGTGACATCAAGGAGTATCAGATACAGGTTCATCCTGAGCGTATGCAGCACTTCGGCGTGTCGCTCAGCGATGTCCTCGACGTTACTCGTGCCATGAATCAGGACGCCTCTGGTGGCGTACTCTACCAGTATGGCAACGAGTATATCATCCGTGGCGTCGTGGCCACTAACGATGCGGAGCAGCTCGGTCAGACCGTCGTCCGTTACGATGCAGGCCGCTCGCTGTTGCTCAATGAGATAGCCGACATCGAGATCGGCGCCAAGACACCTAAGATGGGTCTTGCCTCGGTCAATGGCCGTCCATCGGTCCTCATGACCATCACCAAGCAGCCGGCAGTCGGTACTTTGCAGCTTACCGAGGACCTCGACAAGGCCATCGCCGAGATCAAGACGCATCTGCCAGCGTGTGTCGATGTCCGTACCGACCTCTATCGTCAGCAGAGCTTCATCGACTCCAGCATCAGCAATATCCAGCATTCGTTGGTCGAAGGTGCGATCTTCGTCGTCCTCGTCCTCTTTATCTTCCTGATGAACTGGCGCACCACGCTCATTTCGCTCGTCACCATCCCGCTGGCATTGCTCGTGTCTATCCTCACGCTCCGTTTCATGGATCTCACCATCAACACTATGTCCATCGGTGGCATGGCCATTGCCATCGGCTCGTTGGTCGATGATGCGATTGTGGATGTGGAGAATGTATGGAGAAGACTGAAAAGAATGAGGAGTGAGCAAAAACTCCTCACTCCTCATTCCACATTACTCAAAGAGGTCTTTGAGGCCTCGAAGGAAGTCCGCATGCCAATCCTCAACTCCACGCTCATCATCGTCGTGAGCTTCGTCCCGCTCTTCTTCCTGAGTGGCATGGAGGGTCGTATGCTGGCACCGTTGGGTATCGCCTTCATCGTGAGCCTCTTTGCTTCGACGCTTGTAGCTTTGACCTTGACTCCGGTCCTTTGTTCGTATCTTTTGCCTAATGCCAAGGCGCTTACGGCAGGGGAGAGAGAGCCTTGGGTGACTCGCAAGCTCCGATCGGTTTATGCCACCGCGCTCGACTGGGCCATCGCTCATTATCGCACCGTCATTGGTGGCACCGTGGCCTTGTTCGTCATCACGCTCATCGGTGTCTTTACCTTGGGCCACAGCTTCTTGCCAGCCTTCAACGAAGGATCATTGACCATCAACCTCGGTACCGTGCCAGGTATTGCGCTCGATGAGTCCGACCGCCTCGGTCGACAAGCAGAGCAGATCCTGATGCAGATCCCGGAGATCAAAGTCGTGGCTCGCAAGACGGGTCGCGCCGAGCTCGATGAGCATGCACAGGGTGTCAATGGCTCGGAGATCGAGGCGCCTTTCGAACTGAAAGACCGCAGCAAGGATGAGTTCCTGGCCGATGTCCGTCATCGTCTCAGCGTCATTCCTGGCTGTAATATTGAGATCGGTCAGCCTATCTCGCACCGCCTGGATGCCATGCTGAGTGGTACGCAGGCCAACATTGCCATCAAACTCTTCGGTGCCGACCTCAACCACATGTTCATGATCGGCAACCAGATCAAGCAGGAAATTGCTGAGATCGAAGGCGTGGCCGACCTCAATGTCGAGCAACAGGTGGAGCGTCCGCAGCTCAAGATCATCCCTAAGCGCGAGTTGCTGGCACGCTATGGCATCACGCTGCCACAGTTCCAGGAGTATATCAACGCGCTCCTTGGCGGCCAGGTAGTCAGCCAGGTCTATGAAGGCAACCGCAGCTTCGACCTCACCGTCAAGGTGCACGACGAGGACCGTGAAGGTATCGAGCAGATCCGTGACCTGCGTATCTCCACGCCATCCGGCCGTCTCATCCCGCTCTCCATGGTAGCCGACGTCGTTTCTTCCAGCGGTCCTAACACCATCAACCGCGAGAACGTCACGCGCAAGATCGTCATCTCTTGTAACGTCGCTGGCCGTGACCTCCGCTCGGTGGTCAATGAGATCCGTGAGCGTGTCTCGTCCGAGATTGAGCTCCCTGAGGATTATCATATTGAGTATGGTGGACAATTCGAGAGCGAGCAGGCGGCTACCCGCATCCTGTTGCTCACCTCGCTCCTCAGCGTGCTGGTCATCCTCTTCCTGCTCTACCATCAGTTCAGCAGCTGGCGCCAATCCATCGTCATCCTGCTCAACCTGCCACTCGCACTTATTGGTGGCGTCATGGCATTGCTCTTCACCAGCGGTATCCTCAGTATCCCGGCCATCATCGGCTTCATCTCGCTGTTTGGCATTGCAACGCGCAATGGTATGCTGCTTGTCGACCGATATAACACGCTGCTACAGACCTCTCCACAGTCAGGTGAATCTTTTGCCGACCGTCTCCTTCAGGTCGTCCGCACCGGCAGCCTTGATCGTCTCAACCCTATCGTCATGACCGCGCTCACCTCCGCCTTGGCGCTCATTCCGTTGGCCTTAGGAGGCGAACAACCGGGCAACGAGATCCAGAGTCCGATGGCACAGGTGATCCTCGGCGGCTTGCTTACCAGCACGTTGCTCAATGCATTTGTTGTCCCGATTATGTATCTTTTAACGGAGAAAAAGAATAGATGAAACACCTATTATATATTATCATAGTTCTCCTGCCTTTTCTCGCACCGGCCCAGCCACGACCTTTGCAGCAGTTTGCCGATAGCGTGATGGTCCACTCTCCCCGCATCCGCACCCTGCAGGCTCGCATGGAGGCCGATGAGGCGGCTGCACATGCCGAGAATCGTCTGGCTGACCCTACAGTATCTTTCCGTTATATGTGGGGTTCGGAGTATGTCGAAGACGAGAAGGACCTCATCGTCTCGCAGACCTTTGATTTCCCGACGGCTTATCTGCATCGCAGTCAGATCAAGCGTCAGGAGATTCGCAACGCGCAGCTCCAGTATCGCGCCGCCTGCCACGACGTATTGCTGCAAGCCACACAACTTGCCGTCGAGCTCTGCTACAACGACACACTCCTGCACCTTGTCCGTCAGCAGGATGCGATGAGCGAAGACTTCCTCTCGGCCGAGTCGACGCTCTTTGAGGAAGGTATCTCGTCTGTGCATAGATATAATGAGTCGCAGCGCCTCAATCTCGTCCACCACCAGCGTATCAGGACGCTCGAAGCAGAGCGCGCCGCGCTGCTGACCGAGTTCAAGACCGTCTGTGGTTTCGATTATCATCCCGAAGTCATCGTCGGCAATATCGATCATTTCAAGCAGGAACTCCTTCTGCCGAAAGAACCTGACTTCGATCAGTGGTGGCAGGAGGTAGCAGCCTCCTCACCAGAGATGCAGCTCGTCGACAATGCCGTGAATCTTGCGCAGCTCAATGTCAAGACTGCCAAGGACGGCTGGCTGCCACAGTTTACCGTAGGCTATGAGCAGGAAATCGCGCTTGACGAGAAGCTCCGTGGCATTTCCTTCGGTCTTTCGCTCCCTCTCTGGAGCAATGGAGGCAAGGTCAAGGCGGCTCGCCGCGCTCTCGAAGCAGCCAAGCTCGATGCACAGGATCAGCGCCTCTCTTTCTATACCCGCCTTCACAGTCTCTATCTCAAGGCCTTCGGAGAACTCTCTTCGGCCAGCGAGTACCGCTCTTTGCTCTATCAGCAACAGAACGAAACCCTCTTGCGTCGAACTTACGAAGAAGGTCAGATCACTCGTCCCGACTATCTGGAGGGTATGATAGGAGTCCTCGAAGTGCAGCTCGACCTCCTCAATCAGGAGAAGTCTGCTGCGCTGCTATGGCTACAGCTCAATAGCGTCAGATACTAGCCATGTCATCCAGATAATAAAGATCAGCACTTTGAACTATGGCAGTTCAAAGTGCTGATAATCTTTTCGATTGTCCCAGTCGCCTCCCCACACGAAGCCTTGTTCCGTGAAGAGTCGGTAGCACAAATCTCCTTTCTCAAGCTTATACGGGAAGTCCTTGCTTCGGTCGAGATAAATCGCTCCAGTGAGCGGTTCGATGACCTCCGTGCCATCCTCCAGTATCTTGTGATACGGATTGTAGAGCGAGTTGATGTCCACCGCCACCCCTAAGCCATGCTTCGACACGCGCGTTGTGTGCGACACCAGGCGGAAGTTGAATCCTGACGAGTTATTGTCCCGCATCGACCGCTCATCATCCGCTTCGTAGTAGTCGATCAGTCTCATCCTCTCTATCGGATAAGCGGCTTCATAGAGGCGTCGCAGTATCGTCAGGACCTTCTCTGCGATACACTCGTGCAGCACCATCTCGCCGACGTAAGCGTGTCCTTCCAGATCGCGATGCAGACAGGTAAGGTATCGCAAGGACTCACGCGGAGTCGTGCAGTCGGCCTTGAAGCTGCGACCCTGCATGACGGAGAATATCTCGTCTGGGATCGCCTGGCACGTAAAGAACTGTTCCGCGCCTTGTTCGCGAATGTAAGCCTCTGGCACTAAGTCACCAGGATGGTAGGTCGCCATGATCAAAGCGAGGCCAGAACCTCCTTCACTACGGCTGAGATAGCCTTGCCATCTGCCTGTCCGGCCAGCTGAGCGTTGGCAGTCTTCATCACCATGCCCATGTCCTTAGGACCGGTAGCGCCTACCTCAGCCACGATAGCCTTGATGCGCGCGGTGAGTTCCTCTGGAGACAAAGCCTTTGGCAGGTATTCCTCAAGGATAGCCACCTGAGCCAACTCCTCATCAGCCAAGTCCTGACGGCCACCCGCTACGAACTGATCAGCAGCGTCGCGACCTTTTTTAGCCATCTTGGCAATGATCTTGAGTGCATCACCGTCGCTGAGTTCGCCATTAGCGCCTCCTGCGGTCTTTGCCTCAATAAACTCCTTCTTCACGTTGCGCAATGTGTCACGTCTTACGGCATCACGAGCCAGCATGGCCTTCTTGATGTCTTCACCAATTTGAGTAAACAGATCCATATTTTTCTTATTTTTATTAATGTTATGACTCCTTAAAGATGTTATTTTCAAGATGCAAAGATAGTGTCTTTTTCTGTAATTTCAAACTTTTTGACGCTTTTTATTGCGCAATGTGTCAAGAAAGGTACAATCTATAGTCCTGTCAGATAACTGCGTAGCGCCTCAACGTACTTATTCATAGCATCCCGTCCTTTGTCTGTAATGCGGCAAAGGGTGCGCGGACGACTACCTTCCTGCGTCTTCGTGACGCTGATGTATTCGGCCACCGAGAGCTTGTCGAGCTGAATGCTGAGATTACCCGCCGTGGCTTCCGTCTTCTCTTTCAGATAGACGAAATCCGCCTCATCGACACTCAGCAGTATCGACATAATCGCCAATCGTAACTGGCTGTGCAATAGAGGATCAAGTTCGGTCATCGTCGTCGGTTATTTATTAGCTTTCTTGGCTTTGTAGTTGAGTACATGACCAGGAATAACCAGATTGATAATCATACAAACAGCCATGATGATTGGCCACTGGATGGTGATATTACCACCGGTGCATAGCACTCCAAGAAAAGCACAAGCACAAGCAAAACCGAGTATGGCGCAATACTGTAAGCGCTTCTCGTTGAGTATAGTACACGTACAATAGGTGCCGATAGCAGGAAGTAACAAACCTAGGAAAAACATTCCTGACCAAAGCCTTGGTTCATCATATTTCATCAGGCAGAAGACTGCATAAATGCCAAAAATTATTGACAGGCAACCCCAGATACTATTGATGCTCTTAGTGGTATATGTGGTTGGCGCATTGTTCAACTTCTTCATTCTGCGAGCCATAATTCCTGCAGTAATAAAGCCGATCACAGGAATGGCGATATAGAGCCAACCCCATCCACCTTCACGTCTGATATAAGTCATTGCCACTACAGCGAGTGAGAAAAACACGCTCAAATATCCCCACATCAGGAACATATTACCCGATCCGATGGCTGAATCCTTCTTCGTCTGTTGTATCATGCGAGCGATGAGCTCCAAGCTCTCCTTCTCATTAATCTTCTTATCTTCCATAGTTGTAATTTTTGTTTTTTTAGGCTGTCATTTAATAATAATGCTTGTTAGTTTATTTTGTAAACCATTACTCGAAAAAGAGAAGCAGCGCTGTCGACTTCCGCTGCTTGCATCTTGGCCTTTGACTACTCTTTTTCTTGTCTTTGGTCGCTGCAAAGGTAGGTTAGTTTACAAAATAAACCAAAAATATTTCGCAAAATAACCATTATTTACCCTAAAAACAAGCACGATTCCCTCATTTTTGAAACTTTCGGTTTGCAAAATAAACTAATTTGGTTTATAATCTAAACTAAAACTCCTGCTTCTGCAGATAAAACCTCGGAAGAAAATCCACACTCCACATCTTCTGCACTACCATCTCCTCCAGTGTACGGTGCAGGAGATGCCTTCATCACGGCATCTCCCCCAGTGAACGGTGCAGGAGATGGCTTTATCACGGCATCTCCCCCAGTGTACGGTGTAGGAGATGCCTTCATCTCGGCATCCTCCCCAGTGAACGGTGCAGGAGATGGCTTCGTCACGGCATCTCCCCCAGTGTACAGTGTAGGAGATGACATGATTTCTTATCACAAAACCCAATAAAGTTTGTAAAAAAAACGAAATTTTTGGTTTTTCACGGAAAAGTAACTATATTTGCCGCAATAATACTGTAACATCGACCAATAATTACACTAAATATAATAGGATGATAACACTAAGCAACGGCATGGAGATTCCACAGATAGGTGTGGGAACATGGACTTTGAAAGATGAGGTGGCTTCGACCAACGTGCGACTGGCACTGGAGGCTGGCTTCCGACTGATTGACACGGCGCAGATGTATGCTAACGAAGAGGCGGTTGGCAAGGGTATCAGCGAGAGTGGCGTGAAGCGTGAGGAGATTTTCCTGACTACGAAGATATCGACCACGGTGATGCGAGAGAGCGAGGAGATGATACGTGCCTCTATCGATGAGAGCTTGCGCAAGCTTCAGACACCGTATATTGACCTCCTGCTGATACACTGGCCAGTGAAGGATTGTGTGAAGAAGACTTGGCAGATCATGGAGGATTATGTGCATCAGGGTAAGGTCAAGGCGCTGGGTGTGAGCAACTTCAATCGCCATCATCTGGAGGAACTCTTCGAGTATGCAACCATCCGTCCGGTGCTCAACCAGATTGAGGTTCACCCCCTGCTGAGCCAGGTCGAGAACATCGCATATAATCGCTCACTCGGCATTCAGGTGCAGGCGTGGGGACCTTTCGGACAGGGAGACATTGACGTCATCGGCCATGAGGCGATACAGAATCTGGCCAAGAAGTACGGCAAAACGCCATCGCAGATTGTTCTGCGATGGATCGTTCAGCGTGACCTGATCACCATCCCTCGTGCCAAACCGAACCACTTCGCCGAGAATCTCGAGATCCTGCAGTTCGCGTTGGCAGAAGAGGATATGGCTCAGCTCAATGCTCTGAATATCAACCTGCGATCAAATAAGGATAATGACCCGGAGACATTCCCGTGGTAAGTCGCTGACTAATTATACAAAACTCTTTATCTATTTTTTATGAGGTCGATAGAGCAATCCAATGCAATGGCAAGATTTGCCTTGACTTGCTTGTAGAATAGGGTAGTCAGGGCAAGTGCCGCAACCTTTCCAGAACTTAGGGTCGGTGGTCAGCTGGTCGTAGGTGACACGTTCAAAGCCAAGCGCGGTATTCATCCGGATAACCGCCTGGCTCTTGGTGATACTGAAGATTCCAGCCTCAGGGAACATCGTACGGCATATTTCAAAAATCTGCTTCTTGATGCGTGAAGCCACTCCAAGACCACGATATTCCGGCTTTACGATCAGTCCCGAGTTGGCCACAAACTGTTCATCTTGCCAGCATTCAAGATAGCAGAAACCGACGAATTCAGCATCGCACAAAGCAATGACAGCCTTGCCCTCCCTCATTTTCTGTGCCAGATATTCCGGATCGCGCATCACGATACTGTTGCCCTTAACCTTACTCGCTTCATAGATAGCAGCCAGGATATCGGGTATATAGCTCTTGTGACTTTCGTTGGCGACCAAAACTTCAATAGTCTTCTCCATTCGCACTATTTGTTATCGTACTTTGGGGCAAATATAGGAAGTTTTTGCGATATTACCAAATTCTATTTGTAAAAAATATCTTTCAGCTCATTGTTTTGTTAGTTAACTAAAATCTTCCTAATAAAAAAAGTAGGCCGGGGAACCCTGCGGCCTACTTCGTGATTTCTGTGCTCCAGCGCTCCTCTTCGAGTGCGAAAGCTTCCATCTCTGCGATGTACGGAATGTTGATCATCAGTGCGAATAAGAATGCACATTTGCGGATCAACTTCCAAGTGCAATAATGAATCTTCATAGTTTTGTTTAGGTGTAAAAACTTATCTCTCTGAAAAAATCATCAAGTTAAGGTTCGGTTAATATTTTTTTTGATGGTGCAAAGATACGGGCTTTTTGGGGAAAAACGAATAAGTTGACAACGTTGTCATGAAAAACGTTGCCAACTTATATATTTTAAAGGACAAAGATTGACAAAAAACAAGATTGTCAAAGTCCCAGCGCGTTCTCGAGCTGCGCGTAGCAGACGAAGTGATTGCTACAAGCGTCGATGTAGGCTTGCATGACGTCACGATAGGTCTGCTGAGCGGCGAGGAGTTCAATGAGGCTGGTGTCACCCTTCTGGTAACCGATCTTGCGACTCTCAACGATCTGGCGAGCGTCGGACATCATATTACTATTGTACTTCTGCAGCACCACCTTGGCGGCCTCGTAGGCGTTGAGCGCCTGAGCGGCTTCGGTGCGGATCTGGAGGAGTGAGGCTTCGTAATACTTCTGGCTCTGAGAGACTTGGTGCTCAGCGGCGCGACGCTCTCCGCGGTTGAGGCTGGAGAACTTCAGCGGGATGGCAATGCCGACGCTGAGACCATTGAACTTAGGCGCGGGAGCAATCTCGTTGCGCACCTCGGAGTTATAGGAGTAGCCGAGGCTGAGGCTCATCTCCATGGCACGAGAGGCTTTGACGAGGCGCAAGTTATTGACCGACAGGGTGTGCGAGAGCTCGGCGGCCTTGAGGTCGGCGCGGTTGTTCTCGGCTACGCGAAAGAGCTCTTCCTCAGAGTAGGAGAGAGCCTTCTGTGGCAGTTCGTCGTCGGTCATAGCGGTGATGGGTTCACCGCCACAGAGGAGCGAGAGGGCCATCAGCGCGTTCTTATATTCTGCCTGGAGAGCGATGAGTTCGCCTTCGAGGGCCTGCGCTTCGAGCTTGCTCTGCGTAGCATCTGTACGGCCAATATCGCCGACGCTGAGGCGGATACTGTCGCTCTCTGCAATCTGCTGCATGTCGCGGACATTGGCCTGCAAGACGTCGCAGCTCTGCTTGAGACGCCAAGCCTCGGCCCAGGCCTGAGCGGCTTCGAAACGGAGGTTGCTGAGGTAGGCGATGACCGAAGCCTCGGTGATTTCTTTCTCATTACGAGCCGTACGGATACGGGCGCGGCGGACACCGGCCAGGTCGAGGTCATAGCTGAGGCCGAACTCCCACGACTGACCCATATACATGTACCAGTCCTGGTTGTTGCCATAGTCGACCGAGAGTTCAGGATCGTTGAACACCTTGGCAGCCTGCAGGTTAGCCTGCGCGATGTCCACATTATATTGCTCTGCCAGATAGCTCACGTTCTTCTCTGCCACAGTGCGGATATACTGGTCGTAGGTCATGGATTGAGCCAGAAGACCGAGGGGCACGAGCGCGAGGAGCAGGAGGTTAAAAATCTTCTTCATCTTCGTGGAGGTTATTTTCGACATACTGCTCCATCTTATAATATAAGGTAGGCAGGATGAACAGGGTGATAATAGTAGAGAACAGCAGGCCATAGACGATGACGGTGGCCAATGGACGCTGCACATCCGAACCGATGCCCGAAGCCATAGAGGCTGGCATGAGGCCGAGGATAGCCACGGTGGCAGTCATCAGGACAGGACGCAGACGGTGCGCGGCTCCGCTGACCACCGCCTTGCGGAGTGGGAGGCCCGACTGGCGCAGGTCATTGATGTGCGAGATCATGATGACGCCATTCTGGATGGTCAGGCCAAAGAGAGCGATGAAGCCGACGGCCGATGAGATATTGAACGTCATGTCGCGGACAACGAGCGCCAGGAGTCCACCGAGCAATGCCAGTGGCAGCATGGCGATGAGCAGGCCAGCCTGTCGGAAGTCTCCGAAGGCGCCGAAGAGCAACAGGAACATGAAGAGCAATACGAATGGGATGATGATGGCCAGACGCTTGTAGGCGCGGCTCTGGTTCTCGAACTGTCCGTCCCAACGGATCTGATTCTCAGTATGATCGAAGACAATCTCCTCGCCGATACGCTTCTGCGCCTCCTGGAGGAATGACGTCAGGTCACGGCCACGGAGGTTGAGACGCACGGTGAGGTAGCGCTTACCCATCTCACGCATGATGGAGCTGGCTCCGAGCGAAGTCTCAATCTTTGCCACGGACGACAATGGGATTCTGGCTCCGCTGCTTGACGTAAGCATCAGATTGCCAATACGCTCAGGCGTGTCGCGCGAACTTTCTATATAGCGGCAAGTGACGTCATAGACCTTGCTGCCGATGAAGACCTGTGAGACGGCCTTGCCACCGATGGCCACCTCGATGAGGTCTGCCACGTCAGCTACGTTGAGGCCATAGTGTGCGATCTTGTCGCGTTGCGCCGTGATCTTGAGCTGTGGGAGCGGAGGTTCCTGGTCAATGACCACGTCGGCGGCACCCGGGATGGTGTTGACCAATGAAACGACCTGATTAGCAATGTCGCGTGTCTTGTCGAGGTTCTCGCCATAGACCTTGATGGCGAGGTCGGAGTGCGAACCAGCCATCTGATCCATCACCATGTCGATGATCGGCTGCGAGAAGCCTACCTTATAACCCGGCATCTTGGCCAGTTCGGCAGACATGGCTTCGACGAGCTCTTCTTTGGTGCGACCCGTCTCCCAGTCGGAGTAAGGATGGAGGCCCACACCACACTCGATGTGCGATGGAGAGAAGGCCTCAGTACCCTCATCGTCACGGCCTACCTGGGTCATGACGTAGGTCACCTCAGGGAACTTCTTGAGTGTATGGCGCAACGAGTCGGCCATCTGTGCTGAGCGTTCGAGCGAGAGGCCCGGAGGCGTCTGGACCTGAATCCAGATACCTCCTTCATCGAGCGTAGGGAGGAAGTCCTTGCCGACGAAGATGACGAGCAGGATGACGGCTCCGAGGACACTGACGATGGTGTTGCGGATGATGCGCGGACGGTCAAGCAGCTTCTCTGTCAAGCCGCGGAAACGCTCGGTGAGACGCTCCACAATTTTATTGCGAAAGACCTTCTGAGGTTTGCGATACACGGCGTAGGCCATACCCGGGATCAGGATCAATGCCACAAGCAAAGCTCCGGCCAGCGCGTAGCCGACTGTGAAGGCCATAGGCGTAAACATCTTTTTCTCAATGCGTTCGAAGGCAAAGAGAGGCATATAAGCGGTGATGATGATGAGCGTAGAGAAGAAGATCGGCTTGGCCACCTGCAGGATGCGCTTGAGGGTGTCCTTGCCATCGAGCGTCTCTTCCGGATGGTCCTCACGCTTCTTGAGGATGGTCTCGGTCATCACGATAGCACCGTCGACGAGAATACCGAAGTCAATGGCTCCCAACGAGAGGAGATTGGCCGGAATGTCGGTCAGATGCATCAAGATGAAGGCCACGAGCAAGGAGATCGGGATGGTGATGGCCACGAGCAAGGCGCTGCGAGGACTTCCGAGGAAGGCCAGCAGCACGGCAATGACCAGGATCATGCCGAAGAGCAGGGTGTGCGAGACGGTGTTGAGTGTGGCGTTGACGAGGTTGGTGCGGTCGAGGAACGGATAGATCTTGACGCCCTTTGGGAGCACCTCGTCGTTGAGCTCTGCGACGGCCTGATGCACGTCCTCAAGTACCTCCGAAGGATTGTTGTAGCGCAGGATCTGGATGATTCCCTCCACGCCGTCGTTATAATCCACCTGGTCATCGAGGAAGCCGAGAATACCTTTGCGCTCCAGGTTGCCGTACTTGAGCGTACCCAGGTCGCTGAGGTAGATAGGCGTACCGCCGACGTTCTTGACCACGATATTCTTCATATCCTCGAGGTCGGTGATAAGACCCTCGGCACGAACCACGAAACTCTGGTCGCCACGGGTCAGCGTGCTACCGCCGGCGTTGGAGTTATTCTGCTCGATGGATTCCTCCACGTCGGCCAGCGAGATGTCGTACTTGCTGAGCTTATCCGGGTCAATCTCAAGCTGATACTGGGTGGTTATGCCTCCGTAGTTGCTCACGTCTGCCACACCTGAAATCTGGGTGAGGCGTGGGATGACTACCCACTTATTGAGGTCAGTGAGCTCGCGCAATGAGTGGCTGTCGCTCTTGAGAATATAGCGGAAGACCTCGCCGGTAGGAGAGGTGAGCGGGTTAAGTTCTGGCGCTGCATCGTAGGGAAGGTCCACTCCGTCAATACATTCTCTGACGCGCTGACGGGCCCAGTAGTCTTCCGTGCCATCGGCAAAGACAAGCATGATGGTCGAGATGCCGAAGGTGTTGGTGCTTCGCATCATCTCGAGCGAAGGCATACCGTTGAGTGCACGCTCCAGTGGGATGGTAATCTGTTGCTCCACCTCCTCGGCAGCCAGGCCAGGCACCTGGGTGACTACCTGCACGGTGGTGTCGGCAATATCAGGATAAGCATCGAGCGAGAGCTGCTGCCAGGCGTAGACACCGAAAGCAGACAGCAGGACGAAGGCGGTGGCGATGAGCCAGCGCCGCTTCAAAAGCAGTTTGGTGTACTTCTCCATGGCTTAGTCGTTGAGGTAAAGTCCACCTTCTGCGATGATACGCTCGCCAGGCTCAAGTCCCTTGCGGATGCTGATCTCTGTATTGTTGTCGTTGCTCATGCCGAGCTCTACCTCACGGCGTTCGAAGACATTCGGCTGGCTGGTGCAGACAAAGACATAGCTGCGCTGCTCGCCCTGGAAGACGGCGGTCGATGGTACGACGACGCTCTCCTTGGCCTCGCTCAGGAAGTGCACAGACACATACATGCCGTGTTTGAGGCGAAGCTCCGGATTGTCGCAGCTGATGACGATCTGTACCGAACGGGTCTCCTCGTCGACGAGGTTTCCGACGTTGAGGATCTTGCCTTCGAAGAGCTGATCCGGGTCGGATTCCGAACGTATCTCGGCCTTGCCACCCTGAGAGACCTGGTTGATGAAATGCTCCTTGACACGGGCGTTGATCCATACTTTGTGCAGGTCGGCGATGGTGATCATCGGGTCACTGTCAGCCTTGACGAACGAGCCGACGGTGAGGTCACTCTTGACGACTTCGCCGCTGATTGGAGCCACGATATGCATGGCCTGACCCATCTTCATGGTGCTGGCGTCCGTGCCATAAGCCTTTAGCGATGCGGCAGAATATTCCTTGTCGTGACGGGCGTTCTCCAGTTCGGTGAAGGCCTCTTCCAGTTCCTTCTGAGAGGCTATGCCGTGCTGTGCGAGCACCTTCTTGCGGTCATATTCGTTCTTGGTTTTCTCGTAGTTCTGGAGGTTCTGGAAGTACTCCTTGCTGGCTTCGAGGAAGTCTGGAGAGGAGAGCTCGAACAGCGACTGGCCGGCATGGACCTTCGCGCCGAGGCTCACGTTGGCACGGGTTACACGACCGTCAAATGGTACGTTGACCTCAGCGAACTTGCCGGTCTCGGCCTGGACGGTACCTACGGTGCGGAACTCATCGCTGAATGGTTTCAGTGCGATGGTTTCATACTTGATCTTGTTGAGGATAGGAGATTCTGCGCTGACAGTCACGGTGTTACCGTTGTTGCTGATCTCCGCGGTTGGTTGCTCTGCATTTTTGGTGCATGCACACAGCATGAGCAATGCCATTATTGTGGCATAGTATTTCTTCATAATATGGGCGTAAAAATAATATAAAAGTGGAAAAGGGGAGTGAAAAGGGAGTGAAAGGGACGATAGTATCAGCCTTTCAATACCTTTAAAATAGTACCGGTGGCGCCCTGAGAGAAAACGAAAGAATGTTATCCAGAAGCTGGTATCCTGCCTCTGGCGCAATGATTATAAACTCTGAAAATTCTGGAACGAATGGCTCAACCTCGACGAGGTCAGCCGACTGATATGGCGCGGTGGTGAGCTGGTCAATGAACTGCAGCTGCGCGCTGTTGTGATTATGGATCTTATCGCCATAGAGGTGCGAGTGCACAATCTCACCATTGGCCAACTGGTGTGTGTGGTAGCACAAGTGAGCCGATGCGAAGAACGTCGCATAGATCACCAGGAGCAAGAAAGAAACAATCTGTTTGAATCTCATAACCACTAACACAAAATTTTCCGGTGCAAAGATAGTCATTATTTTGCAATTTTCCAAATATGCGCAAAAAATAAATGTCTTTTTTGCATGTCATCCTGAGTGAAACGAAGAATCTCGTAATTAGCTGATACAATTACGTGTGAGATATATAAAAAAATTTGAGACCAGTCTCACGACGGCCTCAAACCAAATACACATACCTTAATAACACAAGAAAGTTAGATAAATCATTGAGCCGGTCGAACCGACTTCTATACAATTAACAAATAGACGCAAATTCGAGTAATTACTTAGTTGCCTCCTCGAGCTCAGCCTCTGCATGATCGGCGAAGCCATAGTGCTCGTCGTGCTGAGAGAGGTCGAGGCCCATTGCCTCAGACTTTGCAGAGACACGCATAGGGATCATCTTGTTGGTGAGCCAGTAGAGGCCCAGGCTGACTACGAAAGTATAGCCACAGACAATGGCGAGACCGAGGATGTGGAGGCCCATGCCTGCCCAGTCAGGATTCTCCTCGTGCAGGATGCACATAAAGAAGCCGGTGAGCAAAGTAGCGAAGATACCACCCATGCCGTGGGTAGGGAAGACGTCGAGCGCGTCGTCGAAACGACCGGTGCGATTCTTCCAGTAGCAGGCCATATTACAAACCATCGTGGTGACAAGGCCAATCATGATAGCCTCGCCCGGAGTAACCTGGTCGGCCATAGGAGTGATGGCTACCAAGCCGACAACCGAACCTACAGCGGCACCCATGGCCGATGGCTTACGGCCGCGGAGGCAATCCATGAAGATCCACGCCAGCATGGCGGTAGCAGCCGAAGTATTGGTGTTGAGGAAGGCGAGTACTGCGATGTGGTCAGCGGCCAATGATGAACCTCCGTTGAAACCGAACCAACCCAGCCAGAGCAGTGCAGCACCTAAGATGACAAAAGGAATATTGGCAGGATCCTCGTGCGAAGCTCCCTTGCGCTTGCCCAGGAAGAGCGCGCCAGCCAATGCTGCCACACCCGAAGAAGCGTGTACTACAATACCACCAGCGAAGTCATGCACGCCCCAGAGATTGAGAAAGCCTTCTGGGTGCCAGGTCCAGTGTGCCAATGGGAAATAGACAAAGAAGCAGAACAAGGTCATAAAGACCAGATAGCCAGAGAAACGTACGCGCTCAGCAAACGAGCCGGTGATCAATGAAGGCGTAATGATGGCGAACTTCATCTGGAACAATGCAAACAGCGCGATAGGAATGGTCGTAGCCACGCCACCGGCAGCCAGCTGACGGATACCTTCGACCGATGAACTTACAGAAGCCTCATGTGCTCCGACATTCTCAAACATAAAGAACGTGCGAGGGTCACCTAAGATGTGAAGTCCCCAGAGGTCCTCGCCGAAGCTGAAAGAAAAACCTACAGTCACCCAGAGGATAGAAACCAATCCCATGGCGATGAATGACTGAAGAATGGTCGAGATGACGTTTTTGTGGCCAACCATGCCACCGTAGAAGAACGAAAGACCCGGGGTCATCATCAATACGAAGATCGTGGCAGTGATCATCCATGCTACGTTGGCCCACTGGAGCTCCTCTTGTGGACCCAGTTCCCAGAGTCCGTCACTATAACTATGTGTACAGCCTAAAATGGCAAAAATTACCAGAATGGTGGACATTACCACCCATCTTTTCTCTTTCATCGTTTCAATAATTATAATATGTCGTCTATTTGTTTTGTCGGTCATCCTGATGGCAGTGGGCGATTTTCTTCACTCCATCAGAATGACGTTTGTGGGGAAGTTGCTTACCAAATAATGCAGATGTTATAGAGCAATGAAATCTCTTCGCCAGCTGCAAGCTCCTTAATAATTAATGTTTCCATAATAAATACCTTTCTTTTTGTTTGTAAATTCTATATCTTAGTAGAATTTTGTTAGACTTTGTTTGTTTTCTGCTGCAAAGATAGAGCGCTTTTCTAAATCGAGCAAGAGTATTGCTACAAAATCGCCAAAAATGCTTTCTTTTTTCTCGAAAGAGCCAAATATTGCTATCATTATATTGCAAAATTAGTGAATTTATGTTTCAAAATACTTAAAAACGACATCAAACAAAAGAAAAATGAAAGAAAAAGATTGTTTTTGCTTGAAAATATCTACATTTGCACCAAGAAAACGAACAAAAGATATAGTAAAAGTAAAATTGTTATCCTTATTATGGAAGAACTTTTGAAAAGTAGAGATTCCGTTAACCAATGGATGGAGCGTTTCGGTGTACGTTTTGGCGTATATAAGAATGGTGTATTCAATGAGCAGTTGTTTCCTTTTGACTCTATCCCTCGTCAGATCCCGGCCGATGAGTGGGCCATGCTCGAGCGAGGTTTGGTGCAGCGTGTCAAGGCGCTGAATATGTTCCTTTACGACATCTATCACGAGAAGAAGATCGTGGCCGACGGTGTCGTACCTAAGGAGTTTACGTATGAGAGCAAAGGCTATATGCCTGAGTGTGAGGGTATCACCCCTGCACACAATATCTATGCGCACATCGCTGGCATTGATCTCGTGCAGGCCAAGGATGGTCGCTGGCTCATCCTCGAAGACAACCTCCGCATCCCATCGGGCGCTTCTTATCCGATGATTGCGCGCAAGGTGACACGCAAAGCCGCCCCTCAGACCTTCCGTGACAACCTCGTGGCCGACAACCGAAACTATGGCGAGATGCTCCGCGAGATGATGGAATATGTCAACGATGGTCGCGGTATCAACGTCATCCTCACCCCAGGTCGTTACAACTCAGCCTTCTTCGAGCACTCGTACCTGGCCGAGCAGACAGGCGCCACGCTGGCCTTCCCTGGCGACATGGTCGTGGAGGACGGCAAGGTCTATTACGTAGGTTTATTTAAGGAACGCGCACGCGTAGGTGCTATCTATCGCCGCGTCAGCGATGAGTACCTCGACCCGCTGGCCTTCGAACCTACCTCGCTCCTCGGCGTCCCTAACCTCATGGAGGCTTACCGTGCCGGCACCGTAGGCGTGATCAACGCGCTGGGCAATGGCGTGGCTGACGACAAGGGAATCTATTACTTCGTGCCAAAGATGGTCAAATATTACCTCAATGAGGAACCTATCCTGCAGAATGCCCCAACCTACCTACCATTCTTCAAGGAGGACTTCGAATACATCATCAACAACATTCAGAAGCTCGTCATCAAAGACGTCGCTGAGGCTGGTGGCTACGGTGTGATGTTCGGACGCGACATGACTCCAGAGCGCCTCGAGGAAGTCAAGCAGCTCATCATCAAGGAGCCTCGCCGCTGGATTGCCCAGGAGGTCATCGACTTCATTGACCTCGACATTATCGACGAGACCGGCCATCCCTCACCACGCAAATGTGACCTCCGCGCCTTCGTCGTCTCTGGCAAGGAAACCAAAGTCTGGAAGTCGGGCCTCACACGCTTCTCGCGCAACCCTAACTCCTTCGTAGTCAATTCGTCACAGGGTGGCGGTTTTAAGGATACGTGGGTGATGGAATAGCAGACCCAAGCAGACCCTCCCCCGACCCCTCCACAAGGGAGGGGAGTGGTTAGTTCAAATTTCGAGAGTATTACATTATAAAATAATATATATCCGCCACCTCCCCGCGGAAAAGTACATCTTACTCCCCTCCCTTGTGGAGGGGTAGGGGGAGGGTCTATATTATGATTTTATCCGCCAACACCGCCAACCGCCTGTTCTGGCTTGGCCGCTATGCCGAGAGAGGCTATCTCTTCCTTCACCTGATGCGCAAAGCATACGACGAGGTGCTCGATGTGCCTGTAGGTGAGACCCCAGTATACAGTGAGTTCCTCAAGAAGCTCGACCTTTACGTCGAGGGCTCGCTCGATACTTCCTATCAGATTATGGATCAGCTCTATAATCCTGAGACCGTCACCTCCCTGCGCTCTATCATCGAGCTGATGATGGACAATGCCATCGTGCTCCGCACCGAGATCAAGACCGAGTCATTCTCCTACATCGAGATCTGTCGTGACCTGATCCGTGCCAAGTCCATCATGCGCGACACCAACATCACCAACCTGCAGCCTATCACCGATGCGCTGCTCTCGTTCTGGGGTTCCATCCAGGAGCGTGTCTACGACCAGCCTCGCGGACTTCTGTACCTCGGCAAGCTCATCGAGCACCTCGACATGAACATCCGTTTCGACTATAAGTACTACCGCATCGAAGAGGCCATGTTCGAGCTCGAGAAGATTATCTACAATGACCCAGCCATGGTCGATATGGAAATCTGGACACTCCTCAAGGAGCAACTGGCTGACCAACAGGCTTATGAGATGGCCGACGCAGCGTATAAGGACCGTGTGCTGAAGTATCTCAACAGCCTCGTGCGAGTATGATCTATCAGTATAGCTACGTCACCGAGTCAACGTTCCTGCCGGCCGTGGAGTGGCACTTCTTCAAGCTCCGCGCCCTGCCCTGCGAGAATGAGTTTCAGCGCGTCCGACGCTCCTCGCTCACCATATACCCTTTCTGCGAGCTGCGCCATAACCTCGACGGACAGGGCAACGCGGTGCAGTGGGGATGTATCAGCGAAGAGCATGACTCCTTCCGTGTCGTCTCAGAGGGCGAGGTCGTGCAGGAGCGCCTCTACGCCTTGCACGAATCCCCCGCGCCCTACTACCTCGCCGCCACGCAGCTGACGCAGTGGAATGAGGCCATGCAGCAGGTGGCTCATGACCTGACAGCAGTGAAGGACCGTGATTTCACCGTCTTCTCCCTCGCCGAATCGCTGATGCATTACGTCTATAACTACCTGACTTACACCCCTCTCCACACCACCACCGCCACCACGGCGCTCGATGTGTACCAGGACCCTCGCGGTGTCTGTCAGGACTATGCGCACCTCCTCATCGCCCTCTGTCGCAGCGTAGGTATCCATGCCCGATATGCCAATGGCTTCATTGCTGGCGAAGGCCAGACACACGCCTGGGTAGAGGTGTCCGACGGCCAGGTATGGCTCCCCTTCGACCCGACTCACGACATCATCCCCCAGTGGGGCTATGTCAAGATCGCCCATGGCCGTGACGCCTCCGACTGTCCCACCAACCGCGGACGGTTCTACTCGTGGACGAATGAGACGCAGAGCGTGATGTGTAAACTGACTGTATTCCAGTAGCATGTGTAATCCCAATCGTAAATTGTAAATCGTTAAATCGTAAATAATCATCGTGATCCAAAACGTAACCTCCCTTGAGATGCCCGTCGACGAAGAGTTCCGCATCCTCAAGAACCATCACTCCCGTGGCCACGGCAAGCGTATTTGCATCGTGACCGGCACGCATGGCGATGAGCTCGAAGGCCAGTATGTCTGTTACCTGCTCAATCGCATGGTGCGCGAGCATCCCGAGCGTCTGTCGGGCACCATCGACATTTATCCGGCGCTCAACCCCCTGGGCATTGACTCCATGCAGCGTGGCGTCCCGGCCTTCGACCTCGACATGAACCGTATCTTCCCGGGCCATCCTCGTGGCTCGATGATCGAGAAAGTGGCGCACGATATTTATACCGACCTCTCTGGTGCACAGATGGTTATCGACATACACGCCTCCAATATCTTCCTCCGCGAGATTCCCCAGGTGCGCATCTCTGAGATGACCGCCGAGAAGCTCGTCCCACAGGCCAAACTCATGGGTATTGACTTTATCTGGATTCATCAGGCAGCCACCGTCCTCGAGTCCACCCTGGCTCACTCGCTCAACAGTACGGGCACCCCTTGCCTCGTCGCCGAGATGGGCGTGGGTGGTCGTATCAACCGCCCGATGTGCCAGCACCTCGTCGATGGCATTCAGAACCTCATGTATCACATGGGTATATGGAGCGAGGCCCCTGATCCGTCCAAGATCAAGGAGAGCGTCGTATGTCAGGGTGATTCAGTGGCGTTTATCAATGCCACCGCGTCCGGTGTGTTTGTCACTGGTATTCACAACGATATGGAAGTAAAATCCGGCCAGAGCATCGGCGAGATCATCTCTCCGCTCTCGGGCGATGTGTTGTGCGACGTGAAGGCTCCGTGCGATGGCCTGCTCTTCACGATCCGTGCTTATCCGATGGTATATGAGGGTTCGCTACTTGCGAGAATATTTAAGAAATCATGAAAGTCCAAACCATATTCAGCATGTCGTCGCCCTATCGTGACGACTTCCGTATCCGCGCCTACACCTTTGGTCATGGCGAGAAGAGCCTCTGTATCGTAGGTTCTATGCGTGGCGACGAGATCCAGCAGCAATATATTGCCAGCCGTATGGTGGCGATGTTGAAGGACGCAGAGGCGCAGGGCAAGATCCCCGAGGGCAAGTCCATCTCTGTCATCCCGTCGGCCAATCCATTCAGTATCAATATCGAGAAGCGTTTCTGGGCGCTCGATGGCACCGATATCAACCGTATGTTCCCGGGTTACGACCAGGGCGAGACCACCCAGCGCATTGCCGCCGGACTCTTTGAGTTCATCAAGGATTTCCGGTTCGGCATTCAGCTCGCCTCGTACTACCTGCCGGGTCAGTTCCTCCCACACGTCCGCATGATCCACACCGGGTTCGAAGACGTCAGCGCCGCTCGTAGCTTCGGATTCCCCTACATCGCCATCCGTACCCCCGAGCCGTTCGACACCGTGCTGCTCAACTACAACTGGCAGATCTGGGAGACGCAGGCCTTCTCCATCTACGCCGGTTCTACCGACTATATCGACCATGAAATGGCCGAAGTTTCCCTCCAGGCCATCTGTCGTTTCATGGCCGACAAGGAGATCGGAGAAGTGATGCAAGTTCCTGAGGGCGAGACTAATCCGCAAGTCGTTACCTCCGAGCAACTTGTCTCCATCCAGGCCCCTCACGCCGGTATTCTCATCGTCGAGTCGCACCCGGGTCAGCACGTCCAGAAAGGCGAGCAGATTGCCCATATCATGCACCCTTACGAGGGTCGTGTCGTGGCTGAGGTCAAAGCTCCTGTCTCAGGCGTCGTCTTCTTCGCCCGAAACAAATCCATCACCTTCCAGAACACCATCCTCTTTCGACTCATCGCAGATCCCGAATAGCCCTCTTATTCCCTCTCCACAATCGTGCAGTCGCTCCACAGCGGCTTTTGGCGGAACTCCTCAGCCATTCCCGTGGGCACGATCAGCACGCCGCGGAACCCCGTAAAGTTGGCTCCCTCGATGACGATATCGGGACTGTCGATGATGATGCTCTCCAACCTAAAACACCCCGAGAAAGCGCCCACGCCAATCTTCTTGAGCGACGCGGGGAGGTGCACACTCAGCAGGTTCTCGCACTCATAGAATGCATGTGGCTCGATGCTACTCAGCGTGTTAGGAAGGTCCAGCTCCACGATGTCGGCACGCGCAAAGCTATACGGCTTGATCATCTCAATCCCCTCCGGAATGGATATTGACCGCCATAGGGAATCAATCTCAAACATCATCGGGTCTTTGCGCAGCGAACGGAAGATGCGATGACCCATATAGAGAGGGTTAGAGTTCATCGTCGCAAAATCCAACTCACACCAATGCTTCAGGTCACCGATATCGACGACCTGGAGCTTTTGGCAACCCTTGAAGGCGTCCTCGCCGATACTCGTGAGTCTCTCGTTGGCGATATAGCCAGCGATCGTGGAATTGAGAAACGCCTCTTTCCCGATGCTGGTCACTTCGTGTCCGCGGTATCCAATCGTGATTGTAGAGTTGGCAAAGGCTCTTTCGCCGATCGTGTTGATGTCCATAGCCAGGTATAGATGGCTCTCACCATACTTGCAGTCGAAGTTCTCGAAGGCGCTCTTTCCGATGTGCCTGAGACTTTGGGGCACTATGACATCGTCGACGTCATCACAGCCGAAGAACGCCGAGTCGCCGATGGCCGTGACCAGATACTTCACGCCCTTGACCTTGATAGTCTCCGGTATGGTCACGACCTCATAGTATTCCGTACGCGCCTTTCCCGGCACGATTTTCTTATAGGTCACCGTCGCCGTCTGATCCTCCCTGTTGAGATTGAAATACACGTTATCGCGCATCACATCGTATGCGAAGGCCGTGCACCAGGAGCAGATCATGAGCAGTAGTGCAAGCTGTTTCATAGTCAATAGTCTTTGATAAAGGTAATGTTTTCTGGGTGCAAATATACAGCTTTGTTCCGACCTATCCAAATTTTATCCGAATAAATTCATTCAACTCTTTTGGTTTTTCTTCAAATTAGTTGAAGCCGGAAGATTTGGCTGGAAGCCAATACAGCCTCAAAGAGGCTTAGTAACCGGGGACGAAGTCTCCGGATAT
>JAZQQH010000115.1:0-48074 GCA_045628985.1 Bacteroidales bacterium | reverse complement strand
CGAGCGATTCGCCGAGATGTACAACCAGCGCGCCGTGGAGCGCTCCGGCAGCAACGCCGAGGAGACCAAGCGCCTGCGCGAGCAGAGCGAGGCGCTCTACGCTCGCATCAAGCTCTATCTGGAGTATACGGCGGATAGCGCGCCTGAGAGCGACAAGGGGATCCTCTGCGCCAAGCTCATCGGGGTGATCAACGAGATCGTGCGAGATGCGCATCTGCACCTCAATCTCCGCAAGGGCAAGACGCCGGGGGAGTCATCGGAGGAGTCAACTGACTCAACTGGCAACGAGCCTGAGCTCGACGACAATGTGTCACCTATCCCATATCCTAAGGATTAATTATTAACTCACATGGAGTAAATGGAGTTAAAGGAGTTTTTTACGATAGAATTTTTTACTCCATTCTCTCCATTTACTCCATGTGCAAAAACAAAAACTATGAACAAGAGAGAAACTATCCCAGAAAGCCCCAGTAACGAACACGGCGAGTGCTGCGAGGAGTGCAAGCGCACCTGCAAGCGTAACTTTTGGACCGAGGTCCTACGAACCGTGGTCAAGGTCGGCACTGCTATCCTGGCTGCGCTCGGCCTCGCAAAGAGCGGAGGTTTTCCGGAAGATTGATCTGATCGTGCTACACTGCTCGGACACGAAGCCGAGCCAGTGCTTCACCATCGAGAAACTCAAGGCGAGCCACAAGCGCGAAGGCTTCGGCGACTACCCCGGCTATCACTTCTACGTGACCCGTGACGGCACCCTCTACTACTGTCGGCCGCTTAGCATCAAAGGTTGCCACGCCAAGAACTACAACGCTCACTCGATAGGCGTATGCTACGAAGGTGGACACCGGGAGAACGAAATCGTTCTCTCCGGAGGTGAAAAGGAAAAGGGAAAAATGAAAAATCTCCCTGTCTCGAAGTACGAAGACAACCGCACCGCCGAGCAGATGATCACCCTCCACTTTCTATTAAGTACCCTCCATGAGATGTTCCCCCATGCTAAGATCTGTGGTCACCATGATCTTAATCCTGCGAAGGCTTGCCCTTGCCTGGACCCACCTGCAGGTGTTGAGTATGCGTATATTTTTGACCCAAAAAACAAGTAAGCAATGAACCCAATCATCACCATCGAAGACCTCTACAAGCTCGCCCGAGACCAACCCGTAGAGACCCCCATCCTCTGCGACGTCATCCGTCATCTGCAGTCCTCTCCCGGTATCACCATCAAGCAACTTTCTGCCAAGATAGGACTCGATCGCAACGCCCTGAGTTCCTCCGTCAAGTTGCTCACTGGCATGCCATTAGATACTTTCCTCAAGCAGTGGCGCCTGATGCTGATCAAGGAACACCTGAGCGATCCGTACCTCTCATACGAGTCGGTGGCCAACCTATGCGGATTCTCCTCAGTACAGGCCATGTCCAAGTTCCTCGATCGCCAGCTCCACCTCACCGCCTACGAGTACCGCGAAGGCCGAAAGAACGGTCACAGAAAATAATTACGGACGCCGTGCATGCATGGCGTCCTTTTTTCTTTCAAGGAACGTCCGTCCTGCATGCAAGACATCCATTCCTACAATTAAGAACGTCCGTCCTGCCAGCAAGGCGTCCATTCCGACAAATAGGAACGGATGTCCTGCATGCACGCCGTCCATTCCTGCATCAAAGAACGTCCGTCATGCATACAATCCGGACGTTTTTATGTTGTTAAACATAATCCATGAAAATAGTCTGACTTTTATTTGGCAAAGTGAGAGATTATGTGTATATTTGCCGCGAAATATTGAACAACGCTTTAGAAAAAAGATAATCACCCCAATATCATGGCAAAAGATAATACCACCTCCATAGGATTTGAAGAGAAGATCTGGAAAGCTGCGGACATCCTCCGTGGCAATCTTGACGCGGCTCAGTATAAGAGTGTCGTCCTGGGTCTGATCTTCCTGAAATATCTCTCTGACCGCTTCGAAGCCAAGTATCAGGAACTGCTCGGCGATGAGTATGCCGATGCGGAGGATAAGGACGAGTATATGGCCGACAACGTCTTCTTCGTGCCACAGCAGGCGCGATGGAGCGTGATCAGTGAGGCGGCTCACACGCCAGAGGTCGGAGTGAAAATCGATGATGCCATGCTGGCCATTGAGGCGGAGAATGTGAGCCTCAAAGGTGTGTTGCCAAAGAACTATGCTCGTCCGGAGCTCGACAAGCGCCGACTGGGTGAGGTGGTGGATATCTTCACCAACATTGAGATGCAGGATGCTGCCGATGAGAAGGATCTGCTCGGTCGCACCTACGAATACTGTCTGCAGAAGTTCGCCTCGCTCGAAGGTAAGAACGGTGGCGAATTCTATACGCCGTCGTGCATCGTCCGTACACTGGTCGAGGTGCTGGCACCTTACGAAGGCCGCGTCTATGATCCTTGCTGCGGATCGGGTGGTATGTTCGTGCAGTCGGCTAAGTTCATCGAGCGCCATCAGGGGAATCTGCGCAAGATCAGTATCTACGGTCAGGAGGCCAATCCGGACACATGGAAGCTGGCCAAGATGAACCTTGCCATCCGTGGTTTGGAGGCTAACCTCGGTAAGGTCTATGCCGATACTTTCTTCGATGATCAGCACCCTACGCTGAAGGCCGATTTCATTCTTGCCAATCCGCCGTTTAATCTCTCTGATTGGGGACAGTCGGCTTTGCAGGAAGATGCGCGTTGGAAGTATGGTTTGCCGCCATCGGGCAATGCCAACTTTGCCTGGATTCAGCACATGATCCACCACCTTTCGCCTAATGGTACGCTCGGCCTTGTGCTGGCCAATGGCGCTCTCTCGTCGCAGAGTGGTGGTGAAGGTGACATCCGCAAGAACATCATTGACGCTGACCTTGTAGAGGGTATTATCGCGCTTCCTGACAAGCTTTTCTATAGCACTGGTATTCCTGTCTCGCTGTGGATCATCTCGCGTCGTAAGGCGCAGCCAGGACAGATCCTGTTTGTCGATGCTCGTAAGATGGGATCTATGGTGACACGTGCACTCCGTCAGCTTTCAGACGATGAAGTTGGCGAGATCGCACAGGTCTTCTCTGACTTCCGCTGTGGCATGTTCACGCCAGTGCAAGGCTTCTCTGCCGCCTGTCCGCTTTCTGAGGTAGCTGCACAGGATTATATCCTCACTCCTGGCCGGTATGTAGGTATTGCCGAGGAGGAAGGCGATGGCGTGCCATTCGAGGAGAAGATGACGCAACTCACCACATCGCTCTCGCAGCTCTTTGCAGAGAGCCGTGAGCAGGAGGATGAGATTCGCAAGCAGTTGAAGACGATTGGATGGGAGATTTGACCTATGGAAGAGGTACTTGAATACGAACTGCTCCATATCGAGTGGGATCTCAATTATGAGTTCGATCAGGAAACACCTGTAAGGATGGTGTGCGATGGCTCTGGAGATCAATCTTCAGAGAAAGAGGATAAGCCACGGATTGTCTATGATGAGAATGGAATACCGATGGGATCCTCACTTGAAGAAATAAAGCTGAGACAACAGATTATTTTCGAGTTCTATGAGCAATGGAAATCTGCTCATCCAGAAAAAGCGGTATATAATAAGTCATTGCAGGCTGATATTTTGATTAGAAAAGAATCTGTAGTCGAAGCTGCTGCGCATGCATCCAAAAGATATAAATCTACATTGGCAGTATTAAAACTCGATGAAGTATTAGCCAATGCAGTGAAAGTCGCGGTTGACTCTACTAAAGCAGGCAATAAGAACCAGAGCAAACTGATGAGTATGATCTTGATGTCTCATCTTGATGTTTCTATTGGAAAAATCAAATTGACCGTAGGTGTTAGGAAAAGTACTCAGGACAAGATTCAGTATGGAATATCTGCATTAGAAAATGGGGAGTCTATAGTGCCGATGGTTGGTAATAAGGATAAGAAAAAAGCACCTCACAAGAAGTGAGATGCCATCTTGCCCCAGAAAAACGTACGACCGAGTTTACTCCGAAGAGTGATGCCTCGCGGGCGGGGACTTTTGCACAGCTCGAATTACATCACAGTCATTGTACGCATTACTTTCCGGGTGCAAAGATAGAGAGTTATTTTTATATAACCAAATTTTTAGTCACTTTTTTTGTGTATGATATATAAATAAGGAGTGATAAGTATGGATTTCATTGGTATTATATCTCTTTTTGTTGCTCTTTATGCAATTTATGTAGCGAAGAAGACTGCGAAACAATCTTCTGCTGATGCTATGGCAATTAAACAAGCAACTAAAGAATTAACGAAAAGTCAATTAAGGACAGACTTAAATAAAATCCAATCTCAATTGGCGACTCAAGAAAAGGACGCTGTTTATTATAGAAAAACAATAAAAGAGCTAATTGCTAAGATCGAAAGAGACAAGAATGATCCTTTATGCCATCAGGATATTATGAGACAATATTTTGATGATTCAAAAAGCGCATTGGTTATTAATAAATCTCAGTTGAGTAAACTTGATGATTCAATCAAAGAGCTAAAGTCTCAAGAAGATTTTATTCAAAAGCAGTTGTCTGAACTAGAAAAAGAGTAGTGATATGAAATATACTTTAGGTGAACTAACGATAGACGGGAAAGGTGCATATGGAATAGGTGCTCCTGCGGTAGATTATGATCCTAATCTATATACATATCTTCGCATCACGGATATTAATGACGATGGATCCTTGAACATAAATGGCCTAAAGTCGGTAGATGATGAGAATGCAGATAAATATCTTCTGAAAGAGAATGATATCGTTTTTGCGCGTACAGGCAATAGCACAGGAAGATCATATTTCTACGAAAAGCATCATGGTAACTTTGTATATGCAGGATTCCTGATAAAGTATAGTCTTGATCCAGAAAAAGTTAATCCTCGTATCCTAAAGTATTATACACATTCAAAACCATATTATGAATGGGTTCATTCTTTTGATACTGGTGCAACTCGTGGCAATATCAATGCAAAGACTTTTGCAGATATGGAAATTGATTTGCCAGATAGAAATACTCAAGATAAGATTGTCAATATTCTTTCCTCTCTTGATCGCAAGATAGAACTGAACAACAAGATAAATTCCCAATTAGAGGAGATGGCACAAACCCTCTTCAAGCATTGGTTCGTTGACTTTGGTCCTTTCAAGGATGGTAAGTTTGTGGAGAGTGAACTGGGAATGATTCCTGAGGGGTGGAGAGTGGGAAGTATTTATGATTATGTAAAAGTCATTTATGGAGCACCATATAAGTCTTCTCTTTTCAATGAAAAAGGAGAGGGTCTGCCATTAATTAGGATTAGAGATCTTAAAGACGGAAATCCTCAGTTTTACTCTCCTGAAATATTACCAAATACTGAATTTGTAGAAATAGGTGATATGCTTGCTGGAATGGATGCAGAATTTATTCCATATATTTGGAAAGGAGAAAAAGGTTTACTTAATCAGCGAGTTTGTAAATTATCTCCTAAACAAGATGGAATCAGCAAACTTTATGTTTTATACTTGATGAAACCTCATTTAGAATTTACTCAAAGTTATAAAACAGGAACAACGGTTAGCCATTTAGGTAAATCAGATATAGATAAGTTTATATCTATACTTCCTCCTATAGAAGTCGTTCGTGAAATTAGCAAAAAACTAGATGCTATATTGTTCAGAATTTGCAATATTGCTTTAGAGAACAGAAAGCTTGCAGCGCTTCGTGACACCCTACTCCCCAAACTCATGTCTGGCGAGATAAACTTAGAAGATTATGGCGGAGAATAAGGATATTCAGGGAAAGCTGCCATCGGTGCTGCATCGACAGGGAGATATTAAGAAGCTGCATCTGTATCAGAAGTCGGATGTGATTTATCAGCTGGCATACGCTTTCTGTGAGCGCTTTATACATCTATATAAAGATCGCACGAGAGATCAGGTGATACAGGCGGCGTGATCGTGCAAGCAGAACATCGTGGAAGGTATAGAGGATGGCGTCACATCGAGCGAGATGCAACTGAAGCTGGTGAATGTGGCCAGAGCTTCATTGCAGGAATTGCGCGAGGACTTTGAGGACTATCTGAAGTCGAGACACCTCGTGATCTGGCAGTCGACAGAACCTCGGTATGATAAGATGCTCAAGTATTGCCGTTATCATAATAAACTGGAGGATTACGAGCCTTACTTCAACACCTGGACAGATGAGGAGATGTGCAACTGCGCTCTCACCCTCTGCCACATGGAGGATAAGATGCTGATGAGCACCCTGGAGCGCTTCGACCGTGAGTTTGTGACTGAGGGAGGTATCAAAGAGCGCATGTATAAGGCGCGAACAGGATATCGTAACCTGCAGGTGGAGACGCTGCAACAGCAGCTTGCAGCGGCACAGGAGAGTGCCAAGCAGTGGCAGCAGGCCTATGAAGACCTCAAGCAGAGAGCGCTGGCGGCGTATAGGCGGCAGCAGGAGGAGATTGAGGAGCTGAGGAGGATGGTTGAGAGGGGGGATATTGGGTAGTGTGCTATTTGTTTTCTAGTTGATCTAGAAAGGGGGAGGACTAGTTGAACTAGAATAGATATATCGATAAAAACAAAAAAGAAATAAACCACTATGAGTGACACTGGTAAATTCATAGAAGACAGCTACGAGAAGGTGCTGATAGCTTTGTTCAGAGATGAACTGGGGTATCGGTACGAGTATGGCTATGACGTGGAGCGTGATCTGCGTGAGCCATACTATCGCACCGTGCTTGAAGAGGCGGTGAAGAGGCTGAATAAGGACTGCAGCGAGGCGGTGATACGTGAGGCCGTGAATAAGGTCTGCAACGTGACTGAAGGCGGTATCGTGCAGAGCAACGACCACTTCACCGATCTGATGCAGAACGGGGTGGAGGTGCCATACGTGAAAGATGGCGAACAGCGTACGGCAAGGCTGCGCCTGATAGACTATGAAAACACAGCAAACAATGACTTCCGCGTAGTGAACCAGTGGCGCGTGGAAGAGTTGCAGAAGATTCGCTGTGACATGGTGGTCTTTGTGAATGGTTTGCCACTCGTGGTGATAGAACTGAAGTCGGCCGGAGAGAAAGATGCCGACATAGAATATGCCTATAACCAGGTGCGAAACTACATGCAGTTTGCGCCGAGCCTCTTCTCGTATAACGCTTTCTGCGTGATTAGCGACATGGCCTTTACCAAAGGTGGTACGGTGACCTCGAAGCTCTCACGTTACATGGATTGGAAGACCGTGGACGGAAGCTATGAGACCACACAGTTGGCCGACTACAGGACGTTCTTCTTGGGTATGTTCAGGAAGGACCGATTGCTGAATATCCTCAGAAACTACATCTGCTTCGATAAGAACGAAGGCGATGTAAGGAAGATCCTGACCGCCTATCATCAGTATTTCGCCGTAGAGAAGGCCGTGGTGAGAGCCAAGCAGGCGGTGGACGGTAACGGCAAGATCGGTGTGTTCTGGCATACACAGGGATCGGGTAAGTCGCTGTCGATGGTGTTCTTCGCACACCAGCTGATACAGCAATTGGCGGAGTGTACCATCGTGGTGGTGACCGACAGAAAAGACCTCGATAATCAGTTGTTCGGTCAGTTCTCACGCTGTAAGGACTTCCTGCGCCAGACACCACAGAATGCGGGTAGTCGTCAGGAATTGCGCGATTTGCTGAATGGACGTAAGGCTGGTGGCGTGATCTTCACGACGATACAGAAGTTTGAAGAGGGAACAGGTTGTTTGTGTGATAGGAAGAATGTGATCGTGATGACCGATGAGGCGCATCGCTCACAGTATGGCGAGGAACACTGGGATATCAAGTCAGAGACGATGAAGAAAGGCTACTCGCTGCTGATGCGAGAGGCGTTGCCAAATGCTTCGTTCATCGGCTTTACGGGTACGCCAATCAGTGATCGTGACCGTGATACGGAGGAGGTATTCGGTAACTACATCGACATCTATGACATGACACAGGCGGTGAATGATGAGGCCACACGTCCTGTATATTATGAGAGCCGTGTCATCAACCTGGAACTCGATCAGAAGACGCTTGAACTGCTGGATAAGGAGTTTGACCATCTGGCCGATGAAGGTGCTACGGACGAGCAGATACGCCAAGCCAAGCACGATAACAGTCATCTGGAGCAGTTGCTCGGCGATGATAAGACCATCACTTCGCTGGTGAAGGATATCATTAACCACTACGAGACCAACCGCGAACAGGAATGTACGGGTAAGGCTATGGTGGTGGCGCTGACGCGTGGCATTGCCATCAAGATCTATCAGAAGATGCTGGAGATGCGTCCGGAGTGGACGGAGAAGGTGAAGGTGGTGATGTCAACATCGAACAAAGATCCGGAAGAGTGGACGAAGATCATCGGCAATGAGAACTATAAGAAGGAGCTGGCTAAGAAGTTTAAGGATGACAACGACCCGATGAAGATCGCCATCGTACGCGATATGTGGCTGACTGGCTTTGACGTGCCGTCGATGGCTACGATGTATGTGTATAAGCCGATGAAAGGCCACAACCTGATGCAGGCCATAGCACGTGTAAACCGTGTCTTCCCGGGTAAGGAAGGTGGCCTGGTGGTGGATTATGTAGGTATTGCTCAGGCGCTGAAGGATGCCATGAAACAATACACTACGCGTGACCAGAGCCACTTCGGTGATCCGGATATCCAGAAGACCGCCAAGATCACTTGGCAGGAGAAGATGGAGATCTGCCACAACCTGATGCATGGCTTTGACTACAGCGGTTTCTTTGAGGAAGATAACAGCAAGAAAGCAATTGCCATCACTGGCGGTGCTAACTTCCTGCTGTCGCCGGCCAAAGAGGAGGCGAAGAAGAACTTTGTGGAGAACAGCCGCGAGCTGCATAACGCTACGACATTGTGTCGCTCCTTATTAAATAAAAAGGAGAAGACGGAGGTGGCTTACTTTGATGTGGTGAGGACGATGATCCTGAAGCTCACTGCACCGGGTAAGATCACGAAGCGTGAGATCAATGAGCGTATCTCAAACCTTATCAACCAGAGTATCAAGAGCCACGGCGTGATCAATCTCTTCGGTGATAAGCAGATGGAGTTCTCGCTCTTTAATGAGGCGTTCATGAAGGAGCTGCAGAAGATGAAGGAGAAGAATCTGGCGGCTCAGATACTCATGAAACTCTTGCGCGAGAAGATCAAGAAGGCGCAGAAGAAGAACGTGGTCATGGGTGAGCTCTTCAGCGATATGCTCAACCAGAGCCTCTCACAGTACATCAAAGGCTTGCTGACCAATGAGGAGGTGATAGAGGAGCTGGTGAAGATGGCTGAACAGCTGAAGCAACAGGAAGAGGAAGGTAATGAGCTTGGCCTCACAGACGAGGAAAAGGCCTTCTACGACGCGCTATCGCGTCCGGAAGGTGTACGTCAGGCCTATAAGGATGAAGAGTTCCTGGCGCTTACTAAAGAGCTTACAGAGGTGCTGCATAAGAACCGTACGATTGACTGGAACCGTAAGGAGTCATCGCGCGCTCAGATGCGTATACTGGTGAAGCGATTGCTGAAGAAATATAAGTATCCACCAGAGGGCGCAGAAGAGGCCTTAGAGACCGTCATGCGCCAGTGTGACCATTGGGCAGACAATGAGGAGAACTTCGAAGAGGAGTACAGTATGAAGTCGCAGGTGATATCATATACCTTTGATATGGATGTCAGTGCTAAGATGGTGGCGGATGATAATACTCTGACTCTTTAATATGTTTTCTTATGAAAAGATATTTCTCTATTCTTATATTAATTATTACCAGTCTCTGCCTTTACGCCAAAAATGGGGGGGCCTGACCCACTTGACAAAACTATGACAGAAGAAGCGGTTCTCGACTGGGTCAGTCCCTGACCCACTTGACAAAACTATGACAAAAGAAGCGATTCTCGACTGGGTCAGAACTGACCCACTATGTGTGACATCGTATCAGTTCTAAAGTTTTTTATACTACTTTTCATTTTCCTTTACAATAATTTGGACATATCGAAAAAGTACTCTATCTTTGCCCCAACAAAACAACTAAAAATCAGACCCGCTTCCTCTCGACCAGACCGCCGGATTGTCGGCCAATATGATCAGGAAAAACGGTCAAATAAACACAAACTGATCCTAATTTGAAGCGATTTTTGAGATTTATCACCAAGAATACGTACAATTCAAAATAAAATCTTATCTTTGCACAGCAAAGACTGTATTCAAGCAACTCGTACTGGACATGAAGTCATTCAACATCACGGGTACATGCCGCCCTAATGAGCATTATATGGTGGACATCACCGAGCGTCTGGAGATCATCCGAGGAATGGTCTCCAAGGGTGATTATTTCTGCATCAACCGTGGACGACAGTATGGAAAAACCACAACGCTTGAGGCAATAAAGAATACCCTTTCTGATGAATTCTGCGTATTCAGCATAAGTTTCGAAGGTATCGATGACAGTGCATTCCAAAGTGCTGCTTCTTCCAATGCCACATTCTTAAAAAGGATGAGACAAGAAGCTCGTTGGACCCCTAAGGATGATCAGATCTGCAAGTTCCTCGAAGAGGTTGCACCTAGAGGAATCGCAGCAGTCGATGATATTGATTTTGCCGATATCGTGTCTGAGCTCTGTACGATATCGGCAAAGCCAGTTGTCGTATTGATTGATGAAGTGGATCAGGCGGGCAATAATGAAGGATTCATAAAGTTTCTCGGAGGCCTGAGAAACATGTACCTCAGAAGAAGCAGTCAGCCGACTTTTCAATCTGTCATCCTCGCAGGTGTCTATGACATCAAGAACCTCAAGCTGAAGATGCGTCCTGGTGATCAGCATCAATATAACAGTCCTTGGAATATTGCTGCACCTTTCGACGTGGACATGAGTCTTTCTGCCGAAGGTATAGCAGGTATGCTTGCTGAGTACAAGGCTGATCATGCACTAACTTTCGACGAAAAGGCAGTGGCACAGTTGATCCGTGACTACACCGCCGGTTATCCTTTCCTTGTGAGCCGTATATGCCAGATTATCGATGTAGAACACGGAGCTTGGGATAAGGATGGAGTGCAGAAAGCCGTGAACAAGATTCTCAACGAAGGAAGTACCTTGTTCGACGATATCGTCAAGAAGCTTAACGAATTCCCGGATTTGGAAAACACGATCAGAGGTGTTCTTTTCAACGGGTTCCGTTATCCATTCAACTACTATGACAAGGCTACTAATCTTGCCTTGATGTTCAGTTTTGTCAAGCAGCAGGATGGAGCATTTGCCATCTCTTGCCGCATGTTCGAAATCTGGTTCTATAACTATTTCATTTCGCAGGACAAGAGCTCAGAAGCCTTTATGCTTGGACAAGCTGACAAGTCGCAGTTCATTGCAAATGGCATCATCGACATGCCACATTTGCTGGAGCGTTTCATTGTCCACATGAACCAGACATTCGACATGGACAAAGATCACACATTCCTCGAAAACAATGGTCGAAAGATCTTTCTTACCTACCTTCGTCCGATCATCAATGGTATTGGCAGTTATCATATCGAGGAGCAGACAAGAAACATGGATCGAATGGATGTTGTCATTGACTACCTTGGCAAACAATATGTCATCGAACTCAAAATCTGGCGAGGAAATGCCTACAATGAGCGAGGCGAGGAACAACTCCGTCGCTATCTGGAGTATTTCGACCTCCAGCAAGGCTATCTCCTCTCATTCTGCTTCAATAAGAACAAGGCTTCAGGACTGCTCCCTCCAGTAGTCATCGGAGGTCGCACACTGATCGAGGCGATTGTATAATAGAAGATTTAATGCTTTCAATTTATAGACATTATATGTTTTCACCTATTCGCTTTTCCTACAATGTTTTATTATTGCTTTCGGCATTGGCTTTGTTTTCTTGCGGATCGGATGATCCTGTTATCGAAAAACAACCAGTAAAACCGGATCCGACGCCGACTCAACCAGAGGTGAATCACTACCTCAATCTGAGTGTCGCAGATTCGCTGACGATAGATTACAATGAGGGTAGTATGCGCATTTCGGTCACCACGGACACTACATTCACAGTGGACACCAATAGCGACTGGATAAAGATCGAGAAACAAGCGTATGGCAATTTCATCCTGATGAACTACTCGGAGAATGGCGCAGAAGAGGAAAGAAGTGCTCTCGTGACGTTCAAGAGTGATGCTGGAATAAAGCGGACAATACAGGTCAAGCAAGATTTTGAGACAAAGATTATTAGCTCCGAATATAAGGTAGGCAATGATCTGTTAGACGAACCCAATGTGGCCAGACTTAAGCTGAACAGAAAGGTGAAAAGCATTTCGGCCACCATGGTGTCTTTATGGCTCAAATTTGATAGGCCTGTGGTAAATTTGCTAGAGGATAAGCAAACGATAGAGATTACAGGTCTTCAAGGCTTTAGTAGCAACTATTCATATTATTTCGAAATAAGTGCCGAGAATGGCCGCCATTATAAACTTTCAAGCGATATCTGGCTTTGTGATGATCATTGGTGCATAGACGGAAGGCTTGTGGGACATACTGCACGTAATACCAAGCCTGATCATAGTTATGCTGTGACGAACTTTCCTGATCGATTATATGGATTTAATTCCTATAATGGTAATCCATACTTCAGCCTTGAGCTCACCTATACGCCTACTGGGATCAGTTATTGCGCATTGACCGATGAGATCTATGTGGTTGGTGAAGATCGGAAGCTGCATATCTATGATGCAAACGACGGCTCACACCACCGTGACATTGTTTTGCCTCCTGTGCTTGATTATGGCACCTATTGCAGTATCGTGATTACCGACGAAGGATGGGGCATCGTTGCTTCGCTCCGTGATGACAGATGTATGTTTGATGCATCGCGCAACGATACTATCTATTATTTGCCAGGATTCGATGATTGGTCATCCTATCCCGAAATGAGGCCGTCGTTAGGTTCAGACGGAAAGATATGGTTCAGTACAGATCATCGCCAACTATTCAGGATAGAGAGTGCCAATGGTCCTGTAACCCAACCTGCTAATATCGATGGCCGCTTCGAAAAGCCTGATGTCTATTTTATGGGCGGTGTATGGGCGACATACGTATGGAAACCTGGTCAGAATAAAGTCTTGATCTCTGCAAATCCGACTTCGCAGACAGTTTTCAATTTCGACACAGAACAGTACGATTTCTATACAATGATTGAGGCTCGCTGCGGGGGTGGCCTCGCTTTCGATGTTACGCAGCCTTCTTCAGTAGATCGTCTTTGGTGGGTACGAAAGGATCGTTTTACGGATGGAACAGGCATGGATTTCCTGATCGTAGAAGATAGGAAAGTCATCTTCTGGAGTAAGGATACACGTAACCAGCTCTCTATGATCAAGAACCATCCAGATGGCAAGAATATGATCGTTGCTTTTGAAGCGGACGAAGCAGATCTTATCAAAACATATTTCGAGGTTTTTGATGTCGAGAAATTTAATGCAGCAAGTAATTTCTCTGAGAGTTATGCGGGGTGGTAAAAAGAGTCCGTGTCAAAAGTCAATTGTATGCAAATAATGAAAAAAGATTACGCTAATCGCATTGCACCTGAAGACAGAGATTATGTCTGCAAGGATAATGAACGACTGGTAATGTCGACTGAGGAGAAAGAAGAGGCTGGAGCAGACGAGCGGCAGAACTACGCTATCTACTTCGTGAAGGATGTAGAAGTCTTGGCGAAGGAGGTGTATGCTTTCATCGACTTTGCGAAGAGTCATCCTGACCTGCGTTTTATTGTCCAACTGGATACTTTTGCTTATGCGCTTGTTGGAAGTGAAACGCTTATTCCTTTGTTTGCCAGGGCAATGGATGTGGAGAATATCCTGCTACGTGAATTCTTTTGGAAAGAGATGAAAGAGCTGGAGATTGAGAACCATGAGGGTGTGATCAGCTTTGCCGGTGTGGTAAGGAGGCCGGTGATGGTGAATTACACGATGTTCTCGAATAGCATCAGATATGGCGTAGCTAAGGCTATTGACGAGCATGATCCATGCTACTTCGCCGTTCATGGCTATCCGAATAGAAACGATGACTACTACACCATCGCAAGTGTTACCGAGCAGGAATATGATGAGATGGTGAGGGTTTATGTACCGCTGGGCAGCCAGTCGAATCCGACTGCCGAGATGTTCCGTAACAAGTATGTCGAGAATCACACACCGGTTTATGAGGGGTGGAAATTGCCAGATGTCTTATGGATGTAGTATTGACTATCGCCGGGAGTGATACCTCGGCAGGAGCTGGTATACAGCAGGATCTCAAGACGATTACCGCCTTGGGCCAGTATGGTGCGACGGTGATTACGGCGCTGACGGCACAGAATACGGTAGGCGTGCAGGCGGTGGAGCCGGTATCGGGTGAGATGGTGGCGCGTCAGATACGGTCGGTGATGGATGATCTGGAGGTCAGGGCCATCAAGATTGGTATGATTCCGACGCTGGAAGTCGCTAGGGCGATTGTGGAACAAATTATTAATTACAAATTACAAATTACAAATTACTCCTCACTGAACCTCGTCTGGGATCCTGTGATGATCAGTACCTCTGGCACGCGTCTGATGGCAGTGGAGTGCATCGCTTATCTGCAGGAGAACCTGGCGCCACTGTGTACGCTTATCACGCCAAATCTGCCTGAGTCGGCACTTTTTGCGCCACCTTATAAGGCCAATATGCTTATCAAGGGAGGTCATGCAGAAGGGGAGGAGATGACCGATACGCTGATCCTGATGGATGGTACTCGACACACATTCACCGCGCAGAAGATTGACTCCACGAACCTGCATGGTACTGGCTGTACGCTCTCTTCGGCCATCGCTTCCTATCTGGCTGCAGGATGTCCTCTGCCAGAGGCTGTAGCACAGGCAAAGGATTATCTGACACGTGCCATCCGAGCAGGAAAAGAGCAGAATATCGGTCATGGAAATGGTCCTTTGGGCTTGATTTAGGAGCAAAATGGTGCAATAACCATCATTATTTGCTAAAAAAATATATATTTAGCGCCATTTCCTTGTATTTCTTTTTGATTCTTACTATATTTGCAGCGAAGAAGTGTTCATTCATTTCTTCGCCTTTTCTTTGTCTAATTCTGCAGAACTTCCAAATTAATGTCATCGACTTCCTCCCTCTCAAAATACAGCCAGATCTTCAAGCTTGCTGACTACATTGCCAGCAGCCATCTGTCGTTCGATGTACTTGATACCATCCAGCGCGTCTTCATGCTGAGCAACAGGGTCAGTTCCGTGTTGATCAGCGTTGATGATGATAGCGTCATCTATATCTCCTCACAGCTGATTGCTGATGTCTCGAAGCTGACACCAGAAACCAGCATTGAGGTCGTACCTTATAACGACTGGCGCAAAGAGGTGGCCGAGTCTTTTGCCTACGACTATGACCGAAGTCGATTTACTCGCAGTACGCTGCTTGAGACGCTCCGCTATAAGGTGCGTGACCATCAGCGCTATTCGTTCGTTGCACATCGTCATGAGGAGGGACATGAGAGTGTGGTGAAGTATACTTTCGTCAGTTTGGGTAAGGAGGCTAAGTTCATTCTGGCTACTCAGCAGGAGATTACCAACAACCTGGAGCATGACGTGCTGACCGGTGGCTTGAACCGTGCAGGCCTGTTGCGCGAGTTGCAGAATAAGATCGAGATGAATGAGGTGGGGACCGAACTGACCATTCTCTACTTCAACATCCAGAACTTCCGCATGATCAATGAGTTCTATGGCGATGAGGTAGGCGATAAGGTGCTGCAGTTTATGTACACCAAGCTTGTCTATTCGGCATTGCACCCGATCTCTTACGCTCGTATGGAGTCGGATAAGTTCGTGCTTATGGTGCGTAAGGAGAATTGTGACGTGGAGGTCATCGACCAGCTCTGCCGACAGGAGTTCGAGATGGAGCAGCAGAAGATACCGTTCCAGTGTCAGTGTGGCATCTATCACATCAAGGACATGCTGATAGCGCCGATCAATGCCATCAACCGCGCCAAGTTGGCAATCACCTTCATCCGTGATCTCTTCATCAAGCCGTGGATGGTCTTCGAGGATTACATGCAGAGCTCGTACTTCTCTGACAACGAGATCATGCTGTCGTTCGAAGATGCGCTCAACAATAACGAGTTTGTCCCTTACTTCCAGCCGATTGTCAATACGCAGACAGGCCGTATTGAGATGGCAGAGGCCCTGGTACGCTGGGTATCGCCTAAGCATGGTATCATCTCTCCAACGCTGTTTATTCCAATCCTGGAGCGTCATGGAGGCCTCTCTCGCATCGATATGCTCATGGAGGGTAGGATCATGGAGCTGCAGCGCCGTCGCCTGAGCAAAGGCCAGCCAGTGATTCCTATTGACATCAACCTCTCGTGGGTGGACTTCTCTGACCGTAGGTTCGTGGAGCAGCTCTTCCAGCATATCGAGGATCACTCTTTGCCAAGAGACCTTGTCTGCTACGAGATCACCGAGACAGCGCTTTCTGACATTGCTGAGAACCGTCTTGACGTGCTTGCTTTCTTCAAGAAGCATGGCGTCAATATGCTTATCGATGACTTCGGACAGGGGTATTCGTTTGGTTCGATGAAGGACGTTGAGTTTAAGATCATCAAGCTCGACAAGTCGCTCATCGACCGTATCGGTCAGAGCCGTAAGAATGACCTGCTGCTGGAATCGCTCATCACGATGTTCCACAAGATGAATGCCAAGATCATCGCAGAAGGCGTCGAGACAGACATTCAGCTTAAGTTCCTTCGCGAGTTGGGTTGCGACTATATCCAGGGCTTCTATTTCTATAAGCCGATGGATGAGAACGCCTTCCTGGCCTTGCTGGAGCAGCAGCAGATTGCCGTAGAGTTTAATAACGTACAGTCACCGCATATCTCTGCCATGCCGAACTACAGCCAGTGGGGTATGCCATCGGTAGGACATAAGCATGAATCGTTTGCTGTCAATGATAAGCAGAAGCAGGATGCATCGGAACTGAAGTGTCTGCGCTTCTTGCTTGACGAACAGGACGTGCATATCTTCAACTGGAACGTCAAGACGCATGTCACCACTTTGCCAGAGAAGTTCTGCAAGATGTATGGCTTGCCTGCAGAGTTGCCTAATATGCCAGAGAATGGTTCGCTCACGGTGGCTGAAGATATGGAGCGCTTCATCGGCTTCTATAAGCGCATTGAGCGTGGTGAGCAGATGGGTACTGACTACTTCCGTATCCTCAATCCGGACAAGAAAAGCTACCGTTGGTATCGTAAGACCTTCTATACGATCTTCGACAACAACGGCTTCCCAGTCAAGGCCATCCTGGCTATGCAGGATTGTGGCGACAAGTATAACCTCCGCGTACATCGCACCCGAGAGTTGATGCTGACGCAGGAGCAGGATATCTTGACCTTCATCTATACGTTACCTAACGATACCTTGCGCTTCAATTATCTCAATGCCAATGGAACCGTCGAGACGCGCGTCTTCACTGACTATCTGAAGAACGTCACCAACGAGAACCGCCTTGCTTATAAGATCAAACAGCAGGTGGAAGACGTCGATGGACCTCGCAGCGGCTATCTTGACTTCTATAATAACTACAGCAAGTGCGAACAGCGTGCACACTACTCGAAGATCGATGGCGAGTACGGTCACCTCTACGCGCTGGTGGGACAGGCGGAGAACATCAATCGCACGAAGGATCGCCTGACCGAAACCATCAAGAAGCAGAGCGAGCTGCTGGGTATGACCGAGAGTCTCCGCAGCATCTACAACCTCGTTTCCTACTACAACATTGAAGAAGACAAGCAGAGTACGCTGATTCTCGATAAGGCCTACGAAGGCTACCTGTCGCCATACATGGACATCCGTACTTCGTTCCGCATCTATACCAGCCGCGTGCTCAAAGAGCCTTATCGCGATGCTTATATCAAACTGGTGGATCTTTCCACGCTCGATGAGCGCATCAAGGGGCAGAAGTTCATCTCGCTTGAGTATGAAGACAATGTCAATGGCTGGATGCGCGCCTTCCTGATTCCGTCGGAATATACGCCGGAGGGTAAGATACGTTCGGTGCTCTTTGCTGCACAATCTATCGGTCAGGAGAAGAGTATGATGGAGCGTCTGATCTTCCTTTCAGAGATCGACAGCCTCACACATATCCGCAACAGATATAGTGGTATGCGCGAGATTACGAAGGCTTTGGAACATGGAGGTCCAGGTGTCTTTGGTATTCTGGATAGCGATAAGTTCAAGTATGTCAATGACAACTACGGACACATCGTCGGCGACCACGTCCTTGAGTGTATTGCTGAGGGTCTCACTGCGATGAATCCTGACGGCATCAACATGCGCCTTGGTGGCGATGAGTTTGCCTTCTATATCCATGGTAGCTATACCAATGAGCAGATCCGTGAGAAGATGGCTGGATTCTTTGATCACCTTAACCAGTTCAGATACAGGGAGGGAGACGAGAATCATATCTCAGTGAGCTTAGGTATCGTAGCTATCGAAGATCATAAGGTCATTGACATTGACGAGGCTTATCGCCGTGGTGATGCACTTCTGTATCAGAGTAAGAAGACCTTCGGCAACGCTTTGACGATTGAGCGTATCTGATATACACTACCCTTTAGAATTGCCGGCTCTGCGAACGAACCAGCACCCCCAGCGACAGTGCATGCACAGATGATGCTGGCAGTATGTGCGATAAAGGTGTAGAAGGGCCTGCGTGTCAAAAGCGGATCGGACGGGGATTCCTCGTTCGATCCATTGTTGTATATAGCGGTTGTTCTCAGCGGGAACCTGTTCGAGCATCATCAGCGCCTCTTCGCACTTCTCATCATCGCCTTTCCATTGAGCAAAACCAATCAGGATGGGTATGACCGCGTTGATGATCAGACTTTGTATCGTCTGTTGTCCAATGCCATTCACGGCCAGGATCTTGTTGATCGACTTGAGGTCAGGTGCGCTGCAGATCTCGTCGAAAAGATCTTTGTGAGTGAACAACAGAAGAGCCAGCGCCTTGAGTCGGTTATGTGGTTGCGCCTGAGGCCTGACGCCACCGAATTTCCAGATCGAGTAGGGAAGTGGCGTGAGAGAGAACTTCTGCTTCAGGAAGGCGTATTCGCGTTGCAGGAAACAATTGTCGGGAAGTCCTAAGAGTCCTGCTTGTCCGAGAAGCAACGCTTCGATCTGCATCAGATTGTCCTTATGATGCAGTATGTCTGAGAGTGGCAGAGAACGTGCCAGACGCTCCATGGCATCACTGTTGACACCAGTTCCTAAGCTGCGCGTCAGGACGACGTAGAACGCTTCTCTCCAACCCAATAGCTGGTTGTCTACCAGGTCTCGCACGCGCTTTGTTTTATCGATCATACGCTGTGTGCAGAGTGCCGTCTGCCAGTCATGGATCATTAAGGTAGAGAGTTCGCCAAGACGTGGTGCACAGCGTATCTGGCAGAATGGGTCACGGTCGGCCAACAGTTCATTATGTCGCGCCAGGATCTCGGCTGGAATGTGCATCACCACCGTACGGACGGATGTGCCATCGTGCAGCTTGATCTGCGCGTCGGCTTGCATCACCACGTGAAGGACTACAGAGTCGTACGAGCGGTCTTCGTTATGGTTATGGCGATACCAATCCGAAGCACGCACGTGCATCTCTACATTTCCAGCAAAGAGAAGTCCATCCATGCGGATCTTGGCATTGAAGAAGTCTGGGCCTGCACCTGTGTTGCGAAGACCGGGATGAATGATTTCGATAGGATCTCCGTCGACGGTGACAAGGCTGCTGAAAAGTCGCTGCTGCCAGACATAATACATGAGGTTTTCCATATAGCGTTATTTTCGTCAGGTTTTGGCGCTAAATTTACGGAATTATATTTTCATTTCTTTCAATTCGACAAATATTTTGATTCTTTCTGTTTTTCCGCAGCATTTTTCCACTCATTTGCTATCCAACCATTGCTATTTATTAAAATAATGCTTATATTTGCGCCTGATTATTCTTAATCCACATTACATTAAATAATATCAATAAAATCACAACTATTTATGAAAATGCAGAAAATCCTTGCATTGTTCTCTCTGTGCGCCTTGATGAGCTGCACGAGCGAGATAGAAACTCCGATGCCTGTTCTTTCGATTGAAGGTGGACAGGTACAGGGCGTAAGTGCCGACATTGATGGAGTTGTCGTTTATCGTGGTATTCCTTTTGCTGCACCTCCTATTGGCGAGAATCGCTGGAAGGCTCCTCAGCCAGTACGTCCTTGGGAAGGCGTCAAAGTGTGCGACAAGTTCGGTCATCCGGCCTTCCAGGGTGCTCACTATGAAGGCGGCTATACTACCGAATGGGGTTATGGCGATGAGGCAACCTACTCGGAGGATTGTCTTTATCTGAATGTCTGGACAAAGGCTTCGGCTCAACCTGAGAAGAAACTCCCTGTAGCTCTCTGGATCTTCGGTGGTGGCCTTCGTGAAGGCTGGGGTTCGGAGCCAGAGTTCGATGGCCAGGAATTTGCTGCGAAGGACGTCGTGTTGGTGTCTTTTAACTACCGCGTCGGACCGTTCGGCTTCTTCGCTCATCCAGAACTTATTGCTGAGGCCGGAGAACAGGCGTCTGGCAACTTCGGTACGCTCGATCAGATTGAGGCTTTGAAGTGGGTCAAGAAGAACATCGCACAGTTCGGCGGTGATCCTGACAACGTGATGATCTTCGGCCAGTCAGCCGGTTCTCGTTCGGTCAAGACGCTCTCGGCTTCTCCTTTGGCCAGAGGTCTCTTCAACAAGGCGGTCATCATGAGTGGCAGTGGCCTTATTCTTCCTACCGATCCTGTTCCTGCGTTCAACGGTATGCCAATGCCACAGCAGAAGCCACTCACGCTGAACGAAGCTGCACAGCAGATCAAGGAGGTGACCGACTGGGCCAATATGACTACGCTCGAACAACTACGCCGTGCATCGACTGAAACCATCTACAGCCTTGGCACCATCTACACCAGCGTCACTGGCAAGCGTAGCCCACTCACGGCTATGCCAATCTCACCATATACAGAGGATTATGTCCTTCCTGAGTCATTTGACGACGCTTGCCTTGATGGCTCGCTCGCACACGTTCCTTATATGATAGGTTACACGCTCAATGATGCTGGCAATATGCGTCCTGTGATCGAGAATTTCTGTCTCAACCGTGAGGAGCAAGGCGACAAGGCCTACGCTTATCAGTTCGCTCGTCCATTGCCTGACGATGGCTCTCATCCTGAGGTCTCGCAGCGCCTGAAGGGAGCTTTCCACTCTTCGGATCTCTGGTATGTCTTTAAGTCGCTCAAGCACTGCTGGCGTCCTTGGACACAAGGTGACCGCGATCTCTCGGAGAAGATGCTCACCGCCTGGAGCAACTTCTGTAAGTATGGAAACCCGAATGGTGCAGAGGATGGCGAGTGGCAGCCTTATACCCATGATAATCAGAACTTCATGCTCTTTAAACTCGACGAGAATGAAGCCGAGAACTCTTGCATGGGTACTCCACTTAAGGATTAATATCTTCAATCATAATTTCTGAGATTGCAAAGAGTCTTGCCTCGCCAGCAATCCTCACACGCTGTTCCTCTACGGTACACATAAGTTGGCCACCACGAGCTGCAGGATTTCCCTCGAAAGGCTTGTTGGTGAAAGCATTTACGATATACTGTCTCATAGTATCTTCTCAAAGATTATAGATATCTCAAATATTAAACATTTCATCGAGCATCTTCAGTCCGCTTTGGGTTCTGAAGATGTTCTTTTTTACAGCACGTATAGCTTCTTTATCCTCTTGATCCTCATATAGGTTCACAAGAAAATCTGCCTCGATAAGAATCTGATAATCCAGATCCTCACACACGTGATAGGTGTGGTGATGGCCGACGAGCCAGCAGATACGCTCTATCTGCTCAGGTGTGTAACCACCGAGTCGTGTCAGCAGCTCCTCCGCTACCGCCGGGCCTTCCTGCTCCTGCATCTTGCCATTCTGATGACCATACTTCTTCTCGCTGGCTCTGATGCCGATGTCATGGACGAGCGCTGCACTTTCGAGTATAAACTGCGTCTCCTCATCCAATCCTTCTTCCATGCCGATCAATGCAGCGTAGGCGTGCACCTTTGTCGTATGCTGTATTCTCTTTGGATCGCCATTGTCATAACTGATCATGGCGAGTGCAAGTTCCTGTATCTTTGTCATAAAGCAATTATTTATGTACGTCAATGACGTCTGTTACGTGCTCCATCTGCTGGCGAGAGTATCGGTCATATTGTTCTGCATAAGCCTTCATCTGCGCTGCACTATAAGTATCCTCCTCGATGATCCCGTTGTCAGATAGCAGCTCCACAATCTTTCCCATCGTTTCCTGCCGAAGGACGCTCAGCTTCTGTTCGTCTACTACCCGTGATGTCGCTTCGTACATCTTCACCAGACCTTCAATCTTGCGGAAAACTATGTCCGGAATTTCTACTAATCCCTGATGATCATACACCACCGAAGCCACACTCGTCAGCTTCGCCGTCTCAGGATCCTTATCGATCATGACGATGCTACAATCGCACAGATCCCAATCCCACACTGATGGCCTTATGCGGTCAAAGTGTATGACCTTCCGTCCGAAGAGCGGATTCTTCTGTATGTACGACTTATTAGCTTCGAGTGTGATGTTCATGACTGGGTTCTTCAATGATTACTCGCATTCTTTCATTTAGATAGTTGCTGCAAAAGTAAGTCTTTTCGGAAATATAACCAAAGAAAAAAGTAAAAAATGACAAATTAGGCCGACTTTCGTCCCTTCTTGGTCGTTCTATTGTACAAATACTATACAAAAGAACTCTGAAGTATAAAAAAAACTTATTTTTTTGACTATTTTGCCAGAAACACTTCCGGATTTGCTTTTTTTTTACTAACTTTGCACCGATATATACATGCGTACGTGCCACCGTGTGTGCATCGCGCAAAACAATTAACGAATTAACACGAAAGAAAAGATATGAAAATTGCATTGATCGGTTATGGCAAAATGGGCCATATTATTGAAGAGATAGCGCTGAGTCGCGGTCATGAGGTGGTTTGCACCATCGACATCAATAACCTGGAAGACTTCGAGAGCGAGGCGTTCAAGAGCGCTGACGTCGCCATCGAGTTTACTACTCCAAAGACTACTCGTGGCAATATGACCAAGTGTCTCAAGGCAGGTGTGCCAGTAGTCGTAGGTTCGACCGGTTGGTACGATCAGCTTGACGAGGTGAAGGCTGAGGTGGATGCGGCCAATGGTTCGCTCTTCTGGGCATCGAACTTCTCGATCGGTGTCAACGTCTTCGTGGCAATGCAGAAGTATGTGGCTAAGATCATGAACGCTTATCCACAGTATGACGTGGCTATGGAGGAGACCCACCACATCCATAAGCTTGACTCACCATCGGGTACTGCCATCACCATCGCTAATGCTATTACCGATAACCTTGATCGCAAGCAGTCATGGAAGGAGACTTCATGCCTCTGGCTCAACGAGGATATGAGCGTCAACGTAGCTCGCAATGCGGAGATGAATACCGCCTTTGCGTCACACAACGAGGACGAGCTCGAGGTCGTTGCCTTCCGTCGTGGCGAGGTGCCTGGCATCCACACTGTGGTTTACGATAGCGAGGTTGATACCATCACTATGACTCACTCTGCCAAGAGTCGTCGTGGCTTTGCCCTTGGTGCTGTTGTTGCTGCTGAGTGGATGAGCGACGGCAAGAAGGGTGTCTATACTATGACAGACTTGATGAAATTCTAATATTAACCTAACCAAACAAAAATGTCAGAAAACAACGAAAACCAGCGCGGCTTTCAGCGAAAGATGACGACATGGGATAAGGTCAAGATGGCCTTCTGGATTGTCGCTCTGCTGCTGTTCGCGCTCTGGATGGATTCATGGATTCCATTCATCTTCATTCCTTTTGTGGTAGATCTCTACTGGATGCACTTCATTAAGTGGGATTGGTGGAAGGATCTCAACAACAGTTTCCTGCGCAATGTGATGTCGTGGGTCGATGCACTCGTCTTTGCTCTCTGTGCTGTTTGGGTGCTGCAGAATTTCTTCTTCCAGAACTTTCAGATCCCTACCACTTCGCTCGAGAAGACCATGCTGGCGGGCGACTACCTGATGGTGTCGAAATATCACTACGGTCCTCGTGTGCCGATGACTCCGCTGTCGCTGCCACTGTTCCAAAACTCCATTACCATTGGTAGTTCGAACCTCGGAAAGTCGTATCTCGAGCATCCACAGATCAACTATCGTCGCATGCCAGGTTTGACTGACATCGAGCGTTATGATATCGTCGTGTTCAACTATCCGAATGGCGATACCATCTGCACCAAGTGCGAGAATCCTGACTATTATAGTCTCTGTCGCGCCTATGGTCGAGACAAGGTGTGGAGCGACAAGCGTCAGTTTGGTGACGTAGTGTATCGTCCGGTTGACCGTCGTGAGAACTACGTCAAGCGCCTCGTAGGTATGCCAGGTGAGACACTTCAGATCATTGACCGAAAAGTGATTGTAGATGGCAAGGAGTTGCCTGAACCACAGTATCTGCAGCACTTCTATCTGGTGCTCGGCAAGAGCGTCATCACCGATAACTACTGGCGTCGTGAACTCGGCATCTATACCAAGGGCAACGCTTCGACCCTCAGTCCTGACGTCTATCAGGTCAACGATGCGGGTGTATATGAATATCTAGGAATCGTTCCAGACAGCATCACCGGCCAATATAAACCTCTTTATCAGGTCAACATGACGCGTGAGATGGTGGCTAAGCTCGAGAAGAGCGGTAAGGCCGAATGGGTGCGCGAGATGCCAATGGAGTGGGAGCAACCAGGTCAGGTGTATCCACAGCGAGAACTCAGCGACTGGACGTCGGCCAACTATGGACCAATCTGGATTCCTAAGCGTGGAGCTTCGATCAAACTGACCGACGAGAACGTGGAACTCTATGGCCGCTGTATCCGCAGCTACGAGCAGAACCTCAAGACGGGTAATGGTCAGGGTAACGAGCTGGTGCGTACTGGCAAGGACAGCTACGAGCTCAATGGCGAGCCAGTGAAGGAATATACCTTCCAGATGGATTACTACTGGATGATGGGCGACAATCGCGACAACTCGCTCGACTCGCGTTTCTGGGGCTTTGTGCCAGAGGATCATATCGTTGGTACTCCGCTCTTCGTCTGGTTCTCTATCGACCAGGAGACGGGCGAGTGGAGAAAGGACCGTTGGTTCAAGCAGGTGAAAGGGCTGTAAAAGGAAAAGGTAAAAGGGAAAAGTGAAAAATTGGAGATGGTGAAAGTATTACCTACTGCATATTTTGCTCCTATTTCGTATTATGCAGCGCTCTTCCAAGAGCCGGAGGTGGTCATTGAGTCGCACGAGCACTATGTGAAGCAGACGCTGAGAAACCGCACGGTGATCGGTACTGGACAGGGTCCTCAGACGCTCTCGATCAATGTGCAGAAAGGCAATAAGCTCAAGATGCCCATCACTGAGATCCTACTGAGCGACCATGGTAACTGGATGCACCAGCACCTATACTCGCTGGCTACGTATTACGGCAACAGCCCTTTCTACGAGTACTACATCGACGAACTGAAGGAGGTGATGCTGCATGGTCACGATGGATCGCTCTTCGGACTTAACGAGGCGCTTCGCAAAAAGATCTGCGAGCTGATCGGATTTGAACCTAACGTGCGATACAGCGAGGAGTGGATGGGGGTGAACCGACTTGGCGAGGATCTCGTCAGCTCTGACATCGTGACACCGGAGTATTATCAGGTGGCGGGGTTCGGCGTGGAGAAGCAACCGTTTATGCACAATCTGAGTATACTCGATCTGCTGTTTAATATGGGCAATGAGAGTATTCTCGTACTAAAGCAAGCTGCATGTCATCCTGAGTGAACGAAGGATCTCATAATAACAGATAATCCTACGAGTGAGATGTTTGCTTCCTTCGGTGCGCGTCTTAAGGATGTGCTGCACTCAACATGACAAATATTAACTGAATTTCTAAATGAATCAAAAACTAACTGACATACTACAGAAGATCGGATATCCTGAGGACCTTCGCAAGTTGCCTGTGAGCGAATTGCCGGAGGTTTGTGAGGCTATCCGTCAGTTCATCATCGAGCAAGTGAGCGTCCATCCCGGACACTTTGCCTCAAGCCTTGGTGCTGTAGAACTGACTGTAGCATTGCACTACGTATATAATACGCCTGAGGATCGCCTCGTGTGGGACGTCGGCCATCAGGCTTATGCACATAAGATATTGACCGGTCGCCGCGAGCGTTTCTCTACTTTACGTCAGAAAGGTGGCTTGAGTGGTTTCCCTACGCCGATGGAGAGTGAGTATGATACCTTCTCTGCCGGACATGCCAGCAACAGTATCAGCGCGGCTTTAGGTATGGCGGTGGCCAACAAACTCAAAGGGGATAATCGCAAGGTGGTGGCTGTGATAGGTGATGCATCGATCAGCGGTGGCATGGCCTTTGAGGGATTGAACAATGCGTCTTCGCACCCTAATGACCTGCTCATCGTACTAAACGATAACCAGATGGCCATCGATCAGAACGTGGGAGCGCTCTACCACTATCTGACCACCATTTCTATCAGTCAGCGCTATAATCTGTTGCGCTACAAGGCATATAGCGTGCTCAAGAAGCATAACTTGATTGGCGATAAGTTCCGTCGTGCCATGGTACGTTTTGCTAACTCGATCAAGTCGCTTGTGAGTCGCAGACAGAACATCTTTGAGGGTCTTGATATCCGTTATTTCGGTCCTGTGGATGGTCATAATGTTGTGAAGCTGGTCAAGACCTTACAGAAGATCAAAGACCTCAATGGTCCTAAGATGTTGCACGTCTGCACCATTAAAGGCAAAGGCTTCAAGCCTGCTGAGGACGAGGCAACGATCTGGCATGCTCCAGGTAAGTTCAATCCAGAGACGGGTGAGCGTATCAAGGAGAGCACTCAGGGGATGGCGCCTAAGTTCCAGGACGTTTTCGGCAAGACACTGGTGGAGCTCGCTGAGCAGAACGAGCGAATCGTGGGAATCACACCTGCCATGCCAACCGGTTGCTCGATGAACTTCATGATGGAGCGCTTCCCTGAACGTACCTTCGACGTAGGTATTGCTGAGGAGCATGCTGTGACCTTCAGTGGAGGCTTAGCCAAAGAGGGACGCCTGCCATTCTGCAACATCTATTCGGCCTTCATGCAGCGAGCTTTGGATCAGGTGATCAACGATGTGGCATTGACACATCTGCACGTAATCTTCTGTCTGGATCGCGCAGGTATCGTTGGTGCGGATGGTCCTACACATCATGGAGTGTTCGATATCTCACAGTTCCGCGCTATACCGGGTATGACCGTATGTTCTCCGCTCAACGAACATTGGTTGCGTAAGCTTATGTACACGGCCACAGAACCTCAGGAAGGTCCTTGGGTGATTCGTTATCCACGCGGCAACGGTAGCATCGGAGGCGAAGAAGCTGATGGTACTCCACGCTGGATGTGTCCGCTCGAAAAGGTAGAGATTGGTAAGGGTTATTGCTTGCGCGAAGGTAATGGCGACACCGCCATCCTGAGCTTTGGCCCTATTGGCACGGAAGCAGCGAAGGCCATCGAACAGAGCGGTAAGGACGTCGCACACTACGATATGGTCTTCTGCAAACCGCTCGATAAGGAATTGCTCACTACTGTATTTAATAAGTACACTCGCATCATCACCGTAGAGGATGGCATTGCCGACGGAGGCTTCGGTTCGGCTGTGCTTGAGGAGGCTAACCGACAGCAATATAAGGGTCAGATTGTTCGTCTGGGTGTACCGGATGAGTTCGTGACACATGGTGCTGTCAAGGAGTTGTATCATGATTGTGGCATTGATGCAGAAGGAATCCTTGAGGTTCTGAGGTAATTAGGTTTTTAGACTAAAAGATATGAAAATCATTGTCGCCGGTGCCGCTGAGGTTGGTACCCACCTGGCTAAGTTGTTGGCCAAAGAGAACATGGACGTAGTGCTGATGGATGCTGATCCGGAGAAGATCGCGCAGCTCACGTTCATGAACCTCATGACTATGGTCGGTAAACCCACCAGCATCACGTCGTTGCGTGAGGCTGGTGTGCCATCGTGCGACCTTTTCATTGCCGTCACTCCTGACGAGAGTGTCAACATCCATGCTTGTACCTTGGCGGCCAACCTCGGTGCTCGCAAGACAGTGGCTCGTATTGACGATAAGGAGATGCTCAAGCCTGCCAGCGTGGAGTTCTATAAGCGTATTGGTGTCAGTCACCTCGTCTATCCAGAGATGCTGGCTGGTCAGGCTGTGTCGTCGGCAATCATGCGACCTTGGGCACGTCAGAGCTACGAGCTGTGCGATGGTAAGCTTCAGCTGGTAGGCGTGAAGGTATATAAGGATGCACCGATCGTCGGACAGACGCTCATCGAGATCGGAAAGCGCCACCATGACCACTTCCACGTGGCTGCCATCAAGCGTGGCGACGACCTGATGATTCCGAGTGCTACGGAGATGGTCTTGGCCGATGATGTGGTATACTTCGTCACAGTACCGGAGAAGCTCGACGTGATCCGCCTCACCTGTGGCAAGCGCGAAGTGCACATTCAGCGCGTAGTCATCATGGGAGGTACGCGCATCGGTGTGCAGACGTGCTTTCATCTGCCGAGCGACATCGACGTACTCTTTATCGAACCGAGCCGTCAGCGTGCCGAAGAACTCATGGAACTCGTGCCAAAGGCGCACGTCATCCAGGGACAGGTGGCCGATCAGGAAGCATTGTCGTCTGTACATATCGAGAAGACCGATGCACTGGTGGCATTGGGACTGGAGAGCGGTTCGAACATCCTTGCCTGCTTGTCTGCCAAGAAGATGGGTGTTGGCAAGACCGTGGCAGAGGTGCCTGACGTGGAGTATATCTCGCTGGCTACGAACCTCAACATCGGTTCGGTGGTCAACAAGAAGATTGTCACCGCCAGCTCCATCTACCAACTGCTGCTCGATGCGGATAAGACCAACGCAAAGTGCTTCAGCCTCGTCGACGCAGAGGTAGCTGATTTGGTGGCACAAGAGGGAAGTCGCATCACTGCTAAGCCAGTCATGAACCTATCGTTGCCTAAGGGAATCACCTTAGGTGGCCTGGTGCGTGCTGGCAAGGGTATGACCGTCACCGGCCAGACACAGATCCAGCCAGGCGATCATGTCATCGTTATCTATATGAACGAGAAGATCTCACAGGTTGAGAAGCTGTTTGTCAAGTAATGGTACATTGTACTTGATTAAATGATAAAATGAATACGATCAACTGGTCACTGATTCGCCACATCTTCGGTGTGCTGCTGCTTATGGAGGCCTTCTTCATGGGTTTGGCTACACTTGTGGGTGTATACTATCATTATCAGATAGGAGAGGGCGACTGGCTGGCATTGCTCGTCACTACGCTGATTACAGCCACGGTAGGAGAGGCCATGCTGATGACCAGTAAGGGACATACGCGACGGATCACCACACGAGAAGGCTTCCTCGTTGTGTCATTAGCATGGGTAGTGTTCTGTGCTTTAGGCATGATACCGTTCCTGCTGACGGGTACAAGTCAGACGATTGGAAGCGCTTATCTCGAAGCAATGTCTGGCTTTACGACCACGGGATGTACCACGATTACCGACATCGAATCTGTCCCTCACGGATTGATGTTCTGGCGTCACATCATGCAGTGGCTGGGCGGCTTGGGTATTGTGGTCATCAGCTTGGCGTTGATCCCGATGATCGGTACAGGAGCCACACAGGTATTCAGTGCAGAGACGAATGGATTGAGCGTCGATAAGCTACGTCCGAAGATACAGCAGACAGCACGACGTCTATGGACGATTTATCTCGGCTTGAGCGTGCTCAACGTGTTGCTCTACTGGTTAGGCGATATGTCGTGGTTCGACGCTGTCTGCCATACGTTCTCGACCATGGCTTCAGGTGGATTCAGTACACATAGCGCATCGATAGGTTTCTTCCAGTCATCATATATAGAATATGTGTGTATAGCCTTCCTGTTTATCACGTCGATCAACTATAACCTTTTCTATTTCTTAGGAATGGGTTATTTCCGACTGACCTGGAAGAATGAGGAGCTGCGATGGTTTACCTACGCCGTCATCGCCTTCACGTTGCTCTTCATGGCGCTCAACTATCTGACGGCTACGGGAGTAATTGGTGACGTGACCGATCCGTCGATCCTGGGTGACGGCACGTGGGAATGCCGATTCCGCACCTCACTCTTCCACACATTGACCATCATCTCTTCTGCAGGTTATCAGGCGCAGTATTTCGACTATGTGGCATGGGGCCACGTCTTCTGGCTCCCTACGCTCATGATGATGGCTATGGGAGGTTGCTCGTCGAGTACGGCAGGTGGCTTGAAGGTGGTGCGATTTGTGGTGTTGGTCAAGAACGCCAAGCAGGAGTTCTTCCAGGCGCTGCATCCACGTTCGGTAAGTGCAGTGCGACTCAATGGCCATACGCTGCCACACGACACTGTATTCAAGATCCTGGCCATGCTGAGCATCTATCTCATCCTGTTGGTGACCTCGATCTTCATCCTGCAGTGCATGGGCATCTCGTTCGATACTTCCATCGGTTGTGTCGTCTCAGCGTTGGGCAACACAGGTCCTGCGTTAGGAGATGCAGGTCCTGCCTTTAACTGGGCTTTCCTGCCAGAGGCAGCAAAGTGGTATCTCGCCTTCCTGATGATGGTAGGACGACTGGAGATCTTCACGGTGATACTGTTGTTCTCGCCGATGTTCTGGAAAAAATAAGTAGATTACAAGTTTCGCAAGCTTGCGATTAACGGACATTCGTCCTTATAACTTCCTTATAACTTCTGTTACACTTCTTTTAACTTCTGTTTCATAATGGCAACCAAAGATAAGAAAACAACCGCAAAGGAGAGCAAAGCTCCTAAGAAACCAAGCAAGCTGAAAGCCTTTTTCCGGAGTGAGCGTTCGCGCTTCATCGTCGGATTGCTGATACTGGTGTTCTCAGCGTCGCTGGCCGTAGCATTCCTTTCGTTCCTCGTTACAGGAAAGGATGACCAAGCGTTGCTGGAGAACATGCCACTGTCGGCTATCTTCAGCACTGGCAACGGTTTGAACAACTGGGGTGGTACGGTAGGTGCATTCGCTGCGGAGTACTGCATCAATCGATGGATCGGCTTGTCCGCTTTCCTGTTTGTAGTGTTCCTATTCCGCTTCGGCTATAGCCTGATCCAGCGACTGAGCCTCCGTCCTTTGGTCGGTGTCTTTGTCCGTACGGCATTGTGGGCCATCTGGTTCTCGCTGTTCTTCGGCATGATCTGTGCTGTGCTCGATGCATGGTTCGACCTGGGTATGCAGTCACAGTTCATCTACTTAGGTGGTAAGCATGGCTACGACTTCGCACAGCTCTTGATCGCTAATCTTGGCACCATGGGACTTATCTTCGTCATTATCGCCACAGGATTGATCCTGAGCGCTTTTGTCTTTACCAGCACGATGGATCGTACCCGTCGACTCTTCGACGTAGCACCATGGTTTAAGGTGCGTTACAGCGACCTCCGCAAGAAGGTGCTTGAACGTCAAGCTAAGCGTCAGGCAGAGAAGGAGAAGCAGGAAGAGGAAGCTCGACAAGCAGCGCTCCTGGCTCAGCAACAAAGTGGACAGGACGTCGATCCACAGAATCAGGATGACGTGCAGACAATAGTAAATACTCCAGAGGTAATTCCTACTGTGGAGGTTGCCCCCGTTGTGCCAGAGATCGTTCCTGAGGTCGTTCCAGTAACTCCTGTCGCACCAGTTGTCCCTGACACTCCAATCGTCCCTGATACGCCAATTACCCCTGATGCGAACGATCTGACCTTCACCGTGAAGACGAATACCACAGAGGTAGTGGATGAGCCTGTGGCCAAGGATACTGATGACCTCCCAATGGAGGATTACGATCCTACAGCAGATCTTTCGCATTACCAGTTCCCTGGCTTCGAACTGCTCAAGGCTTACGACAGCAATGTCTCTGTCGATATGAACGAGCAGAATGAGAACAAGGAGAAGATCCGTCAGACGCTCAGCGACTACGGCATTGAGATTCAGAGCATCTCGGCCACTGTAGGCCCTACCATCACGCTGTTTGAGATCGTCCTTGTATCTGGTACGAAGATCAGCCGTGTCAAGAACCTGAGCGACGAGATTGCCATGTCTATCGCTTCGAAGAGCGGCATCCGTATCATCGCACCGATCCCTGGCAAGTCGGCCATCGGTATTGAGGTTCCTAACAATGATCCTCAAACCGTCTCTATGCGTGAGTGTATCGCCTCTCGCGCCTTCCAGGAAGCCAAGATGGAGCTTCCTGTGGCTCTCGGTAAGACCATTACCAACGAGGTCTTCACCTTCGACCTTGCCAAGGCTCCACACCTCCTCGTAGCGGGTGCTACCGGTCAGGGTAAGTCGGTTGGCTTGAATGCCATCATCACTTCGCTCCTTTATAAGAAGCATCCTTCGCAGCTGAAGATCGTGCTTGTCGACCCTAAGATGGTAGAGTTCAGCATCTACAAGCGCATCGAGAAGCATTATCTGGCCAAGTTGCCTGATCAGGAGAATCCTATCATCACCGACGTGACCAAGACCGTCGATATCCTCCGTTCGCTCTGTGCAGAGATGGAAGACCGATACGCGCTGGTAGAGGACGCGGGCGTGCGTAATATTAAGGAATATAACGAGAAGTTCATCCATCGTCACCTCAATCCGAAGAAGCATATCACTGCGCCAATCGGTAGCCGTGAGGGTACATATCACCGCTATCTGCCTTACATTGTGGCAGTTATCGACGAGTATGGTGACCTCATTATGACGGCGGGTAAGGAGGTAGAGCTCCCTATCGCTCGTATCGCTCAGAAGGCACGTGCCGTAGGTATCCACATGATCATCGCTACCCAGCGTCCTTCGGCTAAGATCGTCACCGGTATCATCAAGGCCAACTTCCCTGCGCGTATCGCCTTCCGTGTGTCACAGAGCATCGACTCAAGCATCATCCTCGACCAGCCAGGTGCACAGAACCTCATCGGTCGTGGTGACTTGCTCTACTCATCGGGCAATGTGCCAGTACGTGTGCAGTGTGCATTTGTCGATACTCCTGAGGTCGATCGTATCAACCACTTCATCGAGGAGCAGCAGAGCTATCCTACCGCGCTCATCCTGCCAGAGCCTAAGCTGCAGGAAGGTGACGAAGACGGTGGTGGAAGCTCAGAGGTCGACCTGAACCAGCTCGACTCAATGTTCGAAGAAGCTGCAGAGATGGTAGTGGCTACAGGTCAGGGTAGTACTTCGATGATCCAGCGTAAGTTCTCGATTGGCTACAATCGTGCTGGTCGCATCATGGATCAGCTCGAAGCTGCTGGCATCGTAGGTCCTTATACAGGCAGTAAGGCGCGTGCCGTGCTGGTGGATAGTGACAGCGAGCTGCGTCAGATCCTTGAAGACCTCAAGAACCGATAAAGCTAATTTAGCATTATTCCTGTGAAGCAGAAACTATTATCGATCATACTGGCCTTGCTGACCGTTTCTCCGTTGATGGCAGGTCCTCGTTGGCGCTCGTTCATCAACTGGGTGGATAGTGCCGATATTGCTGGCGCTGATACCAGTTATGTCAGCTGGCCGAAGCAGGATCTTATTGCCTCGGTCAACGTCACAATGATCCATTCGTTGCTTCACATCAATTCCCGTGACGACTTGTTCATCGACAACCAGCAGTATAGTGGCTATGCAACGTCTGAGCTGCAGATTCCCGTCTCTGTTCGTCTTGCTTATCGTGGCTGGGGTCTGAGCTATTCCCGTAGTTTCGAAGATCATGTCGATGACGAGCTCTCGTTCTCTACTTGTGGACAACGTTACAGCGCAGAGCTTCGCTACAAGCATGATCGATCTTACACTGGTACCATCGAGAATGCCACCGACTCAAAGCTCGACATCGACATACAGCCAGGCGACATCAACCAGAAGACTTATTTCGCAGGCTTCTGCTATGTCTTCAGTCCCAAGCGCTTCTCTTTGCCAGCCGCTCTCCTGCAGACGGTAGTGCAGCGCCGTAGCGCTGGTAGTTGGTTGGCGTCGGTCAATTTCCTTCGCAGTATCCAGCACTATCGTCATTTGCCATTTGATAAGATTACTTCCACTAAATTCAGCATCGGAGGCGGCTATGCTTACAATTTTGCCTTTGCTCATGAGCATTGTCTCTTTCATACCTCCTTCGTCCCTTTGATCAACGTCTATAATCACAATAGCGTGTTCTCTTCTGAAGGCAAGTCCTCCGTCTCAGAATCCATTTCGTTCAACGGAAATCTGAATTTGAGTTTCGTCTATAATGTCTCCAGATACGTCATGGGAGCCTCGAGTTCCTGCTTCCTGGCTTGGCAGAATTTGTCTGACTATGCCGAGGTTGTTGATTTGAATTGGTCAAGTCGAGTTTTCATTGGAGTACGTTTTTAGCCGAAATAGTAGCTCCTCGTAAGTTTCTGTTGCATTTTTTTGCTATTTTCGATAAAAGTTATTATCTTTGCCCCAATTATTATATTTATAGATGCGCAGATTGATTAACCAGCTCAAGACCTACTATTCGTTCAGCATTTTTGTGTTGTACATTTTCTTCGTGGGGGTTCCTATGGGTTGGTATTATTCATTGTCTAAGAAGCATCTGGCCAAGAATCAGGATATCTACCATAGGCATGCAGCACATTTCTTCCGTCGCTTCATGCGCCATTATCTCTGTTGTGGTACTCACGAAGTCCGAAATCCTTATTGCGAGAAATTTAAGAAGCCTGCACTGATCATTGCCAATCATCAGTCGTTGCTCGACCTTCCGCTCACCATGATGATGTCACCTAAGCTGGTAGTCATGACAGGCCAATGGGTATGGGAGAGCAAGATCTATGGCAAGGTGGTCAAGTTCTGCGATTACTTCCCAAGCTCCATGCCGATGGAGGAGATGGTAGCACACCTCAAGGACGTCATGTCACGCGGCTATTCGGTAGTCATTTTCCCTGAGGGTACACGCTCGGAGGACTGCCAGATACATACCTTCCGCCGTGGCGCTTTCCACTTGGCCGAGCAGTTACGATGTGATATCCTTCCGATGGTCATATGGGGTACAGGCAAGGTATTGCCAAAGAACGATTTCTGCCTCCAGAAGGGTCACATGATCCTCGATATCGGTAAGCGTATCAGCTTCGACGATGGCATCATGGGAGAGGGCCATGGACCATTGACCCGCTATTGGCACAAGTACTTCATCAAGCGCTTTGCAGAGCTGGAGGAGGAGATGGGTGCTACTACATCGCAGAACTGATTTCCGACAGGCTTTTTCAAGAAATACATTTCAATAGATTATTCAATAAATTAAAAATATCCGAGTATGAGTTTCCTTTCTGACAAGGTTGTTCTCGACGGTTTGACATTTGACGATGTCCTTCTCGTCCCACAGTACAGTGAGGTGCTTCCACGAACCGTGGATCTCAGCACCCAGTTCTCACGCAATATTCGTCTGAATGTACCTATCGTATCCGCAGCTATGGATACTGTAACTGAGGCTACCATGGCCATCGCTATGGCTCGCGAAGGTGGTATTGGTGTCATCCACAAGAATATGAGCATCGCTGAGCAGGCTCATCAGGTCAGCCAGGTTAAGCGTGCTGAGAACGGTATGATCTACGCTCCTGTATGCTGCACTCCTAACCAGACCGTTCGTGACGTGCTTGGCATCATGGCAGAGTATCACATCGGTGGTGTACCTGTTGTCGTTGGTGCAGAGCGTAAGCTCGTAGGTATCGTTACCAACCGCGACCTCCGTTTCCAGAAGGATCTCGGCCGTCAGATCTCTGAGGTAATGACCTCTAAGGATCTCATCACCACCAAGGTAGGTACTACCCTGGCTCAGGCAGAGGATATCCTTCAGGAGCACAAGATCGAGAAGCTCCCTGTAGTCGATGCAGAGGGTCATCTCGTAGGTCTGATCACCTATAAGGATATTACTAAGGCTAAGGATAAGCCACTCGCTTGCAAGGACGAGAAAGGTCGTCTCCGCGTAGCTGCTGGTGTAGGTGTTACTGGCGACGTGATGGATCGTGTAGCTGCTCTCGTTGAGGCTGGTGTCGATGCTGTTGTCGTAGATACCGCTCACGGCCATTCTAAGGGCGTTGTAGGCGTTCTTGAGAAGATCAAGGCTACCTATGACTGCATCGACGTTGTCGTAGGTAATATCGCAACTGGTGCAGCTGCAAAGTATCTGGCTGACGCTGGTGCAGATGCTGTTAAGGTAGGTATCGGTCCTGGTTCAATCTGTACCACACGTATCGTTGCAGGTATCGGTGTTCCTCAGCTCTCAGCTGTCTATGACGTAGCTAAGGCTCTCCGTGGCACTGGTGTACCTCTCATCGCCGATGGTGGTATCCGTTACTCTGGCGATATCGTCAAGGCTATCGCTGCTGGTGGCTATTGCGTCATGCTCGGTGGCTTGCTCGCAGGCGTGGAGGAGTCTCCAGGCGAGACCATCCTCTTCAATGGTCGTAAGTTCAAGGGCTATCGTGGCATGGGTTCACTCGATGCTATGGCAGCAGGTTCTAAGGACCGTTACTTCCAGTCAGGTGAGGCAGACGTTAAGAAGCTCGTTCCAGAAGGTATCGTATCACGCGTACCATACAAGGGTAACCTCTATGAGGTCATCTATCAGATGGTCGGCGGTCTCCGTGCAGGTATGGGTTACTGCGGTGCTAAGGACATCCAAACTCTCCACGAGACTTCTAAGTTCACCCGCATCACCAATGCAGGTATCCTCGAGTCACATCCACATGATGTAACTATTACTAAGGAGGCACCTAACTATTCAAGAGGAGATTAATGAAAAGACTCTATACACTGATAATGCTGCTCCTTTCTGGGGCAGCATTATTTGCTCAATCTCACGAAGTCCTCATCACCACCAACATGGGCAACATGCGCATCGTACTCTATGACGATTGCCCGAAGACTGTGGCCAACTTCCTCAGCAAAGTACGTGCAGGTTACTACGACGACTCACTCTTCGGCCGAGTCATCCCTACCTTCATGATCCAGGGAGGAGCTCCTGATAGCAAGACAGCAGCACCTGGTCAGAGCATCGGATGGGGAGACGTCAGCGAAGAGATCCCGATGGAGAATACCCGTCACATCCCGAAGAAAGGCGCTCTCTGTGCACCTCATCGCGAAGGTGTAAAGAAATCAGATATGTCTCAGTTCTTCATCGTCGAAGGCTATCAGATGTCCGATGCTACGCTCAACAACTGGGAGAAGACACACAACGCCGACGCTCGAAAGAAGGCTAAGAAACTCGTCATGACCAAAGCCGTAGTCGATAGCCTCGATATGCTGAAGACCGTCGACGCAAAGATGTACAACCAGCTGGCACGCCGCGTCAACCACGATATCGATAGCATCGCTCGCACCTATCCAGGTACTCGCTTCTTCACTCCAGAAGAGCGCGAAGCCTACACCACCGTCGGTGGCGCCTACCACATCTATGGCGAATATACCTGCTATGGAGAGGTTGTCGAAGGTCTCGAAGTCATCAGCAAGATTGCCGCTCTTGAGAGCAACGTCGCCAACCGTCCTCGCACCGATGTGCGCATGAAGATTAAGGTAATTAAGTAAGCATATTTCCTTTTGTACTTATATTAAAATGAAAATCGGACACCTTGGGTTCAGGGCGTCCGATTTTGCTTTAAAAATAGGTATACACGGAATCACGGCGTCCAATCTTGCATGAAGGATTAGACGTCCTGCATTCATGGCGTCCGATCTTGCATGCAGGAATGGACGTCTTGCATTCACGACGTCCGTTCTTTTATGCAGGAACGTCCGCCTTGCAAGCAAGATGTCCATTCTTTAGTTACTGAAGATAGCGCACCAACCACCTGCAGGAGCCAGGTTGATGGTCAACTTCTCAGAAGCAGATACCTTGCGGGTCACGTGCTTGTAATCTGTAGCCTCACGATCAGCGTTGATACCATCACCAAAGCTGTCCATGTTCTTTTCTGAAGTAAGGAACTTTGAGAGGTCGATGGTCAGAGTGCGAGGCGACCAGTTGTTCATGGCTGCCACGTACCAGGTGTCACCCTTGCGACGAGCGATGGCTACGTATTCGCCCATTTCTCCGCTGAGAGGGATGGTCTCATCGAAGGTGGTAGGTACGGCGGCGATGAAGTCGGTGCACTCCTGGTTCTGCTCGTAGTGTGTTGGCGAGTCGGCCATCATCTGGAGAGGAGCCTCGTAGATGACATACATAGCCATCTGGTGCACGCGGGTACCCATGCTCATAGGGTGGTTGTTGTTGCCGAAGAAGTGGTCGCGGGTAGCGTTGTGCATAGCACCTGGGGTGTAGTCGAGTGGGCCAGGGAGCATGCGGAGGTAAGGGATAGAGACGTCGTAGCGTGGCATGTCGTGCACAGGGCCGTTGGCATTGCGCTGCTCCCACTTGCAGTTCTCCAGACCCTTGACGCCCTCGAAGTTGACGACGTTAGGATAAGCGCGCTGCACGCCCATTGGCTTGAGTCCGTGGTAATCTACGAGCAGGTGGTGCTTGGCTGCATACTCAGCCATCTCGTAAGCAGAGGCGATAACGATCTGATCATCACGGTCGAAGAAATCAATCTTGAAGCCTTTGACGCCAGCCTCCTTGTAGTGATTCATGTTGCGCTCCATGTCTTTGATGAGGTTGCGCCATGAGCTCCAGAGGATGATGCCAACGTTCTTCTCCTTGCCGTATGCCACGAGCTCAGGAATAGAGAGTTCGTCGTTGGCGTACTTTAGGAGGTCTTCTTCATCGCTCCAGCCTTCGTCGACGATGATGTATTCTACGCCATTCTTCGAAGCAAAGTCGATGTACTTCTTGTAGGTGAGGGTGTTGATGCCAGCGCGGAAGTCGACGTTATAGAGGTTCCAGTTGTTCCACCAGTCCCAAGCCACCTTGCCCGGCTTGATCCATGAGGTGTCAGCGAGGCGGCACTCAGGAGAGAGGCAGAATGGGGTGTCAGTGTCGAGCAACTGAGTATCCTGCGCAGTGACAAGCACCAGACGCCAAGGCAACTGCTGGAGAGGCTTGAGGTCGGCGATGTAGTCGGCACGCTTTGTTGGCACGAGGTTCAGACGGTCGAAGCCACCTACTACGGTTTCGATTGGCAGTGGTGCGAAGTCGGTGAGGAGCGTGTTGGCTGGGGTGGCGTCATTGCGATAAAGGAACATGCCAGGGTAGTTCTCGACGCTGGTTTCCATCACGATGGCCTTCATCTGGTTAGGCAGACAGACGGCCAGTGGAGTGATGGCGATAGAGTCAGGGAACATCTTCGAGATTGGCTGTTCGTCGTAATATGACTCAAACGAATAGCAGTACTTCTCGCCGCCGCGGTTGTCGTTGACGTATGGCACGAAGGCGTTGTAGTCGTCAGCGAAGCAGAAAGCGTTGTTCTCGCTCACTACGCGCACTGGCTTGTTTACTTTGCTCACGAGGCGGTATGCGCAACCGTCGTTATAGGCTCTGACCACGAGGTTGAATTCACCGCTACACGTGAGGGTGAGCTCGTTGCAAGTCTCGTTGACGGTACTCCTTTTATAGTTAATAGGGTTGAAAGTACGGCTGATGGCCTTCTGCTTGGCGCCTGAGATGCGGGTCTTCTCGCCCCACTCTGTCAGCATGTTTTTCTTGCCGACGCTTTTTGAGGTCTTGATGCTGATAGCCGATGGGAGAAGCACGGTGGCGCCGTCGCGCTCGATGCTCCAGGTGATTTTCTCTGTGTCGCTGACCGTGGCTTTGAGGTGGCCGTCAGGAGAGTTCACGACATAGTCCTTGGCCTGCATGCTCATGCCAGTAAGGAGCAGAAGAGCGGATAGTGATAGTGCTTTGTTGTGTTTCATAAAATAATTAGTTATAGAGTATATAGGGTGTATTAGTTAATCTGGGTTTTCTGCAAAGTACTTCCAGAGTGGAGCCAGATGTAGCGCCTGGATGATCTTGCCTGTCTGGAGCAGTTCCTTGACTTCCTCGCGTGTGAAGATGTCCACGTGGATGTCTTCGGTGGCTTCCTGATGCTGTTCGCTGAGTTTCTCAACGCCTGTGGCGAGGAAGGTGTAGCTGAGGTTGGTGTGGTTGGTGGGATTGGGCGATACCGTCATGAAGAGCTGCCACTCGCCACCTCCGAAGCCTGTCTCCTCGCTGAGCTCACGCTTGGCTGCTTCGAGGGGAGTCTCTCCTGGGTCGATGACACCAGCTACGAGCTCGAAGTGTGTCTGGCCGAGGGCGTGACGGTACTGGTCTTCCATGACGAACTTACCATCTTTGGTGATGGCAATGACGTTGATCCAATCAGGGAACTCCAGTACGAACCACTCTGGTACAATACCTCCTGTAGGGAGCTGGACGCGCTCCATGCGGAGGTTCATCCAGGTGCCTTTGCTCAGGAGCTTCTCGCTCTTGAGTACTGTCCATTTTCTATTTTCTAATTCTGGGATCATAAGTTGCTCTTTGTTGACATGTCTTGCGCATATTCTCCATCGCATTCTCTTTTCTCATCAGCTCCACGATCGGCCTGAGGTCTCCCTCATTGATCGATTTAACCGCTGAGAACCCTGCTTGGAGCAATTGCTGCTGGTCTTCTATTGCACCGGAGAGGAGCATGCAGGGAATCGCTTGTCGTTTTGCTCTGGCAAGTACTCCCATGGGGACTTTCTTCGGAGCTTCAGATGCATTTCCAGCGTCGGCAGTTGTGGCAGTATTGTCTCCTATTATATTATATAATGTCTGTCCATCCGTCTTGCCTTCACCCGTCAGCACCAGGTCAGCTTCTGCAATCTGCTGGTCAAAGTGGATGGCATCAAGCAGCAGGTCAACGCCAGAGGTGAGCTTGGCATGGAGATAGGCCATCAGGCCATAGCCTAAGCCGCCTGCTGCGCCAGCGCCGGGGTGATTGACCAGTTGGGGAGAGGCAATGCCGGCTGACTCGGTTTGGCGTGCGAAGTCCCTGAGGCGTTGATCCAGGAGGATGACCTGCTCTGGTGTGGCTCCTTTCTGCGGAGCGAAGACGTATGCTGCACCCTCAGGACCATAGAGCGGATTACTGACATCGGAGGCAACGATGACTTCGGCTGGCAAGGGGAGGTGGGGTCGGAGACACTCGATCATACCCTGTCCGCCATCGCACGTGGCGCTTCCTCCTATGCCCATGATGATCTTCGTGCAACCGCGGCGAATGGCGTCAAGAATCATTTCTCCTACACCGTAGGTGGTGGTGATCATCGGATTGCGCTTCTCCATCGGAACTAGCGTCAAGCCACTGGCAGCGGCCATCTCCATGTATGCGGTCTTCTGCGCTTGGTTCGTGCTATTATCTGAACCTACAGAAATAGCATACTTTGCCTCAATCTGCTGCATCAACGGATCGTGGACGTTGACCGTGATCATCTCCACGTCCAAGGCTTCGGCGATACAATCGACCATTCCTTCTCCGCCATCGCTCATCGGCAGACATATGACTTCAGCATCCGGATAGCGCTCCTGCAATCCAGAGGCGGCTGCATGGCAGGCTTCCTGTGCACTCATGCAACCTTTGAACGAGTCGAAGGCGGTGACGATCTTCATTGTGACGGATATGATGTGTTGTCAAATACTTGTCAGCTCCTGCATCTTAGCGAACAGTGGCGTGAAGAGGGTATCATCGCCAAAAGCCAGACGTTCAGGATGGAACTGCACGGCGGCGATAGGGTAGGTGTCGGACTCTATGGCCTCGATGACGCCATCAGCAGACGTGGCGGTGACGCGGAGTGTGCGACCTAAGTCCTTGAGCGCCTGATGGTGGGTGCTGTTGACACAGGCCTTGTCGACTTGCAGTACGTGATAGAGTCGTGACTCCTTATTTATATATATGTCATGCACACCGGCCCACTCGGAATCCGGACGGGAGTGATTGATCAGCGGAGCAAGGCCACTCTCAGTATGATTTGTATACTCTGTAGGTAAATCCTGATAGATAGTACCACCTAAGGCGATGTTGATGAGCTGATGGCCTCGACAGATTCCCATGATGGGGAGTCTTCGCTGCAAGGCCAGTTTGAACAGCAGCATCTCAAACTCATCACGTCTCTGGTTAGGTGCTCCTGCCAGCGGTGATTGCTCTGCGCCGAACCATTTTGCCTCAATGTCGCCACCACCCATAAAGAGGAGGACATCCACGCCATCGAGCATCAGCTGACAAGCCTCCTCATCGATCGTATAAGGAAGGACGCGCACCTGGTGGCCAACGCGCTCCACGGCGTTGACATAGTTGACGGGAACGATAGGTGGTTCCTTCGGACACGTATCAGGAAGAGCGATAATCATCCGAAGAAGAGATAATTGACCAGGATGGCCGAAGTAATACCGATGAAGTCGGCCATCAAGCCATACGCAGCTGCATAGCGGAACTTGCTGACTCCCACCGAACCGAAGTACACGGCAAGGATATACATCGTCGTATCGGTGCTACCCTGGATGGTGCTACATACATGCCCGACGAAGGAATCGACACCGTAGGTCTGGAAGGCGTCGAGCATCATGGCACGAGCACCAGCACCGTTGAGCGGCTTGAGGATGGCGCAAGGCAAAGCCGGGACGAAATCTGTGTTGAATCCGAGATGAGCGAAGCACCAGCCTAAACCATCGGTGATGTAAGTCAATGCACCACATTCGCGGAAAAGACTGATACCCACAAACATGGCAATCTGGTAAGGGATGATGGTCACGACCGTCTGGAAACCCTCCTTCGCGCCTTCTACGAACGTCGGGAAGAGTTCGACCTTCTTGCGTAATCCTGCCAGCAGAAACAGCATGATGGCGCTGAAAAGCAACACATTGCTGAAGACACTGCTATAGAGCGTCAGCTGCTCCTGAGAGAGCGAGGAAAAGAACCAGCCGATGCCACCAATGGTAGCTGCAGCGCCGAGGAAAGTGCCGATGATGACAGGATCGAGCAACTTGACCTTCTGCTTGAGACAGCAGAGGAACAAGGCTCCGAACGACGAGCAAGCCGTGGCGAGGAGCAAGGGCAGGAAGACGTCCGACGGATTTGCTGCACCGAACTGAGCGCGGTACATCATGATCGAGATCGGGATGATGGTCACGCCAGAGGTGTTGAGCACCAGGAACATGATCATCGCGTCACTGGCCGTGTCTTTCTTCGTGTTGAGTTCCTGCATCTCCTTCATCGCCTTGAGTCCCATAGGTGTGGCTGCATTGTCGAGGCCGAGCATATTGGCACTGACATTCATCAGGATGCTACCTTGTGCAGGATGGCCAGCTGGAATACCTGGGAAGATGCGCGAGAAGAGCGGATTGATGAGTCGGCTGAAGGCTGCTATGACGCCACCTTTCTCGCCAATCTTCATCAAGCCGAGCCAGAAGCTGAGGACACCCGTCAGGCCCAGGCAGATCTCAAAAGCCTTGGCCGAAGAGGTGAACGATACATTCATCAGTCGCGACCAGATCTCTGGATCTCCACCGACGGTTGAGATCAGAATGGCCGAGATGAAGGCCACGACAAAGAAAGAGAGCCAGATGTAGTTGAGCACTTTCTAGTGAGGAGTTAGGAGTGAGGAGTTAGGAGTTACTGCTTACCTGCAGCCTTCTTAAGTCCGGCAATGACTGCATGGTCAAAGCCTTCCTTGGTCATTTCGTTGAGTCCCTTGATGGTGATGCCGCCAGGGGTGCAGACCTTAAAGATCTCAGCGTCGGGCATAGAACCATTCTGTTCGAGCAATGCCACAGCACCCTGTACGGTCTGATCGATCATCTGCTTAGCCACGTGAGGGTAGAAGCCGAGTTCGACAGCACCCTGGATGGCTGCACGGATATAAGCGAAGGCGTAGGCAATGCCACAAGAGGTGATGGCGGTACCTGCTGCCATGTGAGCCTCGTCGGTGATGATACTCTGTCCGAGCTCATCGAAGATAGCCTTGACCAACTGCTGCTGCGCTTCGCTCATAGCTTCGTTGAAGCACATCAGCGTAGGACTCATCTTGATGGCAATGGCGGTGTTAGGGATGACGCGAGCCACAGGACGGATGTCTCCGGCCATCATGGTCGAGATCTGCTCGAAGGTGATACCTGCTGCCACGTTGATGATCATCGGATTGGACAGGTTGATAGCAGGATAGATCTCCTCCAGCACTGGCTGTACGAGCCAAGGCTTGATGCAGAGGACGATGATGTTGGCACCCTCTGCAGCTTCGCGGTTATTGAGCGTAGTGTGGAGGGCTGGGATGTCGGCCTTCAGCTTGTCGAGCGTGGCCTGAGTATGTGCGGTTACGACGATTTCTTCTGCCTTGATGATGCTGCCAGTGGCCATGCCACGAGCAATGGCGCCGCCCATGTTGCCGGCTCCGATGATTGCTACTTTCATAACTTAATGGTAAATAGTAATTGGTCTAATGGTAAATCAGAAGACCTTGATGTGTATATATTTCTTTGGATTAGCCTTGATGTCGTTGATCAGCGAATCGACATCAGCGATGGTGCGATTCAGCTGGTCATGCAGCTCTGAGGTGTTGAGTACCTTGCCGACTGTACCGTCAGGGTTCTGCATCTGCTTGAGTAGTTCGTTGGCGCTCTGGATGGTGGCGTTGGTGTTGGCCAGGAGCTGCTTGATGTCGGCTTCCTTGGCCTGTACGCTCAGGGTGTCCAGATTGGCCGTAGCGCTCTCCAGATTGCTCATGATGCCAGGTACGTCCTTGCGGAGGAGCTGGTTGAGCTGATTGACTGTGGTGTTGAGGTGCTGGGTCAATGTGTTGATCTGCAGCAGGCTCTCCTGCATCTTGCTCTCGTTGACCAGCACGTTGATGCCCGAGATCAGCGTATCGATCTTTGGCATGAGGCTGTTGATTTGCTCGACGATCGGGTCGGCCTTCTCCAGCAATCCGGCTGCAGCGGCAGGAGCCTGGATGGTGTCCCAAGGCTCGTAATATTGGGTGCTTTCGCCCATTTCGATGACGATTTCCGACGTTCCTAACAGGTCTCCCTTGACACTCACGTGGCTGTCGCGAGGGATTTTCATATCGCTGTCATAGACGTTGAGCAGCACCACGATGTTCTTCGTCTTGGCGTCATATTCCATCGAGCGTACCATGCCTATCTTGAGGCCATGGAGCGTGATGTGGCTCGATACGGCCAGGCCATCGACCTTGTCGCACGAGAGATAATAGAACTGACCCTCTTTGAAAGAGTTGATTCCTTTGAGGTATCGCATGCCGTAGAACATGACGACGATGGCCACGATGGCCCAGAAACCGATCTTGAGTTCGTTATTGATTTTCATATCATTTCATTTTATTCCCTTGGCTGTCGAACTTGACAGGGAAGGCGTCCTTGAAGAGTTTCTTGACGGTCTGCAGGTCCTTGTTCATCTGAGCCTTAGACGTTGTGTTGCCGTAAGTATATTTGTAGAGCTTGCCGTCTTTGTAATACTGCACAGGCGAGAGGCCTTTGAGCTGCTTGGCGTTAGGTTTCAACTCGGTGTCTGAGATATAGAACTGGATGCGCCAGTAAACGTCGTTGCTGTTCTTGGCTTCCTCTTTGGTTGGCTTAGTCTCTTGTTTGGCAGGCTTAGTCTCAACAGGCTTAGTTTCCTGTTTTGCAGGCTTCTCTACCACTGCAGGCTCTTCCTCCTCATATTCTACCGTACCGATGTTTTTCAGCTGTCGCTTGTCCCAGTTCTTCTTGTAGTTGCTCACAGCGGAATAGATGCTTTGCGCGAAGTTCTCCTGAGCTGCATCGCTGGTGATGAACTTCTCTTCGGCCAGATTGCTCATATAGCCAAGCTCGATGAGGACGGCTGGCATAGGGGAGTAGCAGAGTACGAAAAGGTTCTTAGGTCGCACGCCACGGTTGTTGACGTTCTTGGCATACGCCGTCTTCTTGATGCCATTGATGATGGCGTTGTGCACGCTGTTGGCAAACTCCATGCTCTGCTTGTTATGCTTCTCACGCTGCGCCTGGCAGAGGATCTTGGTCTCAATGTCGATGTCCGTATCGAAGTTGACCAGCTTACCGTTGATGTCGAGGTTCTCACGCTCTTCCTCCATGCGTTCCTTCAGTCGCTTCTGCTCGTCTTCGCGCTTGCCTTTCTCGCCCGATACGCCGAAGACGTAGGTCTCAAAGCCGCGTGCACTGGCATCAGGCGCCGCATTGACGTGGATCGAAATAAACAGGTCGCCCTTGGCATTCTTGGCTATCTGCGTACGGTCAGGGAGCGAAGGATAGACGTCCTTCTTGCGGGTATATACGACCTTGATATCTGGATTATTCTGTTCGATGAGTTTGCCGAGCTTGAGTGACACATTCAGGGCAATGACCTTCTCGTCCTGCTTGCATTTGCGATGAGGGGTTCCAATGTCTCCACCACCATGACCAGGGTCGATGACCACGGTGAATTTGTTCTTTGCCTCAGCCACCATAGGGAGGGTAAAGGCGAAAAGAAGGATAAAGACAATCGAAATATATGTGTAAAGCGAGCGCATAAGTTCAATTTTACATTAATTCGGTGCAAAAATACTAAAAAAATTTGTATCTTCGTCAAAAAGTGTCTATTTTTGCGCCATCTTTAGAATTATTTGACAAAATTGATTGATTATGACACTTAAATACGGTTTATTAGGCCATCCGCTTGGCCATTCTTTTTCGCGTAAATTCCATAATGAGCGTTTCGAGCGCTTGTCTATCGATGCTGAATATGTGAATTTCGATCTGGAGACAGTCGACCTTCTTCCTGGTGTTCTGGCCAATGAGCCTGCACTCCGTGGACTCAATGTGACCATCCCTTATAAGCAGCAGGTGATGCAGTTCCTCGACGCACTTGATCCTGTGGCTGAGCGTATCGGTGCGGTCAATACCATCAAGGTTAGGCGCGCACCAGAAGGGGCAGAGACCAAGCTTCCTGGTCTCTACCTCAAAGGTTATAATACCGATATTATAGGCTTCCGCGACAGTATCAAGCCATTGCTCATTGAGGCAGGAATTGTTGATACTACGGGTATTGCTTGTCAAGCTTCGGCCAAGGCTCTCGTCCTTGGCACCGGTGGCGCCAGCCGCGCCGTCTGTGTGGCGCTCGAAGACATGGGCATCCAGCCCGTCTACGTCAGTCGCACCTCTGCTCCTGGCCGCCTGACCTACGACCAGCTGACTCCTGCCATGATGGCCGATTATTCCGTCATTGTCAACTGCTCGCCCGTCGGCATGTTCCCACACGTCGATGAGTGTCCTGCCATCCCTTATGAGGCCCTGACCCCTCATCACGTCTGCTACGACCTGATCTACAATCCTGCCGAGACACAGTTCCTGGCCAAAGCCAAGGCGCAGGGAGCCAAGACGATGAGTGGTGGCGCGATGCTCGAAGGCCAGGCCATTGCTTCGTACGAGATCTGGACGGAGGATTGACTAGAATCTGAACTGTAACACTGTAACAACTGTAACACCGTTTTGCCATTTGCGTATATGAATTTTGAGGAAATACTCTCTCAAACTCATTTTTCCGGCCCAAAAATTTGGCGCTTATTATTTTTGTGCGTATCTTTGCAGCGGAAAAATAAGCCGTGGCAATCTTGATGCAACGAAGAAAAAAGGCGTAAGTCCCCAAAATCGCCTCCGCCGCATCCATCCTTCGGGATGTCAAAGACCCGCGCCATTCTGGGGCAAGATCAGCATCTCACTTCTTGTGGGGTGCTTTTTTCTTTTTATTGATGGTTTTATCTCTTCGAGGCATTAATGGAATGCCTCAGCAGCTCGTAGATATAGGGTGAATTCATTATTTCGATTCCTTTTTTGCCCGCAAATATAACGAAAAGACACCAGACTTGCAAGGCCTGATGTCTTTCCATGTTTTTGCGTGTTTTCTACACAAAGAAAACTTTCAAAATCGTGCGCAATGGCGTTTGAAGGTGGC
>JAZQQH010000114.1:0-2034 GCA_045628985.1 Bacteroidales bacterium | reverse complement strand
TCTACCCCCGTTAGACTAATCTCAGGCTAGCCCTAAAGCTATTTCGAGGAGAACCAGCTATATCCGGGTTCGATTGGAATTTCTCCGCTATCCACAAGTCATCCCCGCCCTTTTCAGCGGACGTCTGGTTCGGTCCTCCATGGTGTTCTACCACCACTTCAACCTGCTCATGGATAGGTCACCCGGTTTCGGGTCTGCGTCATGCAACTTGTCGCCCTGTTCAGACTCGCTCTCGCTTCGGCTCCGGACCTTCAGTCCTTAACCTCGCTGCATAACGCAACTCGCCGGTCCGTTCTACAAAAAGTACAAGGTCACGCTTTAATTACGCTCCCTCTGCTTGTAGGCACATGGTTTCAGGTTCTCTTTCACTCCCCTCCCGGGGTTCTTTTCACCTTTCCCTCACGGTACTATGCGCTATCGGTCACTAACCGTCTTTAGGCTTGGGGGGTGGTCCCCCCGGCTTCCCACAGGATTCCTCGTGCCCCGCGGTACTCTGGTACCATCTGTCCGCTTCCGTCTTCGCTTACGGGACTGTTACCCTCTCTGATTCCGCTTTCCTTCGGTATTCAGCTCGACTTCGGTTTCTCCTTGATGGCCCTCAACCCCAGCCGTCCGTAGACAACTGGTTTGGCCTCTTCCCTCTTCGCTCGCCGCTACTACGGGAATCGATTTTTCTTTCTTTTCCTCCGGTTACTTAGATGTTTCAGTTCACCGGGTACCCTTCGCGTGAACTATGGATTCATTCACGGATGCTCACCTGTTAAATGAGCGGGTTTCCCCATTCGGATATCTCCGGATCAATGCTTACTTGCAGCTCCCCGAAGCTTTTCGCAGCTTATCACGTCCTTCATCGGCAGTTAGTGCCATGGCATCCACCATGCGCCCTTATTAGCTTTATCTTCCTCACAAACATTGTAGAACTGTTTGTGAGTCTTGCTTCTATTGTTAATAAAGACTCTGCTTTACTTTGAATATTTCTCTTCACAAGTACTTACCGCTCCCTCTTCGCAGAATCAATGATCCCGCTCTGAGATCGTCGCAGCTTTTCTTGCTCCTCGTATCTCTTGCTCTGTGTAGTTGTCAAGGTGCATTCAGGTTCTTCGCTTCCGCATTGCTGCGGTTGCAATCCCTGAAAGCGATATAGTGAAGAGTGAGAGTTTCGAACAATCAGTCGCCGGCAATTCTGAATTATACCGACTGTTCAGGCTTCTTCAGCCTTATTTGCAGCCTGTTGCTGCATTCTCATTACCCTTTGCATTGCTGCTCGGGCAATCGACCTTAGGATGGCACCCTCTCTTTCGATCGGGTACTGCTCCTTAGAAAGGAGGTGATCCAGCCGCACCTTCCGATACGGCTACCTTGTTACGACTTCACCCCAGTCATCGGTCTCACCTTCGGCAGCTGGCTCCTTGCGGTTACCTCACTGACTTCGGGTGCTCCCAACTCCCATGGTGTGACGGGCGGTGTGTACAAGGCCCGGGAACGTATTCACCGCGGCGTTCTGATCCGCGATTACTAGCAACTCCAACTTCATGTGGGCGGGTTGCAGCCCACAATCCGAACTGAGATGGCTTTTTTGAGATTCGCTTACCCTTACAGGCTCGCAGCTCTTTGTTACCACCATTGTAGCACGTGTGTAGCCCAGGTCATAAGGGGCATGATGATTTGACGTCGTCCCCACCTTCCTCCGAGTTGTCCCCGGCGGTCTTATCAGAGTCCTCAGCATTACCTGTTAGTAACTGATCATAGGGGTTGCGCTCGTTGCGGGACTTAACCCAACATCTCACGACACGAGCTGACGACAACCATGCACCACCTGTCTCAATTCCTCCGAAGAGACACTGTATCTCTCCAGCTTTACATCGATGTCAAGACCTGGTAAGGTTCTTCGCGTTGCATCGAATTAAACCACATGCTCCGCTGCTTGTGCGGGCCCCCGTCAATTCCTTTGAGTTTCAACCTTGCGGCCGTACTCCCCAGGCGGAATGCTTATTGTGTTGACTCCGGCGCAGGAGGGGTCGATACCCCCTACAC